>CALEFT010000034.1 GCA_937876985.1 uncultured Clostridia bacterium | reverse complement strand
AAATCTAAATATTCCTTACTACTTGCCATAGTTACCTCTCATCAAATTCTTATTTTTCAATCTGTCCGACCTCCTATATACCACATCCCGCACATTTTGGCAATTAAAAAGACTTGTACAGATGTACAAGTCTTTTGGTGGGAAGAGGTGGATTCGAACCACCGAAGTCACTGACGACAGATTTACAGTCTGTTCCCTTTGGCCGCTCGGGAATCTTCCCATATATTAAATTGTATTAGCTAGTTAAATGGTGGGCCTTCAGGGACTCGAACCCAAGACCGACCGGTTATGAGCCGGTTGCTCTAACCAACTGAGCTAAAGGCCCACGTCTTCACTAACATGGGGCGCTCTCTCAAGCGCTTAGTTAGTATAATAATAGTTGTCGTTTGTGTCAAGCACTTTTTTTCGAAAAAGATAAAAAAAGAGAGTATAAAAAATCTGCTACCATTTCTGATAGCAGATTTATTAATTCAATTAATTCTTGCTCTTAATATAGCCCTTAGCTGCGAGAAGCTCTGCTGTTAACATTCCGCCGCCTGCAGCGCCACGAAGTGTGTTGTGAGATAGACATGTAAACTTGTAATCGAAGATATTATCTTCACGAAGTCTACCAATAGATACACCCATTCCACCCTCATAATAAGCATCGAGTGCTGGCTGTGGTCTGTTGTCCTCTTCGATGTACTGGAGGAACTTCTTTGGAGCATGTGGAAGATTAAGCTTTTGCGCTTCACCTTCGAAGCTGTTCCATAGCTCAAGTATTTCTTCCTTAGATGGCTTATTCTCGAAGGATACGGATACAGCGGCTGTATGTCCTTCCTGAACTGCTACTCGATAGCACTGTGCAGAAATAACTGGTGCGCTAGCATTCTCGATATGGTCACCATTTACCTTACCCCAAACCTTGAGTGGCTCTTTCTCGGACTTCTCTTCTTCTCCACCGATGTATGGAATCATATTGCCAACCATCTCTGGCCAATCCTTAAATGTCTTACCTGCACCAGAAATAGCCTGGTATGTGCATACAGAAATCTGCTTAATACCGAATTTAAGTAGTGGTGTTAAAGCTGGAACATAGCTCTGAATAGAACAATTTGGCTTTACTGCGATAAATCCATTTGTTGTACCAAGTCTTGCCTTCTGAGCCTCAATAATCTCAGCATGATCGCTATTAATCTCAGGGATAATCATTGGAACATCCTCTGTCCATCTGTTTGCAGAGTTATTAGAAACAACTGGTGTCTCTGTCTTAGCGATTCTCTCTTCAAGAGCCTTAATCTCGTCCTTCTTCATATCAACTGCACAGAAACAGAAATCTACCTTCTCACAGAAAGCCTCGATATCGTCTGTACCCATTACTACCATATTCTTAACATATTCTGGCATCTTGGCATCAATCTTCCATCTGCCATCTACAGCTTCTTCATAAGTCTTACCTGCAGATCTTGGTGATGCACAAAGTGCAACACACTCGAACCAAGGGTGGTTCTCAAGAAGTGTAATAAATCTCTGTCCTACATAACCTGTAGCACCAATAACGCCTGCACGTAATTTCTTTTCCATAATCATTTTCCATCCATTTCGTATATTTATTGTGTTCTTTTCGAGAGGGACACTGTCCGCGAGTGGTGGACATTTGTCCTTGAACTGTGTCATATATTAGCACAACAAATATTATCAAACAAGATAATTCTTCCAAAAAAAGACTGTTCTTTTATGCTAAAATATAGACAGTTTACACAAGGAGTTTTCGAAATATGAACACTAGCTTCAGATTATTAGATGATTTCTCAATTTATATGGAAGCGGTCCAGGCCAAATCAGAGCTTACAATCAAGAATTATAGAGGCGATCTTGTAAAATTCTTCCGATTTTTGATGCAGGATTATAAGCTTGTCGATGCTTCTATTATATTTAACGAGATTGATTTATCTACAATCGACGAAGACTTTATTAATAGAATTCGAGAAGACGACATCCTCGCATATATGGTTTACTTAAACCGTAACAAAATCAGTGTAAACACACGATGCAGGAACCTAGCTGCTATTAAGGCCTTCTTCAAATATCTACACTCCAAGAAGCACATTATTCGTACTAATCCTGCTGTAAACATCGAAGCGCCTAGGAAGTCTAAGAAGCTTCCTACATATCTATCCAAGGAAGAAAGCCAACAACTTATCAATACCGCACTAGAAAGTCCAGTTACTTCAAATGTTCGCGACTATTGTATTATTACATTCTTTCTTAATACCGGAATTCGTCTAGCTGAGCTATGTAATATTAATACAAATGACATAACAGGTAATCAGCTTCGTGTATTTGGTAAGGGTCGTAAGGAACGTGTAATCTATCTTAATAAGCTTACACTTTCTGCGCTAGAAGACTGGCTTACAGAAAGACAAGCACTCAAGATAAAACCAGACCACAAGGACGCATTATTTATTAGCAAGCAAGGTCGACGCCTATCTCGTGAGATGGTCCAGAAGATTGTAAAGCGTGTCCTCTTAGAATCTGGTATAAATGTAGACAAATATTCAGTACATAAGCTTCGTCACACTTGCGCGACGCTTCTTTATAAGCATGGAAATGTAGATATACTTTCACTTCAGCACTTACTTGGACATGCTAATGTCGCAACAACACAGATTTATACTCATGTCGATGACACTATGCTCCAAAATATAGCGGACCTTGACATCCTTAGTGACAATCAAGATCCGCATTAATTAGTTTATCAATATTTGTTAGAAGCTATATCTTAGATATTTTCGATAAAGCACTTATATGCTAGATATGTGCTATAAAGGTCAATCTTAGAAATTACTTCATATGGTGCGTGCATTGACCATACTGGAACACCGCAGTCGATAACTTCCATACCGTGCTTTGCCATATAAGCAGAAATTGTTCCGCCACCGCCTGCATCTACCTTGCCAAGCTCACCAGTCTGCCAAGCAACTGAGTTCTCTTCAAGAATCCTTACAATCTCAGCAACGAAGTCACCATTAGCCTCGTTTGTACCAGACTTACCGCGTGCGCCAACATACTTTTCAAGCTTAATACCCTTACTCATGAAAGCAGAATTACGATAATCGGAAACGCTTGCATACTTAGGGTCAAACGCATTAGAAACATCTGCAGAAAGCATCTTGGAATTAGAGATAGTCTTACGATACTTAAGCAAGTCGAACTGACCTTCAGAGCACTTAGCATAAATCTCCATGAGGAAGTTCTCATAAAGCACTGACTGCGCACCAGAATTAGCATAGGAACCAATTTCTTCCTTGTCTGTTAGCATACAAACGCAAGTCTTATTTGGCTTACCCTGTGCGAAAAGAGCCATAACAGCAGGATATGCGCATACCTTATCGTCGTGGCCATATGCAGCAATATATGCTCTATCAAATCCAACGTCCCTTGCCTTCATTGCAGGAACAATCTCTATTTCACCAGAGACAAAATCCTTCTCAACAATTCCATAATTATCGAATAAGAACTTGAGAATATTTGCCTTATATAGATTCTTCTTATCCTTAGCATCCTTGCCTGTTAATGGCATACCACCAACGATTACATTCAAATCTTCACCGGAAATAAATTCACGAGTAGACTTCTTCATCTGCTCATCAGCAAGATGTGGAAGCAAATCAGTAATGTAGAAGATAGGATCGTCTTCCTTCTCACCTACTACGATCTCATGCTTAACGCCATCCTTCGTAAATACGACACCATGAATTGCAAGAGGAATTGTTGTCCACTGATACTTCTTGATACCACCATAATAATGTGTTTTGAAATAACAAGTGTCTTCATCTTCGTAAATAGGATTTGGCTTAAGGTCAAGTCTTGGAGAATCGATATGTGCACCAAGAATATTCATTCCATCTGTTATTGGTCTATTACCAACAACTGCCATAACGAGACCCTTACCTCTAATATTTGCATATACCTTATCACCAGGAGTCAAAATCTCCTTCTCATTAATATCAACGAAGCCAAGAGATTCTGCTGCTTCAACAGTATTAATTACAAATTCACGCTCTGTCTTAGAAATATCAAGGAATTGCTTATATTCAGTAGCAAAATTCATACAGGCATCAAGCTCATCATTTGAAATTTCTTCATATAGATTAGGATATGTCGCAAACAACTCTGGATCCTTAGACTTCTTAGAAGTCTTATTAGCCTTAGTAGTCTTAGTAGCCTTAGTTTTCTTAACAGAAGACTTCTTCGTTGCTGCTTCTTTCTTGTCAGCATTTTTCTTAGTTGCCATATTATCACCTCATGTCAAATTTTATACCAAATCATTATACTACACTCTTTATATTGTGATAACATATACAAATGGTAATATTTAGTTAATTGGAGATATTTATGTATACAGATAGTCACAATCACACTTGTCATTTCAGCCCAGATGCCGAGATGAGCATTTCTGATTTATTCACATATGCAGTTAAAGCAAAACTTCCTAGAATTGCAATTACAGAACATTATGATGACGATTATCCACACGATTTAGATGATGGAAAACCACAGAAATTCGACTTAAATCAGTTCAATGAATCTTTTCAAATATGGAAAAAACTTTGTCCTGAAACACTAGACCTTACTATGGGAATAGAAATTGGATATCAGGAGCATCTAGTTAATCGAATTGATAATATTGCTTCTACACTTCCATTCGACTCGATTATTTTGAGTAATCATCTTTTCGAAGGGAAAGATGTATATTTCTATCCAGAATGCTATAAGAAGTATGATAAGGCTACACTTCATAAGCTTTATGTAGAACAATTAGCGAAGATGGCCGAGGATGTAAACAACTATAATATTATTGGCCATTACGACTACATAAATCGCTACTGCAAGAAAAGAAACTTGACTGTAAAGTACGAGGACTGCCCTAAGGAATTCGATAGACTTTTCGAGGCGTTGATTTCTAAGGAGAAGTCGCTAGAGATTAATACTAGGTCTATTCACAAGAATATTCAGAAGAAGAATGCAAGCTTTATGCCAGACAAAGACATACTCTTGAGGTATAAGCAAATGGGTGGCAAAATGCTAACTCTCGGTTCAGATTCTCATACTACAAATACTTTGGGAATTCACTTTGAAGAAACTGGTGAGTATTTGAAGTCGCTAGGATTTGAGTGTAATTATTATTTTAAGGCAGGAAAACCTTATGAGGAAGCATTATAATTATTGATTGACAATATTAGACGAGACCACTAATTAGGATTTCTGCACCAATTACAATTAAGATAATACCACCAAGAATTGAGGCACCATAAGACAATTGGGTGCCTATCTTTTTGCCAAGAATAATTCCAATAAAGCAAATTATGAAAGTTATAACACCTATAATCAACGAAGATAGTAAGGCTGCTGAGAAATTATAATTAGAGATGGTAAATCCAACAGAAAGTGCGTCAATAGAAGTCGCAATTCCTTGTAATATCAGTATCTTGAAGGACAATTCCTTCCGATTTATTGAAACATTATTCTCTTCACTATTGTTATCTTTACGAGAACTAATACCATCAATAATCAGCTTAATTCCAATATAGGTTAACAAAATGAAAGCAATTAAAGGAATAAAATTCTTAATTGCATTAAACAGAGACAACAAACAGTGTACAAATGTCCATCCAAGTAGAGGCATTATAAACTGAAAAAATCCATAAATCAAAGATATAAAAGTAGCTCTTGAAGCCTTCATATTAGGCTCTCGTAGTCCATTAGTTAAAGAGACAGAGAATGCATCCATCGCTAAACCGATACCAATCATAAGTGAATTAAAGAAAAACACAAATCCGATAGTCTCCATCAACAAGGGCTCCTTAAGCAAAAAAAATCAGGCGCTTATTGCGCCTGATAATAATACCATACTCCATCATATTTGTAACATAATACATCAGAATTGCCATAATTCGTAGAATCTTCAAATTCGATAAACAACTTTATATTAACTATCATTATATCGCTTATCAAATCTCGATCGACATTGTGATATTGAGAAATATTATCTCGCATCAATTCGTAATCATAACCATTTTCTTCAGTAAACGCTACGCTCGAATAATATGCAGAACCTAAGAACTCACCATCAAGAAGATTGGAATTACGAAGTGAATTAAATAGTTCAGTAACATCTACACCTTCATCATTAAGGAATTCTTCTGGAAAGCACTTCTCGAAAAGACTAATGTCATTAAACAAAACTGATTCGTAATAGCCTCTTGCAACATTAGAAGCGGAACTATTTATATTAAGTGTGTTCACTGGCTCATCCATCTTCGGGCCATTACAAGAGCAAAGTAAAGCTGCTATTACAATTACACTGAAAATAACAGATACTAATCTGACAATCTTCTTAGTCATAATTATTCCTCTTCTTCGTCGTGGCTATGCTCGTCTTCCTTCAATACCTTGAAATGCTCAAGATACTTCTCTGGAATACCGCCTCTTTCTTCGTAATAGTTCTTAAGAGCTTCCTTTACTGCCTGCTCTGCAAGAAGAGAACAGTGCATCTTAATTGCTGGAAGTCCATCAAGAGCTTCTGCAACAGCCTTGTTTGTAAGATTAAGTGCTTCTTCAATTGTTTTACCCTTAATCATTTCAGTAGCCATAGATGAAGTCGCGATAGCACTACCACAGCCAAATGTCTTAAATGTACAATCAACAATAGTGTCATCTTCAATCTTAAGGTACATCTTCATAATGTCACCGCATTTAGCATTACCTACAACACCAATTGCGTTAGCACCTTCTAGTTCACCTACATTTCTTGGATTCATAAAATGATCCATTACCTTATCTGAATACATAATGTTTCTCCTTTATTTTTGCTTAGAGCAAGTTCCACTTACTCCACATGAGTCTTTACAACACTTTTCGCATGTGCCCTGAACAAAATTTCTTCCAGCCATGAAATCCTCATAAAGCGGACTCATATCGCGAAGTCTTTGGACAATTTTCGAGAGAGGGTCAACGATGCTAAGAACTTCTTCCTTGGTATTAAACTTGCCGATTGAAACTCTAAGTGAGCCGTGCGCAATCTCGTGTGGCAAGCCAATAGCAAGAAGAACATGTGAAGGATCTAGTGAGCCTGAAGTACAAGCAGAGCCTGAAGAACATGCAAAGCCCATACTATTAAGCAGAAGCAGAAGCGACTCGCCCTCGATAAACTCGAAGCTGAAATTCACATTGCCTGGGAGACGGTTCTTTCTATCTCCATTCAAGCGGCAATATGGAATCTTCGTCTCAATTTCATTGATTAGCGTATCGCGAATATCAATGAGTCGAGCCATATTTGCTTCCATCTCACTTGTAGCAAGTTCAAGAGCCTTAGCAAGTCCTAAGATATATGGGAGGTTCTCAGTGCCTGCACGCTTCTTCATCTCTTGAGCGCCACCGTCCATAAAATTATCAATTCTTACACCCTTACGAATGTAAAGCGCACCAATTCCCTTAGGAGCGTGGAGCTTATGACCAGACATAGAAAGCATATCAATGCCTAGTTCCTTTACATCTACAGGAATAGAGCCAACAGCTTGAACTGCATCTGTATGGAAAAGAACTTTGTTCTTCTTACAAATCTCAGCAAGCTCCTTAATAGGCTGAATTGTACCAATCTCATTATTTGCCATCATGATAGATACAATGATAGTTGAATCATCAATATTAGCTTCCAAATCACTAGGATTTACAAGTCCATTAGAGTCAACAGGAAGCTTAACAATCTCATAACCCATCTTAGCTAGAGAATCACAAGAATGTAAAATAGCGTGGTGTTCAATAGCAGAAGTAATAATCTTCTTCTTATTCGGATTAATTCTAGAGATATAGCTTGCAGCACCCTTAAGTGCCCAGTTATCAGATTCTGTGCCACATGAAGTAAAGAAAATCTCCTTCGGATCTGCATTAATAGATTTTGCTACACTTTCTCTAGCCTTTGTAAGAAGTTCCTTAGCATATTCACCTTCTTCGTAAATAGAAGAAGCGTTACCGTATGCATCCTGCCAAGCAACTGTCATCGCGTCAATAACTTCTTGTCTAACCTTAGTTGTAGCTGCATTATCAAGATATACTCTATTCAAATTAATCACCTCTTTTAATATATCAACAATACAATACTCCAAAAAGAAATGACACTCGTAACAAATGTTACTAGTGTCATATATTTTTAGTTTAATTCGTTTATCCTACGAACAAATTCTACATAATCGCTTATCTTTTTCTCATATCCAATATCTGTAGGCTCGTAATATCTTGTTCCGATCAATTCATCTGGCATATATTGTTGTTTTACAATGTGATTCGGGAAATCATGTGGATATAAGTAACCTACCTTATATCCGAGCTCCTTCATTCCTTCTACTGGACTATTTCTTAAATGCATTGGCACACTTCCAACATTCTTAGTGTTTATATCTTCAATAGCTTTATCAATAGCAAGATAAGACTTGTTAGACTTTGGCGAAGTAGCAACAAAAATCGCAGCATGCGCAAGAATAATTCTTGCTTCAGGCATACCAATTTTAAGAATAGATTCGTAAGCAGCATTTGCAACCAAAATCGCATTAGGATTAGCTAATCCAACATCCTCAGCAGCAGAAATCACTATTCTTCTAGCAAGAAATTCTATATCTTCACCAGCAACAATAGCCTTAGCCAAGTAATGAATAGTCGCATCAGCATCAGAGCCTCGAATAGACTTAATCATAGCAGAAATATTGTCGTAGTGATTCTCTCCATCCTTGTCAAAAGCAACTGTCTTACGCTGCATACATTCAGAAATAACTTCCTTGTCAATTACAATATAACCATTCTCATCAGGATTTGTAGTAGTAACAGCAAGTTCAAGTGCTTTAAGAGCATTACGAGCATCTCCGCCACTCATATCTGCGAAAAGCATATACGAAGCATCATCAATACTGATTAATGTATCTCCATATCCCCTTTCCTTATCGCTAATAGCATTCTTAAGAATAGTAACAATATTCTCATTTGTAAGAGGATGAAGCTGGAACACAGTAGATCTTGACACAAGAGCCTTATTAACTTCAAAGAAAGGATTCTCCGTAGTTGCACCAATAAGAATCAACGTACCATCTTCAACATATGGCAAAAGAGCATCTTGCTGAAGCTTATTAAATCTATGAATCTCATCGATAAACAAAACAGTCTTCTTGCCATTTGAGAAAATCGGATTAACAGCATCCTTAACCGTCTCCTTAATATCCGATACACCTGAAGTAACAGCATTAAGCTTAACAAACTTAGCTTCCGTCTTGTTTGCAATCAGTCTAGCAAGAGCTGTCTTACCAACACCTGGAGGGCCAAATAGAATAATAGAAGAAAGCTGGTCTGCTTCAATCATACGACGAAGCATCTTCCCCTTACCGAGAATATGTTCTTGACCGATATATTCATCAAGATTTCTTGGAGCCATTCTATATGGCAATGGTTTGTTATTCATATCGTTAGTATTCATAAATTAACCCTCTTATGTACTCCTTCTCAAAAAATAGCTCCAAATCATATAACTACATGTTTTCTAATAAAAAGAAAATGCGATTGACATAAAGCATCAATCGCATCCTAATAAGTTACAATGAATAATTACTTAATGTCTGGGTATAGAGGATACTTAGCAGTAATCTTAGCTACACGCTCGATAACCTCATCCTTCTTATTCTCAAAATCAAAGATACAAAGAGCGATAAGATCAGCAATCTCAACCATATCTTCTTCGTTCATGCCTCTAGAAGTAGCTGCTGCTGTACCTACACGAACACCAGATGCAACAAATGGCTTCTCTGGATCATAAGGAATAGTATTCTTGTTAGCTGTAATGTTACAGTCATCAAGACGAATCTGTAATTCCTTACCAGTAACACCAGTACCACGAAGGTCAATAAGCATCAAGTGATTGTCAGTACCATCAGAAACGAGCTTAACTCCACGAGCCTTAAGAGCTTCTGCAAGAGCATTTGCATTCTTTACAACATTAGAAGCATAATTTCTAAAGTCGTCAGACAATGCCTCCTTAAATGCAACAGCCTTAGCAGCAATAATGTGCATCAAAGGACCACCCTGCTGTCCTGGGAATACAGCTGAATCAATCTTCTTAGCATATTCTTCCTTACACATGATAATACCACCACGTGGACCTCTAAGTGTCTTATGTGTTGTTGTAGTAACAAAATCAGCGTATGGAACTGGATTTGGATGAAGTCCTGCAGCAACTAGACCTGCAATATGTGCCATATCTACAAACAAATATGCACCAACCTCATCAGCAATCTCTCTGAACTTCTTAAAGTCAATAATTCTTGGATAAGCAGAAGCACCAGCTACAATAATCTTTGGCTTACATTCCTTAGCCTTAGCAAGAACAGCATCATAATCAATAAGCTGTGTCTTCTCGTCTACCATGTAGAACTCAGAATTATATGTTCTACCAGAAACGTTGAGCTTCATACCGTGTGTCAAGTGACCACCGTGTGAGAGGTCCATACCAAGAATTGTATCGCCTGGCTCAAGTACAGCAAAATAAACAGCTGTATTAGCCTGAGCACCAGAGTGTGGCTGAACGTTTACATGCTCAGCTCCGAAAAGCTGCTTAGCTCTATCAATAGCAAGCTGCTCTGCGATATCAACATACTCACAACCACCGTAATATCTCTTTCCTGGATATCCTTCTGCGTACTTGTTAGTAAGTGGAGAACCAGCCGCCTCAAGAACTGCCTCAGAAACGAAGTTCTCAGATGCAATAAGCTCAATCTTATCTCTCTGTCTATTTAACTCCTGCATTATCGATGTATATAATTCAGGATCTTGATTCTTAATATGATCGTACATAATAACAACCTCCCAATATTTGTCTCAACGTATATTACCCATATTTGTTAATTAAGTAAATAGACAAAAAGCCAAATTAACAAAAATATTATGGGTTATGTACTACACCAGCAAATATTGGTAGATCATAATTACCAACTACAAAAAACAAAAACGGACGATTCAAGCAAAAATCAACCACATCAGTATTCTCTGGAATAGAATCTGATATATTTGACTCTCCTGTTCCTCTATCAATTTCAAAGTCGGAGAACAAAATCATGTTATCAACATGAAAATCATCATTAATAAAATACTCTGAATCAAAATCCGAAATCGAAGTCTCAAAAATACTAACAATATCTAATCCATTCAAATGATCTCTCATATTCATTTCATTCGAAATATGAAATATTGGCAAAGAAAGTCTAATATATTCTTCATATTCATTACTACTAGTTCTCGATGACCATAGAAGTTCATATACGCTTTCGTCTTCGATAAGAGTACAGATGCAAATATCTTCATGTGGAAGAATGAACCAGATTGAAGTTCCATCATCTAATGGCTTTCTAACAGCTTCGAAGGAATCAGTGTTGTAATAACACATCTCACGAGTCTCACATAAGTATGTAATATTTGATGCTTGGTTCTCACATGAATAGAAATTATCTTCATATAAAAGCTCATTATCAAAAGATACATCCCAATTCGAATTATAAGAAATCGTAGAAAGCAATAACATTTCAAAAGAGAAATATTCTCTGTAGGCTGTACCTCGAACATCTATTCTATGAAGAGTCGAGTCATAAATCCATGAAGTAAAAGCATTGTAAAAACTATCACTTGACAAATCACCCTGATAACAATCAACAGAATAATAATAAGATAAGTCAGCAATACTGCTTGAATCACTTGTAATACCTTCATCAATCCAAAGCGAATTTGACATTATTGATGCACCATGACCATAATCTAACACACCTTGCGTAATAGCTCTAAGCTCACTAGTAGAAGTTGCACCAAGCAAGGTCATTAATTCTTGATAAGAATTACCATCAGATAATTCAGCAAGCATTCCAAGTGACAAATACATCTTAAGAGGAGAAAATACGATATTATTATGTTCCCCAGAATCCAAAATCTCGTTTGTAGTGTTATATGTAAAAGTATGAAAAATATTATTAGCATTCTCATAATCAACATCTAACTCAAGCACTTGACCAGAAACATTACTATTTGCAATGAGTTTATATCCCTCATATGTTTTTTCTTCAGGAAATTCATCTATTCTAAATTGGTAATATCTATTATGAATACTTAATAAACATATACCTATAGAACTAATAAGCAAAATAGAAACATCAATATTATATATCGAATGTAACTTGTTTATTCTTTTCATAGATTCACCTCACTTGAAGCAAAATTATGCTAAAAAAATATCATTAATCATTATTAGAAGTTTAGGTAAAAATGTGGTAAATTAATTGTTACTATTATTAAATAAAGTTTATTATCTTCAATAAGAATTTATATGAAGTAATTCGTAGTAATTTGTGCTAATTAACTTTGATAAAAATAGCCCAGAAACTAAAAGTTCCTAGGCTATAAGTCATTTAAGAAAAATATAGAAAGTATTATTCAGCTACATCAGAGTATGAGAATCCACCAACCTCGTCGTTATCAACAACACAGATATAGCTCATACCGCTATTAACTTCTAGCTCTTCACCTTCTTCATTATAAACAACGATTTGACTTGTAATTGCATCCTTTGTCCAAGTAACTGGAACGATTACACCATGACTTGCATAATATCCTGTTCCACCTTCCTCAAGGAATGGATCGATTGTATATCCACCGTCTCCAGGCCAACCAGACATATTAGCATAAAGTACAAATACATTATCAATGTCGATTGCTTCTCCAGTAGTTTCATCAATCTGAAGAATGTTCTCATATTGATACTTATGGAACACTTCATTCTCTTCATCATACACAAATGTAACGAAATTATTGGGTGAGAATTCTACTGAAATCTCATTAGCTACCTCGCCATTTGCCAAATCATCAGATTCACCTCTTACAAAATTAAAGAGAAGAGGGCTTTCTCCCTCATGCTCTATCTCAAGTTCTTCAATTGCCTGACGCAAATTCTCACCATCAGTTACAACAGTGTGCTCTGTATCACGCTGTGAAAGCCAAGTAGAATCTCTCCAGAAATAAGGACCGCCAGCATATTCATTACCATCAACGTGAGTAATATTATTAGCGGAGCAATAATCTGGCACTCTCTGATTTCTACCAAAATGGAAGAAAATAGAGTTATTACTTGCAGCAAGATTTGTGGAGAAAACTCTTGCAGATCTAATTGAACCAATTTCTGGAACCTCATCTACATCAGCAAAAACACAAAGTAGTCTTGTGATTCCACCCTCTGTCTCATACTCATAGATTGCATCAGCCTGAGAAATACCTCTCTGTGGGAGTGCTGCGCGGTGGTTATTAACTACAATTGCAACACTACGATAACCCTCATTCTCAGGATCCATATTCTGAAGACCAGTAATCGGATTTACAGCAAATGGAATACTTGGATCATATAAAACATCTAGAGGATCTGTAGTCTCAGATACTGAAGGCAATAGTTCTGTTGTAGTTGTAGCCTCTGTTGTAGTAGTTGTTGTAGTTGCCTTAGTTGTCTCCTCTGGCTCTTTCTTGCATCCAAACATAGAAATAGCAAGTACAAATACCAAAAGAGCAGCAATAGTTTTTTTGTTCTTCATATTATCTCCTTTTCAAAGTTGATAATACTATTCTACCACTATATCAAGAATTTGCGAAATTTCATTTTGTGGCAAATGCCTTGCCCTTTTCGAAAAGGCTTATAAATCAGGCTTAGAAGTGAAATTATAGTTTATATATTTCATCAGCGGCTGGCGGATCAAGTAGAGTTTCATCACCATTAGTGTCAACTAATAAATACTCGTCCTTAGCGTCTGTAAACTCGCCGATGATAGTCGCCTCGATGCCTTTTTGAGAAAGCTTGTTAAGAACACGCTCAGGCTCAGAAGTGCTAATTAGAAGCGAACCAGATGAAATTAAGCGATATGGATCTAGGCCTAATGTATTGCAGATTGCATTAGTTGCATTAGAAATAGGAATCTGCTCCTTATATATGCGAAGTCCAGTTCCTGAATAGGTTGCCATCTCGTATGCGGCACCAAAAACTCCACCCTCTGTAATATCATGCATTAGATTTACTGCACCATAATAAAAGCCATTAGGATTCTTAAGAAAGTCCTTATCGATAATCTCTCCAGCAATAGAACCCTCATCAACAACAGATATAAGATTCTCGTAAGTTAACGCTTCTTCAATTAAAGAAGAGTCAATCTTGCCTTCTAGCTTTGATTTATGTTCGTGAGCTGCTATATAACTTCCTTCAATTCCGCAGGATTTTGTAATAATTAGCTTGTCATTTGGTTTAGCTTTTCCAAAAGGTATTGGATGTGACTTATCGATAATGCCAAATGCTGTAGAAATTACAACAAAAGTATTAACGGATTCAGAAATCTCTGTATGTCCACCTACAATATCAACTCCAAGACGCTTTGCTTCAGTAGAAGCCTGCTCTACAATCATTACAAGATCTTCTTCTGTAGCCTTCGGCGGCGCAATTATAACAATGAGAATACCGGTAGGCTTAATTCCACAAGAAGCAATATCATTACATGAAACATGAATAGCTAATGTTCCCGAAGCTAGACCGCCTGCAGTAATTGGATCAGAAGATGTGACAAGTATCTTATCACCAAGATTTAGCCAAGCACAATCAGCACCGATACTTGCTCCAACCATAGTCGAAGGAGAAGTAATCGGAAGCTTATCGAGAACTAATTTCTGAAGCTGTTCGTTACTTAGCTTTCCTGTTTTCATTATTTACTCCTATATCTGAAATACACCTTAAATCTGGATAATTTCTATTCCGTTAACACCATCTTCTACCATCTTAGCAATATCTAGTTTACTTTCAGCAAACTCAATATCCTTACGCTTTGGATGTGTCTTTGGATGCTTTGCTACAAATACTGTACAACAATCCTCATATGGAAGAATAGAAGTCTCGAAGGCTTCAATTTTACGAGATAGTTCACAAGTATATTCCTTATCAACACCAATCAATGGTCTAAAGATAGGCATATCCACAACCTCATTAGTAAAATGAATAGCTTCCATTGTCTGCGATGCAACCTGACCTAAAGACTCACCCGTTATGAGGCATTTACAATCACTTTGTAAAGCAAGCTTCTCTGCTATTTGTAGCATTACTCTTCTCATAATAATTGTAAGCATATCTTGTGGGCTGTTTTGTACCATATCAAGTTGAATTTGAGTAAAATCTACTACATACAAATTCATGTGACCAGAGAATCTCGACACAATATTTGCTAGGTCTACTACCTTCTGTTTTGCTTCGTTACTTGTATATGGATAAGAATGGAAATATACAGCATCAAGCTGCATTCCTCTACTTGCCATCATATAACCAGCAACCGGAGAATCAATACCGCCAGATAAAAGAAGCATACCCTTACCAGCAGTTCCTACCGGAAGTCCACGATGTCCCATTACTTTACCAGCATAGACATAATTATTCTCTCTAACCTCTACGTTAAGAATAAAATCAGGATTCTTTACATTAACTGAAAGTTCAGCAAAATTATCAAGAACCTTCTCTCCAACCAAGGCACATATCTCAGGAGAACCCATTGGGAAAGATTTGTCTCCACGCTTAGCTTCAACCTTGAATGTCTTATATTCTGGATTTCTATCAAGAAGTCTTCTTACATAGTTAACTGATTCGTCGCAGATAACATTAATATCACCGTCAAACTTATATGCGAGCGAAGAAGAAACTATACCAAAAACCTGTGACACAGCTTTAAGAATCTCCTGTGCCATATCCTCATTAACAAAGTATGGATTGTCCTCTGTCTTACTTTCAATCCAAATTCTACTTTGGCTTTGGAAAATTGAAAGCTTTCCGAAGCTTCTCAAACGATACTTAAGATTGCTCTTAAGCTGATTCTCGAATCTACCACGATTTAATCCCTTGAGTGTAACTTCACCCATTCTTGCAAGTACAACATTTGTGCCCATATTTAGAATTTCCTTATCAAAAATTTCTTGTATATCTCATCTACAATATCGATGAATTCCTTTGCTTGTTCAAGCGTATTATATCGCGAGAAGCTTAATCTTACAGCATTTGTAGATAATTTTCTATCAATACCCATAGCGTCAAGAACATAAGATACCTTCTTAGACTTCGAAGAGCATGCCGATACTGTTGATACATAAACTTCGTACATCTCTAGACAATGAAGCATAGTCTCTGATTGAAAGCCATCGAATGATACATTAAGAACATACGGCAATGCGTCGTCAGGAGATAGGATTTTACAATTTCTCTCAGATAACTCTTCTCGTAGAAAAGCATTAATCTCATTTACTCTTGGGTATGCTTCAGGCCTTTTCGAATTTGTCTCTTCGAAAGCAACTGTCATTGCTTCAAGAAGCATAAGACTTTGCGTACCAGAACGCATATTATTCTGCTGTCCACCACCTAAGATAAGCGGATCTATTCGAAGACCATTTCTTACAAACAAAGCGCCAACACCCTTAGGTCCATGTGCCTTATGTGCTGAGAATGACGCCATATCAACGCCCATCGAAGCAAGATTAATATCAAGTTTTCCAAAAGACTGAACCATATCAATATATATTGCACAATCTCTCTTAACTTTATTTCTTAGCTTTACGATATCCTCCAAAGGAAGAATTGAACCAGTCTCATTATTTACATGTGTAAAACATAAAAGTGCTGTATCAGAAGTAAACTCTCTTTCGAGTTCTTCCATATTTGGCTTTCCATCACTATCTACTGAAATATACTTAACTATAATTCCATGATTTGAGAGAAAATCAAGAACTTCTAAAGTAGCCTTGTGCTCTGTTCTTGTAGAAATAACCTTACGACCATTTCTAGGATTCTTACTTAAATATCCACGAATTGCAGTATTTGCACTTTCTGTACCACATGAAGTAATGTAAAGCTCAGCATCCTTACAGCCTAATTCCTTGGCAAGTCTTTCCTTAAGCTTGAAATAGCTTCTTGAAGAAATCACTCCAAGCTTATGAAGAGACCCTGGGTTTCCAAAGGTCTCTTCAGATGATAAACAATCATAAATAGTTTTATTAACTAATTCAGATGTACGTGTTGTTGCACTATTATCAAAATAAATCATACTAATTAAACGTTAAGCTCAACATCCTCTAAGTCAAGATCCGCTTTATGTGCTTCGAGAATTGGATTAATACACTCGTTTAAGAATGTAGTAACCTGCTCTGGACATCTACCAATATATAATGTTGGATCAAGTAGCTTAGAAAGCTGCTCTTCATCAAGACCAAACGCATCATCCTTTGCAATTCTTGTAAGAAGATCGTTTGGCTTACCTTCATTCTTAACAACAGAACCTGCTTCCATAGAATAAACACGAATCTTCTCGTGAAGTTCTTGTCTATCTCCACCCTTCTTAACAGCTTCCATCATAATATTCTCAGTTGCCATAAATGGAAGCTCATCCATAATGTGCTTATGAATCATGTTTGGATATACAACAAGACCATTTACTACGTTTGTATAAATACCAAGAATAGCATCAACTGCCAAGAATGCCTCTGGTACAGATATTCTCTTATTTGCTGAATCGTCAAGTGTTCTCTCGAACCACTGCTCAGCTGCAGTCATAGCTGGGTTAAGAGCATCTGCCATTACATATCTAGCAAGAGAAGCAATTCTCTCGGATCTCATTGGATTACGCTTATATGCCATTGCAGAAGAACCAATTTGTGTCTTCTCAAATGGCTCCTCAATCTCCTTAAGATGCTGAAGCAATCTAATGTCATTAGAGAACTTGTGAGCACTTTGTGCAATAGAAGAAAGAGCATTCAATACTCTAGCATCAACCTTACGAGAGTATGTCTGACCAGAAACATAATAGGAAGACTCAAATCCCATCTTACTAGCAATTCTCTTATCTAGCTCAACACACTTATCGTGATCACCATTGAACAAATCAAGGAAAGACGCCTGTGTACCTGTTGTTCCCTTACAACCTAGAAGTTTCAAGGAATCAGCAACCTGAGTAATTTCTTCAAGATCAAACATCAAATCCTGAAGCCACAAGGAAGCTCTCTTACCAACTGTTACAAGCTGAGCCGGCTGGAAGTGTGTAAAACCAAGTGTAGGCATTGCCTTATATTCATCAGCAAAACTAGCTAGAAGGCTCATACACTTAACAATTCTCTTACGAATAATTTCGAGTGCTTCTCTCATAACAATAATGTCTGTGTTATCACCAACATAACAAGAAGTAGCACCAAGGTGAATAATACCCTTAGCATTTGGGCACTGCTCGCCGTAAGCATGAACGTGAGCCATTACGTCGTGACGACGAATCTTCTCTTCCTTAGCTGCAACATCATAATTAATGTCATCCTTCATTGCTTCAAGTTCAGCAATCTGCTCATCAGTAATAGGAAGACCTAACTCCTGCTCAGACTTAGCTAGAGCAATCCAAAGACGTCTCCATGTCTTAAACTTCTTGTCAGGAGAGAATATATACTGCATCTCCTTACTAGCATAACGTGAATTAAGTGGACTTACATAAGAATTGTTGTCAGACATTTATTTTTCCTCCAAAATTTTGTTTACAGCAGCAAGCTTAACACATGTAGCAAATACATTAATCGCCTTATCAATATCCTCAATAGATGGATAAGATGGAGCAATACGAATGTTAGAATCATCAGGATCCTTACCATATGGATATGTAGCACCAGCTGGTGTCAATAGAACTCCAAGGTCCTTACACATATTTACAACTGTATTAGCAGTTCCATTATATACGAATACGCTAACAAAGAAACCACCCTTTGGAGTATTCCAATTAATAATTCCTGTTCCTTCGAGTTCTCTACTAAGAATCTCAACAACCTTCTCAAACTTTGGTCTAAGAATCGCAGCATGTTGTGACATTCTTTCCTTAATTGCATCAAGATTTGGGAACATATGAGCATGTGCAAGCTGATTAACCTTATTAGAACAAATTGTCTGAACTGCTAGAATCTTCTTAGCATTATCAAGATTTACTTGATTTGCAGCCATGCATGCTAATCCAGCACCAGCGAAAGAAATCTTAGATGTAGAAGCAAATTCATAAATTCTATTAGGATTTCCGCACTTAACAGCTAGCTTCAAGATATCCTCATATTTAGCCTGCTCATTAACATCATCATAAAGATGGTGAACAATATATGCATTATCCCAGAAAATTCTGAAGTCATTAGCAGCCGTCTTCATAGAACAAAGTCTCTCACATGTCTCCTTAGAATATACATATCCATCTGGGTTAGAATATACAGGAATACACCACATACCAAGAATCTTGTCATCTTCACTTACAAGCTTTTCAACAATGTCCATGTCAGGACCATTCTCTGTCATAGGTACAGGAATTAGATCAAAACCAAGTTGCTGTGTAACTTTAAAGTGTCTATCATAACCAGGTACTGGACAAAGCCACTTTCTACCTTCGATTTGGAACCATGCCTTATCAGAATCAACTTCACCAAAGGCACAAGCTCTCATTAAAGTATCAAACATCATATTAAGACTTGAGGAATTACCAACAATAACATTCTCCATTTCAGTATCAAGGATATCTGCAAAAAGCTGTCTTACTTCAGTCAAACCAAAAGGAACACCATAATTACGACAATCACTTCCATCAGCAGAAGTAAAACCAGTCTCATCGAAATTCTCAAATAGCTTATTAGACAAATCTAACTGCTCTGGAGCAGGATTACCTCTCATCATATTAAGAGATAGATTCAAGCTCTTGTACTCATCATATTTCTTTGTTAATTCTTCCTTCAATGAAAGCAATTCTTCTTTACTTCTATCAATATACGCCTTCATGACATCCTCCAACTCAAATTTTGAAATTCAAAAACACGATTCTTGCATTTTGACATACTATTTCTTATATCAAAACCGTAAACATTATAGCAAATTGCAAGTAAAAGACAACAAAATTTCATAATTACACATCAAAACGGAATTATTTCTACATTTTGTATGAAGCCACCCTCATTTATGCCTACTGATATAGCCAAGAAGTTAATATTCATATCATATAAACCATCTCTAGCCATCATTATTCTCGTTGTCTTAAGAAGCTTCAAATATTTACTTCTTGTAATTGCACTAACAGGACTTCCCCATACATTATCATTTCTTATCTGGCGCGCCTTAACTTCAGCAACAAATAACTCTCCATCCTTAGTAACGACAAGGTCTAGTTCACCACAGTTGGGAACAAAATAGTTTCTCTTATATAATGTATATCCTTCTTCAAGTAATTTACTAAGAGCAGCTTCTTCTGCAAGACTGCCAATTTCCTTAGTATTCATCCTATCTCCTTAGTGCATCTTCTTAAGAAAAGTCATTCTATGAATAGGACTAATACCGAGCTCATGAATTGCAGCATAGTGCTCCTTCGTTCCATAGCCCTTATGCTTCGCAAATCCATAACCAGGATATTCGCAATCATATTCCTTCATTAGTCTATCTCGATGAACCTTCGCGAGAATAGAAGCCGCCGCAATCGAATTCGACTTAGCGTCTCCCTTGATAATAGGAACCACCTTACAGTCGACTCCCTTTAAGTCAACAGCATCAATTAAAAGAACGTCTGGCATAATCCCAAGTGTTCTTGACGCTTCTCGCATTGCATCCTTGGTAGCTTCAAGTATATTTACTTCATCAATAAATTTCGCATCTCTCTCAATAATTGAATATGCTAGAGCCTTCTTCTTAACTTCATCGAAAAGCATTTCTCTTTTCTTCTCACTAAGCTTCTTCGAATCATCAAGTCCAAGAATTGGATTATTCGGATCAAGTACTACACTTGCAACAACAACAGGTCCAGCCAAAGGCCCACGACCTGCTTCATCTATTCCTGCAATAACGCTTGCACCATTTGAGAATTCTTGCTTTTCGAATTCGGACATAAGCTCGTACTTAGCTTCTAACTGTTCTAATGATAATTTTGCCATGTTAGGTCTCCGTTATTTTGTTGGTTTCTCTGGTGATTCGAGTGTTATTCTACCTATTCTGTCTTGGCGCAAATCGTCAAGGAATACCTTAGAGAAGCGTTCTTCATCAATTCTTCCGCCAGAAAGCAAGCATCCACGTTTTCTACCCATCTCAAGGAAACGGTCATAGTCATCATAAATGAATTCTGGGTCATCTGGAGGAGCTATCTTAAATCTCTCACAGAGCTTATCAGGATATAAATCCAGCAAAAGCTTCATCATCTCATATGCAATCTCGACAGTATCTGTAACCTCATTCTTGACAGCTCCAGTTGCAGTTAGAACAAGCTGACTTCTCTTTGTCGCAATCTTCGGCCATAAAACACCAGGCATATCCATAAGTTCAAGACCATATTCTGTACGAAGCCACTTTGGCTGCCTTGTAACACCAGGCTTATCTCCAGTTACAGCAACCTTCTTGCCACATAGAGAATTAATCAAAGTAGATTTACCAGTATTTGGCACGCCTACGACCATTACTCTTAGCGGACGACCAACTCTACCCTTCTCCTTCGCCTTATTTAGAACATCAGCACAAAGCTCTCTAGAAGCCTCCTTAAGCTGCTCTACACCCTTACGATGAGCACTGTCCAAAGAAATCGCCTTAATGCCCTGATTAGCAAAATGCGAAATCCATTTATTCGTCTTATCAGGGTCAGCAAGATCAGCCTTATTCAATATGATAATTCTTGGCTTATCACCAATAATCTTATCTAATTCAGGATTCCTACTCGAAAAAGGAATTCTTGCATCACAAGTCTCATAGACCATGTCTACGAGCTTCAAATTCTCAGATATATCATTCAGGGCCCTTCTCATGTGCCCAGGAAACCAATTAATTGTCTGTTCCATTTATTATCTCCAATAATATTTTGTACAAAATCATTCTATCATAATAGAAGAGTTTTATTTGTTCATAATTGTCGCAATTTTTCTCATCAAACAAGAAAAAACTCGTCACATAATATGCAACGAGTTCTTCTAAATAACTAATCGAACTTCTCTCCTGATTAGAGCTTCTCTGCGATACGTGCAGCCTTGCCCTGACGTGAACGGAGATAATAAAGCTTCGCTCTTCTGACACGACCCTTACGTACGATATCAATCTTCTCAATCTTTGGAGAATGAACTGGAAGAATACGCTCAACGCCAACACCGTATGAAATACGACGAATTGTCATTGTCTCAGAAATACCGCTACCCTTACGAGCAATTACATATCCCTCGAAAACCTGGATACGCTCACGGCTTCCCTCCTTGATTTTAAGGTGAGCCTTTACATAGTCACCAATTTCAACCTCGGAGTAGCTATTGCGAAGATTCTCACTCTCAATAACCTTAACCAAATCCATTGTAAGTTCCTCCTTCTCTGTTAGATGTTCTTGTCACTTATGTACAGAGGACCATCCCTTTTAACTGGAGTATCATATCATTACTCCTTCATTTTATCAAGGACTTTTTTCCATGTAGTCTCTGATAATTCATTTTTGTTATTTTGTAACATATCCGGACGCTTATGAATAGTCTCAATAATCGAAGAAATATAGTTTTCTTCTCTAATTAACGCTTCATTCCCACTAGCCAAAACCTCTGGAATCTTAATACCATTCCACTCATATGGCTTCGTGTATTGGTTCGCTTCTAGAAGTCCATTCATATGCGACTCATTTGTATATGCATCCTCATTAGGTAATACTCCATCAATCATGCGAGACATAGAATCAACTATCACGATGGCTGCAATTTCTCCACCAGTAAGCACATAATCACCAATACTAATCTCTTCATCAACAATCAAATCGAGAACTCTCTGGTCGATGCCTTCATAGTGACCACAGATAATACAAATATCTTCGTGCTTAGATAGTCTTACAGAAATCTTCTGCGATAGAGTTTTCCCCTTTGGGCTTACAAAAATCGTATGTGGCTTACTACCTTTGTGAAAAGCTTGAACTGCATGATTATATGCGTCGTAAACAGGCTGACACATAATCAACATGCCAGTCCCACCACCATATAATGTGTCGTCTACCTTACCATATTCGTTAACGGCAAAATCTCGGATATTAATAGTTTTTATTTCTAGAATACCCTTTTCGATAGCTCGGCCTATTATGCTGAAGCTTAAGAAATTGTCGATTTGTTCAGGAAACAATGTAAGAATAGAAATTCTCATGCTATTACTCATAAAGCTCGTATAAACCCTCAGGTAATCTAACTAGGATATGACCTTCTTCAATGTTAACTTCATAACAAATAGAATTGAGGTATGGAATTAAGAGGTCTTGCTTGCCCTTGCGCTTAATATCAAAAACGAAATTAGCACCAGTTTCTAGACAGTCTGTTACCTTACCTAATGAGCCACGCTCATCATCAATTACCTCAAGTCCAATAAGATCAACAATAAAATAACTACCCTTTGGTAATTTAACCGCATCCTCTCTATCTACTGCAATGTACTTGCCGCGAAGCATCTCTGCAGCCGTTCTATCGATTACATCTTCAAAACGCAAAAGTATAGTACCATTATCATTACGAGAGGTAGCTACTAGCTTAGGAACTACATTATTACCATTCTCATCAGAAATATAACAATTCTTAAGCTTTTTCGTACTAAAACGGCGCACATTATCAGTAATCGGGAAGACTTTTACCTCTCCCCGAATACCGTGTGCACCTGTAATTTTACCAATAATTAATGTTTTACTCATTGCTGATCTAGGATATCTACAATTACACGCTTGCCATCTCTAGCATACTTTGCCTTCATGATGGAGCGGATTGCTTGTGCTCTTTTTCCATTCTTGCCAATAATCTTACCCATATCCTCAGAAGCAACTGAAAGCTCAAAGGATATAGTATTGCCAGACTCAGACTTGTTTACAACAACTTCATCTGGATTATTAACAAGCGACTTTGCAATACTAGTTAGTAATTCGCTCATTTTATTCTCCTATATATGAATCGGTTGTTATCAAATCAAATAAGATTAGATAATACCCTGCTTCTTAAGAAGATCGCGAACAGTATCTGTTGGCTGAGCTCCGTTACCAATCCACTTCTTTGCAGCCTCTGCATCAATGTTAACCTCAGCTGGATCTGTAAGTGGGTTGTATGTACCAATCTCCTCGATGAAACGACCATCACGTGGGAAACGTGAATCTGCTACAACTACACGATAGAAAGGTGCCTTCTTCTTACCCATTCTTCTCAAACGAATCTTTACTGCCATTTTTTTGTCCTCCAAATAATTAAAATAATTAATTTATATTCACACATCTACGTCTGAACGTAATTCAATTCGCGATGTAATGATCTTGTTTAGAATCGACGGCGACCAAAACCACCGAATCCCCCTCTTGGTAGCTTAGGTGCACCCTTCATACCAAGTCCACCAAACTTACCACTCTTTAACTGCTGCATCATCTTCTGAGTTGTCTCATACTGATTGATTAGCTGATTAACCATTTGTACAGTAGTACCAGAACCTAGTGCAATACGCTTACGACGTGACGCATTAAGAAGCTTGTAATTACGACGCTCTTTCTTAGTCATAGATCTAATAATTGCAATATTCTTATCTATGATTGAATCGTCGATATCCTCATCCTTGACCTTGCCTGATACACCAGGAATCATTCCGATTACGTCCTTCATAGGACCCATCTTCTTAATCTGCAAGAATTGATCAAGTAAATCATCGAGAGTAAACTTGTCACTCATCATTCGATTGAAAGACTTCATCGCTTCTTCTTCGTCGATGTTCTGTTGTGCCTTCTCGATAAGGGACATAACATCACCCATACCAAGAATTCTATCTGCCATTCTAGAAGGATGGAAAAGCTCGATATCATCAATCTTCTCACCTACGCAGATATACTTAATTGGCTTACCAGTAAGCTTACGGATAGAAAGTGCAGCACCACCTCTAGCATCACCATCGAGCTTTGTCATGATGAAGCCATCCATACCAATTACTTCATCAAAGCTAGTAGCTACATTAACCGCCTCTTGTCCAATCATGGAATCAACTACGAGAATACGAGAAGTAGGATTAACTTTACTGTCAATTTCCTTAAGTTCATCCATGAGTTCTTCGTCAACTGTCATACGACCAGCTGTATCGATAATTAGGAAATTGCAAAGCATATACTTAGCCTTGGAGATAGCCTCAGCAGCAATCTTAGACGCATCCTTCTCTTCAGGATTAATATATACATCAATTCCATTGGCATTAGCCAAAACTTCAAGCTGCTTAGCAGCTGCAGGACGATGAACGTCAACACTTGCTACCATTGGCTTCTTGCCGTCCTTCTTAAGAAGCTTAGCAAGCTTAACAGCAGTTGTTGTCTTACCTGCACCCTGAAGACCATATAGCATTACAGTAGTAAAGCCTGTTGGAGAAACAGTTATCTTAGAATCTCCTTCACCAAGAAGTTCTACGAGAGACTCATGTACAATCTTAACGATTTGCTGACCTGGAGTAATGGAATGTTCAATTTGAACACCAGAGCACTTCTCGCTCATTTCCTTAACAAATGTCTTAGCAACAGAATAATTAACGTCAGCTTCAAGTAGAGCCATGCGAATCTCACGCATCATCTCCTTGATGTCCTGCTCAGTAACACGAGCCTTACCCTTCATCTTAGAAGTAATATTCTGAAGTTTAGAAGATAAACTCTCAAACATTAATTATTGTCCTTCCGTATCGCTTAACACTTGTTCTCTTAGGTTAATGAGTGTTGACTTGGCAGCATCGATATTGCCAGTGTCAAGAAGGTTTATTATCTCATCAATATAGCTTCTTTCCTTCTTGAAGCGTTCAATTAGCTGAAGCTTAGCTTCATATTCATCAAGCTGCTTAATAGCTCTCTTAATCGAATCGTGAACACCTTGTCTTGATATCCCTTCACTATCTGCAATCTCGCCTAGAGACAAATCATCAAAGATATACATCTCAAGAAGATCTCGCATTCTTGGAGTCAATAAATTACCATAAAAATCTAGTTCAAGAACTGTCTTAAATGATTTATTCATTGCTCCTCCTAGGGTATCAGTCATTAACCCACACGGAATAATAGCAAAAGATAGAAATGGTGTCAAGCCTTTTTACTTGTCATAGATGCGGAAATAATTAAATCAAAAAACCGCCATTAACACCAATGATTTGTCCAGTAATAAAAGAAGCATCTTCACTAGACAAAAATTTTACAACATTTGCAATATCTTCTGGCTTGCCGAGTCTTTGAAGTGGAGTCTCCATAGCAAGAGAATTAAGGTCTTCTTCGGAATAACTATTAAGCATATCTGTCATAATTACTCCAGGAGAAACAGCATTCACACGGATATTTGATGGACCAAGTTCTTTGGCGAGTGATTTTATGTAGCCGTCTATGGCGCTTTTCGAAGCAGAATACAAAGCTTCGCAAGAGGCACCTACCTGTCCCCACATAGAAGAAATTGCGATGATTACGCCCTTTTGATTACGAACCATACTAGGAGTAGCTTCCTTTACTAGATTGAAAAGCCCGCCAAAATTTATATCCATCATTTGATGATAGTCGTCAAAAGAGAAATCCTGCGCTAAACCAGATTTGCTAATACCAGCGCAGCTTATAAGCACGTCAATATCTCCAAAGCTACTAGTTGCAGCACAAATCGTAGAACTAACCATACTTGGATCACTTACATCACACTTATATGCCTGAATATTAGTAGTATTATAAGAAGCAACATCAATAGGATGAGTATTATAAAGTAAAGTAATTTTATCCCCGCTATCTACAAACGCTTCGCAAATTGACTTGCCGATACCACGCGATGCTCCAGAAATTAAGATGTGAGACATATATAATACTCCTTGTAGAATTGATTAAATTTTTGTATATTGTATTCGTTTGTTAAAGATTGCCACGAAAATGCATTATAAGCAAGTACAAATATCGTACATGAAAGCGAGGAAAATATGTCAGAGGACAAGAAAAACAATAATGACCTAATTAACGAAGAGGAAATCAAAAGAGTCGAAGAAATGCTCAATTCCTCTAAGAAAGACAGAAAGAAAATGCTTAAGGACAAGAATTATAGTCCGAAGGCAGAAGAAAAATCCAAAAAAGAAGCAAAGGAATTAAAGAAGAAACAAGATAAAGAAGACATCAAGTCTGGCAAGAAGAAAGGCCTTGGAGAGAAGCTAATCAACATATATATTGCAGTAATCGCTATTGCACTAGTTATACTTGCAGTAATCTACTTCTATCCACGAATTACAATGCCTTCTACAAAGATGACAATCAATGAGCTTAGAAATGCCCATACTGCAACTGAAATCTATCAGAACCACTTAGCTACATATAACCTTGCAATTCCTACAAATCTTGAATTGCTCAATGTCGCAGTTGGCTCTGACACAAACAATGTCGTTTCAATAAAGCCAATTCAGTCTGGCCTAAGCTTCTCCGAAAAGTATCAGCTAGAACACACAGCCTATTATACTGCTACAGTAGAAAGCTCATCTATCACATATCCAATAGCATTAATCCTATCAACAAGAGAATGTGATGATGAAATTACTGCATTCCGCCTAATGATTGGATTTAATGCAAACCAAGACGGATTTGCTAGTTTCGCAACTACTTATATTGCATCCTTCATTCAGGCTTATTTCGGAGTAGACTCCACTACTGCAATAAATATGGCAAATACTACATTAATGGCCGCAGCTAACGGAAACTTCAATTTTGTAGAATATGAAGATATGTCATATAGAGTAGAAATCAATCAGCAAGGTCAAATTAATTACTTCTCTTTTGACTTAGTGCCTACTTCTTCATTGGATACAGAAGCAAATTGATCCGAAGATAATAATATCATTTGATAATTAGACAATTACAAACATTCACCAACAAAACTTGGTGGATGTTTTTTGTTTATTTAATGTTCTTCATGTTTTTTGTGGGATTGGATTTATTATGTTGTTTAACAATGAGTCATAAACACTTCACGTCAACAGTTTTGTCAAGAAAATCGAGCTAATCTGTTGACAAAGCTTCCGTCAACAGTTTTGTCAACAAAAGCGGACATCCCAAAAGGGGAGGAATTTCATCGACCTATTCTAATAGCAACTAAATAATTACATTAAGCAAAAACACAGAACATAAATCAAAAATCTATTTAGTTTACTGCAAAAATTACTTCATTTTCAGAATCGTCCCAAAGAGTTATTCTCTGTACACCAATGTTTTCTTCATCAGCGTCAGCTAAACTGACACAAATACCCATACTGTCAACTCCTTCAATATAAAGGGTTGCAACGCTGAAAACAATTGTATCTCGAGTCCACTCCCCATAATCCCAAGCACGCTCTCTTCCGTTACATACTATATCAAGCGTTTCTCTATTCTCTATCGTATAGTCTCCCCATATATCAAATAATTCATCAATTTCTTCATCAAAGTCATCCATATTCCTCACAGCTTCGCTGAACATGGACTTTAAGCCCTCCTTGTCTCCTGATTCAAGATAATCTAATACCTCATATATATAGCGCTCCCCCATGGACTCCTCAGACTCATAGTTCTCAATTTGTTCCATTTTTAGTTTAATTTCACTACATCCTGATAGAAGAAGTGTGAAGATTAGTAGAATTGCAAGTAGTTTCTTTTTCATAATTATTCCTCCTAATCTATATGGTCACTGAATACAATGTATACTGAAAGGGCTTCGTCATCAAAAATGAATTCTATATGCTTCGAACTATTGTTTTCTTGCCAACGAATTGCACCCTCTACAAAAGCCTGATACATCATATCTAACGAATAATCTCTTCCGTTTTGGAGTTGAGAGAATTGACTGAAATCCACCTTTGCAATAAGTACTAAATCTTCCGTATCAGGAGACAAAGCGCTATAATTAAAACTACAACACCACCACTGATAATTATAGTGAATACATTATCCCATAGTAGCAGATGGCTCAGTAGTTGCAAGAGATGGAACAACAGGACCACCTGTCTGCTCACCTAGAACTGAAGCAGTAGGATCTACTGTTGAAGCATCGTCATTTGCAAATATAGTTTCTGGATTTCCATTTGGGAATTCTCTTACGATTGGGAAATAATCTAGAATTGCGACAAATTGCTCTTGCAAAGGCACCTCAGAATAAATCTTAGAATCGTCAACAAGTTCATCATTTCTATATGGAAGCGTGACACTTGCATAGCTAACAAATACAATGATGATAGCTAGTATTACTAATTGGAAAATTAATAAAGGAGTAATCGACAAAGCAAAGTTTGAAGTTACATTCTTGTTTGTATACTGGCTAGCAACATTCTTCGCTTTCTTAGTATCAGTTGAAATGAACTCAGCAACCTTGAATTGTGTCGAATCAATTTTGTTAATGATCTTCTCATACATAGAATTTCTAGTATATTCATCTAAGACTCTATCTGGAAAAGTCATATTCTCTGGCAATGGAGATTGTTCAATAATCTCGTTTGCCTTCTTTAATAGAATATCACCAAATACTTCAAGAACATCTTCACCATTTATAGAAGCTCGCTGTTGATATAGTTCAACATAGCTTTTTACAATAGCAATTTCTGTTCTAGTTGTTTCTTTACAAATACTAAGAACAGCAGAATACACCATTCCAACAGAATAATTATAATATTGTTCGAGGTTTTCTCTAGTAATTTTCTGATTCCACATTTCCATTATTAGACACCTCCATTCGAATTATTGTTGTATGTATCATATGAAGCTTGAGCGGATTTCTTTGATGAAGTAGAAAGCTGCTCATCTATCTGTCTAGCATTTGAAGATAGTGGATAAAGCAACGCAAGAACTACTACTACCAAAGACAAGATGATGAATACAATTGAAACATTTGTTGTTAGTGCTATAACGAATACTGGAATAGCAAAAATGAATCCTAGTAAGAACGTATTCTCACAACACTTTCTTATATTGCATCTAAATATGTTGCGACAAGCAGCAGAAAGCGCATACATATATGTATAATCATGTATTCCAATTGCTACACCAAATAAAGCAACTGTAATAACCATGATTTTCGCAGTAGGAATAATTGCAAAGAGTAGTAGTCCAGCAATTGTAGATACTGAAGATATGAGGACTCTAAGTCTTAAAGTCAAAACATTAGCAATATTCTTTTTTACATAAGGCATTATTACAAATGCAACAAATGCGATAAGCAAATAATAGAAAGAGCTAGTTGCTAGAGAAATGCCAACAGTCTCAAGGAAGTTTGGCAAGAATACAAAGCAATATGATGCGATTACACCAAGAACAAAGAAAGTAGATAGCTGAAGATTACCAGACTTCTTGTTTGTAAGCGTTTCTAGCCATGTATTAATTGGCAAATAGGATTCACGAACAGTAGTATTGCCCGGCATAAAGAATACAAGTGCAATTGATGTAAGAACAAGAAGCGCACCACTTACTATCATTACAACAGCAAGACCAAATCTCTCATAGAAGATACCACCAATTACAGAACCAACAGAAACACCAAGAACGTAACCGATTAGCTGTGTAATATGAATGATTCTGTCGCCAAATTCAGGAATTCCGAGACTCTTACTATTGATACGGTAGTCACGAAGGAAATCTAGACACGAACCGTTTGCAATTCCAATAGGAAGAGCTAATACCATTAGTACATAAGGATTATTAATTGCACCACAAAGAAGTGAAAGCACATAACCAACAACAGTAATACCAATTAGATAGAAATTGGAAGTAAAGGAATTCTTAAGCGATCTACGAAGCCCTGCAAATGAGAAGAAACCAAATGCATAGAAGATTAATGTAATACCAATTAGAATCTGAGATAATACCTTCGGATACGAATATAGACTATCCTTAAAGAATTGCGAGAAAACAATTGGTTGCATAATAGCAGCAAACGCGTAGAAGAACGATAAGAAGCTACAGCCCTCAATTCCATATGAGATAAGAATTGGAACATTTGGTCTCATTCCTCTAGAGATTGTAGAAATTAGCATATTAAATTCATAAATCAATACTCCAATTGAAACAGCAATTGCAAGAATTGTAAAAATCCAGCTAAGTGACATACCATTAGAAGTAGCACCAAAATCAGTAGCAGGCATTCTAATCTCTAAGATTCCTGCAACAGTATTCTGTGGAGAAATAATCGGAGCAATTGCGCATACATAGTCTACCTTATCCTCAGTACGAGTAGTAAGTGTAACTATTTGTTCCTCGAAGCATTCATTATACTCATCCCCTGCACCTTCCAATGTATAGTCATCAATATCTGCATCAGATGAAGATGTATATAAACGAAGGAAGGAATTACCAGCCTTAGTATAAATATCAAAGATGTAATTATTCTCATCATCATATCCATATACTTCAAGTGGATATGTCATATTCTCATTAATATTTGTATGGCTAAGTGCAGTACTAGAAGCTATAGCTAATGACTTCATAGCCTCGCCTCGCTCTATCATCAAGGCCTTAGTATAAATATTAGTTAATGTTTGCGACATAACAAGAAGCACAATCAATACAATAACAAACGAATACCCAATTGTTGCTGTGATTGTACGCTTTTCGCGAATTCTCTTACGTTCTTTGGAAGATCTTGTAGACATTAGTATTTCACGCCTCCCTTCGTAGAAGAGTATCTCTTAATAATCTTTGGAATCAATAGTTGAACTAGGAAAATTACTATTCCGACAAAGACAGATATCATTACTGCCTTAAGGATTCGATTCTCAACAACATTTCCTAACTCATCAAGATCATCATAAGTTGTCTTATATTCGAAGACAGCAACACACTTGCCAGTAGAATCCGCAATTGGAACTAATACAGAGTCAAATTCATCACTTGTATAAATATATAAATCATTATCAGAAGTAAGCCACTCAGAAATATCCTTATTTAGAACAAGATATTCGTCTGTGTTATTTACATCAGAACAAGTAAGTCCTGTTAATTCTCCATTAGAATACAAGAACAAACCATACTCCTCGCTCGAAAAGCTAGACTCAGAAGTATCAGCAAGAATCAAATTGAAAATTGCAGAATACTTATTCGCTGCAGCCTGAGGATCTTGAACAATCTCATCACCATTTACTGATAATTGAATGATACTACTTACCTGACTCATCTTATCTTGTGTAATACCACGATACTCGTCCTCAAACTTAAGACGCATATGATGAACAGCAAATGATACAGATACTACTGCAAGTATCAGAGCAACTACTATTAATACAACAGCACGAATGATTCTATTAACCAAATCATTACGCGAAGCATTACCTTGATTAGTCATATAATCCTCCTTATAAGCATGGATTATGAATATTATATCGTAATTGTTCAATCTTAGTATTATTTACTCTTTGCAATTATATTTCAAAATTTAAGTAATATCCTCAATATTAGAAACATTTGAGTTTACTTCTTCAAAATATATAGCATCCTGTTCACTCATATCGTTATAGTAAATTAGTCCATATTGAACTACATAATAGTCTTCAATCATCTGTAATACATCTTCATTCAAAGTATCAGTATTTACATGCGGATTTCCAAAATTATCATAGATTGCAACTGAACTAATTGCAGAAATCTCATTATGCAAAACTCTCAAGACGCTTCTAGACGATGGCGATTCAATGCCTGCTAGATCAAGCACCATCTGACCTAGGAAGTTTGGCGAAGTAATAGAAGTATTTCCAAACTCAAAATCAGCACCATTTGCTGCTAGCTCCTCTACATCATAATTAGTCCACAAGAAATACGGAGTCTCGTAAATAGGCAAAGACTCTTCAATAGTGACATTACCCATATCCGTCTCCAAAATTGCATCATAAAAACCATCTGAAAGAGTTGGGAAATGATCGCCAAAGAACACAACAATTGTTGGTTCATCAGAGTTTTCTAGATATGTAATCAGGTGCTCTAATGCTCTATCCGATTCTCTTAGAAGCGACAAATAGTTCTCTGCATAAGTGTAGTGGCTACCATCTTCCCTCACCATATCAGTAATTTCTATGTTGTAATTCATATTGTCATAATGATAAGCGAAATCTGCGTGGTTTTGCATTGTCACACAAAACAAGAATAACGGCTCAGTGGATGCCTCATACTCCTCAATAATCCTATCAAAAGTCTCATAATCAGATAAATATCTTCTTACATATTCAGAATCCTCGCCAAACTCATCTCTCGTTATAAATTCTTCGAAGCCTAGCATCGGATACTTCGCTCTTCTCTCCCACCAATCGCCGTCAAAAGAATGCAGCGCAACAGTTCTATATCCAGCCTGCTCGAAAAGCAAAGGCATTGCACTCTCAGCAACAGAGTTCACATAAAGTGAATAAACAGAAGAACCTGGCAAAAGTGCTGACATTGAATATCCAGTCAAGAATTCAAATTCAGTATTACATGTACCTCCACCAAAAATACTTACAGCCATATCACCACTAATAGTCTCATCTCTAGCTACTAATTCATCAAAGAAAGGAGTAACCTCTTCACTAGTCTCAAATTCTCTAATCGAATCAAGATCGCTATATGCCTCACTCATAATGCATATTACATTAGGTCTAACACTGTTATTCATAATATTGTCATTAAGATCTTCACGATATACATTAAGCTCATATTGATCAATTAGTTGCAGATATGTTTCTGTCGAATTATACTCGTTTCCTCTTGCATTAATATTATTCAAATGCATAAGGAATGCTAAATATGTACCATTCTCATTAAAGCTTTGGATTGGAGGATATACCTCATAATAAACCTTAAGCCTATCTAGTAGTTTAGTATTTAATACTATTGATGACATTAACAAAGTAATTAACGATAATCCAAGTAAGCTTCTTACTACTCTTTCTTTGTTGGTATGTCTTGGCTTTACATAAGTAATTCTAATAAGGCATAGTATAGCAACAAGAATCAATATGCTCATTATAAAATTAATCGTAATATGGAAATAATATGTTGAACCAGTAGCTACAGCGATACCAGCAGACATCAAATCCCAAGGCATAAAGCTATCTCCACGCATAACTAGTTTCATATGATTAGTATATGCAATTGCGCCGAAAAGCGTAGCAGTTATCAGCATAGCAACCCAATAACGAGAAGAAATCATATGGAACAAATAATATACAAGGAATATAATCAACAAACTAGTAATCAAACAGAAGTAATGCTTAATACTATAAGGCTTAAAGAAATTTAGCGGACTATTATTCTCAATGTTCAAAACTTCTGCAAGTAAATATAGTAGCAACGAGAACATAACGCCACGATATACTTCAATAATATAAGTTGAAGATTTTTTTGTTCTATCAAGTCTAACAAAACAACATAATGCCAAGATAGATAAAACTGTTATGTGCAGTATCAATGCGTTTACATCGGTGGTCTTATATATGTATGTGATGTTTATGGTTTTCGAGAAGCCTAAGGCGTAGTCTGTTAAAGTAAATTCGTCACCTTCTTCGTAAGCAACAGTATCTCCATTATCAATAGATACTCCGTTAGCAAACGAACTTTCCTGATGAGCAAAAACTACAATCTTGGAGTCATATGCGATTGAATCAAAAACAATATTGAATTTATATTTAGTATTTGCCTCCAAATTTACATCGGACAAGGAAACGCTGATATAATTCTTTGATGTATAAATACTGATACGCTCCTTAAGAACAATCTCGTCATCTAGATTAGTAATAGTGACTAAGGCTGTATCTGACGAAGATAGAATTGTTCTATCTCTGTCTATCATAATTCTCATCATATCAAGGTTATTATTCTTAGTCTCGAATTGCATCTGATATGTACTGTTAGGACCAAACACTAATTGCGATGCGTCACCTGATGATTCGTTTACGATGTAATTTCTTACAATCTTATTAGAAGTAAAGCTATTACCAAAGAATATAAATAATAGAATAAAAACTAACACTAACACAATCTGATAAACCTGATACTTCTGCATTATTGTATCAAGCTTTGTTATGTCAGCCTTAGCTTTGGTATATAATCCTAAAACCTTCTCCTTCATACTTCTACTTCCTTACAAGGTCATTTTAGTCCATTTCGTATTATACACTATATAAAATGTTTTATTTGAGGTAAAATACATAGCACAAAAATTCTAAGAAAGAGGCAACCAGCAATCATGGAAGCAATCATCAAGAAATTCATTCCAAATAGTGATAACTATAATGACAAGAAGGTGCGTAATAGTTATGGAAAATTCTCGAGCGTTGTAGGAATAATCGTTAATGTATTCTTATTTCTAATCAAGCTACTAGCTGGAGTTCTATCACATTCTGTAGCAATCATAGCGGACTCTATGAACAATTTATCAGATGCTTCATCAAGTATTATTAGCCTACTAGGATTTAGACTAGCCGAGAAGCCAGCAGACGACGACCACCCATATGGTCACGGTAGATACGAATACATATCTGCACTTACTATCGCTGTCTTCATCCTTACTATCGGAATCGAATTACTTAAGAGCTCCTTCGATAAAGTTATTAACCCAACAGACACATTAATTACATGGCTATCAATTGTAATTCTTGTAATTTCAATATTTGCTAAGCTATTCCTTTATTCGTTTAATAACAAACTTGGTAAAAGAATCAAATCAAATACTCTTGTTGCTGCAGCAATCGACTCTAGAAACGACTCGATTTCTACAACAGCTATCCTAATTTCTTCGCTAATTATGATGTTTACTGCTGTTAACATCGATGGATATGTTGGAATCATCGTAGCTATACTAATACTAGTTTCCGGAGTTAAAATGGTAAAAGAAACTCTAGATCCACTTCTTGGAACAAAGCCAGATAAGGAACTTGTCGAGAGTATATATTCCAAGATTATTTCCTACGATAATATTCTCGGAGCACACGATATAATTCTACACGATTACGGTCCTGGTAATGTTTTTGCATCAGCTCATGTCGAGATGGATAAGGATTATGATGTGCTTCTAGCACATGATCTTGTAGACAATATTGAGAAAGAAATTCTTCGCGATATGGGAATCGCTATTGTTCTGCACTATGACCCAGTTACAACAAATGACGAAGCCACTGAGAAAGCAAAATCAATCGTCATGACAACTATTGGCAAAATCGATTCAAGTCTTACTATTCACGATTTTAGAATAGTTCCTGGTGTAACTCATACCAATGTTCTATTTGATCTTGTCATACCACATGAATATAACGAAGATGAGAAATCTATTAGTCAGAAAGTCTCTAACGAGGTAGCTAAGATTGATCCACATTATATTCTAGTAATTCATGTGGATAGACCATTTGTCTAATACTTTCCTGCTACTCGAATACGAGTAATATCACTAATATTCAATATAGAACCATTTGATAAAAATATACTGCCTTCATTAAAGTCTACTTTCTTAATGAGGGCAGTTTCTATTTTGTATTCACCACCATCCTTAGTCTTGTCAGGCACAAAGTAAGTAAATATATACTCGTCCTCTCTAGAAAAGCTTTGCAAAATATCGTTAATCTCAGAAATAGCCTCGTCGTCTAATATAATCTTCTTCTTTGTTAGTCTTGAATGCTCCTCAATTTCTTCTCCAAAGCCGTTCAATGCATCAAAAGGCGCAAATTGACTTGCACGCTTATGCCTATCCATACGCGGATGTCTACTAGAAGGCTCAAAACGCGGTAAATCCAACAAATCTTCATATTCAAAATCACTTGTCAACTGCTATGTCCTCCAATCTGAGAATTGCGCTCAATTGTCATCGCACCCTCCTCTAGATTCATTCCTCGAAGAATCGCATTCTTACCATATTTCACCTTCAAATCTAGAATCGTTTGTTGAAGCTTAGTTTTCTTTACTGCATCATCTGCAATATCATTTCCAGTGTCCTGGCTACCATTATTATCAGAAATCATATCGAAGATACTGACCTGACAACTAACCTCTCTATCACAATTTCTAGAAGCCTCGAAGGCATCTTTATCAACTAACTGTTCAGCAGATAAATGTATTCTTCTTACAGTATATTCTGGCACAATAACCTTATCGAAAAGCTTCATCACATTTGTCACAATCGTATCATTGTCTAATGTATATTCCTTAAGATTAATAGAGCCATGTGATGGCCTTGGCATCACTCTTCCATAATGATCCATCACTAAATCACCTGCTTCGAAATTAATAAGATTATTATTAACATTCTCTACGTCGTATCCAATTCCAAGAGTAATTCCTCTAGTAAGCTTATTATTCTTAACCAGATCAAGAACTAATAAATCAATCATCTCGCGAACAATCAACCTAGCTTTATCAGCTTTATATGGACATGTCAAAACCTGCCCAGAACTAATCGAATTAGTATTCGGCTTATATTTCTTAATATCGTTCATAGTACATGGTTCATATCCCCACGCATGATCAATTAATAATTCGGCATTAATTCCAAACAATTTATATAGAAAATCTTCTCCACCTTCACTTATTGATACTCTAGCAATATCACCCATAGTCTTAATTCCATATGTAGATAATCTTCTGGCAGTACCACCACCAACTCTCCAGAAATCAGTAATTGGTTCATGTGACCATAGTAGTTTCCTATATAAAGTCTCATCAAGATAAGCGATTCTTACTCCAGAAATATCAGGACTAGTCTTCTTTGCAACGATATCCATAGAAATCTTAGCTAAATATAAATTAGTTCCTATTCCACCTGTTGCAGTGATACCAGTGTTATCGAAGATATCAAGTATAACCCTCTTAAGAAGCTCCTTCGGAGAAACTTTATAAACATCAAGGTATGTAGAAGCATCAATAAATACTTCATCTATTGAATAAACATGTATATCCTCTTTGCTAAAATATTTCAAATAAATATCGTATATTCGAGCAGAATATTCTATATATAAAGCCATTCGTGGCTTAGCAGCAACGAATTTAACTTCTTCATTATAATTAGCCTTATATCGTTCACAAGCTTGAATTACTTCAAATAGTCTCGCTCTTCCACCTACACCAATCTTGCTCTTAAGCATTGGAGAAATGGCAAGACAAATTGTCTTCTCCGTTCTTGATTCGTCAGCAACTACAAGATTAGTAAGAAGCGGATCAAAACCTCTCTCTACACATTCAACAGAAGCATAGAAAGACTTCAAATCAATACAGAAAAAGCAATCCATTATGAATCATTCTCCATCAGTAACAAGCATATCCTTAAGCAAATTATCAATCTCAGGATAAGTAGCGCCAATCCTTATTGGTCTACCGTTCTCATTAACAAAGCAATGCAAGCTACTGCTCTTACAAATAAGCTGACTAGTTTCCTTATTGACCATTGAATATTCAATTAGAAATTGTGTTCCAGTATATTTGACAAGATTAACAGTAATAAGTAATACATCATCGAAGGTAGAAATCTTAGCAAATCTCGAATTAACTTCTACAACAGGAGAAATAACACCAAGCTCCTCCATCTTCTTATATCCAAAACCAATAGAATCGAGCCAAGCAATTCTGGCTTCCTCCATATATCGAATATAATTCGAATGATGTGTAATTCCCATCTTATCTGTCTCATAATAATTTATCTTACGCTCATAAACAAAACCCATAAACTCGAACCTCCAGAACTATTATAGCACAAAAACAAACATTTGTTCGTTAAATTTCAAGTTCCATAGTAACATGAGGAACGCCTTCCTCCAAATATTCATCAGAAACTCTGCTAAATCCGAGCTTATCATAAAAACCAGCCGCACGAAGCTGCGCGTGAGCCCTAATAGTAGTAGTCGGCAACCCAATACGAATACTATTAATCGCATCCTTCATAAGCGCAGAGCCAATTCCAACACCCTTATTAAGTGCAAGTACCCTTCCAACCAAAACAGCACCATCACTATCTCGAAAAGCTCGCAAATAAGCAACTACCCTTCTGTCCTCCATATAAAAACAATGAAGACTCTCATAATCCTTGTTGTCCATATCCTGACAAATGATACCTTGTCCGAGCATAAAAACTTCACTTCTAGATTTAAGTATCTCATAGACCTGTTGATTAGATAGTTCTTCAAACTTCAAAGCAAAATATTCCATAATTCTCTCCTTTTTTACTTGAGAATTGTATTATATACAAGAAAGTATAACAAGAATCTCTACAAATATAGAACATATTCATCATTATAATAACTATTCAAGTATTTTCTTAATATCCAACTGTTCTTATAATGTAACGCCTTAACTGGACAGTTTGTAACGCAATGCATACACCGAATACATTGTGAATTCGTATTACCTCCATGAATAGCTCCAACTGGACAATTCTTCTCACACAGACCACAATTATTGCAGTTCTCATCCTTAATTATTCTAACTCCAATACGACTACGAAGCCCAGGAAATATGTTTGCAAGAGGACTCTTTTTTGCCTTGGGAATTATCGCCTTAATAGGCTCATTTATTCTTTTCGCAATAGCTGTTAAGATTTCTGAATTAAAATCAAAATCTCCATCTAGAAATGTGTGTCCGATTGGAATATAAGCTCCGGCAATAACTTCTCCTTGTAAAATCTGCTTAGCTTCATACAAAACATTACCATAAGATATCTTTCCATAAGTTGCGATTAATGCAATATGTTTGGACTTAAGCCTAGCCATAAACTTCTTAACAGGATCAGGGATATTTTGGCAATAAACTGGAAAAACTATTACTGCTGTATCGCTATTTGAAGTGTGATTTACATTATTAATCATGATAATTTCGCACTCAAGTATTTGTGATAAGTTTCTCGAAACAGCAAGGCTATGTCCACTTCCAGAAAAGCAGTAAATCGTAGTCATTTTACCCCTCCAAAAAACTCCTCATTATCGCGCATTCAGGTATTTCTTCAAGAGAAAAACCAAGTAAATGTTCCATTTCATAAAGAGTCTCTTCTCTTGTTCGTTCACATCTTCTGCTAGCAAGCGAGAATTCCAAAGAACTGAAAGGAATCATCTTACTTTTGCAATGATAAAACCTTACAAATTGAGTATGATCTTTGCAGCGCTCTATTTTGCAGCTAGTATGTAACGCTTTGTTCTCATCATCAGGAGGAACCCAGCCACATTCGTTAACGAGTATAGTCTTAACTTTATTCCAATCATATACACCACCATTTATCTTATCTAGGTCAAAATGTACAAATGAAGGTATATTTCCAGTCCTTGAAGATTGCTTTATGCTTTTCCTAAAAGGTTTAAGGAGTTCAGGAACTGTATGAATTGAGTTAACAATGTTTGATACTAGTTCACTTTCATAACCGCTAATCTTCTTAATCAAATTATCGCCATAAGCAAGTTGCTTCATAGTCATGAGTGTTTGAAACTGACCTTTTTTTAATGGCGGATGAAGAGTAATAATTCGTCCTATATTCATCAAAATAGAAAGAATCCGATTAGCAGAGAAAGAATATGCTAGTTTTGGAGCGAGATGATTATAGTATAATCCGAGCATTTGAACAGGTTCATTTCCAGCAGAAAAATATGGCACATTATTCGCAACAAGCTCTGGATAAAACAAAACATATGCCAAAGATGGACATGCACACGTATTCTCACTTAGAGAATAGAGTTTCTTGTATATAGTAGATAGATCGGTCTGATTAACAGTGCGAGTAATAAACTCTACGTTTTTGAAGGCTTTTTTGGCATTTGCTATACTCATTTTTGCACACTCAGACATAAAAGGTATTTCCCAAGTAAGTGCTAATACTCGAAGACCCTTAACCTTGGAAAGATAGTACAACATATATGTCGAGTCTTTTCCTCCGGTATAAAACAATGCAATATCAAATCTAGACTTTTTACTTCGTGGAATATCATCTACAATTGGAACAATGCTTCTTAATTCCTTCACATCAGCTTCTGTCTGGCACAAAGGACATAAACCTTTATCATCAAACTCAAGACCAGGAATCAAAAAATCATTCGCACAGCAGTTCTTACAAAACACTGCTTGTGCAAAACTATTCGGGATATGCTTTAACTCATCTTCTGTAACAACTTGCATTCCAACAAGTTTCTTAATTATCAGCAACTCATCAGCTTCAAGATGACGAGGCAATGACGAAAGGATCTCTGCCTGCTTCTTTGATACGGAAACATCATTCTTGAATAAATTTGGTACTGTTCGCAAGCCATAATAATGCAAATTCTTCCCCTCAAGTCTCCATCGATTCTGAATGTAATACATAATAGCTCCGTTCTGTATTTTAATTTTATAAATCGATTATAACTTATAGAAAGCAAATAACACAAATTTCATCTGCTTTTTGTATTTTCCTTTTCGAAAAGGATGCTAGAATCAAAACAAAAACGAGGTAAACACTTATGAACCTATACGATTTTGTTGTCTTAGATCAGAATGGAAATGAAGTTTCGCTTGACAAGTTTAAGGGAAAGGTCGTGCTCGTAGTTAATACTGCTACTGGCTGTGGCTTTACTCCACAATATAATGAATTACAAAAACTATACGAAGAATTCGCTGGCGATGGCTTCGAGATACTTGACTTTCCTTGCAATCAATTTGGAGAGCAGGCTCCTGGCACTAATGAAGAAATTCATGATTTTTGCCAAGTAAGGTATAAGATAACATTTCCACAATTTGCTAAGATTGATGTAAACGGAGAAAACGCGATTGAACTATATAAGTGGCTTACGAAGAATACAAAATTCGAAGGCTTTGGTGCTTCTCCAATGGGTCTTGCGATGAAAGCAGTAGCCCACAAAAATGATGCAGACTACAAGAACAATGGTAGAATCAAGTGGAATTTCACAAAATTCCTTATCGACAGAAATGGTGATATAGCATATAGATTAGAACCAACTCAGATGAAAGAACTCAAAGAGAAAATCATGTCGCTTCTATAGAATTATTAGACTTCACCTTCTGTATATTCGAAAGATTCAGGAATATTATCAGATGCCTTACAAAACTGCGTCTCATATAGCTGCGAATAAACTCCACCTAACTTTATCAGTTGATTATGAGTTCCGCGTTCTGCTATGACTCCATCATTAATTACTAGGATTTCATCAGCTGCAAGAATAGTAGATAGTCTATGTGCTATTAGAATACTAGTACGAGATGCAATTAGAGGTTCAATAGCATCCTGAATCTTCTGTTCAGAAATAGAATCAAGAGCAGATGTAGCTTCGTCGAAAATCATAAGTGCAGGATTCTTAAGCAATACTCTAGCAATAGAAATACGCTGCTTCTCACCACCAGAAAGCTTAAGTCCACGATTGCCTACTATTGTATCAAGTCCAGCTTCTTGCTTTTCGATAAAGTCGTATATATTAGCTTTTTTACATGCACTAATAAGTTCTTCATTAGTAGCATCAGGCTTAGCATACAAAAGATTCTGCCTTATAGTCCCATTAAATAGATATGTCTCCTGGCTAACGATACCAATATTTGCACGTAGATAGCCAAGGTCAAGATCTCTGACATCAATATTATCAAAGGTAACTGTTCCAGATGTAGTGTCCCAAAGCCTAGGAATTAAGTTGATAAGTGTACTCTTCCCTGAACCAGATGGGCCAACAATCGCAATACACTTCCCGTGCTCCAATGTAAAATTAATATCCTTGAGAATTTGTCTATCTTCTTCGTAATAGAAACCAACATTTTTGAATTCTACTTCACCAGTAGCGCGTCTATCCGGACAAATAGCATCAGGCTTAGATTCAATTTCAACCGGCATATCAAAATACTCAAAAATACGAGTAAACATTGCCATCGAGCGTATCCAGTCTACTTGAATGTTGAGCAATTGATTAACTGGACCATACATTTTGCCAAGAAGCGCAACAAGAACAGTAATATCACCTACTGTAAGACTACTATCATACTGCATCATCAAGACTCCACCTACAAGATACAAAAGCATTGGCCCAATACTCGAAAAGGTACTTAATACCACTCTAAACCAACGACCAGCCATACTCTCACGTATATTTAGATTCATCATACGTCCATTTGCATCAACATATTTGTCATATTCAACCTTCTCCATGCCAAATAGTTTTACAAGAAGCTGACCACTTACAGACATAGTCTCGTTAAGAATTCCATTAACTTCGTCACTACATGCCTGAGACTTTGCAGTAATCGACCATCTTGTCTTTCCTGCACTACGAGTAGGAATGATAAATAATGGAATCACAGCAATTCCAACTAGAGCAAGTACAATGCTTTGCTGAAACATAACAATCAAAGCTACAATTAGCGTTATAGAATTCGATAAAATACTTGTGAGTGTATTTGTGATAACCTGTTGAACTCCAGAAATATCACTTGTCATTCTAGTGATAATATCGCCTTGATTATTTGTTGTGAAGAATCTCTGTGACATTTTCTGAAGATGATAATACATCTTATTTCGCATATCATAAGTAATATGTTGAGCAATCCATGTATTCATATAACTTTCTAGCACACCAATAAGATTAGCCCCAAGTGTTACAGCTAGTGAAAGTACAATAAATATAATAAGTTTCTTCATATCCTTACCAATAAGACCTTCATCTATTATCTTACCAGTTAGAACAGAAGGCATTAAGCTTAAGAAAGATGAAATTACAATTGCAACAAGGACTACAATTAACTGCTTCCAATAAGGTCTAAGATAAGAGAAGATTCGCTTAAGAAGTTTTTTGGTTACCTTAGGGCTATTCTTCTTCTCTTCCTCAGTCAAAAAACTTTGTCTTCTAGGACCTGCTGCTGGTGGCATATTCATCACCTCGTTTTTGTTGTATTTATTATCTTTATACCATACGTGATAGAAACATTAAACGATACATTTTAATCTCACCGAACGAAGCGTTGCATTTTTTTGTATTATTTTAGCCGACAATAGGTGGTGTTTTTGCCGTTACCCTCACGTTTTAACTCACCTGCGGCAACGAGTTTGCGGAGTGCGCCTTCTACAGAGCTGATACTGAGGGATGGGCAAAGCTCCATAATATCCTGCTTTTTGAAGCGACCTATCTTATTCTGTGTCGCAAGTCTTACCATCTCAAGAGAGGAAAGCTTTGTTTCCACCAGGGCAAAGCGGTCTTCAAAATCTCTGTATGCGGCAAGAATGGTTCCGAGAATATATTTAATGAACAAAACGGCATCCCCTTCACCCTCGTGCCAACCCTGCTGGGATTGATGTAGAGCATCATAATACAGATCCTTGTTCTTCGCAATCTTTGCTTCAAGGGAGATATACTTTCCAACGTAAAATCCGTTTCGGTACAAAAGGAGCGTTGTGAGAAGTCTGCTCATTCTGCCGTTGCCGTCATTAAAAGGATGAATGCAAAGAAAATCGTGTATAAAGGTTGGAATGGCAATCAGCGGTTCAAGTTCCATATTGCCGATCACACGGTTATACTCATTACAGATGGTCTCGAGCGCCTCCGGTGTCTCAAAGGGATCAAGAGGCGTAAACAACGTTTCAGTATGTCCGTCGGGATAGGTTGCGCTGATATAATTTTGCACGCTTTTTGTTTTACCCGCCATCGGGTTATTCATATGGCTGTAAAGGATTTTGTGAAGCTGAAGGATATAGTTCGGAGTCAGAGGGATTGCATCAAAGCTCTCGTGGATAATGTTAAGCACGTCTCTGTATCCTGCAATCTCCTGCTCATCACGGTTTCTGGGGGTGGTTTTTTCTCCCATCAACTGACGGATACGGGTGCTTGTGGTCACGATGCCCTCAATGGCATTGGATGCCTCGGTGCTTTGTACCTTTGCAATCTCCACAAGTTTTTCAAGCTCCTCGGGACGCTGTTTCAAATACAACTCTTGTTTACCTGCTTCCTTGTAAATAGCCGCAATCAAACCGAGCAACTCGGAATCCCATTTATTTTCACTTATTTTAGAGTAATTAAAGTTTCTCATTGTGTCACCTCCAAATTATTCCCTTAAATATTATTACAAAATAAGGGAATTATCAACACACTAAGGGTATATTCCCTTATAATTCTAAGTAGAATAAGGGAAAAGATACTTTTGATGAAGAAATAACGGCATTAAAAGACAATATTTCAAACAGGGAATTAAATATTCAGCGTTTTAGAGTCATTACATACACTACCGTAATCTTCAGAATGTATTGCATAAACTGTCGAAATCTAAAAGTTTCTGCACTTCAGTGCATAAAGTTTGACTTTTCATAAAGTTTGTGCTGGAAGACGGAAAGCTCAAGGGCATTCACAGCACCCATACTGTGCAGGCCTATATCTCCGCATTGATGGAATCCTATTTCTTCTATGATATCAAGCGATTCGATATTAAGAGCAAGGAGTATTAGCGAACCCTCGGTAAAATAACGATACCGCTGTCGACACGATTGTATCAACAGCGGTATCTGTATTGGTTGCGGAGGAGGGACTCGAACCTCTCGACCTCCGGGTTATGAGCCCGGCAAGCTACCAACTGCTCCACTCCGCGATGTTATGGTGCTCGTGACCGGACTTGAACCGGTACGGATTTTACTCCGACGGATTTTAAGTCCGTTGCGTCTGCCTATTCCGCCACACGAGCTTCTTAAGTGCTTACAAATAATAACACTTGAACTTTGTATTGTCAAATCATTTTTTCCAATATTCTTAACAAAACAAACATTGTCCTCAAATGTAAAAATTCATACAAAATTTAACATGCTTGCAATGTAAAAATTTTCAAAATCACCGTTTATATATTATAATATATTACAAACTAAAATTTGTGAGGTGTGAGCATGCTTTTCAATCCTGATGATAACCAAAGAGAGAATAAGTTATTTGGTGCTGATGATAACAATAATAACCTTGATGATTCTCCTGCCGCTGAAGCTAATGAGAACTCACTATTCTCTGCGTCAATGAATTCAAATTCAAGCGATGCAAATGAATCAACTGCTTTGTTCTCATCAAGTCATGTTTCTAATGATGATGATAATTCTCTAGACAATTCTTTTGTTGTTTCATTTAAGGCTAATGAATCTAATGATATAGTTAACGAGAAACTTAAGTCTGCAAGTGAGAATGGAGGTGTTGATACTTCTTCTCTCAATATGGATTCAATTGATGATTTTGAATTCGATTCTAATGTTTCTGCATTCAAGCCTTTTGTAGCTCCTACTACTTCTGAAGATGCTACAACTTCAAACATTTCTTCTGAGCAAGTAAAAGAAACAATCGAAGAACCTAAGAAGGTATCCTTCAAGGAGGCAATGATTCAACCTGAAGATGCGCTCGAATTCCCTACTTATGATACTAGCACACCAGAACTTGACAATACTGCATATAACAAGGTGAACAATGGATTTAAGGATGAATTTGATGACTTCGAATTTGATAATTCAATCTCTCCATTTGCACCAAAGAACAGTATTCCTACTCCACCATCACAACCAATCAAGAATTCTGAACCAGAAACTCCAAAGGCAGATAACAAAATCGATACTGCTACAACAGTTAATGCTACTTCAAAAGCACCATCAGCCTCTTCGATTTCTTTTGGTGACGATTCAGTAAACAAGGATGATAAGCAGGACAATGTTACAACTGCTCCCGTTGTTCCAACCAAGGACGAAGCAACTGCTAACCAAGAGGCACCTAAGGACAATTCCCAAGAAGGACAGAAAGAAATGCAAACATTTGGTAAGGTTTCTTCTGGAATTAATGCTTTTGGCAAAAAGCCAGCAGTTAATAAGAACGAAGATTCAGCTAATAAGGATGACAGTTCTAAGGATAAAATGGGAGCCGCTTCTATAGGCGCAGCTTCGACTGCTTCTAGTGCTTCTGCTTTTAAGAGCACAAGTAGACCTGGTACATCATCAGCAAAACCTGAAGCATCCAAAGCCCCTAGTAAGCCAACACGTGCTTCTAACGAACCATCTAATCTCGTTACTCCACCTGCTCCTAAGAAGCCAGAACGTCCAGCAGCTGCTGCTCAAACAGTTAATACTCTCGAGAAGAGGACTCCTCCTTCAACAAAATATTCAGCTGCTTCTCAGGCAGGAAATATTCAACCTGTTAGAACTGTTGATTCTAAGTCAAGAAAGAAGAATCGTGAGAAGAAGAAGAAAGACGCTGGCTTCTCTTCACTTCTTGCTCTATGCTTAATTTTCTTAGTAATTGGTGTTGTATTCTATTTCATGGATAATATGCCTGACTTCCCTATTTTTGGTGGTAAAGAAACTGTTGCGACTAATGTTGTTACTCCTACTACAAAGAACACAGAAGAAACAACAACTGAGGCTACAACTACTGAAGCTACAACAGAAGCAACAACTACAGAGGCTACAACTACAACCGAAGCTACTACAACAACTGAAGAAACTACAGTTGAAACTACAACTGAAGCTACTACTACTACAGAAGCCACAACTACAACAGAGGCTACAACAACTACTGAGGCTACTACAACAACAGAAGCAACAACTACTACAGAAGCTACTACTAGAGCCCCTTCTAATACAGACGAAGTAGTTCTTACATTCTATTCAGATATTAGACGCTTTAGAAGAACAGATGACGGATTTAGCTTCATTCTCGAACTAGAAAACTACGGTTCAGTAGATGCAGACCTTGCAACTTCTGTTAACGATGTAACAATCACTCTTAGAACTGGTGGCACACCAATTGTTGAAGTAACATCTGACTACTATACTTTCGAAGTAGATCCAGATGATGCAAATACATATATCGGTACACCAAGAAGTACAGTAATCGCTGCTGGTGAGACACTTGAAGCAACTGTAAATGTTGTAACAGACGGTTCTCCTAACAACTACGGATACAACTACTGCTACTTCGATTGGAATGATTAATCAACTATTGTAATTAATAATTATTCATACTGTCTCGGACTATTGTTCGAGGCAGTTTTTTTCGCACAAAAAAGGTATCTCATAAAGAAAGAATCCATTGAGATACCTATTTAACAAAACTTTAAAGAATCAAATTAATTACTTCTCGTTCTTCATGCCAGATAAGAATGCATTAATAAATCCATCGATATCACCATCCATTACCGCATCGACATTACTTGTCTCATATCCAGTTCTGTGGTCCTTAACTGATGTATATGGACAGAATACATAAGATCTAATCTGGCTACCCCAAGCAATATCCATCTGAACACCCTTAAGGTCTTCAATCTTTTCCATCTGTGCTGCCTGAGCAATTGCGAAAAGCTTTGCCTTAAGCATGTTCATAGCTGTTTCTCTGTTCTGAATCTGGGAACGCTCAGACTGACAAGCAACAACTACTCCAGTAGGTATATGTGTAAGTCTAACAGCAGAGTCTGTCTTATTAATGTGCTGACCACCCTTACCTGTAGCTCTATATGTATCCACACGAAGATCAGATGGATCAATAGTAATTTCAATAGTATCGTCGAGTTCTGGCATTACTTCACAAGATACAAATGATGTATGTCTTCTTGCATTTGAATCAAATGGAGAAATACGAACGAGTCTATGAACACCAACCTCTGAACGTAAGAAACCATATGCGTTCTCACCGATAACCATAATTGATGCGGACTTAATACCTGCCTCGTCACCATCGAGCATATCAAGAAGCTTAACTTCAAAGCCAGCCTTCTCTGCCCATCTAGTAAACATTCTATAAAGCATATTTGCCCAGTCCTGAGCTTCTGTTCCACCAGCACCTGCATGAAGTGTCAAAATAGCATTGTTTCTATCGTACTCACCAGTTAGAAGTGTCTCTAGGCGCATCTTCTCAAAAGCTTCCTTGAAACCTGTTACACCCAACTTAACTTCTTCAAGAGTATCCAAATCTTCTTCTTCGTTACCAAGTTCAATAAGAGCAAGAAGATCTTCTCTATCAGAACTTAGTGCATTGAATGAATCCACTTTCTTTTGAAGTCTCTTAAGCTTCGTCTGTAGCTGCTGCGCCTTATCTACATCATTCCAGAAATCAGGCTCCTGAGTTCTCGCCTCAAGCTCACTTGTCTCAACAAGGATGTGGTCAATATGAAGCGATTCACGAAGAGTCTTAACTGGCTCCTCGTAGCCCTCTAGTTCCAATCTTAAATTGTCAAATTCTAGCATATTATTCCCTCTCTAAAAGTATTAATTAGTTATTATTCTTTATCTCATTTACAAATTCAGCTAGTCGCCTCATTGCCTCTAGTATGTCCTTCATAGAGGCAGCGTAAGAAATTCTAACATAGCCCTCACCACATTTACCAAAAGCGTTTCCAGGAACAATAGCGACCTTCTTGCTCATTAGGAACTTTTCGCAAAATTCATCAGATGTCATTCCAAGACCCTTTATACAAGGGAATGCATAGAAAGCTCCAGATGGAGTGAAGCAGTCAAGCCCTGCGTCCTTAAGACCCTTGATGATAACTCTTCTTCTGTGGTTATATTCTTCTCTCATAGAGTTCAAATGTTCTTCGCCGCGATATGCTGCCTCAATCAAAGCAAACTGAGCCGTCGTCGGAGAGCTCATTATACAATACTGATGGATCTTCGTCATAGCAGCAACCAAGTTCTTTGGACCAAGAACATATCCTAGTCTCCATCCTGTCATCGCATACGACTTCGAAAAGCCGTTAATCATTACTACCCTATCACGCAAGTCTTCATAACAGATAAGCGAGCTAGGACTATTCTCCACATAATTAAGCTCAGCATATAGTTCATCGGAAAGAACAACTATATCAGGATACTTTACTAATACATCATGAATTTTATCCCAATCTTCTTTTGTCATCACTGCGCCAGTAGGATTCGATGGATATCCTACAATGATGTATTTTGTCTTGTCAGTAATCGCAGCCTCAAGTTCCTCTGGTTGAAGCTTGAAATCATTCTCAGGCTTAGTCTCAACAACAACTGGGACACCATGAGCAAACATTACTGTAGCCTTATATGCAACAAAACATGGCTCAACAATAATTACTTCATCACCAGGATTAATAAGCGCACGAGCAGCGAGATCAAGTCCTTCACTACCGCCAACGGTGATTAATACTTCTCCATTAGGATCATACTTAACACCATAACGCTTAGAAATGTAAGAACAAATTGCTTTACGAGATTCAATATATCCAGCATTTGGAGAATAATGTGTATATCCATCAATCAGTGAATTTATTCCTGCCTCACGAATCTCCCACGGAGTAACAAAGTCAGGCTCACCAATAGACAAGGAAATTACATCACCCTTCATCTCATTTGCCAAATCGAAAAATCTACGAATAGCAGAAGGCGGTACGCTATTTACTACATCTGAAATCATATTCTTCTTGTCATCAACCATCTGATGTTCCTCCAGTATTAGAGAATAATGAACTGACGATTATCCTCGTCTTCTTCATCATACATTATTCCGTTCGTCTTATATTTCTTGAGAATAAAGTGAGTTGTAGTAGAAAGAACACCCTCAAGCGGAGCAATCTTATCAGATACAAACTCGGCAACCTCACGAAGTGTCTTGCCGTCATAAATCAGCATTAAGTCAGAACCACCAGACATCAAATAGCACGCAGACACCTTCTCGTATTTACAAAGAAGATTCGCGATATGATCATATCCCTTATTACGCATAGGAGTAATTCTTACTTCAATCATTGCAAGGCAGGTTTCTCTATCTGTCTTTTCCCAGTTAATCTGAGTAGTAGTACCAAGAATGATTTTTTCATCCTCCAAAAGCTTAAGCTCGGATTCTACTTCACAGGCTTCGACACCAAGCATAATTGCCATCTCGTCAATTGTCATCTTGGCATTGTTCTCAATTAGTCGTAAAAGCTCCATTCGATTTATCATATAGAATCCTCCTATAAATAGTTTGGTTTGGTTTGTTTTGTTTTAGATTATATTTTCGAAGAAAGAAAAAAGAAAGCAATAATTATAAAAATCCCCTCTCGAAAAACGCACAAACTCATAAAAAGCGAATTCCAAGAGGGGTAATTTTAACTAATTCAGATACGAGCAACACCGCTCTTACGAGCAGCCTCAGCTACTGCAGCAGCAACTGCCTTACCAACACGTGGGTCGAAAGCATCTGGAATGATGTACTCTGGATTGAGCTCATCATCAGAAACGATGCCAGCAATTGCATAAGAAGCAGCAAGCTTCATCTCGTCATTGATATCAGATGCTCTAACATCAAGAGCACCACGGAAGATACCTGGGAATGCAAGTACATTGTTGATCTGGTTAGGGAAATCAGAACGACCAGTAGCCATAACAGCAACACCAGCCTTCTTAGCCTCATCTGGGAGAATCTCTGGTACTGGGTTAGCACAAGCAAATACGATTGGATCCTTAGCCATTGTAGCTACCATATCAGCTGTAAGAACGCCTGGAGCAGAAACACCGATGAATACGTCTGCACCAACGATTACATCCTTAAGAGAACCCTTCTTCATCTTCTGGTTAGTAATTGCAGCAATCTCTTCCTTAGCAGCATTGAGCTTCTCTCTTCCCTGGTAAATTGCACCAGTTCTGTCACAGAGAACAACATCATTAAGTCCGCAAGAAATGAGGAGCTTAGTAATAGCAGTAGCAGCAGCACCAGCACCATTAACTACAACAGAAATCTCATCAATCTTCTTGTTTACAATCTTAAGAGCGTTAAGAAGACCAGCAAGAGTGATAACAGCAGTACCGTGCTGATCATCGTGGAAGATTGGAATATCACATCTTTCCTTAAGCTTCTTCTCAATCTCAAAGCATCTTGGAGCAGAAATATCCTCGAGGTTTACACCACCGAAAGAACCTGCTAGAAGTGCAACTGTATTTACAATATCGTCAACTTCCTTGGAACGAATACAAAGTGGGAATGCATCTACATCACCGAAAGCCTTAAATAGTGCACACTTACCTTCCATTACTGGCATACCAGCTTCTGGTCCGATATCACCAAGACCTAAAACTGCTGTACCATCAGTAACAACAGCAACAAGATTATGTCTTCTTGTATACTTGTATGACAAATCAACATCCTTGGAAATCTCGAGACAAGGCTCTGCAACACCAGGTGTATATGCAATAGAAAGTTCTTCCTTAGTACTTACTGGAGCCTTAGCAATAACTTCAATTTTGCCGGCCCATTCTGTATGCTTCTTAATGGCTTCTTGTTTAACGTCCATGTTAACCTCCAAAATTTGCTATAAAAATACCTATTCGGCCTCAACTATAATATCCTTTTTAATATAAAAAGACAACACAAAAATAACTGACAAAATGGCAAAGCGTCATTCCTCATCATCCATAGTAGATTCACCATCATCACTATCATCATGTTTCTCATTAGATTTGTCTTCTTCTCTAGGCTTTTCTTCTTCGACTTTATTAAAAGAGCCTTGTTTTGTAGTGTTTTGAAGAGATTTATAGTAGCGATCCATTTCCATCTTAACCAACATATCTTCTATTTGCCTTTGTCTTTTGATCTCTGCTTGAATCTTAGGAGACGATACATGAAGATACAAATACATCATCATCATACCAATAAGTAAATAGAAGTAAGTATTACAAATCGCAGAAATGAAAATCAAAGCAGCAGTATCAAGCCCTAATATGCTAGCAAGATAATAAACTATTTCTAAGCCCATATCTGTAAGAAGAATTAATAACAAATTCGTTGATAAAGTGAAATATGAGCCCTTAGAGTTATTAATGCCGTTTTTAATAGATGCAAATAATCCGGCCTCACCAGATAAATAATGACCTGGAATCACCATTAAAACTGGTAGAACAAACACAGCAATAATCATCAAGAAATATGACAAGGATAGTACTAAGCCAAGAAGAAAACTTGAAATTATGGTTAGCACAATAGATCTAAAAATAATTAACGGAATTGATGCAACCTTCTCATTAAGAAGCTTACGACCAATTCTTAGATTCATTCCACAGAATAAGAAAACACAAAAAATCACAAAGCAAGACAACAAAAGTCCAGATACAAGGAAAACAATATTGCCTTCAGAAATAGGAAGCTCTGGTGTTGGATTTGCTAGAAGAAATGCTTGTGGATCTTCCATCATGTCATTTACAAAAGTCATAAGTGGAGCAAAATCCGAATCACCAGGAGTATAAATATTAAAGAAAAACTGCAAAAGAACTAGAATTAGAAATGTAATTCTGGCAAACCATCCATTACCTACCTTGTCTAGCTTAAATGCATTAGTGAATATATAAGTGCGCTTTACTGTCATAGACCTATTATTTCTCACTCTCAAATCAAAAGATACGCCTATTCTATATCAAATTGCATTAAAACTTCAACCGTAATAACAAAATGTGTTACAATATGTGAACTTGCTAAATATGTATTTACTTGTATTATATAAATAATAACTTATAAGGATGGGCTTCAAATGATTGAATTCAAGGTTAATCCAGATTTACTTTTTATTATTCCTTCAATGAATCACAGTGCTGATGACATTAAGAATATTCTACTTTCTCACAGCGAGATTAAATTCGTTTCCTTTGTTGCAATTGACTTAGCAGGAAACGACACAGACGAGAAGATTCCTATCGTTGACTTCCTCGATAATATTCATAACTACTTGGATGGACACGCTGTACAAACAGATGGTTCTTCGGTTTGTCTCCCAGGAATCGCTACTCTTAACGATGGTAAGGTTGACCTTGTGCCAGACCCAGAGGTTGTATGGTTTGTTGACTACAATTATGAACACATTGATATGAAGACTGGTCTACCAGTTGGAACTCTTAGAATTCCATCCTTCATCACACATAATGGAGAATACGTTTGCTCAAGATCTACACTTAAGAAGAGTGCTAACTATTTCGAAGAGAGATTGTTCGAGCTTTTCGAGAAGGACGAGAGCCTTTGTGAAGCTCATGGCTTCAAGCGCGAAGATCTTAAGGAAATCAACATCATCGTAGCTACGGAACTTGAGTTCTGGGTTAATTCACCTGACGAATATGTTTCTTCTAGAAAGCTTACTATTTCTCAGGGCCTTAAAGAATCATACTGGAAGAGAACAAAGGGCTCTGTTAGAACTGCGTTAGAGCAGACTATAGAGATTCTTGACCTATATGGCTTCAAGCCAGAGATGGGTCACAAAGAAGTTGGTGGAGTTAAGGCTTCTATTTCTTCTAGTGGTGACTTCCATGGAATTATGGAGCAGCTCGAAGTAGATTGGCACTATTCTGATGCTTTGCAGGGTGCCGACTATGAGCTCACAGCTAGAATTCTTATTAAGGAAATCTTCAGAATGCACGGACTCGAGGTTAGCTTTAATGCTAAGCCACTTCCTGGTGTTGCAGGTTCCGGTGAGCACACACATGTAAACGTAGTTGCTTATCTTAAGGATGGCAAGAAGATAAACCTCTTCGCACCAAGCGACATTAAGGCAGATTACTTGAGTGTAATTGGTTGGGGTTCACTATTTGGTATCATGAAGAATTACTGCCTAATCAATCCTTTTGTGTCTGCTACAACTGATGCTTTTGCTAGATTGCAGCCTGGATTCGAGGCACCTACGCACCCAGTAGTATCTATTGGTAAGAATGTGCTTACACCTTCTCGTAACCGTTCTGTACTTCTTGGAGTAGTTCGCTCGGAGAACAATAAGCACGCCACTAGATTTGAACTTCGTTCCCCTAACCCACACACTAATACATATCTTTGTCTATCTGCTATTTATCAATGTATGTTAGATGGAATCAGATATGCTATTAATTCTGGAAAGACAACAAAAGAATTAGAAGACGAATTTATCAAGCCTTATGGTGCTCCTTCTAACTACCTAGAGACTAATAGGCTTTATCGTTGTGAAGAAGATATTTTTGAGAGTATGACAGACGAGGAGCGTAATCACCTATTTGGTACGCCACCAGCTACTGTATACGATTCTTTGAAGGACTTCCTATCTGACGATTCTGTTGTAGACATTCTTTGCGCTGGAGAAGTATTCAATGACAAGATTCTTGCTTCTTATTCTCGTGCAATGCTTGATATGTGGCAGATGGAGCTTCTAGACAGAGTTATTCCTTCTAACATTGCCGAGCTTCGCTCTATTACCAAGAAGCATGTTGACAACAATACTTACGACAATGATATGTGGCAGGACATCTTAAATATGAAGTATCAGCTTGCGAAGAACTCCGATGAAAGATTCTCTACTTTTGGAGCAATTAAGCTAGCTATCGAGAATAAGAACCTAAGCGAGCTTTCTAAGCTACAAATCAAGATGAATCAGCAGATGTCTGACTTAAAGAAGCTATACAAGGAATACTGTGATAATCAGGTTTAATTCTTATCCTGCTTAAGCTGGGCAATAATTACTGCGCTAAACATTAGCACACAACCTATTATTTCGCGACTAGTAAAAGCCTCGCCTAATATTAGCACTCCAAAGACTACGGAGAACACACTCTCTAGGCTCATTGCGATTGCTGCGATATTAGGTGGGGCTAGTTTTTGTCCAGCAATCTGAAGCGTATATCCAATTCCACTCGACAAAATCCCTGCGTAAAGAATTGGAATTATAGCTGCTAACAAATCTCTCCAGGTATTATTCTCGAATACTATCGCGAAAAGCAAAGACAGCACACCACAAACAGCAAATTGCATGAAGGATAATTTTGCTGAATCAACATCATTATATTTGTCGATAACAAGAATGTGAAATGTAAATGTGATGGCACATAATAAACCTAATGCATCACCTAGATAGAATCCAGATAACCCATTAGTAAAACAAAGGAAATATAACCCCACCATCGACAAAATTGTAGAACCGATTACAATTATGCTGAATTTCCTACTCTTAATAATAGTATATAACGCTACAAACACAATATACATTGCAGTAATAAAGCCTGCTCGTCCAGACGCAGGAACACCATCTGGATATAATGCTATTCCAAACTGCTGGAAATTAATAGCAATGAATAACAAAACTCCACAAATAATTCCAGAGCGAAGTAGTCTTTGTTTGCTTGACTTATCACTTGACTTGTCACTTGACTTCTGCTCGGATACTTTATCTCTAATCTTTATATAAGTAATGAGAGTAAGTGCACCTAAGAAGGATCGAGATGCATTGAATGTAAAAGGTAGAATTACATCAGCAGCTTTCGTTTGTGCAACAAAAGCTAAGCCCCAAAGAAGAGCTGCCAAAACAAGAATCAATGTTCCCTTCAAAACCTTAAGCGAAGACTTATTCTCCATGCTATATCTCACTTTCTAGATATTACTTTCATAATAAAAGCACCTTGTGTTTGCAAGGTGCTTCGAATTTACTCTAATCAAAAAATTACTTTCTGATACCAAGTCTTGCGATGATAGATCTGTATCTCTCAATATCAATGCTAGCAAGATAATCGAGAAGACCACGTCTCTTACCAACCATCATGAGCAAGCCACGTCTAGAGTGGTGATCACCCTTATGTGTCTTAAGGTGCTCTGTGAGGTGGTTGATTCTTGCTGTAAGAATAGCAATCTGAACCTCTGGTGAACCTGTGTCACCTTCCTTAAGTGCGTACTCCTTGATGATCTCAGCCTTATTAATTGCTCCCATCGTTTTGTCCTCCATAAATTTAATATTCACCAATGACGAGGAATAGGTTGGACATTCCAAAATCCGCGTGCATGGCAACGTTTGTTATAGTAACACTTGGCATAAAATTTGTAAAGTAGTTTATTAATAATATATCTGCGTCAAAAATATATAAATCAAGGCTTACGAACCGTAAATATGCCCTTGTCTACACCATATTGTACATCATTACAAAGCTTAACAAGGTCGACATTGCTTCCAGGTCTCTTAAGAGAAACAAGCTCTCTCCAAGTATCTCTAGATTCTGTCTTAGCCAAATACATTGCCTGGTCAGCCAAATCTACATGGTCTTGTAAGGATAAAATATTAGCATCTCCATCGAAAATAGGATAGCTTACATATCCAACAGAACAAGTAATATTTCTAACTTCACCAGTTGCTCTAGAAGAAACAGAAATCTCGCGTCTAAATGCATCGTTGATAGCCTGAGCCGTCTTAGAGAAATCGTATGGGAACTTCTCCATCATTACGATTAAGAATTCCTCACCGCCATTACGAATAACTACGCCCTTATCACCTATCAAATTACGAAGTGTAAAAGATACAGATCTTAAAACATCATCTCCTGCTGCATGACCAAAATCATCATTCACCTTCTTAAAATGATCGATATCAATCAAGAATACTGCATATACATCTGTAGAATATGTCTTAGGAATACTAGGATTCTGATTCTTACCCATGAATTGCACCTTCATGAAGTCTACCATTACTTGCTGGAAATACTTCCTGTTAAAGCAATGTGTGAGTTCATCCATATATTTCTCAGCAGAATTCATATCAACATAACCTTGAACCATATCAAGCCATGTCTCATCTCCTACACTAGAGAAAGGACGTGTAAGTTTACCAGACAATAGATAATCGTTCTCATCATTATTAATTGATCGAAGCTTCTTCATAAGCTGAATAAGTGGCTTATGAATGATCTTATTATAATAGTTTACTAGGAAATATGTTTGTACAAAAGACGAAATCAAAACATTAAGAACAATAAATACTACTAATGACTTCTGTACAATTGGCATTGAATAAATCGAAGCAAAAACATGAAAATCTGCTAAGAAACAAAATAATAAATATCCAAGAATATTAATGATTGTATTAACAAAAAGGATCCTAATAGAAATATAAAGAACAGCATCGCTAAGCGAGTCCCAAGTACCCACATTGTTTACGCGATTCATCGTAAATTTCAAATTCTTCAATTTCTTCTTAAGCATCAAAATTACCTCATGAGAACAATGTTTAGATTATATTCTTTTGAGAAATCAAAGTAAAGTGAGATTTATATTGTTAATAAATTGTACAAATAATAAAGCCTAGCCATATCTAGACTAGGCTCATTTTGCTATAAATAACAGGTTATCATCAGTTCTTAATCCACATCTGTAAATAAGCTTGTGTTCTAGCAGCAAAATTCTCTGTAGCCAAAAGCTCCTTTACTTCAGCCTTAGAAAACCATCCTGCTTCAATTTCTTCATCAGCAGAAGTGCTTTGAGAGAAATTACCCGAGGCCTTGCCAATTACTACAATCGAAGTCTCATTAGATAAACCAACAGCACTATAAGACATAGGCCAAACATCTGTAATTTCTATTAGATCAAGTCCAGTCTCTTCCTTAAGTTCACGAGCAGCAGAAATACGAGCCTCTTCACCCTGATCAATAAGGCCAGCTGGAAAATTATAAACAAAACCGCCTATAGCCATACGATATTCCTTGTTAAGCAGAACCTTATCTCCACTTACGTCATGCATAATAATCACAACGGCATCTGCACTGTATTGACTCTCTGGTATGTTCTGAAGCTTTTCAAGCGTAGTAATATCCTTACTTCTGCTAATCATCTCGTAATTCTTCGTTGTGCCAATTTCTGTCTCGTAAAGCACATCATAGCGAGAGATAAATTTGGAATCTAGAATCTTTTTGATTGAGATAAATTTCATTAGAATTTCTTCCCCCTCTTTGGCTCACTTTCGCGTAATCTTTGATACTTGTCGCGTGTTTTCTTATAGCCCATTCTCTTCTCGAATACTTCAGTACTAGCAACTGAATAGCCGAAGAAGCCAAGCTTCTCTCCGAGCAAGAAGTACTCACCATGGTTATATGCAACCATCTTTGCTTTATCAAGGCAAATTTTGCCATTCTCATCAAGTAGATAGGAATCACAATTAATTGCGACAATCTTTGCTATAAACATGTCGTGACTACCTAATTCAACTACTGACTCCACCTTACAAGAAATAGAAACTGGTGCTTCTAGAATAGAATATGCGTAATCTAAGCCCTCAGCCTTGACTGGAGTTAGACCAGTAGATTCAAATTTGTCTTCATCTACCCCAGATTTAACACCGCAGTAGTCGCAGCTTTTCGCAAGGGTCTTATTTACAAGATTTACTACAAACTCGCCAGTCTCAGAAATCAGCTTATGTGAGTGACGAGACTTACGTACAGAGATAGAAAGCATCGGCGGTTCAGAATTAATAGTTCCTGCCCATGCGATTGTAATAATATTTGGTCTACCTTCTACCTTACTCGAATCCTTACCTGCACAAGAAACCATCACAACAGGAACTGGATTTAGCATTGTAGAAATCCCAACACTTGTTTTGTTATGCTTAGCCATAAAACCTCCTATAATCTTGCAGAAAACATTTCGATTCCTAGCAAATAATTCTTTATTTCAACTCCGCTAGAAAAGCCTGTTAGCTTGCCGTCGCTTCCGACTATTCTATGACAAGGAATGATGATTGGCAATGGATTTGAAGAACACACCTTGCCTACTGCTCTACTCTTGTGTGGATCATTAAGTGCTCTAGCAATATCACTGTAGCTTGAAGTAAGACCATATTCAACTTTATTAATCTGGCATAGAACAGCTTTCTGGAAATCTGTCAATCCTTCAGGAAGCGAATATTTAATATCAAATTCCTTACGAGTCTTTGCAAAATACTCCTTCATCTGAATCGCTGCCTTGTATACCTCGCCATCGAAGTCGTAATTAAAGCCAAGATAGCACTTATTTATACATGGATAGAAGCAATTATTGCCATCTATTATTCCGTATGCCTTTGCATAGGAAATGAGCCTATCGTCATCAAGCATTGTCTCATAGCGATATAGCTTGACAGAGGTTACGTATTCTCTTGTCCCAGAAATCGCAGCAACGCCTCGCGCAAACGGCACAAAAACTACATTAAATTCGGTATAGTCCAATATTGTTAAATAGTACAAGGCTCCATCGTAGTAGCAAGCATTCACTTCATCATAATACTCATCGTGAAGAATCGCCTCCTGAATCGCACCAAACTTAACAAAAACACTTTCTAGCACACTATCCCTACTCGAAAAGCAAATATCTACCTTATGAAGCAACAAATCCACAAAGCAACGAGAAAGAATATCCTTAGCAATTAAAGATACAACGTCTTCATTATTCTGATATTCTGATGCAATACGAAGCTCAAGATGAGCTTTGAACAATTGATTTGGCTGTCTCTTAATTAGACATAATGCAATTGGATTATTCTTAATTATGGTATTATTCTCATAAGTTTGAGAAGAAGGATTATCATTATCTAAATTTATTTCCTCATTATCATTGCTACTATTATAGATAAAATAATCTAATGCATATACTAGATTACTATCGCTTATATTCTTAAAATATTCACGCGCATTATCCTTAGATAATTCAATTAAGCCGCACTTAACTAGTTTGGAAGAATCCTTAATATGAACCTTCCTCGACAACAAAGTATTACCACGTCCTAACTCATAATAGTTATTGTCCATATAAGCTCACCAAATCAAATTCTACATTGTAGTCAACCGTTCCGTCAGCAAATCTAGCATCAGAATAATTCTGCAAATAAAGTTCGATATCATTTAACGAATATCGATTCAATATATCATTCATATAATATGCTTCACTAGAATTAACCATAGACTCAATAATGGAGACAAGCGATCCTGTTTGCGGATTAAGCTCGTATGCATCCCATACAGTCGAATTATTGACAACTGGAAGAACTCCATCCATTGGCTCTAATCTAGATAAAAGCAGCAAAGCATCCGTATCAAGACTAATAAAAGCAGCAAAATCACTAGCAAATTCCGCTTGCTCACATTCTGGCGAGACACACAAATAATAAGTCGTCAGAAACGGAACACTCGAAGCTTCATCATAATCAGTTGGAATAAGCGAGAGAACCAATGAATCCGGATAATACTCGTTCCATAATCCAATATCTGTCGAAGAACCAATCCACATCGAAGCCTGTCTAGAATAGACCAAATCTGCTCCCATACCATTCGCATTAGAAGATAAGCCATTTCCATATAGCTCATCTATGTAATTAAGCTCTCTATTTAAGCTATCAATCAATTCCGAATCAAGTTCAAAGCCATTATCAGCATATTCAGAGCTATGCAAGTACGAACTTACAACACTATCCTCACTTCCCTCTCGAAAAGCATCAGAAATAAAAGGAAGTAGTTCAATTCCATTTGCAAATGGAACAACATGCTGACTATTGTCCAAATTATTACTACCAGTCTCACCTTCACTTGCATCAATATCTATCTCATTGGCAGAAATATCGATATTAACTAGAAGCGAATATAAATCTTCAAGAGACAATCTATAAATATCTTGCTGAGAAACATAGTCACTGTTACCCATAAGCACCATATAAGACATATAATGCGGAACACCACAAAGAACATAATCATCAGTATTGGCATACGAATAATGTAATGCACTAAGATTTACAATAGTGTTGTCAAACAAAGGATTATCATACAAATATTCATTAAGTCCAATAGCTCTGTCATCTAAATACATACCACTATTATTAGATGTTAAATAAATATCAGGAGCATCCTCGCTATTAATCAAAGAGCTATCATTAACTCCTTCCAAAGACGAATATGTAACCTGAAACGAGAACGGAACATCAATACTATCAAGTTCTTCTAAGGTTACAGTAGAACCATTCACACCCTCAGACAATAATCCGTTAAGTTTGGCATAATAAAGCTTACCAAGATATTCAATAGTATTCTGCGAATATGGAACCGCCAAAGAAACAACTATAGGCTCATTATTTGTATCATCAATAATTGTATTCTCAGAAGATATAGTTGTCTCATCTACAAAATAACCTTCAACAAATGGAAAATCCGAATTGTCAGATTTACAAGAACAGCAAAAAGAGCCAACAATGCAAAACATTGAAACCATAAGAATTATTCGACAAATAATAGTTTCTCTAGCTCGGCTCATATTGCCTCCAAACATCCTAACAAAATGAGTTTTTATTGAATTCATTATACCATTATTATCTTGACAACAAGCACACGAATTAGTATATTTTTAGAGTTTAGAAAAGTGTTCCAATATGCTGGTGTAGCTCAGTTGGTAGAGCAGCTCATTCGTAATGAGCAGGTCGCGTGTTCGAGTCACGTCTCCAGCTCCATAGACGGGTATCCTGATGGGTATCCGTTTTATTTTTTAAGTTTTACTAAGATAAAGAATTGACATTTGCTCCCTTTTCGAAAAGGGCAAGAAAAATTCTACATAAAAAAGCTCGCCTTCGGAAGGTAGAAGGCGAGCAAGGTGTAATAAAATTACAACTATAAGGAGAGCGAATTAAATTGTGCCTCTCTCGATGCCGTAATCAGCACAGATTCCTGTGAACTCAACAGAGTGAACGAAGCCTCTGAAGATATCCATTCTGTCAGCGCCATCAGCAAGCTGAGATGTCCAATCTGCATATCCATTTGGATCAGAAGGACGGTTAAGGCAAACATTGTATAGAATCTCTACGTAGTTTCCGTTAGAGAAGTTTCTACCGATAAACTCTTGGCTGAAGAAGAATCCGTATGCAACTGTAGCACCGTTCATTTCTCCTGTTACGAGTACCTCTACCCAGTGATACTGACCTTCTGGGTCACCTGGTCTATCAAGGCAAAGTCTATACAATCTATCAACGAACATATTTACCTGAGCAAGCTGATCCATAGAATAACCTGGGATGTATGCGCCAGTGATGATTCCATATGTGTAGCATACGTGGTTATATTCTGGAGAATTAGCAAACTCTGCAAATACTTCTTCTCTTGTCATTCCGCAAGCAAGAGCGTAAATCCAGTTAGCTGCCTCTTCAGCAGTAGGAACTCTATCCATAAGAACTGTATACAAATCCTCTACAAACTGCTCATCAGAAACATTCTTATCAAGATACTCTTGGCTAAACAAGAAACCATATGCTACAGAAGAACCACATGCTTCTCTATCAACAAGAGGATCTACCCAAGAAGCAACCTCATTATCAGAAGCTGTTCTACCAAGAGCTGTCTCGTATAGTCTGTTTACAAATGCTGTAATTGCTTCAACGTCTGCATCAGATACATCACCATCAGGAATTTCCTGGTCTGGAGCATCTGTTGGTGCTGCAGTTGGTGCTGCAGTTGGTGCTGCAGTTGGTGCTACAGTTGGTGCTGCAGTTGGCTCTGCTGTTGGAGTTGGCTCTTCTGGCTCTTCTGGCTCTACTGGCTCTTCTGGATCCACTGGCTCTTCTGGATCCACTGGCTCTTCTGGATCTACTGGCTCTTCTGGATCTACTGGCTCTTCTGGCTCTTCAACTACTGGAGCCTCATCTGTAAATCCAATATTATCTAGATATAGCATTCCTGCATAATCTGTGTCGTTACCATGGATAGCGAAGATAATATTTCTCATTGTTGAATCGTAAGTAACCTCAAATGGGATAGTAAGTTCAAATTTAAGAAGCTCTGTACCGTCAGTCATTGTTACAACTTCTGCATCAGCATCTGTAGGATCAAACTCGAAGCCAGTTGGGAGCTGGAACCAGTATCCGTCACCATTTGGAATTGGACAAACCTCAACCTGAATTGTACCTGTTGTAGCAGCGTCCTTTTCGATATAGAAAGTAGCTGTCATGTAGTCGTAGTCGTAGTCTGCTGCTGCGAAAATATTCATTGCAGTAGACATACGGTATCCGTCTTCCCACTCATTTGCACCAACTGCGAACTCTGTTGGGAAGCCCATTGCGTGATTTCCATCAGCAATCTCGAAAACATCCATTGTCAAATAATCAAGGTTGGATGAACCCTCTGGTGCCCAAGACTCTCTGTTGTCAGACTCGAAGTCGAATGGAAGACCATCAAATGTACCTGGCTCGTCAGGAATTACTGGAGCCTTAGAAATATCACCATTATAAAGTGATGAGAATACAAGATTATCTAGATATACATCAACCTCAGGGTTAGAAACCATGAAGATCATCTTTGTCGCACCTTCAGGATTAATAGAAGATGTTGGAAGATTTGCAGAACCAGTTGCAACATAAAGTCCTGTTGCATCATCATAAGTAAAGTCAGATTCAGCGAAATCTACCTGAGGCATTTCACCCCACCAACCTGTTCCTTCAGATTGCAATATTGGCTTAACAGTAAGAGCAATTGGGTTTTCTACATAAACATCAAACTCCATAGTTTGATAGATAGTATAAACAGATGGAATATCAGGATTTACAATAATTCTAGCACCATTCCAAATATTTCCACGATTTGTTTCTTCAGTAGTTGCTGGGAACCATAGTGCTTCGTTTCCTGCGCTAATCTCAACCTGAGATGTTACATAATCTGTAATCTGTCCATCAGAAGCTGTCTCAGGAGTTGCATCATGAGAATCCCAATCTACATAAACCTCAGAAGCACCGTACATTGGAACTTCATCGCCTCTGATCATTGCACGAACGAAGTTACCAGTAATAGATAGCTGCTCGCTTGTCCAATCAGGAATATTATCACCGTCATTATCAACAGGATTTACTGGTGTGCTACCAAGCATAGCAGCAGAAATCTCATCCTTCTTTGCAAGAGACCAGGAACACCAGCTAATTCCATTATCCTCCATGTATTCAATCCAACGGATAGAGTAATCGATATATGGACCACCGTCACCAGTAGCCTCAGATGTACCCCACTCAGTACAGAATACTGCAAGACCATTATCGATTGCATTATCAATCATAGAACCGAGCCAGTAACTACCATTCTCATCAGCAGCTGTATCATGTGTACCAGCATAGAAGTGGAATGTATACATAATCTGATCGACTGAAGCATAGCCATCTGCAACAGCAGGATCAACTAATGTGTTACTTACAGGAGCATCAACAAACTGGCTCCAGTTGTCAGTACCAAGAATACAAATATTAGGAGAATCATCACTATCGTATTCACGGATAGCACTTACAACATTCTCATGATATGGAAGAAGAATCTCATCCCATACATCGGCTCTATTGTCCTGTCCGCCGTGTCCATTTGGCTCATTTGCTGTCTCGAAAATCAAGTTCTCATAATCACCATACTTTTCAGACAAATATGCGAAGAAAGCCTGAGGTCCAGTATAGTCAGGATGAGCAGCAAGAATCTCATCAAATGCATCAAGCTCAAGACCAGCATTAAGATAAACTTCAGAATTAACATTACCAGGATTTAGCATATGCCAGTCAACAATTACATACATGCCACGCTCAGTAGCAAGTTGGATACCCTGCTCAACTCTAGCAAGAATAGTTGCTGGATCTGTTGCGTAACCATTCTCGCCTACATACATAGCAAGACGAATAATGTCACACTGCCAATCGTATGCAAGTGCATCAAAAGCAGCAGCATTAAGAACCCAAGAACCGTCATCCCACTGCAAACCGAAAGTAGACATACCCTTAAGCTGAATAGGATTTCCATTCTCATCACATAGTTGCGCTCTGTAACCAGCTGTGTTACTATCAGCGATGTGGCAAATTTGGATCTTTCCATATTTTTCCACAGGTGTTTGATTTTCTGCTGCTAATACTTTTGCACTAGATCCTGTAAATGCTGGGAACATTGACATGATCATTGTAAGTGAAAGAGCTATTGGCAGCAGTTTCTTTTGAAATAAATTCTTCATAGAAACTTCAACCTCCAATAATTTTATGCAGTTTCATTCTATTCCATATTGACTTCTTAACATATTAAATATTTTGTTTTTATGTGAAAAAAACGTTTTGCGCAGATATTTTGTCAGTTTTTTACAATATCACGCATCATCTTTTGTGCAAATGACACAAAATCTAATGATTTTCATATCACATTTTAGAACGAAATATCAAATTCATTGTTTTTTACTAGCAAAAAAAACTCGCAATAATTTTGTTTTTTGCAGTAAAAATATGATATTTTTCTCATTAATAAACAATGTTTTTGATAAATATTTAGATATTAATCTATAAATCTGGAACAAAAACAAAGTCCTCCTTTATTTGGAGGACTTATATTTCAGAATAATATATTAGAAACTTTTTAGAAATCCCAAGAATTGATATATGCTTCCTGCTCACTTGTGAGCTTATCGATTGAAATGCTCTTAGTGTCAAGCAATATCTCAGCAACACGATTATCGATTACCTCTGGGGTTTGGTAAACCTTCTTGTCCAAAGTCTTACCATATTGAGCAATATATCTAGCAGATTGAGCCTGCAATGCAAAACTCATATCCATAATCTCAACCGGATGACCATCACCTGATGCAAGATTTACTAGTCTACCTTCTGCTAGAATACAAATTCTATTTCCATTTGGAAGCGTGTAGCCAACTATATTATCTCGTAATTCTTCGATTGATGTAGAAATTTCCTTAAGATCAACAAGGTTAACCTCACAGTCAAAATGTCCAGCATTACAGCATATAGCACCATTCTTCATATTAAGATAATGCTTCTTTGTAATAACATCCTTACAACCTGTAACTGTTACAAAGAAGTCACCAATTGAAGCAGCTTCATCCATTGTCATTACTTCATAGCCTTCCATAAGAGCTTCACATGCCTTTACTGGATCAATTTCAGTAACAACAACTCGAGCACCAAGACCCTTTGCTCTTAATGCAACTCCTCTACCACACATACCGTAACCTGCAACAACAACAGTCTTACCTGCTACAACCAAATTTGTTGTAGCCATAATTGCTGTCCATACAGATTGACCAGTACCAAATCTATTGTCAAACAAGTGCTTACATCTAGCATCATTTACAGCGACTACTGGATATAGAAGCTTTCCTTCTTTCTCAAGAATTTCAAGACGATGAACTCCTGTAGTTGTTTCTTCGCATCCACCAAGAAGATTTGGAACCAAATCAGACATTTCTGAATGAAGCAACATAGCGAAGTCCCCGCCATCATCAATTACAATATCTGGACCAAAGCTAAGTGCCATCTTCAAGTGATTAACATATTCTTCTTCATTATCGCCATGAATTGTATAAACATGCATTCCTGTAGAAGCTAATGCAGCAGCAACATCATCTTGAGTAGATAGCGGATTACAACCAGTAAGTGCGACATCAGCGCCACCTCTTGCAAGAGCTCGTGCCAAACATGCAGTCTTTGCTTCAACATGAACAGATACAGAAATCTTTAATCCCTTAAATGGTTGCTCCTTAATTAGTTCTGCTTCGATAGCACGTAGAACTGGCATATTATTGTATGCCCATTCAATCTTCTTCATTCCAGATGGTGCTAAGCTTATATTTTTTACATCATACATAGGTACATTCATAAATATAACTCCTTAATTAAATCTTGGAAATAAAAGCTGCTATCAAATCACAGCAATTGGAAGATGCCTTCTTAGCATTATTTAGAACGAGCTCTTCCTCTAACTTCTCTGAACCATCAGGCTTGTCTTCTGGAGATAAACCAGCTGCATAATTTGTAATACAAGATACTGCTAACACCTTCATTCCAGAATGAGATGCAACAATAGCTTCTGGAACTGTAGACATACCAACCGCATCTGCTCCAAGTAAACCTAACGCTCTAATTTCAGCAGGTGTCTCATATTGTGGACCTTTTGTATAGCAATATACACCCTTATGTACAGATATATTATTCTCGTTTGCTACATCCTCTAGTAATTCGATATAGTCATGGTCATAAACATTTGTCTGATTAGGAAATCTTGTGCCAAATTCTTCTAGGTTTGGACCACGAAGTGGCGATTCCATAAAGATTGAGAAATGATCCTTAATAATCATCAAATCTGTTGGAACGAAGGAAGTATTTATTCCACCTGAAGCATTTGTCAGAATTAAATTCTTTACTCCAAACTTAGCCATTACACGAACATAGAATGTACACACTTCATATCCGTAACCTTCATAATAATGGAAACGTCCAGACATAAAGAAAACTATTTTCCCAGACAATCTAGCAATTACTAACTTACCCGCGTGACCAGGCGCTGTTGATACAGGAAATTCTGGAATATCCTTATAACTAATCTCGTAAATTACTTCGGAATAGTCAACAAGTGGACCTAAACCGGAGCCTAGTACAATACAGATATTAGGACGTTCTTCAAGCTTTAGCTTTTCGTATTCTTCGTTCAAATATTCTACAGCCTTATTTACTCTTGTAAGATATGCCATTTTATCTGTAATCATAATAACTCCTTATTTGCCACAACAATTCTTATATTTCTTGCCAGAGCCGCATGGACACAAATCGTTACGACCGACCTTAGCACTGTCTCTCTTTACCGGCTGACGTGTCTGCTGATTATTAGCATTGCCTTCATTAATGGACTTAGCCTTAGTAGGAAGAGTCTCGGCATGAGATGCTTGTAGATTACGAACAGAAGACTTTGTCTCCATTCTATTCTCAGCAGAGAATTTTCCTCTCATGAGAATCTTAACAGCTTCGTTCTGAATGGACTGATTCATCTCATTAAACATCTCAGTGCTTTCGAGCTTATATTCAACTACTGGATCATGCTGTGCAACACCTCTCATTGAGATAGCAAGTCTAAGCTGGTCCATATCATCTATATGGTTCATCCACTTCTGATCAACTGCAGTAAGAAGAATAACTCTCTCTGCCTGACGGAAAATATCCTCTGTAACAGTCTCCTCTTTCTCATTCAAGTAAGAAATTGCTTCATCACACAAAGTAGAAAGAATCTCTGACTGATCCATATCGAAAGAATCGGTTTCATTCTTAAGCTTAAGAACAATTGGAAGCTCGCCAAACGTCTCAGATAGCTTAATTCCGAGAGCATATTTATCAGACTTTGATAATTCCTTATCGATAAAGAACGAAGAGATTATTCTATCAGCAACCTTCTCAACCATCTTCAAATATGTCTCATGAACATCTTCACCATTGATTACCTTCTGGCGCTGCTCATAAGTAATTTTACGCTGAGAATTCATAACGTCATCATATTCAAGTGTTCTCTTACGCTGTCCAAAGTGTAATGACTCTAGTTTCTTCTGAGAGGACTCAATAATCTTTGTAATCATTCCACTTTGAATCTCCATGGACTCATCAACACCAAAAGAATTAAACTTCTGTGTTACCTTATCTCCACCGAAAATTCTTAGCAAATCATCATCAAGAGATAAATAGAACTTTGACTTACCTGGGTCTCCTTGTCTACCAGCACGACCACGAAGCTGATTATCAATTCTTCGTGACTCATGACGTTCTGTACCAATAATATACAAACCACCACATTCACGAACAGCTTCTGCTTCAGGAGCGATTTCTTCTTTATATTTACTTTCAAGCTTAGCAAATCTCGAACGAGCCTCAAGAATTAATTCATCATCAGTCTCATTGTGGGCAGTAGATGCGTTAATTAAATCCTCTGTATAACCAAGTCTTGCCATTTCCTGCTTAGCCATATACTCAGCATTACCACCAAGGATAATATCAGTACCACGACCAGCCATATTTGTAGCAATAGTAACTGCTCCTTTTCGACCAGCCTGAGCAACTATCTCAGCTTCTCTTAAGTGATTCTTAGCATTAAGTACGTTGTGCTTAATTCCTGCTCGAGAGAAGAGCTTACTTAAGAACTCAGACTTATCAACATTTACTGTACCAACAAGTACAGGCTGACCATTCTTATGAGCTTCAATTACAGTCTCGAGGATTGCCTTATACTTTGCCTGCTGAGTAGTAAATACAGCATCATTCTCATCTAATCTAGCAATTGGTCTATTAGTTGGAATCTGAATTACATCAAGTGCATAAATTGATCTAAATTCAGCTTCCTCAGTATATGCAGTACCTGTCATACCAGAAATCTTATTATACATACGGAAGAAGTTCTGGAATGTAATTGTAGCTAATGTTCTTGTTTCTCTTGCTACTTTTACATTTTCCTTTGCTTCAATAGCCTGATGCAAACCATCAGAATATTTACGTCCTGGCATCAAACGACCTGTGAAATCATCAACAATTACAACTTCACCGTCCATAACGACATACTTCTGATCCTTCTTAAATACACCATGTGCCTTAAGTGCATTATTGATAAAATGCTGCAATTCGAAGTTATCTGGGTCAGAATAGTTATCTGTATTAAAATATCTCTCAGCTTTCTTAATACCGTTAGCTGTAAGAACACAAGAATTTGCCTTCTCATCAACTACATAATCATAGTCATCAGCGATATCCTCAATCTCAAACTTAGTATCCGTCTCAACTACAGTAAATTTACGAAGTCCTTTAACAAAAGCATCTGCTCTCTGATACATATCAGATACAGCTGTATCGTTGCTAGAACCAGAAATAATAAGCGGAGTTCTAGCCTCGTCGATAAGAATACTATCTACCTCGTCGACGATAGCGTAATTAAGTTCACGTTGACTAAGGTTTTCCTTCTTAACAGCCATATTATCTCTAAGATAATCGAAGCCGAATTCGTTATTTGTACCATATACGATATCACAAGCGTACATTTCCTTACGCTTTGCAAGAGGAATATCATGAATAATCAAGCCTACTGATAGTCCAAGGAATCTATATACCTTACCCATCCACTCGCTATCACGCTTAGCAAGATAATCATTTACTGTAACTACATGTACTCCCTTACCTGTTAACGCGTTAAGGTATACCGGCATAGTTGCAACAAGTGTCTTACCTTCACCAGTCTTCATCTCGGCAATTCTTCCTTGGTGAAGAACAATACCACCAATTACTTGAACCTCATATGGTTTCATTCCAAGTACACGATAAGATGCCTCACGAATAGTTGCAAAAGCCTCTGGTAAAATATCATCTAAAGTCTTACCATTCTCAAGTTCCTTCTTAAGCTTAAGAGTCATTCCAACTAGTTCTTCATCAGACTTCTTCGAAAACTCTTCGTCATAAGCAAGCACTTTATTTACAATTGGACGAATTCTCTTAATCTCTCTGTCGCTGTGTGTTCCAAACACAGAAGTAATAATACCCATGTCTATTATTTCCTCTCACTATCTTCTTTATTGTTATTTAGTACAAGCCGATATCCACCAGCGCCTTCTAACAAGCATTTCTTAACACGAGATACTGTCGAAGATGATGCACCAGTTTTCTCAACTATTTCGGAATACTTATAATCCTCATCTAATAGTTTTGCTACCTGTAACCTTTGAGCAAAAGAATATAGTTCAGCAGTAGTAAGAATATCCTTGAAGAACTTCTTACATTCTTCTTCTGTCTCTAGCTTAAGAATCGCATTATAGAATTCAGAAATCATAAAGTCATCAGCTTTACTTATCATATTGATTACTCCATCATAGAAATTAAAGTGTCAAACCAAGTCTCTGCATATCCATTTACAAAAAGCAAAACAACACTTGTTGCTAACAAAACCAAAAAGATTACCAACAAGCATCTAGAAAAGAATAGATCTTTCTTAGCCTTTCTCAAGACTTCTCCAATCGACATAGACTCTTCATTAATTGACTTCTTAGAAGCTACATCAACAAGTGACGGTCTTCTAACGTTTGAACTTGTCTTCAATTTATAATCCTCCATAGTAGATAATCTAATACATAATAACGCAAACTTCGATTTGTGACAACAAAAAGTATTCGATTATTTAGTGATTATTCATTATATCTATACGAATTTCCATCCTCAACTATATGTATATCTATACCATTTTGTCTATTATTTTCTATTACATCATTTAATAACTGTCGATTCATATCATTAGTATTCTCAGGAATAACAATAATTAACTGTCTTGACGTAATATCACTTCCATTTATCTGATAGTGCTGCCCGTTGATATTCACATCAGCTCCATCAAACAAGCTTAAATCAGACAATTCCTCAGAAATACGTTCATTTACATTATCGCTATCTGAATATCTCGGCGAAGTCATATCAATACTAGTAATAGACGTTGCAACACCATCATCAAATCCAGCAATTACTGGGAAAGTTCCAGGTAGATTTCCTCCATAGCTCTCTCGAAAATATTCTCCTCGCTCAAAATTCCCTGCAGACCAAATAGTATCAGAAGAAAACTCTGCTTCCTCATCTTGTTCATTTTCTTCATTATCTCCAATCAATGTTAAATGGAACGTTCCATATACTGGAATTACAGAATATATCGTCTTATCAATCTCACCTACTATCGTATTAATGCAATAAGTAAGTTCCAATTCTATATAAGAATTCATCTCATTGTAATTCAAATAAACACGGACAGACTGTGGAGCAAAGTATCCATAAGAATCAGCCATTTGTGAATAATTGTATAGAATATCATTTCTAATTCTTCCAGCTAATGTTCCATTTACAATCAAATCTTGTATTGATATGCCTGTTAATGCACCAAATCTAGATGCGACTCCACCAATAATTCCAACACCAGATGCAACAACATTTGTTATCTGATTATCAGGCAGTGCGTTCGATATAGTAGAAATCAAGTCAGAAGCTATTACTTGAGCTGGCGGAACTAATTGTAAATCCTCTACGCACTGATCTACTGCTTGTTGCATAATATTATGCGTCCTATATACGCTCATTATTGTGAACATATTACAGACAAGAATGAGAACACATGAAAAAGCAATTGCTGCTTCGATTGTTACCTGTCCTCTCTTGTTTATTCTAGTAATACATTTGATATCCATCATGAACTTCATATTCATCTCCTATATAATTGGTAGAAAGTGTTATCTCTGTTGGAAGCACGACAAAATCTCTATTAAGAACATTTAACATTCTTTCTAGCTTAAATGTATAAGGAATGTAGCAAGACATTGTAAAAAGCAAATACTTATAATCCACCTGCAAGCCACCAGCTAATGCATCTGGTAAACCCGGAATTCGGAAAATATTAACTGTCTCTCCGTCATATAAATCTACCATTTTGTTAATTGTATTTATTAAGCCATATACAATTGCAACAATAATCTGTATTGCTTGTGGCGGAACCGGAATAGACAAGAATAGAAGAATTCCAGAAATCGCTTCGGAAATAAGCAAAAATGTCTCCATTAAACTAGGATCTGTTACAATTTCTACAATTTCAGATAAACCAATTATCTGATAAATCAAATATCCTGTTGTCGCAACTGCTAGTCCTCCTTCAAAGCCTGTCAAAATATATTCTGCATCTGGAGTATTTACATGATGAATACTAGAGAAATTGGTACCGTTAATTGTCATATCATTATCCTCAAGTATTGTGTCGAAATTATATGCAGAATAATGTGAGCAATATGCACCAAATCCTATTCCTTCATTAAACTCACTAGTATCATCAAAGAACTCCTCCATATCACTTACAGTATTCATTCCAAAGAAATCCATCGGATCAAAGTCATCATCAAAGCTTAATTCGGATTGACTTAATTCATTAAGAGTATCTGCAAAATCCGAGAAGGCATCACACGCATCCTTACTTATTCCAAGGCTTTCTAATAAAGATAAATCATCTATGAAATCAATTACATCAGAAGAACCGTTCAATATTTCATAGAACACTTCAGACGCACCTGACGATAAAAAGGATGATATCGACTCGCCAATTCCTAAAGTATCCACCTGCTCTAACAATGTATTGATATACTCATCAAAAAGATTAAATGCAATTCCTGGTGCACGATATGAATAATATGTAGCAATAGCATTTTTAAGGTCAGCTGTATTCAGTACATCATAGCCGTCAATCACAATGTCCTCACCATATGAATATCCGTTTACTTCTAGCGTCTTCTCAAATACTGTCATATCTATACTATTGATATTTATTGCGTAGATTCCATATATATCAAATAACAGCCTATTATAATCAGACAGAATTATCTCAACCTGATTCTTAAGCGCCCTATTTATCTCTAATCGCTTATTTATACTAATAATTTGCAACACATAAATTGACTCTATCAGTATAATGCTAGACAAAACAATGGACAAAAATATAGTAATAGCTCCATGTTTATTACTTCTAAACCAATTCTTGAATAACTTAACCATTGCCCTCACCTTCACCTTCACCTATAGATATCCAAATCAAATCAGATAGACCACTAATCATTGTATTTAATCTCTCCGCAGATGTGTCATTTACTGATTCACCACCAATTCTGGCAGTATTAATGACTTCATCATCATCCATATAGTGTCTTAGCTTATTTACACCATCAACGGTCATCTCTAATGTATCTTTGTATACAGAGGACGGAATAGTAATAAGAAACACCAGGAAAGCCATGATAATTGTAAATGTAATTGTTGTTTCGATGCTCGAACCCATACATACCTCCAACAAACAGAATTTGTGGTTTGAATATACTACTTTTCGAGAGGGAAAAGACTCGACAAAAGAAGACAAAAACACTCAAAATGTCGACAGGAAAAGAACAATCAAAAAGGCCATCCCCTAAGCCTAAGCAAAGGAAATGGCCTTATAAATCAATAGTTTCTGGCAATTAGCTACGGAGCTTAGCGTCGTACTGCTTGCCAAGTTTTGCGATAATTTTGTCGAGACTATCCTTAACATCATTATCGGACAAAGTTTTGTCTGGAGAACGGAATACAAGAGAAATCGCAACGGACTTTAGGTTCTCTCCAACCTGAGCGCCCTCGAAAACATCGAAGAATTCTGCAGATTCAAGCAAGTTTCCGCCTGCTGACTTAGCAGTTCTTAGAATATCTCCAACAGCAACAGACTTGTTTACGATAACAGCTAGGTCTCTTGTAAGACCCTGATATTTTGGAAGCTGCTTATATGTTCGAGCAGTCTTTGCTGCCTTAATGAGCTGACTTGTCTCAATCTCAATAGCAACTGTACCCTTTGGACAATCGAAATTATCTGCTACATCTGGGTGAATTACACCAAATACACCGCAAGTCTTGCCAGCGATAGTGATCTTGGCTGTTCTTCCTGGATGATAAGAAGGATTATCTGTACATGCCTCGATAACAAGTGACTTAATTCCAAGAATCTGGCAAATCTCCTCTATTACACCCTTAACCTCGTAGAAAGTCTCGCTAGAATCCTTGTTTACATCGTAGCTAAAGCCTGCAAGGATCTGTCGTTCCTCAGGAAGCTTATTTACATCCTCATCTGGCAAATAAATGTATGCAACTTCAAAAATCGAAGCTTCCTTAACAGAACGGCTGTAGTTACGACCAGCGATACGGAGCATTGTTGGAAGCATAGATGTTCTCATAACAGAAGAGTCGTCACCTAATGGATTTGTAATAACAACTTGCTTACGAAGCTTAGAATCCTCTGGTAAGCAAATCAAATCTAGGTCAGTAGGAGCTTCGAAGGAATAAGAAATTGCTTCATAGAAGCCACAATCAACCATGATATTACGAACCTTCTCAACAATCTGCTGCTCGTGATTTCTTCCACCAATAATTGTCTGCTTACCAGACATAAGTGTTGGAACGATATTGTTGTAATCATAGAAACGAGCGATTTCCTCAGAAATATCAGCCTCAGACTCAAGGTCAGGACGGAATGTTGGTGGAATAATCTTCTCTTCTCCATCAATTACTGTAAATTCACAGCCAAGCTTTGTAAGAATATCCTTCATATAGTCAGCTGTTACATCAATTCCGATGAAGGCATTAATCTTTGCTGGTCTAAAGCTAATTGGCTTAATCTCTTTCTTTGTAGGATATACATCGATAACTCCCTTAGAAACCTTACCAGCACCAAGAAGCTCAACTAGCTCACATGCTCTATCAAGTGCACGCATTGCATTCTCAGCATCTAGACCCTTTTCGTATCTAGAAGATGCTTCTGTTCTTAGGCTGTTCTTTACTGCTGTCTGACGAACAGAAACTGCATTAAATACAGCAGACTCGAACAAAATCGCCTTCGTATCAGGTGTAACTTCTGAATTCTCGCCACCCATTACACCAGCAATAGCACAAACCTTCTCCTCGTCTGCAATTACAAGCATAGAAGGATCAAGTGTACGGTCTACGCCATCAAGAGTCTTTGTAATCTCGCCATCCTTAGCATTACGAACGATAATGTGCTTATTTGCAAGATAATCAAGGTCAAATGCATGCATTGGCTGTCCTAGTTCGAGACAAACATAGTTAGTAATATCAACGATATTATTAATTGGTCTCATGCCTGCATCAAGTAGACGCTCTGCCATCCATGCTGGAGATGGCTCAATCTTTACGTCTTCAATTAGTCTAGAGCAATATCTATAGCAAAGATCTGGAGCTAGAATATCGACCTTAGCAACATCTTCTGAATTAAGGCTACCTTCTTGCTTAATCACTGGTGTACATGGCTTAAATTCATTACCAAGAGTAATCGCAGCCTCACGACCAAGACCTTCAATAGAGAAGCAGTCTGGTCTATTAGATGTAATCTCGAAGTCGATTGTAACAGAACCAAGTCCCAAGATTTCCTTAATGTCTACACCAAGTGGAGTATCCTTAGGCATATTCCAAAGACCATATTCATCAGCTCCTTCGTGACCTTCTGCTGGAACACCGAGCTCATCTATTGAGCAGCACATACCATTAGACTCAACACCACGAAGCTTGCCCTTCTTAATTGTGATATCGCCTGGTAAAGTTGCACCGCATGTAGCAACAGGGCAAATCATCCCAACATATACGTTAGGTGCACCACAGACAATCTGTACTTCTCTTCCAAGCTCGTCAGAACCAAGATCTACTGTACAAATGTGCAAGTGGTCTGAATTTGGGTGATCTTCAAGGGCAATAATCTTACCTGTATATACGCCTGTAATCTCTTCTCCAGAAATAATAACCTCTTCAACCTTAGAACCAGAAACTGTAATCTTCTCTGCAAATTCCTTTGGCTCAATATCTATTGTAGTGAAATCTCTTAACCAATTTAATGGAGCTTTCATTTTATGTACCTCTTTCTATCAACTGTTGATAAACAATATAAACGATAAGTTATTGATTACTTAAACTGCTTCAAGAATCTTACGTCGTTCTCGTAAAGCAATCTGATGTCATCAATTCCAAATCGGCCCATTGCAGTACGCTCTACACCGATACCGAATGCGAAGCCAGAATACTTCTCGGAGTCGATTCCGCAATTCTCAAGAACCTCTGGGTGAACCATACCAGCACCGAGAACCTCAATCCAGCCCTCTCCCTTACAAACGCGACAGCCCTTACCGCCACATGACCAACAAGTTAAGTCAACCTCACAAGAAGGCTCAGTAAATGGGAAGTGGTGCGGACGAAGTCTAACCTCTGTATTCTCACCAAATAGCTTCTTAGCAAAAAGCTGCAAGGAACCAACCAAGTCACCCATTGTGATACCCTCATCAACAACCAAGCCCTCAATCTGGTGGAAGATTGGTGAGTGTGTTGAGTCAAGTGCATCGGAACGATAAACCTTACCAGGACAAATAACCTTGATAGGTGGCTTCTTGTCCTCCATAATTCTAATCTGCATTGGAGATGTCTGTGTTCTCAAAAGAATATTCTCACTAATATAGAAAGTATCCTGAGTATCACGTGCTGGGTGACCCTTAGGAATACGTAGCATCTCAAAATTATACTTGTCTAATTCTACTTCAGGTCCTTCTGCAAGACTAAAGCCAAGTCCAAAGAAAATATCACAAATCTCGTTTATTGCCATATTAAGTGGATGTCTAGCTCCACTTCTTCTAATCTTAGATGGAAGTGTAACGTCGATAACCTCTGAAGATAGCTTAGCTAACTTCTCTGTCTCCTTAATAGCATTTGTCTTAGAAGCGAGTTCGTCCTCCATAAAGGCTCTTACTTCGTTAGCTACCTGGCCAATAATAGGTCTTTCTTCAGGAGTTAAGCCTCCCATTCCACGAAGTACAGCTGTAACCTGTCCCTTCTTACCAAGGTATTGAACTCTTAAATTCTCTAGATCATTTGAACTTGCTGCGTTTGCTATCTCAGCAACAAAGGAATCCTTAATTGAGAGAAGCTGCTGCTTTAAATCACTCATTCTCGAACCTCCATAGGCATAGAAAAAATTGCACTTATCGAACCCTATCGAAAAGCACATAATAATATAACACAACAACTCTAGAAATTAAAGAATTTACTTATATAAAGAAAAAGAATAATTTACACAAATTATCTAAAATATGGATTATGTTTGATTTCCATCATAAGAGTAGTAGCAGGACCATGACCTGGATATACATCCATATCTCCATATTGGTCGTAGATACTTTTCAAAAGAGAGATAGATTCATTCATTTGTGCATAATCGCCGCCAGGCAAGTCAGTTCTGCCAATCGAATACTTAAATAATGTATCGCCAGTAAATAAAGCCTTGTTATTACCATCATCGAACATATAGCAGCAGCTGCCTTCAGAGTGCCCAGGTGTATGGAACATACTTAAACCTTCGATAGGCTCAATATCTTCAAAAGGCTTCGCGGCAACTTTAGCAAACGGAAAACTCATATTCTTGTTAAGAATAGCCGAGGAACAATTCTTATAAGAATCCATTAGTTTATCTTCTTCATCTTTGTGAATAACAATGTCAAAAGGTACTGCATTAGCACTATAAGACTCGATTTCAAAAATATGATCAATATGAGCATGAGTAATAAGAACAACTGTATTATCTTCATCCATCAAACTTACAAAGGGATTCTCTTCTTTGAACTTGAAAAAGTTATAGGATGCGTCAATAAAGAAATACTTATCTTTATATTCAACAAGATAAGTATTTGAATCTAATAAACCCTTACGAGTAATAATATTCATAATGAACTCCAGCGTAAATTAGTTTGCTTCGTCCTTAAGCCATTCACGCCACTCGAAATCACCATGGTCAATAGCAAGGATAAGTGTCTCTGCAGTAGCAAGGTTAGTTGCATATGGAATATTATTCATATCGCAAACCTTAAGAAGCTCTGTTGCACCCTTAATTAACTCTCCTCTACTATCTCTAAGATAGATAACACAGTCGATCTCATTAAACTCAGCTCTAGCAGCTAACTGCTCGAATCCAGACTCGTAATCCACTGATAAACCTGATACATCAAGGTCTACCATTGTCTTAAGCAATTTACCTGTGTTATATACGGAAATCAATTGATGCTTCGCAAGAATCGTACGATATGCAATGCACCAGTTAACTAATAACTCGTTCTTTCTATTATCTGCCATCAATACGATCTTCATAATAGTTACTCCTCTTGCTATACATATGTATTCATTTTATAAAACATAAGAAATTCTTTCAATACTTTTTCGAAGTAGAAAAAGTGAAAAATAATTGAATTATACACAACAAAACAATTATGCCGCAGTTGGAGTTATTGAATCAAGGACATTACCAGTAATTGGGAAGGTCTCAATAACACTATATGCTTGTTCGAGTGGCACTCCAAAATATTCAGCAAGAATCTTCTTCGCGATGATGATTGTAGAAGCACCCCACTCACCTCTTTCTACTACAAGAGCGAGAGCAACTTCAGGGTCCTCAGCAGGCGCATAGCATACGAAAAGTCCGTTGGAATACTCCATTCTAATCTCCTCGAAGCCTGTCTCGGCAGTACCTGTCTTACAGCAAATGCTTACTGGAAAATTATAAAGCTCAGAAGCTGTACCTTCCCAATAATATGTACCAGAAGCAACGTATCTCATTGCATTTTGAACTGCACTCAAGTTAACTGGATCAATTCCGAGTGGAGTACTTTCTCTTTGACCTTGATACAAAATCGAACCATCGTTTGCTACTACACTATCAATTACGTATGGAGTAACTAGGCTATTTGTAGCAATAGCTGCTGTATATCTACAAAGCTGTAAGATAGTAAAGCAGTTATCGAACTGACCGATAGCAGATTGAGCAGTATCAGCTGGGAACCATGTTCTATCGTATTCAGACTCGTGTAGAAGTCTCTTTGTTTCTCTCGAAGCACGAATTCCTCTAATCTCACCAGGCAAGTCAATTCCTGTATATTCACCAAGACCTAGTCTAGCACCCATTGCATCAATATTATCAATACCTGTCTCTACTCCTAGATTCATAAAATAGATATTACACGAAGTAGCCATTGCATCATTAAGTGATAGTCCACCGTGTCCTGTTTCTGGGAACTCAAGGCATCTGAAGGTCCAGCCACCAATATCAATCGGGCTGTTACATGCAATCCAGTTAGAATCAGGCGTAATAGCTCCAACCTCAAGACCAGCTAACGCGGTAACCATCTTAAATGTAGAACCAGGCGCATACTGAGACATAATCGCTCTATTCCAAAGTGGCATATCCTCAGATGTAATGTCCTCATATTCACCTATTCCCAAATAATACTCTAGCTGCTCTTCGGCCTGCTCATCACCAGTCATTGCAAGCACGAAGTCGTTTGGATCATAGTTAGGATACGAACCCATTGCTCTTACTGCTCCAGTATCTACTTCCATGAGAACAAAAGCACCAGCATTAGCAGTAGCATATCCTGTCCTGTTTCTCTGCTCAGCTTCCTGGGCATCCTCGATGTAATCCTTAAGTGCCTGAATACCAACTCGCTGCAAATTACTGTCAATTGTCAAATTTACTGTTGCACCAGGGACAGCCGGCTCACCATAGGTACTTGGGAAGTAAATATTCTCCCCCTCATTCATCGTATAAGTTGAATATACAGCTGTACCTGCTTGTCCATGCAAATACCTCTCCATCTGTGACTCTACACCAGATTGTCCAACAATATCATCATCTTGATAGCCAAAGGCAGATAGCGTTGATAGACTTTCCTGAGAGATAGAACCAACATATCCAACCACATGACACGACAACTGAGCAAGTGGAGAATATACTCTTCTATAATCCTTAGTAGCAATCAATCCATAAAAATGATAATTCTGCTCAGACAAAAGATTTACTAATTCATCTGGCACATCAGTTGCAATCTCTACTGGAGTACCATTTGTGAAGGCCCACATATCCGAGAAAATCTGATATCTTATGCGGATTATTCTATATGCCTCTTCTTCAGTATAATTATTGTCAATGTTGAACTTCTGTCTTAAATATAGGAAAAATACTTGAGGGTCAGTCTTAACGTAATTATCTGAATAAGTAACTATTACACCTGTCGAAGCCTCCTCTAGCGCGAAAAGATTACGATTCGTCTGCCAAAGCTTTATCTTATTCTCCGATACTAAGAATTGATATGGATTTACAGAGAAATACTCATCAAGACCCGAAATCGATGTGCAGTTATATTCATCAAATAGATAACTTAGCTCTAAGCACATGCTATTAAGCTGATCATCTTCTAGATATGCATTAGAAATAAGTATAGTGTTTACTTCCTGTGATGTTGCTAGTGGCAAACCATTACAGTCATAAATGTCACCTCGTGGGGCATTTACTGTATACATTCTCTGGATACCAACAGATGCAGAAGAGATTGTCTTCTGGTAACCAGAGAATTGTAGTTTTGTAGTCATTACAAGAATAATTACTCCAAAGACAACGAATATTGCTGATAAAATAAAATATCTATTGGTAAATAGTCCAACGATAAATGGCAAGAATCCGTCTTGCCCAAGAGGAGTTTGGTCTCGTTTGTCTTCATCAAAAACATACATGCCGTCATCTTTCAAATTGTTCGCCATGAATAACCCCTCCCTTCATCGTCATTAATGAGCTTAGGATTTACTCCCTTGTTATATGGGCCAATAAATCTAAGCATCAAAGCTATAGGTATAGTAGCAATAATATTGAGTAATATTTGTGGCAAAATGGACTCAAGAATAACAATATCAATAGTCAAATTGTATTCAATAAACGGATTTAAGAAGGAATATACCATTATAACAACATGACCTAGAGCCTTATAAATCAAGGTTGCCAAGAATACTGTTAATAAAGCAAAAGAAAACCTACGATGCATTCTTCTTGTGAAACAAGTAGAAGAGAAACAAGCACACAAGAATAAAGTTAACATTCCAACACCAAAGGTTGATGTAGTTAATCCATCCACACCTATAATAGCTGGTGCAGCAAAATAATCACGTATCATTCCAACAATTAAGCCTACAGCAATGCCATCATAAAAGCCAAAATAATAAGAGACTAGAGCAACAAAAACAAACATTATATCCGCTACCTGACCTAGAAGAGTAATCTTGTCAGGAAATGTTACCTGCAAACATGTAAATAGCAGGATATATATAGCATAAACAGCAATTTTACGAATATAGTATCTCTGGGATTTGTCCATGTCGCACCTTCATTTATGAATCAGCTTCTGTTTCTTCTGTTTGCGAGGTTTCTAATTGTTCAGACAATTCTTCTGCATTAATTGGAACCATAACGAATACATCATTAAGAGAACCAATATTAGAATATGGACGAAGTGTCGCTGTAATATTAAGTGGATCTGAATAATCCACACTTTCAATTACTCCAATTGGAATACCTTGTGGAAACAAACCACCCTCACCTGAAGTTACAATCTCATCGCCAACTTCAAGAATGACATTCTCATCGATATTAGTTACTAAGCATAACTCATCTCTCTTAAGAGCTGCATCACCAGTAATAGTAACTGTCGCTCCATTTACCTCATTCACCTTGCCTACAACAACAAATCCTTCATGTAGAATAGGCAAAATCGTACTCTCCGCATTATTAATCTCAATAATACGGCCAACAAGATTCATTCTTGGGTCAACTACGACATACGAATTATTGTCAACTTGAGGAATACCATCACTTAAACCTAGAGCAATTCTGATTACAGAGAACCACTCATCTGATTCTCTCGATAAAATTGTTGCTCCGTAAATCTCAAAATTACTGAATGTATCCCTAATGTGAAAAGCATCCATCAACTCTTCATAACGAATTCTTGCTTCTTCGTTACGAGTTAACAGATACTCTAATCGAATAATTTCTTCACGAAGCTCTTCGTTCTCCTGACGAATAGCAATACCATCAGTAATTGCAACCCAGAAATCAGTAAACTGATTACCTAGGTCCTTAATACCTCTTTGTATTGGAGATACAATGGCTCCAACAGGCTTAAGAATGTTCTTCACTGGGCTATCAGGGACACAGCTTAAGATAATCGCTGATAATAATAGCAACGATGTTAGAATTACTATGAATAATTTGTTTGATAATAATCTTCTCAATCTTATTTCCCTTTATGTTTCAATGAAGAAACTGTGGTAATTACTTACCACAGCACTTCTTGTACTTCTTGCCAGAGCCGCATGGGCATGGATCGTTACGACCAATCTTCTCAGAACGAACAGTATTAGCCTCACGATACTCGAAGGAAATCTTATCCATCTGCTCTTCTGTTAATACATTCTTCCAAGATGGAAGCTTAAATAGCCAAGATGCCTTAGCATCTCTCATATTGTAATAAAGCTTCTCGTAATTAACATCGAGAGAAATCTCTGTATCGTCATCTACCTTCTCAATGTCGATTTCATTATTAAGGGATGTCTTAATTCCATCAAGGAATCCTACGAAGATATCCATATTTGGAGCAAAGCCAAGTGTCGATGCTAGCTCGGAAGCCTTACCATTCAACAATTCCTTATTGTCTGGATATGCCTTAAAGATATTGTTGTATGCTTCCTTCTCCAAAGCGAAATAAAGATTCATATACTGTGTATAAGAATTCTGATCCTTAACATTCTCGGATTTGTCCATCCATGTCTCATAATATGTCATTTTGTTACCCTCCATATAATTATGCTAATTTTGCAGCGATTGCCTTAAGGAAATCTTCTGTATTTACAACGTTCTTCTTCTCCTCTGGGATATCGAGAAGATTCTTGAGGTCACCTGTGATTGTGCCTTCTTCGATTGTTTGGATAGATGCCTTTTCGAGTTTGTCAGCAAAAGCTTCTAGGTCTGAAAGTCCATCGAGCTGAGCTCTCTTGCGCAAAGCACCAGACCAAGCAAACAAAGTAGCCATTGGGTTTGTGGATGTAGCCTCACCCTTCAAATACTTGTAGTAGTGACGTGTTACTGTACCGTGTGCTGCCTCGTACTCGTATTTGCCGTCTGGTGATACGAGAACTGAAGTCATCATTGCAAGAGAACCGTTAGCAGATGCGAGCATATCACTCATTACATCACCATCATAGTTCTTACAAGCCCAGAGCATACCACCCTCGGAGCGCATAATTCTTGCAACAGCGTCGTCGATTAGTGTGTAGAAGTATTCAATACCAGCTGCCTCGAACTTAGCCTTGAACTCATTCTCATAAACGTCTGCGAAAATGTCCTTAAATCTATGGTCATATGTCTTGGAAATTGTATCCTTAGTTGCGAACCAAAGGTCCTGCTTGATGTCCAAAGCATATGTGAAGCAAGATCTTGCGAATGCAGTAATAGACTTATCAGTATTGTGCATACCAAGAACAACACCAGAATCCTTGAAGTTAAAGATTTCCTGCTTCTTAGTTGTGCCGTCCTCATATGTAGCAACGATCTCAACCTTACAAGCACCGTCAATCTTCATCTCTGTGTCTCTATATACATCACCATAAGCGTGACGAGCGATAGTAATTGGCTTCTTCCAGCATGATACAAATGGAGAAATACCCTTTACCATGATTGGAGCTCTAAATACTGTACCATCAAGGATTGCTCTAATAGTACCGTTAGGGCTCTTCCACATTTGCTTAAGATCATATTCAGTCATTCTCTGCGCATTAGGTGTGATAGTTGCACACTTAACTGCTACACCAAGTTCCTTTGTTCTATTAGCAGAGTCAATTGTAACCTGATCGTCAGTAGCATTACGATTAACTAGTCCAAGGTCGTAATACTCTGTCTTAAGATCAACGAATGGAAGAAGAACGATGTCCTTAATCTGCTTCCAGATAATTCTTGTCATCTCGTCGCCGTCCATCTCTACAATTGGCGTTGTCATCTTAATCTTATCCACGATTTTTTCCTCCTGTATGTACAAATCGAAAGTAACAACATATTTTAAGTCAAAATGTCAAAGCATGTCAACCTATGCACAGGCCATAATGATAAGACATTCAAGACTTTGTCTCTCGTCTGCAAGGCCCTTCTTAAACTTATAATCATAGCTTGCACAGCCGGAATAAAGCTTAAGCAAAAGCTCCATGCTAAATCTGCTAGCTTGCCTTTCTAGCTTACCTGCGACAAAAGGAGCAACCTTCATCTGAGAAACAATAAGCTGTCTATTGCCAAGCTCTTTGGCACATATTAATTGCCTTATTTGTCTAGCAAACATGAATCGAATCATTGTAACTGGTTCCTTGAGTCGAATGAGATTGTCAAGTACAAGCAATGCCTTAGAAGCATTCTTCTCCCCTATAGCATCAGTCAAAACGAAAATCGTTCCAGAAATATCTGGCGGACATAATTCTTCAATTACATCAATAGTTACATTACTAATATTCTTAGCATCGCAATATAAAAATAGCTTTGATAATTCAGAGTTGATTAGTGCCAAAGAATAATTGCAACGTGATACTAGACTAACAACGGACTCGTCATCAATTGTAATCTGCTTGCGCTTAAAGCTTGCTCGAACAAAATTTCCTAGCTTGATCTCGTCTAATTGTGCTGACTCGGCTACACTACCAAGTTCAGAGAATTTCTTGAAGAGCTTTTGCTTCTTCTTATCAACCTTATCTTCCCAGAAAACAACGATAGAATAATCAGATAGTACATTCTTAATCTTATCTAATATCTCTAGACCAACTGTCGCAGCATCCTTCATAGTAAAAATGCCTGTATTCTTAAGAATTACGACTTTACGAGCAGAACCCCAAGCTGGAGATTCAATATCCTGAAGTACTACGTCAACATCAAAGCCCTTAGAGCCATAGTCTCTCTTAATGAAATCCATAGTAGCAGTAGATTCATTGATGTAATTAGTCTTAATAAGCTTAATTAAATACTCGATATAGAAAATCTCTTCGCCCCAAACAAGGTATAGCTTATCCGCATTACCTTCCTTAATCGGCTTAAATAGCATATCTATACTAATATCATTACTAGCCTTAGCCATAAATCACTCCATTATATCAAGTCAGAAAATCCATATATCTTATAGTCTTCACAATATATGTCAACTATTATCGCTCCTTCGTCAATTGTACTATAAATTTCGGTTTGTATCCCAAGTAAATTGCTCGTGTCATGAATTCTTTCAATTGTTACAGGCGAAGGATGTCCATAGTTATTAAACCTGCCAGCAGATACAACAAAAGCCTCTGCGCTAGTAGCTATCAAGAAATCACTAGACGACGAGAACCTACTTCCATGATGCGCAAGTTTAAGAATATCACAGTTAATATCAGTCCTAGCTTCTAGTATATACGCCTCCGTCGAAAATCCAATATCTCCAGTAAACAAAACATTCGTCCCACCAGACCTTAGCATGATAACTACGCTGTCCTCATTTTCGCAAGAGGACGCGCATACTGGCGATATTACTTCTAAGAAGCAGTCACTAGAAAGCCAAATCACATCACCTTTAGAGACTATCTCGAAAAGCATTCCTTCAGCATAAGGTCTACTACTATCTAGAAAGCCTGTCATCACAAGATCAATCTTGTCCATCTCACAAAGCTTGAAAATCCCACCAGAATGATCTGAGTCAATATGCGTCATAACAGCGTAATCAAGCTTATTTATTCCATAATGATTAAGAACATCCAAAATCTGATTCTCGGCACATTTTTCTATACCACCGTCAATAAGACAAGTCTTGTCTTTGCTAATAATTAGTGCACTATCCCCTTGTCCGACATCAATAAAAATTATTTTTGTTTGCGGTCTACAAATTACTTGCAATGTTCCTACGACTATCAAGACAAATGCCGTAAACAAAATAGCTTTTCGAATAGGTCTTGGAACGCTTCGAAAAAATAAAAAGACTAAGAAGACAACGATAAATCCAACAAGGATATATTTATTGAAATTCTTGATATTTAGAGCATATCTTGCACTTTCAACACACCAGTTAATACCATAGTCTAGTAATCTAATAGGTATAACTAATGGCATATAAATCGCCTCCAATAAAGAATTGAAGCCAGATAAACCTATAAGTAAGGATAACAAAATAGATGGAATTGCAAATATACAAATTATTGTTACTAATAGCGAACCAAAAATCTGTACAATTATATGCTGTATACTTATGTAAAACCCTGTTTCTGAAGCAAATGGTAGCATTCCAATCTGTGCGCCAAGCATACAAAATAAGCCTTCTGTAATAAAATTACTATTCTCCTTAGGAATTAAGGAATTAAGGCGATTTGTAATTATAATAATCCCAATAACAGAGGAAAAACTCATTTGAAAGCCAAGTGACAAGCAAGAGAACGGATTTGCAAGCATTAGAATAATTGCAGCAATGCTGATGCTAGAATATTTATCCTTCAAAGCAAAAGAACATATCGACATTACTAATGCACGAGTGACTGATTCACTAAAGCCTGTAACTATACCAATAGAAAACGCGAGAATTGAGAAAATCGTGAGCTTTTGTGCTTTACGAAGCCTAGTTTTGTTGAAGATTAGAGGGAGAGCTACTAGAAATCCAGAGAAATGTGTCCCAGAAACAGCAAGAAGATGCGAACAATTAGAAAAGCTGAATTTATCCTTAATCTCGTCTTCGAGAATACTCGAATCGCCAAGGCACAAGGCCGAAATGTAATTGCTATCCATCGAATCAAGTGTGCGCGAAATCAGAGAATAGATATATTGCTTTACGGTTTGTCCAATGCTTTTGAACATACTATAGAAAGCATTTCCTGTAGATATCTTTGCAATTTGATTGCAACACAATATGCGATAAACACCCTTCGAACTCATATATTCCCGATAGTCGAATTCACCTGGATTACGCGGAGGATCTATTTTTCTAAGCCACCCGGAAACTGAAACGACATCGCCTGACTTCAGAGTAGAAAGAGCTTCTATATAAGTTGACGAATAGCTTTGCTCTAGCAAATAATTAACTCCAGTGTCAATGTCGGTTCCTAGAATTGTTACTTGACCAGAAAGCTTTGTCGTAACACTTGTAATTCTTACATTGAAAGCCTTGTTTATCGACTCATCATAAATAGCAGTCGCCTTCGAATACTGACTAAATATGCCAAAACTAACATAAATAATCAAAACTACAGCAAGAAACATCGAGAACACACACTTATAGCAGCTCGATAGAATATTCCTATCGCGTTGCCTCTTTGCCAAACGGGCGATGCCAAGCAGAAGAGTTGCTAAGAGAAAACAAATTACTGCTCCCCCTATCGAAAAGCAAAAGCCAAGCTTTGGTTCCTTATAAGTAAATAGTGCCCCAGCAAAAGCAAAAACGGAAGGAAGGACTAGCGTTCTTCTGGAAATAAGCTCGATATATCTTGTAATCAACGTATAAGAATATGAAGAAATAAAGCTTTCCATATATTTCCCTATCATAAGCACCTCTGCTATACTATGTTGGTTTTTACTTCAAATATCATTATGAACAAAAAAACAAGAAAAAAATGCGACAAATCTCGACAAATGCCGACAAGGTATTTAATTATATATAGGTTATAATCGAAGATAGTTTACGAGGAGGGGTCCTATGGTTGTAAATTTCCGTAATACTATGTTTGCGAAATTAGCAGCAACACTTGAGCAGTGTCCAAATGACGATATGCCAGAGATTGTTTTGTCTGGTAAATCTAATGTTGGTAAGTCTTCCCTTGTAAATGGACTTTCAGACAACAAGAAGCTAGCAAGAGTATCTCAGACACCTGGTAAGACACAAGCAGTTGTCTATTTCAATGTAGACAAGAAATTCTACATTGCAGACCTCCCAGGCTATGGTTATGCGAGAACTTCTAAGGAGAAAATCGAGAAATTTTCTAAGCTTGCTAACGATTATTTCATCTCAGGACGTAAATTCAATCTGGTGCTTCACTTGATGGATATTAGGCATGAACCATCGAAGCACGATATTGGTATGCTTGAATATATGAATGAGGCGAATATTCCTTATTTTGTTGTCTTCACAAAGTGCGACAAGTTTAGTAAGCAACAGTTAAGAAACAGATTGAATGAGCTTTCAAGAGAACTTGAATTCAATGATGATGCACAAATCTTCGCCGTCTCTAGCGAGAAGAAGATTGGACTTGAAGATCTCAAGAATGCTATTACTGAGTTTCTTTTCGAGCAGGGATAAAAATTAATAAAAAATCCAAATCTAGCAATTGATTTTAATCCTAAGTTCGATATACTGAAATTATACTGCGAAGCAAGAAGGAGAAGCGGCATGCAATCACCATCACTTGAGCCTTTTGGCCCAATCGGAATAATTGCACATACAGCCAACAAGACCTTTGTTGAGAAGGTTAGTCAAATCATCTTCGAGAAGAGAAGTAAGCGCTTCGAAGAGCAGACTAATCCGTTTGTTGATAACCCTGGTTATTTGAGATCCGATTATATTATTGACTCTTCGCTTATTCGTTTCCAAACTGGTGAGGGTAAATTCGGTTTGAGAGAATCTGTTCGCGGTCATGATATTTTCATTATTACTGATGTACTTTCACATAATCAGAATATTCCTTTGTCTGGAGAGCCACATATTGCCTCCCCTGACGATCATTATAGAGATTTGCTTAGAATTGTTACGGCTTGTGCTGGTAAGGCTAGAAGAATTAATGTCATTATGCCTTTTATGTATGAAGGCTTACAGGTAAAAAAAGAGATGAATGAAGACGAATCTCTTGACTGTGCAGCAGTATTGAAGCAGCTATATTCACTTGGTGTTGCTAATTTGATTATCTTTGATCCACATGATGGACGAATCGATAACGCGGTTCCACTTATGGGTATCGAGATGCCAAAGTCTGCTTATAAGATTATCACTACACTAGTATCCAAATATTCATCTATTAAACTTAAGCCGGAATCTACAATGGTAGTAAGTCCGGATGAGACTGGTGTTAATAGAGCTATATTCTACTCATCAATGCTCAATTTGCCACTAGGCATCTTTTATAGACAAAGAGATTATGCCATCAAGGTCGATGGAGAACATCCAATTAAGGAATATAAATTCCTAGGAGACGATGTTTCTGGTAAGGATATTCTCATTATTGATGACATGATAAATTCTGGTAAGACAATGCTGCTTACAGCATCGAAGCTCAAGGAACGTGGCGCGAAGGACATTTACTGTCTAGCTCCATTTGGACTATTCTCAAGCAACTTCCAAGGCTTTGACAAGGCATATGAATCTGGGCTCATCCGTGGAGTTGTCTGCACTAACCTCATCTATAGACCAGCAGAGCTACTAGCCAAGGAATGGTATGTAGATGTAGATATGGCACCTTATGTAGCAAGAATTATCGAGGGTATCAACGTAGACGAGTCTATTGGTTCTCTCATTAATTCTAACCAGAGAATAACGAACTTCTTAGAGCAAGTCAGAATTGATGAGCTTTTCGATATGGAGTAAGCATTCTAGGCAAAACTGCCACAGAATATAAACAAAAGAAAACAAAGAAAGGTACAGGTTGTAATTATGATTTCAATTCCAAATGACGAGAAATCCTACTCTCGCTATAACCAATATGGCGACAACCCAATGGCTCCTGTAGGTCCAATCGGATTAATCCCACTTAAGGGTTCGATGGAATTCTCAGAGCAAGTAAACTACTATCTTAACAAGAGAAGACTTGAGTATCAGGAGGACGGCTATGCATCCAAGTATCCTGGCTTCTTGAGATCCGACTACAAAATCTCTGTAAACAACGCAAGATTCTCCTCTGGTGAGGGTAAGGCTGTAGTACAAAACTCCGTTCGTGGACATGACCTCTACATCCTTGCAGACGTAATGAATCCTTCTGTTACATACAAGATGTTTGGCATGGACAACAGAATGAGCCCAGACGACCACTATCAAGATCTAAAGAGAGTAATTCTCGCATGCTCTGGTAAGGCACGTCGTATCAACGTAATTATGCCTTTCCTCTATGAGAGCCGTCAGCACAAGAGAAATTCTAGAGAGTCACTTGACTGCGCTTTCGCACTCGAAGAGCTCTACAACCTTGGCGTAGCAAACATTATTACATTCGATGCACATGACGAACGTGTTGCTAATGCTATTCCACTATCTGGTTTTGAGTCTCTCTCCCCTACATATCAAATTATTAAGGAAATGTACCGTCAGATTCCAGACTTGTCATTTACTGATGGTAAGTTCATGGTTATCTCTCCTGATGAGGGTGGTATCACAAGAGCAATGTACTTCGCTTCTATCCTTGGAGTACCTCTCGGAACATTCTACAAGAGACGTGACTATACAAAGATTGTAAACGGCAGAAACCCAATTATCGCTCACGAGTTCCTCGGTGATTCTGTTGAAGGCATGGACATCCTAATCGTAGACGACATGATTTCTTCTGGTGATTCTATGCTCGACATTGGTCGCGAGATGAAGGAGCGTGGTGCTCGTAACGTTTATTGTTCTGTTACTTTCGGACTATTTACTGAAGGCATCGACAACTTCAACAAGGCTTACGAGGAAGGCATTATCAACAAGGTATTTGCTACTAACCTAATCTATCGCCGTCCTGAACTTCTTGAGGCTCCATGGTTTGCAGACGTAAACATGAGCAAGTTCGTAGCTCTCCTTATCGATGCTATTAACCACGACGCATCCTTGTCTAATCTTATCAATCCAACTGAGAAGATTAAGAACTTGCTTCAGGCAAAGGGTGAGAAAATCAACTAATTACTTTTCTTTTGTAAATATATATAGCCCAGGCATTTTGCTTGGGCTATTTGTTTTGTATTAGTTTTTATTTGCATTTGCGAAAAGACTCATTTGCGAAAAGCATAATCAAACACAGAAGAGAACATATCTGGTTCAATAAAATGTGGCGTATGGCCGTGATGTTCTAGGGAAATGATGCTTTTCGACGGAGCAGAAAGTAAGGAGCTATAAGCTTCCACCTGCTTTAGCGTGCATGCTGTGTCGTAAACGCCTGTTATGAACACTACAGGAACTTCAAGCGTAGTAATTTCCTCTTTAAGATTAGTATTAATCATCTTCTCGATTAGGTGCCTAGCTAGATAGAAATACTTCTTGAAATTAACGCAGATTAGCTGCCACCTTAAGTCATTAATGCTGTAATTTCCTGACTTGAACAAACCCTTCATATAATCGTTATTAATTATCGCATCCTTAGGTGCTGGCAGAACACTTCTACCCAAACGCTGAACTAGTCCAATATTCTCGATAGAAAAATCCTTACACAAAGCATCATAAGCCTTCTTATAATTCTCATATTTAGGATTATTCTTATCTACTGTCTCATTTATTAGGTCATTTACATCAGCTAATGAAGCCTTCATATTGACATACTGCCCTATTCCAACATATTGGATAATATTCTCTGGATGCTTACTTGTATAATGAATTCCTATCAAGGTGCCGTAGGAGTGTCCCATGAGAATAATCTTGTCCTTGTGATATTTATCCTTCGCCCACTTAACAAGTTCATCAAGATCTTGAATTAGATTATCGAAGGTCGCTGTATCATTATTCTTATCGATTTTCTTATTCTTATAATATGTACGGCCACAGCCACGCTGGTTATAAAATACCAAAGTGTACTTATCACTCATAGCTTTCGCAAGAATATGAGACAAATAAGTATCTGGCTGAAGTGGGCCTCCGTGAACATAGATTACTACTTCATTATTCTCATTTGTTGAATATGTAGTAACAAAATGGTCAATTCCATTGATTGCGACAAATTGCTTATTTTTAATAATAGAGTTCATAGTTACCTTCCTTTCTCTCTAATAGTATCATAAAAATCTAATCTTATGGTAAAATCTCTAGAAGGATAATATCGAGGTTATTTATATGGCAAACAGAAGAAATACAACAAACACTACAAATAATCGCAATAGAACGCAAGGAACAAAGAAAACAAATTCTTCAAATACAAATTACAGAACAAGAACTAATTCTAAGCCTGCTTCCACACAAGGAAATGTAAGTACTGGTTTTGGTGATTGGCTTCATGCTTTTTCGAAGACAAGAGTTTTTAAGCCAATTATCTCTATTCTTGCTGTTATCATTATTCTTGCTCTAGATTTACTATTCAGTTGGAACAGCTTCAATATTTTCTATATTCTAGTTGCAATTGAACTTATTTTGTTTGTTGCGATTTGGTGCATAAAGCTCATGCTCGATATGACCGATAAAGAAAACGAAGAAGCAAATAAGTAAGCAGGTTACAAGATGGCGTTAGATGGTATTACATGTTCCCTATTAGCAAAAGAATTGAACGATGAGCTTGTTGGAGCGAGAATCGATAAGGTTTTCGAGCCTGATAAGTATAATTTCTATTTGCATATTAGAACAAATTCCTCTAACAAGAAGCTTCTTATCTCTATAAACCCATCTGCTTCAAGAATGTGTATTACAAATACTGTTCGCGAGAATCCGCTCATGCCACCACAGTTTTGCATGCTTCTTAGAAAGCACTGCCAAGGCGCAAGAATCACTAAGATCACTTGCCCAGACTACGAGCGAATCATAGAGATTCACTTCACTACGACGGACGAGCTACACGACACTAAGGAAATGCGACTAATCGCAGAACTAATGGGTAGATACAGCAACCTAATACTAGTAAATAGCACTGGTAAAATACTCGACTCTGCAATTCATGTAGATTTCTCAATTAACAGAATTCGCGAAGTTATGCCAGCAAGAATCTACGAATATCCGCCTAGACAGAACAAAATGCTTCCTGACGAAGCCTTAAATATGCTAAACTGTGGCAATCTTCCTATCCTAGAAACAGAAATGAATCGCCCAACGCACAAGGCTATTCTTAGTTCTATCATGGGAATATCTCCTCTTCTCGTGTCACAAATCTGCATTAGAGCACAAATTGACGACAAGGTTTCTATCAACAATCTTGATGATGACTCAAGAGCAAAGCTTAAAGAGAGCCTAGAATACTACATGTCGAAAATAATCAACTACGACATAAGTCCATCTACATTTTTTTCCAATAAAGATGAGGCCTGTGACTTCTATATTTTCTCATTCGATAACTACGACAAGGTATCAAAATACAATACCATTTCTGAAGCTATTTGTTCTTACTACGAGACAAAGGATAGCTCTATAGATTTTGAGATGAAACGCAATAATCTATTATCCATTGTAAATACTGCTATTTCTCATGCAGCTCGTAAAGAGAACATCCATAGACAAGACCTTGAAGAAGGTAGAAAATGTGAAACATATAAGAATTATGGAGATAATATTCTTTGCTATACATATCAGATTAAGCCAAAGGATACTATGCTTAAGTGCGTTGACATTTATGACGAGAATGGTCGCGAGATTTCTATTCCACTTGACCCTTCTTTATCAAGTTCTGACAATGCTCAAGAATATTATAAGAAATTCCATAAAGCAAAGCGTAAGCTCGAAGTATCTGAAGAATACTTAGCTGACGATGAGAATGCAATTAATTATTTACGAAGCCTTAAGTCCGCTATTCTTTCTAGTTCGACTACTGATGACCTCGAAGCAATTTCTGAAGAAATGACAACTGAAGCAAATCTAATCAGCACAGCTAAGAAGCCAAAGAACAAAGAGAATACTAACATCAATCCTAACAAATCTGTAGGAATGGCAAAATCTGGTAAGGCATCCTCTCGCGCTCTTAGAGCAGCAGCTGCTAAAGCAAAATCTAATAACAAAAATCAGTCAAAGAAGACTTCTTCTACTATCACAAACTATCGCAAATATGAGACAAGCGATGGACACATCGTCTACTCAGGTCGTAACAATATCCAAAACGATTATTTGTCCTTCAAGATTGCTAAGAAGGAAGATTGGTGGTTCCACGTTAAAGGTGCTCCTGGAACACATGTAATCCTAGTAAAGAAGCCACATGAAGATATTCCATCAGACTCATCAGTTATTGAAGCTGCTGAGCTTGCTGCACATTTCTCTAGAGAAATCATCAGTGAAGAGAATCTTACTACTGACAAAGACAAGATCATTGAAGTAGATTATTGCCCAGTATCTCACCTTAAGAAAATTCCTAAGGCAAAGCCAGGCATGGTAATCTACGAGAGATATTATTCTATCAATGTCTCTCCAAAAGAAATAAAGCACAAAACTTCAGATGCTAATTAATTTGTCTCAAAGCTCTTAAGAATCTTCTCCCTGAAATCAGATGTCTCAAGCGACTTGATACATCCGCAATATTTCTGTCTATATATTCCAAGCTCTCTAGCCATGTTCTGCCCTTGTCTATAGCCTACGCGGAAATCTTCATAATAGAATTTAACACCATATTTAATCGCTTTATCCTTAGAAATATCAATCATCAATTCATGATTCTGATAAGGACTAACAAGCAGTGTTGTAGAAAATGCATCATAATTATTCTCAGCTGCAAATCTAGCAATCTGGTCAATTCTTAAGTCATAGCACATATGGCATCTAGAATCATAATTATCCTTATATACTTCTCGTTCCCAACTATCTTGCATAAATGCTTCTGTCGCGAAAAGCTCCAAATTAAAATGCTTAGCAACAATTTCTAGATTCTCATATCTTCTATCATATTCAAATCTTGGATGGATATTAGGATTGTACCAATATAAATCAGGTACAATATCCTGGTCCAATAAGCTTCTTATTGGATACATGCCACAAGGCCCACAACAGCAATGTAATAGTAGTTCCTTACTCATTTACAAGATTACCTATCAATTATTATCATTCAAGTCATCAATCGTAATATTGCGATTCGTTATATTATTAGCATTAGAATTAGAATTACCATATGTCATCTTCTCTAAGAAACACTTCGGAATTGGAAAATTCAAATGCTCAAATGCTCTCTTAGTAAGAACTCGTCCTCTTGGTGTCTTAGCAATAAAACCATTCGCAAGCAAGAATGGCTCATATACATCTTCAATAGTAACTGCATCTTCACCAGTACAAGCTGCAAGAGTATCAAGTCCAACAGGTCCACCACCAAATACATCAGCAATAGTATAAAGAATTCGTCTATCTACAGCATCAAGTCCAATACTATCGATATCGAGAGCATTAAGACCATAATCAGATACTTCTTTATCAATTGATGTCTTATCTAGATACAAAGCGAAGTCTCTCATTCGCTTAAGTAGTCTAATTGCAATTCTCGGAGTTCCACGAGATCTTGTTGCAATATTTGTTAGTCCATCATCAGTAATATCAATATTAAGTAGCTTAGCATCTCTAGCCAGAATTTGCTTAAGCTCATCTGGTTCATATAATTCCAAACGATGAATCATACCAAATCTATCTCTTAAAGGTGCAGATAGCATACCAGCTCTTGTTGTTGCTCCAACTAAAGTAAACTTTGGTAAATCAAGTCGTACTGATCTAGCAGATGGTCCCTTACCTATCATCAAATCGAGACAATAATCTTCCATTGCTGGATAAAGAACCTCTTCAACGCTTCTATTAAGTCTATGAATCTCATCGATAAACAATACTTCATTCTCATTAAGGTTAGTAAGAATTGCAGCCAAGTCACCAGCCTTCTCGATAGAAGGACCTGTTGTAATATGTAATCCAACACCCATCTCTGCTGCAATAATTCCAGCAAGTGTTGTCTTACCAAGACCTGGAGGGCCATATAATAAGACATGGTCAAGAGCTTCTCCACGCTTCTTAGAAGCATCGATAAAAATACCAAGATTCTTCTTAACCTTCTCTTGTCCGGAATATTCTTCGAGAGAAATTGGTCTTAAATTCTTCTCATCTCTATCTGAGAATTGCTTCTGTCTGCCAATTACTCTCTCTTCTTCTCCGAAATTACCAAATGAATTGTAATTATCATTAAACATGTATTACCTCAATATCATCTCATTCTCTTTAGACAAGCTCGAATTAGTTCTTCAATGCTCATTTGTCCATCATATGTAGACTTAGCAACATTAGTTGCATCTTCTGCCCTATATCCTAATACAAGTAGCGCGCTAATAGCATCATCAATAATTGCCATAGAAGAAGTATTAGAAGAATTATCTGAAACACTATTAACAGGATTAATGCTAATATGTGGATTAGACTTCTTAAGCTTATCTGTTAATTCAAGTATTATTCTCTCAGATGACTTCTTACCTAATCCCTTAACCTTAGTAAGTGAATTAGTATCCTTATTAAGAATTGCCAAGGCAAAAGCACTAGGATCAATTTGTGCACAAATATTACTAGCAACCTTAGGACCAATACCAGAAACAGTAATTAGTAGAAGGAACATCTCCTTCTGCTCATCAGAAGCAAAGCCATGTAAGCTAATATCGTCTTCCTTGACACTCTGATATAAATATACTTGAACTTCAGCACCAATTGCTCCTAATGACACAGAAATCTCGAATGGACAGTTAATATGATAACCAATTCCATTATTCTCTACTACTATATATTCATTAGTTCTCTTAGCAAGAATTCCCTTAATATATGCATACATAATAACTCACCTCTAATTATATCCATTCTCTAGGTTTACCATATCTACCATATTGATATCCTGATACAGCACGTTCAGCAAAGCCTACACCTGTATGAGCCATACAAATTGCAACAGCTAAGCCATCACATGCATCATCAGGCTTAGGAATCTCTGTTAGTCCTAGTAAAGACTTAACCATCTGCGATACCTGATTCTTATCTGCCTTGCCATAACCTGTGACAGCAAGCTTAATTTGTCCAGGAGTAAATTCATATACTGGAATATTCGCTCTTGCCGCTTCTACAATTACTACACCACGAGCCTGGGCTGTACCAATTGCAGTTGTCTTGTTCTGTCCAAGAAATAATTCTTCTACAGCCATTAGATCAGGCTTATAAAATTCAAGCAAATATCTTATCTTGCTATTAATAGCTAATAACCTCTCTGGAAATGGCATTGTAGCCTTAGTAGATACAACTCCATAATCAATAACGCGTAGCTTATTGCCACACTTCTCTATAATTCCATAGCCGGTTATCGCATAGCCAGGATCGATTCCGATAATAATTTGTTTATCCACATAAACCTCTCATATAACCATCGAACATTTGTTCTAATCCAATTATACTCAAGTAGGAAATATTTGCAATGACAAATCAAATCTTAATTAATACAATTATGTTAAAACATCAAGAATCACTGGATGCTTAGGAACCTCTACCTCTGAATATTCAAAGGCATCTGCTGCAAGCTCTGTTGCATTCCATAGCTTATCCTCATCAATCGTAGCATTGCTTCCTTTGTAAAGAACACAGACCACATCGCCCTTCTTTACAAAATCACCAATCTTCTTATATAGAGTAATTCCTGCGCCATAATCTAACTGGCTTTCCTTAGTCAATCGACCAGCACCTAGTTCTACAGAAGCATTACCAATCACATCTGCCTTGATAGCAGAAATATATCCTGTCGACGAAGCAGTCAATCTAATTGCTTCAGCTGGATAATCAACATATACTGGCGACAAATTAGAATCAATATTTCCGCCTTGACCAAGAATTAGATTCGCATAAGCATTAAGCGCCATATTATTGCTAAGTCTTTGTCTACATTCAGTGATTAGTTCATCAATTGTTGGCTTATGTCCAAAGAATTCATTTACTTTGTCACTTTCGGAGAGGTCTATCATATAAGCAGCAAGCGTAGTTACGACAGTAAGTAAGTCCTCGCTACCCTTACCTGTTAAAGTCTCATATACTTCCATCATTTCTAATGTGTTTCCAATAGAATGGCCAAGTGGCTCGTCCATGGAAGTAATTACGCATACAACTTGTCTACCAGATAGCTTTCCTATCTCAATCATTGATTTACTAAGTTCCCTTGCCTGTTCAATGGTCTTCATGAAAGCGCCCTGACCGCAAGTAACATCAAGCACAATTGCTTGCGCGCCACCAGCAATCTTCTTACTCATAATAGAAGAAGCAATTAGCGGAATAGAATCAATAGTTGATGTAACATCTCTTAACGCGTACAAAACCTTGTCGGCTGGGGCGAGATTAGGAGACTGTCCAGATATAATAACTCCGTTACGCTTTACCATCTCCTCGAAGTCTTCATACTCGATTATCGGATTAAAGCCTACGATAGATTCAAATTTATCTACTGTTCCTCCAGTAAAGCCTAGGCCTCGACCAGAAAGCTTTACACAATTAATGCCAAAGGAACCTACAAGCGCAAGTAATATCGGAGTACATTTGTCACCAACACCACCAGTAGAATGCTTGTCTACAGCCTTAGAACCAAGATACGAGAGGTCATTTTGCTCACCAGAGGAAGCCATCTTAAGCGTAAGCGTAGTCGTCTCTCTATCTGTCATGCCATTTAACACGATTGCCATAAGCAAGGCAGAAATTTGATAATCAGGAATTGAGCCATCTGTTACTCCATTTACAAAGAATTCTATTTGTTCATCTGTGAGTTCTTTGGAATAACGCTTATCTGCAATGATATCTCTCATATTAAGGGCCATGTCGTTCACCTCGCATATACTTGATTTGGTATAATTTTAGCATTCTTTTCGAGGTTGAGGTTGAATTTTTGTAATAAAAACTATATTGTTATACAAGAATGCAAAAATGGAGGCACAAGATGAATATTTACAAGGTAGCAATTGTCGGATGCGGCAAGGTAGCCAAGAAGCACTTGAAGGCGATCAAGAAGTCTAAGGAGCTCGAACTTCTAGCCGTTTGCGATACGAACAAGGATGCTGCGAACAAATTACTATCCGATGTCGGCATTGCTAACGCGCCAATTCTTACAAGCCTAGACGAACTCATCTCTATGGTTGATACGAATAAGCTTACTAAGCCTGATATTATTGCGATTACTGTGCCTTCTGGCCTTCATTACGGCATGGCGAAGACTTGTATTTTGAACAAAATCAACGTCCTTCTCGAAAAGCCAATGACTATGTCCTCTTCCGAAGCCAGGGAGCTTTACGAGCTATCGAAGTCTACTGGAATCAAGATTGCGATGGGACATATCTATAGATACTTCCCACTAGTTGACGTGATTCGACAAGATATTGCTAGTGGTGTTTTTGGTAAAATTACACATGGTACCATCAGTGTAAGATGGGGACACGGCCAGGATTATTACGATAGTGCCGCTTGGCGTGGCACATGGAAAAGCGACGGTGGCGCACTGATGAATCAGTCAATTCATGCTGTCGATTTACTTTTGTGGCTCATGGGCTCTAATCCTGTCGATGTCACTGCAACAATTAGAAAGCAGCTTAGAAATATTGAAGCCGAGGACTTAGGAAGTGCCATCATGACGCTCGAGAACGGTTCTCTTGCAATTCTTGAGGGTACAACTGCAACAAGGCCTAATAATCAGGAGGCTTGCTTTTCGATATTTGGCGAAAAAGGTTCTATTAGCTTAGGTTTAAGACGCAAGATTCCATTTATCAAGATTCTTGATGAAAATAATCGCTCGAAGAATATGAAGTACATTATGAAAGAATTCAAGCAAAACGGCCTTTCCTACTACAAGAATGCGACAAATCCTCATGCATCTATCTACAAGGACTTTGTTGATGCGCTTAATAACGACAGAAATCCACGTGCAGATGCATTATCTGGCTTCATCTCTGTCGACACTCTAATGGGAATTTACAAATCTTCTAGAGACAAGGCGCATGTAGCCCTTCCACTAGCAGAAAACTTCTCTACAATGTATATGTCTGGTTACTTTGACTTAAAGGAATAATCACTCAATCTTATCTATGTGCTTCATCCATCTCTTGTGCTTCCAGCGAATCGCATAGCAGATTCCGCGGCAAAGCTCGTCTAATGCTGTACCCATAAATATTCCGACTACTCCAAACTTTAGGACTACTCCGAAAAGATAGCCTCCACCAAGACCAACACCCCACATGCAAAGTACACTTACGATTACAAAGAACCTTACGTCACCTGTGGCCTTAAGTGAATTTAGGATAATCATATTAAGTGTTCTACCAATCTCTAGGAAGATTGCAACAAACATAATCTTAAATGATAGGTCAATTACATTCTGATTGTCAGTAAACAGCTTAAAAGTAAACGGTGTAGCAAGCCAGTTTATCGACGTTAAGAAAATCGCAACCGGAATACAAATCAAGCAATATCTAACGATACGCTTATATGCTTCATTTGGCTTTCCGGCACCAATTAGATAACCAGTAATAATTTGAGAGGCAGTAGCAACCGAAGAACCAAACACTACTGCAAAAGCCATCAAAGTATTGCAATAAATTCTAGCATTGATAGAATCTGTTCCCATCTCGTTTACGAATGATAATAGAACAATCTGATATAGCGAATAGGAAATACTCTCTCCTGCCGACGGAATTCCTACACGTAGGATTCTTTGTAGCAAGCCAAAATCAAAAGGAACAAGCTCGCTTAGCTTGATTTTGCCAAGCTTTTCGGAGAAGAAAACAACCAAAGCTACTGTTAGTGCGAGCACTCTCGAAACAGATGTGGATATTGCAACACCAGCAACGCCAAGCTCTAAGAAAGCAAGCGGACCAAACAAGAAGCAATAGTTTCCTACTACATTAAGAACATTCATCATAAATGCGATGAGCACGCCGATTTTTTGCAAGCCATTGCAGCGCAAAATTTGTATCATTACATTAAAGCCTGCCTGCAAGAACATAGTTCCGCCGACAATTTGCATATAATTAACCGCGTCTGGCATCAATTCAGCAGGAACGCCAATCAGACTAAGAATTGGTCTAGCAAGCAAAAACAGCGCCGAAGAAAGAACAAAACCAAAGCCAAAATTCAAAATAAAAGTCATCGAATAGACCCTATCCATCTTATCGAAAAGCTTCGCACCAAGATACTGAGAAACTACAACACCTGTTGCGACGCCGATGATGTTAAAGATAAGGTTTACTAGATTAAGGATCATATTGGCATTTCCAACAGAACCAACCGCATTCTGTGAATAGCCACTAATCATTAATGTATCAAGGTTGTTAAGAAGCACACCGAGGAACTGCTCAATAAATATCGGCATAGCAAGTACGACAAGCTTCGTTTGTTCATTAAGTGCATTCTTGCCTGTTGTTTGACTAAGACTTCTCATACACTTCAACCTCGCTTTTTATACAAATTTCTATTCGAGCGAAATTTTATTCCTACTCGCCTATTCTTTATATAAAAAAAATGGCTTTTATGTTCATTTCTTGACTATTTTTCTTATATATATTCACTATAAATTCATCTGCTGATTCTGTAAAAAAATGAATCTGTTTTATCTAGATAAAAGCTTAAATAAGCCGAGAGATTATGCTCCTAATCTAATATATTCAACCTCTGATGTGTCAACAGTTTTGTCAACAAAAACAGGCTAATCTGTTGACAGATTTGTTGACAAGGGCTCCGTCAACAGTTTTGTCAACAAAAACGGGTCAATCTGTTGACAGATTTGTTG
>CALEFT010000033.1 GCA_937876985.1 uncultured Clostridia bacterium | reverse complement strand
CAATCTTACATATGCGCTTAAAGTTGATGGAGTTTACTCCGCCTTGGCGTGGGCGGAAGGTGATAGGTGTAAATTTAACATTCTCTTTGTTATGAACGAGAAGCACTGATAAGATTACATTAGATAGGTTAAAGTCCTTCGGAATTTGTGGGATATATTTCTCTAATGTTGCGCGTGGCATTAGGCGGAATGGAGTGTTGGCATCTGTTACAGAAACGCCAAAAACTAAACGGATTACAAGCTTCAAGGTCTTTGTTACAAACACTCTAGAAAAACCGTCCTGGCGGTGGTTGCGATGTCCGATTATGGCTGCGTACTTCTCGCGCTCCTCCCAGAATGGATAGAATTCGTCTGGGATTGTCTGTCCGTCTGAATCTGTCTGGAAAATGTAGTCTGCATTCTCCTTCAAAGCATAATTGTATGCGTATAGCAATGTGGCACCGTGGCCTGAATTTGCTTTGTCGAGAGGCATTAGCTGTGGTAATTCTTGCTTAAGTTCGAGTAGCTTAGCATATGTTGAATCCTTACTGCCATCGTTAACTATTACTAGTCGTGATTCGGAGCCGATTTTGGCAACTACTTCGTGCCATTCTCTAGCGACTTGGTCTATGTTTTCCTCTTCGTTATATGCGGGCATTACGATGTATAATTTGTCAGCCATTTTCCTACTCCTTTACGACTATTTTACAAATGTTTGAGCTAACTTAATTCTATCATTGTTTGTGATAGAATGAACATGATTTTTAATGGAGGATTTCGCTTATGGGAAATGGTAGCGCAGACGAGAGAATCAAGGCGACGGTAGCAAAGCTTTCTAGTGAGCAGAAGCGTAAGCTTTTCGAGAATGTTAGCAAACTTCCTGAAGACAAGCGTCAGGCGGCACTTCTTAAATTTGTCGACGAGTTCGAGGCTAGAAACAAGCCAGTTAAGAACGCGCCTTCTTCGCCTACCTCGAAAAGCAACGCCTCCGAACCTAAGGTAGCTAAAGGAAACGGCAGAAAGCCTAGGACAAGACGCAAGTCGAAGGTGAGACGAATTGTTAGGATTGCTTCGCGTATATTGATTTTAATTCTTGCGGCTTTGGTGGTCGTTGGGGCTTTGGTGGCGCTTTTTATGGGCGGAAAATTTGTCGTGTCTAAGATTATCGATGCGAGCCGTTCACAAAAGCAGGTTGAGACAACATTGGAGTCGATGACTATTGCTTCAAGCGAGGTAAGTACGACAATGTCTAGTGAGACGACGGCTGCTGCTACGGCTACTCCAACGGTGACAAGTACGCCGACGCCGACACCTGTTCCTGTGGCAAGTGACCATCCTGATTTGACTGGACTTGTTGTGGTTATCGATCCTGGACATCAGGGTGTCGATAGTGAAGAGGAGGAGCTTTGCGCGACTTGGTTATCGATTACGAAGCCTTGCGGCACCACTGGTGCGACGGGTGCTTCTACGGGTGTTACAGAATACGAATTGATGCTTGATATTGGAAATAGTGTCCGTTCGTATCTTGAGCAATGCGGTGCGACTGTCGTTATGACGCGCGAAGATAATATCTCTGAGGTTTCTAATCAAGAGCGAGCAAATATAGCTGTTGTTTCTGATGCTGATGTTTTTATTCGTTTGCATGCAGATGCGGCTAACGATGCGGCGACATCTGGTGTTCGTGTTTTTGTTCCTGATACTGGTAGTTATATTGATTCTTCTCTGGTTTGGGGAGATGCACTCGGAAATCTTGTTTCTGAGGCTCTTGGTCAGGAGTTCATTGAGACACGCGCCACATATACATATACGGGACTTAATTATGCTAACTCGGTTCCTTCTTTCCAGATTGTGCTTGGATATTTGACTAATAGTGACGATGAGGCATTGTTGCTTGATGAGGATAATCAGGTTTTGATTGCTGAGGCAATTGCTGAGTTTTGTGGAAGTATGTAATTGTTAATAAAAAAATCTACTTATACCTTATATACTGTTGTCGAATATATGTTAATATGTTAAAATTTATTGAGAAGAAAAGACGCGGAAGCGGATGCTTTTCGAGAGAGTACTTGTATTTTCAGTTTGTAATGCTAATTAAGGAGAATTAGATTTATGAGCGACGACAGCATTAGAGATTATTATGAGCAGAATCCGGGATTGTTTGACAAGATGATTGAGAACAATGGCGAGATTGACGACTTAAGGAAGTTAGATTCTGTGCTCAGCGTTTCTGAGGATATTAAGGTTTTGAAGGAGCGCTTACATGTTCTTGAGGTTACTTCGATGGCGACTTGGTATATGCTTGAGAAGAAGGGCTATACTAACGAGGAGTTTTTGGCGGCACTTGAGCTTGCTGAGGATAAGTTAAGTGATAGCTTGAAGAAGCCTGAGAAGATGATTTGTCCGAAGTGCGGCAATCTTATGCAGGTAACTACTACACTTAAGACTAAGTGCATTTATTGTGGAGAGATAATGATTTACAATCCTTATGCCTTCGAGCAGACAGAGATTAAGGAAGGCGAGATTATTCAAGATGTACAGAAGGATGACGCATATAATGTGGAAAAAGATCTGAATTTTGATGATTTAGAGTAATAAAGAGATTGAGATATAAGTTTGGAAACACAAATGCCACTTGGTCGTGATGGACTAGGTGGTATTGTTTTTTGACAAGGAAAATCGTATAATACGCGATACCTTAATATGTTGTTTGTCGGCATAGATTCGTGACGGATATGCGAATTATGCACATACAGATGACGACTGGAGCTGTAACACCAATGGGGGTGCACTGGTTTCGACGGGGTTGTTGATATCAGGGAAGCGGGTGGAGGATTCTCGTTGGCCTCCTTAAAAAACGAGAACGCAAGTAATTGCAAACAATACACAGCTTGTAGCTGCTTAATTTAGCTACCGCCTTGCTTATATATCTGCGTATAAGTGTTGGGCGCCAGTTGCAGACCTTACCTGGCGGAGGTTAAACAGGCCAACGGCGGTTGGAAAGCTTTGACCAGCTGACGTATTTTATGAAGCTACCGGAACTATCGCCTGTCAGTGGGCCAAATAGGAAAGGGAATAAATCCATTCATTGACTGCACCCGGAGAAGCCTGGGGGATACGGTTTCGGACAGGAGTTCAATTCTCCTCACCTCCACCATGTTAAGCGTTCAAAAGGCTGAAACGCTCGGAAGGCCCGTGAACATTACGTTCGCGGGCTTTTGCTTTGTTAACAAATTTCGTATATAAAAACCTACAAAAATATGGCATACTTGGAACCAGTAAAACTTCCACGAGGTACTCATGCTACACGACGAACTTAAGGCCTACATCGACTCCGCGCCAATCCCGATGCACATGCCAGGGCACAAAAGAAACCCTGACTTAGCGAAGGCGATGCCGCTTTTCGAGAAAGACATAACAGAAGTCGACAGATTTGATAGCTTGCTACACCCAGCAGCCTCATCCCCACTCGAAAAGCTAAGACAAGACCTCGCAAGCCTACTTGGCTATCCGAAGGTGTACCTTGGAACGAACGGGTCGACGGGCTTACTACTAAGCGCGATTCGTGCGTGCTGTAATCCTGGCGAGAAGATAATTCTGATGCGCAACTGCCACGTCTGCTGCTTCAACGCGGCGGAGGCTTTTGGACTTGAGACGGTTGTCGTTGATACGACATATATTTCCCATAACGGCGTTAGGATTATGCCTGGAGCAGTAAGCTACGAGCAAATCGAGAAAGCGATTGCCGACAACCTCGATGCGAAGGCTATGGTTCTGGTTACGCCAACCTATGAGGGCGTGATCTCAAGGATCGACAAGGTCTATGAGATGTGCAAGGCATCTGGCATTAAGCTGATTGTCGATGCAGCTCACGGGGCGCATCTTGGTGTGCAGGGTGCTTTTGTAAATACTGCTACTGGCAGTGCTTCCAGCAAGAATAATGCTGGCGACATGATTGTGATGAGCCTTCATAAGACTTTGCTCGGACCGACTTCTACTGCTGTCCTCGCGCTTAATGGAAACGATGAAGATGTTTCTAGGCTTAGCGAGGTTGTGGACAGGACCTTTACGTATTTCCAGACGAGTTCTCCTTCGTTTGTGTTGATGGAAGGCGTGTCATATATGGTGCAGTACATGCTTGATAATCAGGATGCGATAATTAAGTGGGAGCAAAATGTGATTCGCGCTCGTAAAGAACTACTTAAGGCGCAAGATAGCGGTTTTGTTTTGCTCGATGAGGCAAATTTTGATAGCGAAGAACTTGACTGTGCCGGAGAAAATAACATCTGTCTTGATCCATCAAAGCTAGTAATTATCTCGAATTCCTCAACTGATATTGCGTCACACCTTAAAGAAAAGCACAATATCGAACTTGAAGCTGCTTTCGATAGTCACCTTATCGCGATGACTGGGCTTGGTGATAGTTGTGAGAATCTGGAGGCTTTTCGAGATGGACTATTAGACTATGCGAAGGCATGTAAGCAAAAAGCGGAGAGCCCATGTCCTAGTCCTAAGCTCCAAGTAGAAGGTGCGCGAATGGCGACGAAAACGGTCTTGCTTCTTAAACCAAACGACCTTGCTGCTACTAGGCTTGTTCCAGTAGAAAAAAGTGTTGGGCTCATATCTGCGAAGCATTTGTATCTATATCCGCCTGGAATTCCTATCGTGCTTCGAGGCGAGGTCATCGACGAAGAGCGGGCCGAGGCACTTTCCCAAGCGTTTGACGAGATTTTGTGCTTGATTTAAGTGGCATAGTAAAGTATACTTTTCTAGACTATTTCGTTAGGAGGTTTTCAATATGGAAAGAATCGTTACTATCGATACTCGTGATTTGAATAAGTCTGTTGTTGACGGTGGTTGTGGCGAGTGCCAGACATCTTGCCAGTCAGCTTGTAAGACATCTTGCGGTGTTGCTAACCAGGCTTGTGAGAAGGAATCCAAGTAATTTATATTTAATTGTTGGATAGATGGTCTTGAGCCTTTTACCGCTTGAGACCTTTTTTCTTGCTCGAAAAGAGCTTTCAGCCACAAATCACATATGCGAGCTAACGCCTCGTGTACTGTAAAGAATTAAGGAGTAATATGGTACATTTATATAAATTTGATGACATGAACATTGTTCTCGACGTTTTCTCAGGTGCAATACACCTCGTAGACGAGGTTGCCTTCGAGATTATCTCGATGTATGAGGAGAAGTCGAAGGACGAGATTAAGGAATATATTCTCGACAAATATAAGGATGACGAGACAGTAACTTCAGAAGATTTAGATGAGTGCTTTGAGAACATCGAGGGCTTGATTTCTGAGGGGAAGCTTTTCGCGCCAGACAAGTACGAGAAGATTGCAAAAAATTTCAAGATGAAGAACTTTACAATTAAGGCGCTTTGCCTTCATGTTGCACACGTTTGTAATTTGTCTTGTGCATACTGCTTCGCTAGCCAGGGTAAGTACAAGGGTGACCGCGCACTCATGAGCTACGAGGTCGGCAAGCAGGCAATTGATTTCTTGATTGCAAATTCTGGTACACACAAGAATCTTGACATCGACTTTTTTGGCGGCGAGCCACTCATGAATTTTGATGTAGTAAAGCAGCTTGTTGCCTATGGCCGTCAGGTAGAGAAGGAAAATGGCAAGAACATCCGCTTCACACTTACTACAAACGGAATTAATCTTGATGCAGATGTAATCGACTTCCTCAACAAAGAAATGCACAATGTTGTACTAAGCCTTGATGGCCGTAAGGAAGTAAATGACCGTTTCCGTGTCGATTATAGCGGTAACGGAAGCTATGACAGAATCGTTCCAAAATTCCAAGACTTCGTCGAAAAGCGTGGAGACAAGAGCTATTATCTTCGCGGTACATACACACATCACAATGTGGATTTTGTTAACGACATTAAGCACATGCTCGACTTAGGCTTCAATGAGCTTTCTATGGAGCCAGTTGTTTGTAAGCCAGAAGAAGAATCTGCACTAACAAACGAGGACTTGCCAATTCTATTTAAGCAATATGAGGATTTGGCACACTTAATGATTGAGAGGAATAGAGCAGGAAAGCCGTTTACTTTCTATCACTATATGATAAGCCTTACTGGCGGACCATGTATCTACAAGAGAGTTACAGGTTGTGGTTCCGGAACAGAATATTTAGCAGTAACACCATGGGGTGAATTGTTCCCTTGTCATCAATTCGTTGGCAAGCCAGAATTCTCGATGGGCAATGTTTACGATGGAGTTACTAATACAGAGCTTCGCGACGAATTTGCGAAGACTAATGTATATTCCCGTAAGGAATGTGAGAACTGTTGGGCAAAGCTATATTGTGCTGGTGGCTGTGCTGCAAATTCATTCAATTCTACTGGTTCAATCAATGGCGTTTATGAATATGGCTGCGAGCTATTTAGAAAGAGAATCGAATGTGCAATTGCAGTAAAGCTAGCTGAATATCGTGATTCGGCTAAGTAATTAGCAGTCTGGCTTTTTTATAGAAGCATATTATAAAAGGCACTGAATTAACTATGAATGGTTGGTTCGGTGCTTTTAGTTTTGTTGACAAATATAGGAAAGTTATTTATCAGCAGAAAGTTCACCCAGGAAGCCCTGTTATGATGAACTTCTTGCTGAATCAGGGGTTATCAGCAGAAAGTTCACCCAGGAGACCCTGTTATGATGAACTTCTTGCTGAACTAGGGGTTATCAGCAGAAAGTTCACCCAGGAGACCC
>CALEFT010000032.1 GCA_937876985.1 uncultured Clostridia bacterium | reverse complement strand
TCATTCATAATAAAAACACTACGATAAAAATCAAAAAAATGAATTTTTATCGTAACCCAGGCTAAATTCCAAGCAATAAGCCACTGTTCCAACTACGATAAAAATCGTAAAATCACATTTTTATCGTAAACCCACCAAGATCATATTCTTATCAACTACATGCTCTTTTATAAGTAAACGCCCCCCACAAACTACGACAGGGAACAAATTTGTAGATTAAATATAAAAATTATCGTTTTTCGATAAAAAGTGCTTGCTTTTCAAGAAAACACGTGCTAGAATTCAAGCATATCCAAACAAAATCGTTTCAAAGGAGGATTTTATATGAGTAAGATTACAAGTAAGAAGTTGATTGAGTACACGCAGCTTGCCACGGCGATTTTTATGTTTATGGTGGTTATGTTCGCGGTGTTTGGCTGGCCGGTTTGTAAGTACATTTGCTTCGTGCTTATCGGCGTGTTCACAGGTTGGAAGGTTGCGTATTTTGTGGCGTGCTACTATTTGATGCTCATTGGCGCTGGCGTGCTTCTCGTAGGCCTTATGAAGCTCCTTTCTAATATGAAGAAGGGTGTTTTGTTCGATGAGGCTAATGCGAAAAGCATGGCAATCATCGCAGGTAGCTGTATTGCGATTGGCCTTGTTGCTGGTGCGGCGGCTGTTGTGTATCCGATGATGGTGCTCATTACTGCGCTTGGAGTGTTCATGGGACTCGTTGTTTTGTGTGTGCGTCAGCTAGCTGACGAGGCGCTTGGAATTAAGGAAGAGAATGATTTGACAATCTGATGGAGGTGATACTATGTCGATTATTGTAAATTTGGACGTCATGATGGCGAAGCGCAAGATTAGCAGCAACGACTTGTCTGAGAAGATTGGGATCACGCCGTCTAATTTGTCGATTCTTAAGAAGGGTAAGGCGAAGGCTATTCGTTTTTCGACGCTAGAGGCAATCTGTGAGGCGCTCGATTGTCAGCCTGGCGACATTCTTGAGTTTAGGAAGGACGAAGAGTAATTTTGTTATTGGTAGGAGTGGCCGCCGTGTGCTAGTCGTGCGCGGTGGCTATCTTTTTGCGAGTAAACAATTGTTCATGAAAATGATGCAAATGATGCAATTGTGATGCTAATTAGTTTTATAGTTTTGTCAAAGCGCAGACAGTGTGTTATATTAGTTTGCGTATTATTTTAAGGGAGGATATTCTATGAAGAATTATCAGGAAATTACACAGGAAGAGCTTGTTAGAAGCAAGGGAATATTGGATAGGATTAATGACTATTATTTCTCTAAGATGGTTGGACAGAGAGACTTGTCTGTTTCTTTGTTGGTGTCGATGATGTGTAATGGACACATTTTGCTTGAGTCTGTTCCAGGACTTGCGAAGACTACTGCCGCAAAGACAGTGACTGAGGCTGTAAACGGAACCTTTTCGAGAGTGCAGTGTACGCCAGACTTGTTACCAAGTGATATTGTTGGTACACAGATTTTTAATTATTCGACAAATACATTCGAGACGAAGCTTGGTCCAGTAAATGCGAACTTTTTGCTTCTAGACGAGATTAACCGTTCTAGTGCGAAGACGCAGAGTGCGATGCTTGAGGTAATGCAGGAGCAGCAGGTTACTATTGGTGCGGAGCAGTTTGATATGCCTGATGTGTTTATGGTTATTGCGACGCAGAACCCAATTGAGCAGGAAGGTACATATTTACTTTCAGAGGCGCAGCTTGACCGTTTTATTATCAAGGAGATTATCAATTATCCATCTAAGGAGGATGAGTGCCAGATTCTTAACAGAATTGAGGACAAGGTATTTGATAGCAAGACTTCTGTTGCGACTTTGGAGGATGTAAAGTTCTTGCAGGAGCTAGTTGAGAGAGTTTATATCGACGATTCTATTAAGAAGTATATTGTTGATATCGTTGATGCGACAAGACATCCAGGCGATTTTATCGACAAGAATATGGCAGATTATGTGACACTTGGTGCTTCTACTAGAGGTGCAATCAACTTGATGCTTGTAGCGAAGGCGGTTGCTGTTTTGAATGGTAGAAATCATGTTATTCCAGACGATGTTAAGGCGCTAATTCATTCCGTGCTTCGTCACAGAATCACACTTAACTATGCTGCTGTTGCAGACGGAGTTACTGAGGAACAGATTATTGATGCGATTGTAGGAGTTATTCAGACACCATGAATTTAAGTTACGTTGCCAAGATTAAGGCCAAGGTAGCTATCTTCATCAGTAAGAAGTCGAGCAATATTTTTGACGGTACATATAAGTCGATTTACAAGGGTTCTGGCTTGAACTTTGAGGATTTGAGAGAATATGTTCCGGGCGACAATGTAAGAGACATTGACTGGAAGGCTTCTTCTAGAAGCCGCAATCTTCTCGTAAAGAGATATATTGCCGAGAAAAAGCATAATGTTATGTTGGTTTTCGATACTGGTAAGGAGATAGACGGCCAGACTAGTACACATGATAGCAAGAAGGATGTTCTTACCACAGTTGGTGGAACGATTGGATACATTGCGGCAAGAAATGGCGACAATGTAGGTGCACTTTGGAACAGAAACGGCAAGTTGCAGTTTTTTGGGCTCAAGGGCGGACTTAACAATCTTGAGAGAATTCTTGCTTGTTATGATAGAGAGAAATTTGATGAATATGAGAGTGACTTAGATAAGAGCTTGAATTATCTTTGCAAATACTTCCGCCGCCGCATGATCGTAATCGTGATGACGGATATCGCAGGAACACTCAAGATTTCTGAGACTACGATGAGAAGGATTACTCAGCAGCACGACCTGCTTTTCGCGCAGGCAACGGATGCGTCTATTACTGACAAGGATGCGTTCAGCATTCGCGTGGGCTCATACATTCCTGAGTTTATCGCTTCGAGCAAGCGTATCAAGAAATGCGAGGAGAAGATTCGCCAAGAAATCCGCGAGGAAAACGAGCGTAAGCTCAAGCGAAGTCATGTCGTTTCAGTGGAAATCGGCAGCGACGAAGAGGTTGTCGATAAGGTGATAGAGTTGTTGGAGAAACATAAATATGCATACAAGAGTTGATTTACAAGGGATGCTTTCCTACGAGATGAGGTGGGTAATAGCGACGGTTATAACGCTATTACTCCTAGCCCTTGCTTGGTTTATCATAAAGAAACTCAAGACGCGCAAGCCGAGAGTAAAGAAGCCACCAAAGGTTAGTCTTGCTAGCCTAAGGACTCAGGCGCTTTCCGATCTCGAAAAGCTCGGCGCCGACTTCCGCGAGGGGAAGAAGGATACAAGAGAGAGCTATCAGGCATTAAGTATCGTGGTGCGTACTTTTGTGCAGGGCGCGACGGGAATCAATGTACAAAACTATACTTTGTCTGACATAAAGAAGGTAAATATGCCAGACCTATATATTCTTATTAGCGAGTGCTACGACCCAGAGTTCAAGGAGCACGATGAAGAAAGCGACTTCCTTGCTACACTAGAAAAGGCAAAGGAGGTGGTAACGAGATGGGCATGAAATACGAATTTATGATCTACGTTGCCATTGCGCTCGTTATCGTTTTGCCTTTTATTAAGCTTAGGAAAAATCAGGAATTCAAGAAGGGCGTCAAGGTTGCAAACAGTTCCTTCGTTGCGAAGTCTAAGACATATAAGAGAATGGTTTTCTTATATAGATTTCTCGTGATGATGGTCCTCATTTGCCTTCTCGCATCTGTTTTTATGACCTGCATTCTTATTGCTAGACCATACAAAAACAAGACCGAGATTACTTCCTTCGAGAACCGCGACATTTTCCTATGCATGGACATTTCTGACTCCGTTGACGAGGTAAACCTCGAGATGTGCGAGAGCTTTAGAACAGTAATTGACAGCCTTAACGGTGAGCGAATCGGAATCTCTGTATTTAACGGTCGCACAGTCACACTCGTTCCTTTGACGACGGACTACGAGTACGTGCTAGATCAGATTACTTTGCTAGAGGAGTCTATCCAGCTAAGCATCGATGTATATAACAATTACTACATGATGCCGGACGACTTCACATATTCGGAGTATTACTTTAAGTACGTTGGTACCCTAGTCGACTACGGTAGCTCGTTCATCGGCGACGGCCTTGCGTCCTGCCTATTCTCGTT
>CALEFT010000031.1 GCA_937876985.1 uncultured Clostridia bacterium | reverse complement strand
GGTTATCAGCAGAAAGTTCACCCAGGAAGCCCTGTTTTGATGAACTTCTTGCTGACCTTCAATTATTAGCGGATTAATTTTGAGCATGAAAAAAGACCACTTCGAAAAGTGGTCTTATTGGTGCACCTTCAGGGACTCGAACCCGGGGCCCACTGATTAAGAGTCAGTTGCTCTACCATCTGAGCTAAAGGTGCGTCTCAATCAACGTGAGTTATTATATTCATGCGGTAGTGATTTGTCAACAACATTTTTCATCTTTTTTCAAACTTTTTTTGAAAAAGTCCAGAAGTCAATTTTTATTGATTTCAAGCGGTCTTTTGCTGGCGAGAGAAATGCTTTTCGAGTGGGGCGAAGCGCTCTTCAAAGCACTCTTCTTATAATATTAATTATAATATAAGTTCACATATTTAGATTAGTGATATAATTGTTTGTAGTTATTTGTGGGGGCTTGATTATGAAGGACAACAATAAAACTAATAAGAAGCAAATCAGGAAAGTTCGTAGGATTTCTAATAGAGCTAAGAGGTTTTTTACTTTCTTATTCATTCTGCTTATGTCTATTGCATATCTTGTCATTACTTATATGAATTACTCGCTTCGTGTTGTGGAGCATGTGTTTATTGAAGCTAGCGAGGAGATTAGGATAGAAGATTTCCTTATTGATCAAGACGACGTTGTTATTTCTAGCTTCATCTCCCCTGTTTCTGAGGTGGATACAAGTATTCCAGCGACTTATACACTTGCAATTAGAGTTGGCAGACAAGAGTTTACTTCACTTTTGACGATTGAAGACACGGTAGCGCCTGCTGCTAATGCAATTTCGCATGAGATTAGAAGTTATGAGACTTTAGAGCCAGCTGATTTTGTTGCTGACATTACTGATGCTAATCCAGAATTGGTCAATATCGAATTTGTTCAGACACCAGACTTTACTATCGAGGGACAGCACGATGTGCAGATTCTTCTAACCGATCAATCCTATAATCAGACAATTATTGACTCAAGCGTAAATGTTCTAGTAGATCACATACCGCCAGTTATTAGCGGACTACAGGATATCGAAGCATATATTGGAGATACAGTATACTATCGTAATGGTGTAACAGTAAGTGATAATTGGGACGAAGATGTTGAGCTAGTAATTGATACAAGTAATGTAAACCCATATGAAGAAGGAACTTATGAGGTTTTCTATACTGCTATTGATAATTATGATAATCAGACAACTGCCTCTATCGAGCTATCTTTGGAGGTTAAGCCTGATGGACTAGAGTTGCTCCCAGAAGTTGAGGCGATGGCGCAAGAAATCATTGACGAGATTATTACTGATGATATGTCTGACATCGAGAAGGCTTTTGAGATTTATAAATGGGTAATTAGAAATATTCACTATTCTAATCAGCCACATATTGAGAGCTGGGTTATTGGAGCATATGATGGTCTAAGTACACATACAGGCGATTGCTTCACGTATTTTGCTGTGTCGAAGGCTCTTTTCGAGGCAGTCGGAATAGAGAATTTACAGATCGAGAAGCAAAATACTTCCTATTCGAGACATTACTGGAACTTGATACTAATCGACGGTGCCTGGTATCACTTCGACACAACTCCGAGAGCAAATGTGTCAGATGACAATTTCTTCATGGTGACAAATGATGAGATTCTCGCATATAGCAACAGACACTACGGCTCTCACCTATATGATCCAACATTATTTGAGGACATAAATTTTGCTACAGAATCAATTCAAGACCAAGTAAATTACTATAGTCTCACTTTGGAACTAGAATAACAGAGTAATTAGAACAACAAACAAGGAAATATGAGATGAAGAAAAACACAGAACCTGTTATAGAAGAGAAAACTATTAAGAAAAAACCAAGGAGGAAAATATCCAAACGAGCTAAGAGTGCCTTGTTTTGGATTATCTTTGGCATATATATTCTTGCTTCGCTCTTTACTGTCTTCTATTTCAAAGCGAAGACATATGCAATTAGGCTATATGAGAATGTGACTATGGAAGCTGGCACTCCACTTGAGGTCGCGCCTTTCCTAATCGACAAGGATGACGATGCACACTTTGTAAATGACGCAGCGCATGTAGACATCAATATGCCTGGTGATTACTTAATTCAAATTATTATTAACGACTATATTTTCAATTCTAATCTGCATATTGTCGATACTACTTCCCCAGTAGCTGAGGCTACTAGTATCACAAGAAGAATTGATGAGATGCCTGTTGCTGCAAGTGATTTTATTTTATCTTCCGCTGACAACTCTTATTATGATATTAGTTTTGCAAATGAGCCTGACTTCACGCTTGGTGGTACGCAGGATATTTCTTTGCTAGTTGAGGATATTTCAGGTAATTCCACTATCGTAAACACTACGCTAACCATACTTGTAGACGAGATAGCACCAGAAATTCATGGTGCTACGGACCTAGAATATTTTGTTGGAGATACTATTATCTATAGAAGTGGAATTACGACGTCAGATAACTGGGATGAGAGCGTTGATCTAACTATTGATACAAGCAACGTGAACACTTACGAAGCTGGTGAATATGACGTTACATATATTGCAACTGACGACTACGGAAATACTTCTTCTACGACTATCACTCTTACCCTTGTCACAAAGCCTCTAGGCTACGAGAATATTGACGAGCTTAACAACATGATAGCCCAGTTAATGCCAAGCATAGTTACTGAGGACATGAGTGATATAGAGATGGTTTACTCGATTTATACTTGGGTTTGCTCACACATTACATATTGGAGCACATCCGACCACACCTCATATATAAATAATGCTATCACTGCACTTAATAACAGAGCTGGAGACTGCTATTCATATTATGCTATTTCGAGAGCGATGCTTGATTTCTGCGGAATTGAGAATATCGAGATGAGCAAGTCAACTTCTCTACAAGGCAGACACTGGTGGAACTTAATTTATCTTAATGGCGAATGGTACCACTTCGATAGCTGCCCAAGAACTATGCTTGGAGATGTACACCTCTTACTTACAGACGAAGAAATCTCGTACTACTCCTACATTGACAACAGACATTCTTATGACGAAGAGTTATATACAGATATAAATTTCGCAACTACCTCGTTGCAAGACTACATAGACTACTTCCCTACAAGAATCGATCTCGAAGCACTTGAGGAAGCTGGGCTACTTACATACGAGAACACATATAGCGAGAACATCGCACTATATCAGGATTTGGCATAAAGGAGACGCGGTATGAGTAAACTAGGAATAATTGGCGGACTAGGCCCAATGGCAACTGCAAACCTAAGCGAACTAATAATCAGAATGACTGAAGCAAATACTGACCAAGAGCATCTTGAGACAGTGGTGCTAAATTGTCCTTCAGTGCCTGATAGAACGAGCTTTATTCTTGGCAAGAGCACCCAAAACCCATACCCAGACCTACTTGCCCTCGGAAAGACGCTCGAATCTCTCGAAGTATCACAAATTGCAATTCCTTGCATTACTGCGCACTACTTCCACAAGGAGCTATCCGAGAACATCAACGTGCCGATAATTAACCCAATCGAAGAGACTTGCAAAATCCTTAAGGCAAACGGCGTAGAATCTGCTGGAATCATGGCAACAGAAGGTACTATCCAAAGCAAAATTTTTGCCTCCGAGCTCGAAAAGCATAATATAACACCAATAATTCCAGATGAGAAACATCAAGAAATAGTAACGAGCATCATATATGACTATGTAAAGGCAAACAAAATTCCACGTCTTGAGGACTTCTTTCTTGTAAAGACTCACCTATATGAACTTGGCGCACAAGCTGTAATATTAGGTTGTACAGAATTACATATAGTAAAGAAGCTATATCAGGTCGGAAACGGCGTAATTGATGTGGTCGACGTACTTGCCTCTAACGCAATCACAAGATGCGGCAAGAAAGTTAAGGATAAGTACCAGGTGCTTTTCGAGAGAGAAAACATACAAAACGAAGTTTTATAATAAGGAGTAAATATGCAAAAGAACGTACTTGAATATTTGGAAAACATAGTAAATATTAAGCCAGACAAGGTCGCTTGCTCAGACGAAGCGCATGGACTAACCTTCAAGACTATGTATGAGCAAGCAAAATCTATCGGTTCATTTATCGCCGACAACGGCTACGAGAAGGAACCAGTTATCGTGTTCATGCACAAAAATCCAGAGATGCTATCTAGCTTTATGGGAGTAATCTACTCGTCTTGCTATCACGCTGCAATCGACGAAGAGATGCCACAATTTAGAATCGAGCTAATCTTCAAGACTTTGCTACCTAGACTTCTCATCTGCGACGATACGACCTATGAGCTAGCAAAGAAGCTTGGATTTGAAGGAACGATTGTGAAGTTTGATGATATTTGCACATATAAAGCAAATGACGATAAGCTTCTAGCTATTCGCGACAAGCAAATTGACACAGATCCTATCTATATGGTATTTACTTCTGGTTCAACTGGTGTGCCAAAGGGTGTAATCGCTTGCCATAGAAGTGTAATTGACTACATTGAGAATCTTGTACCTGTGCTCAATGTTACTGAGGATACAGTATTTGGTAATCAGACACCTTTCTATGTAGACGCATATCTTAAGGACTTCTACCCTACTCTTAAGTTTGGTGCTTCCATGGTTATTATTCCAAAGACAAACTTCATGTTCCCAATTAAGCTTGTAGAATTTCTTAACGAGCATAAAGTAAATACTGTATGCTGGGTTGTCTCTGCACTTACTATGATTTCTGCATTCGGTACATTCAAGACGATTAAGCCAGAATATTTACATACTATCGCATTTGCATCAGAGGTCTTCCCAATTAAACAATTCAACCGCTGGGTAGAGGCCTGTCCAAATGCACGCTATATCAACTTCTATGGACCAACAGAGACTACTGGAATTTGCACCTACTACATCGTAGATAGAAAGTTCGAGTTAGGCGATGCGATTCCAATTGGAAGGCCTTTTAACAATACTGATATTTTGCTTCTAACTGACGATAACAAGCTTGCAAAAATTGGAGAGCCAGGAGAAGTATGCGTTCGTGGAACTTCATTAACAATGGGCTACTATGGTGCTTGGGACAAGACAAATGAAGCCTTCACACAAAACCCACTTAACGATAAATATCCAGAACTAATTTATCATACTGGAGACCTTGCGAAGCTTGGCGAGGATGGAAATCTCTACTTTGTAAGCCGTAAAGACCATCAGATAAAGCATATGGGACACAGAATCGAGCTTGGCGAGATTGAGACAAATGTGAATATGCAGGACAAAATTAACACATCCTGTTGTATTTATGATAACGAAAAAGGCAAAATAGTGTTATATTATGTAGGTGACATCGAAGCTAAGGATTTGACTAATCTTCTCAAGGAGAAGCTTCCTAGATATATGATGCCAAACCTAATCCGCAAGATAGACACTATGCCACTTACAGCAAATGGCAAAATTGATAGAAACACATTGAAGAAGGAGCTATAACAATGGACGAGCTAATTGAGATTTTGAAGGACTTACACGAGGATGTTGATTTTGATACTTGCACTACGCTAATTGACGACAAGATTCTCGACTCTTTTGACATCGTGACAATCATCAGTGAGATTGACGACAAATTCGACGTAACAATCCCAGCAGAAGAAATCATCCCAGAGAATTTCAACTCCGCTAAGGCACTCTACGCCCTTATCGAAAAGCTCGGAGACGACTAATTCTTATGAGTTTTACTTCCTATACTTTTATTTTATTCTTAGCGATAGTCTTTATCGTTTATTATTTGATGCCATCTCGTAAGAAATGGCCAGTTTTGCTTGTCGCAAGTTATATTTTCTATTACTATGCGGATCCCAAGTACCTAATCTTTATTCTGATAACGACTATCTCTACCTACCTAATTAGCAGGCGATTTGAATCACTTAACAATATACAGAAAGAATATCTTGCCAAAAACAAAGAAACCCTTTCCAAAGAAGACAAGAAGGCGTACAAGGCGAAGATCAAATCGAAGAAATGGGCATTCCTACTTATTTGTCTATTTATTAATATAGGTATTCTATGTATAACAAAGTACACGAACTTCGTTATATCTAATATTAATTCTATCTTCACTAGCGATAAGCCTATCGCTCCAATAGATATGATCATCCCAATGGGTATTTCCTTCTATACCTTCCAGAGCATGGGCTATATTATTGATGTTTATCGTGGCAAGCAAGAAGCTGAGAGGAACTTTTTCAAGCTAGCATTATTTGTGTCGTTCTTCCCACAGCTAGTTCAAGGTCCAATTAGTAGATTTTCTGACTTAGCCCCTTCGCTATTTGGCGAGCACAAATTCGAGATAAAGACCTTCTCCTACGGCCTCATGCGCATCTTGTGGGGCTACTTCAAGAAGATGATTATCGCAGATAGACTCGTTGTTGCAATTACAACAATGACTGGTGCTACGGACACATATTTTGGCACATACGTATTCGTAACAATGATCCTATATGCAATTCAGCTATATGCTGACTTTACTGGTGGAATTGATATCACTATCGGTATCGCTCAATCTCTTGGAATTACTGTTGCTGAGAACTTCAATCTTCCATATTTCTCGAAGAACATCAAGGAATACTGGAACAGATGGCACATTACAATGGGAACCTGGTTTACAGATTACATCTTCTACCCTATCTCAGTATGCGGTCCAATGCTAAAGCTATCCAAGTGGTCTAGAAAGCACCTAGGAAATGCTATCGGCAAGAGAGTTACTGTTTACCTATCTAGCTTTGTAGTATGGTTTACTACTGGTTTTTGGCACGGAGCAGCATGGAATTTCATTGTATGGGGACTTATGAACTATGTAGTAATCATGATTTCTCAGGAACTCGAACCACTATATGCCAAATTCCACAAGAAATTCAATGTATCTGGTAAACCACTATATGAAGGCTTCCAAATCCTGAGAACCTTCCTATTAATGAGCATGATTCGTATGTTCGACGTATATCGTGACGTCCCACTTACGTTCAAGATGCTTTCGACAATGTTTACAAAGCCAAACCTTTCCGTACTCACAGATGGAAGTTTACTTAATATCGGCGTAAGTATAGAAGAATACATAGTAATCGGCATCGCTGTGCTTATAGTATTCCTCGTAAGCGTATATAAGCTTAAATTCGAGAGCAAGTATGGAAGCATCAGAGATAGACTATACGAGAACGATTATGGAATGTTCGCATTAGTTTCAATGCTACTATTCATCGCCATTATAGTCTTTGGCGCATATGGAATTGGCTATGATTCCAACCAATTCATTTATAATCAATTCTAAGAAAGGACTAGGAGACAGTATATGAATGACAACAAAACAAATACTACAAACAAAAAGCGCACCATAAAGCGTACAATCTCTACACTTCTAGTTCTAGCAATCGGGTTTACAGCTTTAGGCTTAATTCAACACCTACTCGTACCAAAATACCAGCGTGGCATCGTCGAAGGCTCCATGATTGAAGAATACTATTCTTCTGTTGGGCCACACGAAGTGCTTTTCGTGGGCGACTGCGAGGTCTATGAGAACATCTCTACTGTCGAGCTTTGGCGCGAATATGGAATCACTAGCTACATTCGCGGAAGTGCGCAGCAGCTTACATGGAATTCCTACTATCTAATCGAGGACGCCTTTAACCATGCCGAACAGCTGCCAGAAGTCGTAGTCTTCAATGTGCTCGCACTCAAGTATAACGAACCACAAAGCGAGACATACAACAGAATGAGCATCGACGGAATGCCTTTCTCTATCACGAAGCTCAACAACATCTACGCGTCAATGACCGAGGAAGAAAGCGTAATCGAATATCTCTTCCCTATCTTGCGCTACCACGACAGATGGTCTTCTCTCGTCCCTTCTGACTTCGACTACTATCTCGAAAAGGATCTAGTCACAGTAAATGGCTACTATATGCGTGCCGACGTAAAGCCACAAGGCCGTTTCCCTTCTGCTCCACCACTAGCCGATTATACATTAGGCGAGAACGCTATGATGTATCTAGAAATGATGGCAGAGCTTTGCGAAGAGAATGGCGTGGAGCTTCTCTTGATTAAAGCACCAACAGAATGGCCACATTGGTATCCGGAGTGGGATGAGCAAGTAGAGCTTTTCGCTAGAGAACATAATATAAACTATTTGAACCTAATTCCTTTGCAAGATGAGATTGGACTAGATATGTCCGAAGACACATACGATGCTGGCTTACACTTAAATGTGTACGGAGCAGAGAAATTAGCTCGCTATTTGGGCCAATATCTTGTATCAAACTACAACTTGACCGATTGGCGTAATAATGCGACAATTGCAGAAGCTTGGACTAGCCTTGAGGAATTGTACGATTCCATTCTCGCTAGACAACTATATGAACTAGAAACATATGGAGAATTAGTATCTTTCGGAGCGAATGCTATCGAAGAATAACAGGAGGCATATTATGAAGAAAACTATTACACTATTACTTGTACTATCCATGACATGCGCACTCGCTGCTTGTGGAAATGAAGACAAAGAAGTAGACAGCACAGTACTTGGAGAAGAAAATGCTACAAACGTGACTACAACAGTAGCTGATAACAATACTGATGCTATAGAAGCTTCAACAGAAGAATCTTTAGAAGAAACAAATGATGGTTACACATATGACCTTAATGGCGTTTCCCTATCCATCAATGCCGAGATGGCACCACTTGTAGAACAGCTTGGCGAGCCAGATTTCTATTTCGAATCTGAATCATGTGCATTCCAAGGCCTAGACAAGGTTTATACATATGGTAGCGTTGAGATTACAACATACCCAGAAGATGATGTAGATTATATTCTCACAATCGCACTTCTCGATGATACAGTAACAACACCAGAAGGCATCTACATTGGTTCTACACAAGAACAAGTAATCGAGGCATATGGAGAAGCTGCTACAACTACTGATACTTCTCTCATCTATACAGATGACAATGGTACAATTCTTACATTTATTATTTCTGATGGAATTGTATCTTATATCTCTTATTCCTAATAATCACTTTATTTGATTGATACATTGGATTAATACTAAAGCCGCTAGAAATTTTACTAGCGGCTTAAAAGTTTTAGTTAATTCTATCTCTTATTCTTTTTGCTATTTCTGCATTTACATTCTTAATTTCATTGCCATATGTCCAACCAAAGCCATCGCCTACATATCTTGGAAAAATATGCAAGTGATAATGACCGACATCATTAAATACTCCGCCGTTTTGCATAATACTGTAACCGTCCAGTTTATATGTTTCTTTCAAAGCAGAAACAATTTTCTTAGATACCATCATTAAATGGGCAAGAACCTCATCAGGTATCTCATCAACATCAAGATAATGCTCTTTAGGAACAAGTAAAATATGTCCTTCATTTATAGGTTCCATATCCATAAATGCCATTACTATTTCATCTTCATAAACAAAATCCGTTACAATTCTATCTTTATGACAAAAAACACATCCCAGCATTATGTACCTCCACTCATAAATTCAAATCTTCTGTTGCTTTCAATCTCTCCGCAAGACTGAAATAATCTTAATAAAACAATTCACCTTAACTTTGACACTATATAATCATATCCCCTATTATCTCTAAATTTTTCAACCGCGTTTTGGGATAATTCAAGTATATTCTTACCATTTGAACAAACATAGTCAGGTTTTGCCCCTTCTTCTATCAATAACTTTATAACTTCATATTCGCCAAACCAAGCAGCATTAACTAACGCTTCATTCAAAATTCTTTCTTTTTCAAAGTCGCCAATATACTCCAAAAGTATTTTTACAACCTGTGCTTGCTTAAGTTGATATTCTATTGATTTTTGTCTGAATCTTACTGTATGTAAAATCAGCTCTTTTGCCATACTAGTGTCTGTAACTTTGCCAAATATATATTTCAATATCTCTACATCTGAGTTTGCACAACTTGGATAAGCCAACTTTTTCCACTCTTCTTGACTTATTTCCTCTTTTGCTTCTATCTTTTGTATATGCTCTATTACTTCTGCATCTGATTGACCCAAACTCCGTTTTCCAATATACATCTGTAGATTCTTCATCGTTTTATCATTCATTTGCTTTCTCTCCATCAAATTCAAAGCTTTCTCTCTGTTGACTATATCACATATTTACTCAAAAAAAACCTATTAAAATATGATTTACCAAAATGAGGAACAGACAATTAACCTGCTCCTCTAGTTGGGGATGGATGGTTTATAAACCCTCTTTAAGGCTCAAACTAGATTCATCCGTAACAAATCCAATACGATAAAAAAGCAAAAAAAGAATTTCTATCGTAAATCAAGCAATTTCCAATCAAGAAAACACTGCTCAAACTACGATAAAAATCCTATTTGATAAAATTTACATGATTATACTTACTAGCTAACAATCGATAAAATAGCAAAGCTTTATTTATCAATCATTATTCTTCTCAAGTACAGCATCGCGATCTTCCATCTTCACATATCCGCGACGCTTATTTACGCACTTATATGCAGGACGCATTATTCTTCCGCCAGAAACTAATTCTTCTATACGGTGTGCACTCCAGCCAGCAATACGTGCACAAGCAAATAGCGGAGTATTAAGAACCTCTGGAATATCGAGCATGGAATATACGAAGCCAGCAAAGAAATCTACGTTAGCACATACAATCTTCTCTGAGTTCTTTACTTCAGCAAATACCTTAGGTGCAAGCTTCTCTACCTTGAGATACAAGTTGTACTTATCTTCTTGTCCACAAGCTACTGCTAATTCACGTGCATATTTGCTAAGAAGCTTTGTTCTTGGATCGGAAAGAGTATAAACTGCATGTCCAATACCATAGATTAATCCAGACTTATCGAAAGCTTCCTTACGAAGAATCTTCTCAAGATAAGCACTTACCTCTTCATCGCTCTCCCAATCCTTTACATTCTCTCCAAGCTCAGTCATCATCGCGAATGCCTTGTTAGACGCACCACCATGCTGTGGACCCTTAAGAGAACCGATTGCTGCAGCAATTACTGAATATGTATCAGAGCCTGTTGAAGACACTGCATGTGTAACAAAAGATGAGTTATTACCACCACCATGTTCAGCATGTAGGCACAATACCAAATCGAGAATCTTTGCTTCTAGGTCTGTAAACTTTCCATCCTTACGAATTAAGTAGAGGATGTTCTGTGCCGTATTGTATTCTGGCTTAGGAGAACGTAAATATAGGCTCTTTTGCTCAATATAATGTCTTCTAGCCATATATCCATATGAAATAAGCACTGGGAATCTAGCAATCAAGTTTATACATTGACGAACTACATTCTCTAGGTCGATAGAATCCGGATTGTTGTCATATGAATAAAGTGCAAGTACAGAACGAGCTAGCTTATTCATTACATCTGGACTTGGTGCCTTAAGAATCATATCCTCAGTAAATCCATCGGGAAGATTACGACAGCTCTTAAGTAGCTTATCGAAATCATCTAATTCTTCTCTAGTTGGAAGCTCTCCAGTAATTAGCAAGAATGCGATTTCCTCGAATCCGAATCTGCCCTGAGAATAGAATCCGTCAACTAACTCAGACACCTCATAGCCCTGATAGAAAAGCTTTCCTTCAACAGGAACACGCTCGCTATCATCAACAATGTAACTCATAACCTCACCAACTTCAGTAAGACCTACAAGTACACCTGTTCCATCGTTGTTACGAAGTCCACGCTTAACATTGTAGCGTGTGTACATTGTTGGATTAATGTGTGCCTTCTCAATAGCAACCTTTGTTATTTCTTCTATTTTCTTATTCTTATTCTCTACGTCAAACATTATTAATTACGCCTGCTCTCTTGTATAATTCAACAAGCCACCAGAAAGAAGCATTCCCTTCTGTCTGTCGGAAATGTCGAGCTTTACGTTGAAGCTTGTTCCCTTTGTAAGGTTCTTTACAACGATTTCCTTACCATTTACAGCATCAGCTACCTGCTCACGAGCATTCTCAATTGTGAGATCATCAAGCATATCAAGCATGTCATAATCTGCGCTATCAGCAAATGTGAGTGGCAAAATACCATTGTTGATAAGGTTTGCCATGTGAATTCTTGCGAAGGATACTGCAATTACACCCTTAACACCAAGCTGTAGTGGAGCAAGTGCAGCGTGCTCACGAGAAGATCCCTGGCCATAGTTAGAACCACCAACGATGAATCCACCGCCAAATTCTTTAGCTCTTGCTGGGAACTCTGGATCAGATGGTGTGAGGCAGAAATCTGCAAGATATGGAACATTAGATCTGAATGGAAGTAACTTAGAGTTAGATGGCATGATGTGGTCTGTTGTGATGTTATCCTCAAGCTTAACAAGACACTTACCGTTAACCTCATCAGGCAAAGCAACATTCACTGGGAATGGCTTAATGTTTGGACCTCTTACTACTTCTACATCATCAGCACTAGCTGCTGGCATGATAATCATATTGTCATTTACCATGAATGAATCAGGCATTGTAACTACTGGTGGCTCACCAAATGTAATTGGATCTGTAACTTCACCAGTAATTGCTGCTACTGCTGCAACCTCTGGGCTTACAAGATAAATAGAAGCAGATGCTGTTCCAGAACGAGCATAGAAGTTTCTATTGTTTGTTCTTAAGGATACTGCGTCTGTCTTAGGAGACTGTCCCATACCGATACATGGACCACATGCACACTCAAGAATACGTGCACCAGCAGCAATCATGTCTGCAAGAGCACCACACTCTGCGAGCATATTAAATACCTGCTTAGAACCAGGAGCAATTGCAAGAGATACATCTGGGTGAACTGTATGTCCCTTCAAAATCTTAGCAACCTTGAGCATATCGTACAAGGAAGAATTTGTACAAGAACCGATACAAACCTGATCAACCTTAAGTCCAGCAATCTCGCTTACACTTACAACCTGATCTGGCATATGTGGCTTTGCAATAAGTGGACGAAGTGTAGCAAGGTCAATCTCGATTTCTTCATCGTAAACTGCGTCCTCATCAGCCTTAAGCTCAATCCAAGCATCTTCTCTATCCTGTGCCTTAAGGAAAGCCTTAGTAACATCATCAGATGGGAAAATAGATGTTGTAGCACCAAGCTCAGCACCCATGTTTGTGATAGTAGCTCTCTCTGGAACTGTAAGAGATGCAAGTCCGTCACCAGCATACTCTACAATCTTACCTACACCACCCTTAACTGTCATGATGCGTAGAACCTCAAGAATGATATCCTTAGCTGTTGCCCATGGAGCAAGCTTATTCTTAAGTGTAACTCTAACCATCTTTGGCATTGTGATGAAGTATGGTCCACCACCCATTGCTACTGCAACATCAAGTCCGCCAGCACCAATTGCTAGCATACCGATACCACCGCATGTTGGTGTGTGTGAGTCAGAGCCAAGAAGTGTCTGACCCGGAACACCAAATCTCTCAATGTGTACCTGGTGGCAAACACCGTTACCTGGTCTAGAGAAACGAATACCGTGCTTACTTGTTACTGTCTGAATATACTTGTGGTCGTCAGCGTTCTCGAATCCGCTCTGAATTGTGTTGTGATCAATATATGCAACTGAGAGTTTTGTCTTAACTCTAGGTACTCCAATCGCCTCAAATTGTAGATATGCCATTGTACCAGTAGAATCCTGTGTAAGAGTCTGGTCAATTCTAATTGACACTTCCTGTCCTACCTCCATCTGTCCTGATAGCAAGTGGTCCTTGATAATCTTCTGCGAAATAGTTAATCCCATAGTTATAACTCTCCTTATTATTATAATAATTATAAATACTAAGGGATTATAGAGTTTATGGACGCCTTTTGTCAAATGATTTAACGCATACAAATGCTATTTCGCTTAATAGCACAATTTTCTTTCTCGAAAAGCATTCTTTCTCAACATTTATCCAATATGAATTTGGCCTTCTGGATAAACCTTTGCGGTTTTGTTTTTGTCCTTCATTACAAATGAGAGAAGCAATGCAATTGGTCCAACTCTGCCTAGATACATAGCAACAATAATAAACAATTTGCTAAATACACAAAGATTTCCTGTGCCTATCGAGGAAAGTCCAACTGTCGCAAATGCAGAAGCCATTTCAAAGACAATATCAACAAAACTAAATGCTCCTTGCATAATTTTCTCATACTCGAACATTGCTACAGCAATAGAGAAGGTTGCTACTGTAGTAATACCGACAAACAGAATTGCTACAGCTCTTCTAACAATATTATTTGGTACTATATTTTTGTAAATAATGGTGTCCGAGCTTCCTTTAATCTCACTAATTACTGTGTAAAGAATAATTGCAATGGTAGTGATTTTTACACCACCGCCTGTAGAACCAGAACCAGCTCCAATAAACATTAAAACAATTCCTGTTGCCTTAGAAGCATCAGTTAATGATGCCAAATCCAAAGAGTTAAAGCCAGCTGTCCTATATGTAACTGACTGCATGAATGCATTAACAATCTTATCGGAAAAACTAAAAGTTTCTTGACCAATAGTATTAGGATTATTCCACTCAAATACTAATACCATAATCATACCAATTAATAGAAGCATTACTGTAAAAAGCAATGTAACCTTCGTATGTAATAGCAATCTTCTTCTTTGTCTAAATTTGAATAAATCAACCCAAACAACAAAGCCTAAACCGCCAAACACAATAAGGAGAGATGTTGTAAAAAGCACTGTGTGATTCGTAGCAAGACCGGTCAAACTAGAATAAGGTCCAAAAGTTGTATCTCCCATCAAATCAAAGCCAGCATTACAATATGCAGATATAGACTGGAAAGTTGCCTTCCCGACACCTTCCATCAAACCAAATACAGGGACATATTCTATAGATAGAATTATTGCACCTAGAAATTCAAATATAAAAGTAATACCAATTATAAACTTAAGTAAAGTATTTGTTTCTGTAAAAGTAAATGCACCGGCAGTCTCTAATGCAATTTGTCTTGTCTTAAAACTGACCTTCTTGTTGATAACAGAAAGAGCAAATGAAGTAATAGTAACAAGACCAAGTCCACCTATTTGTATCAAGATGATTATAACGATCTTCCCAAACAGTGTAAACGACGTTGCAGTATCCGTAACTATCAATCCAGTAACGCATGTTGCTGAGACAGAAGTGAATAAAGCATCAAATATAGAGAAGTCAACATCCTTATATGTAGCAAAAGGCAAAGATAACAAAATTGTTCCTATCAGAATAACAAAAATAAAACTTAGCACAATTATTCTTCCAGGATTTGCAAACAACCAATCAATTAATCTCTGCTTTATTGTTCTACGTACTAGCATTAGTCTACCTTTACCATCACTTTCCAAACATCATATAAATACTTTTTTCTACATACCATTAGCATATTATCACCAGCATGCATTATCGTATCACCTGACGGAGTTATTGTTTTGCCATCTGATGAAGTGATAACAACGACTTTGGAATCCTTAACAAATTTATATTCAGAAAGTTTCTTTTCACAAGCGGAAGAGCTTGGAGATAAATAGAACTCAACAATGACATGCTCAGAATTTGCAATCTTAGTGTTAATCGACATGCCTTCAAATTCTATTTCATTCTCTATCAACTCAACAATTACATCAGTTCCACAGAAAAACTTATCTACTCCAAAATATGAAGTAATTAGATTATTCTTTGGATTATTAATTCGAGAAATGGTCGTTTGAATCTTATAATGCTGCTTTGCAATTTGACAAGCAATTAGGTTATCTTCATCCTTACCTGTCAATGCAACAAATACGTCAGCTCCCTCGCATGCCTCTTGAATACCTTGAACGGTTGACGCATCAGCACAGATTGCATCAACACCCAGGTCATTAGCAATATTAACACAAGCCTTCTCTCTAATATCAACTACAGTAACCTTCTTGCCGTCCTTTAATAGCTCTGTTGCAAGAAAATAACCTACCTTACCTGCACCAACAATAACAACTTTCATTTTACACCCCTATTATTCTAGTATGTCTAACACGTAAATTTTGTCACCATATTCGACCTTGAAATCAGGATTATACTGAATTAAGTCATTGTTCCTTACAACACCAGCAATAACACCACCGTCAGCATCACTTATATCTTTTAACTTGGCGCCTTCTAATTCACCATTAATCTTAAAGAGCTTAATCTTTGTCTCTTTATCGAAAACACTTGTAATAAAGACTCCATTTGCACCGCTATCGCTAGAATTATGGTTATATATTGTTCTAACAAATGAATCTACTGTTAAATCTGTAGCAGAAATAGGAATAATATCCATTCCTTCAAAAATATTATACTCTTCGGTATCATAAACACATGCAATTACGCAATTTACATTATATTTTTTACGTGCAATCTGTGCAGAGACCAAATTCAAATTCTCACTATCGCTAAGTGCGCAAACTACATCTGCCGTTTCAATCCCAGCTTCTTCCAACTTCACTGTATCAATCATCATTCCATTTATGGTAACTACATCTAGTTTATTTATTCTTGCAAATTCCGAAGCATTTTCATCAACTAAGATGACATCATGCTTTTCACAAAGGCGCTTTGCAAGAAGCATGCTCTTTGTCGATACACCTAAAATTAATACCTGCATATATCCCCCTATTTTATCGTTTTGTGGATAATACATATCCAATAATCGAAGCAGCAGACGCAGCATTAAGTGATTCTGCTTCTCCCATCATTGGTATTTTTACCATTTTATCACAAAGTCCGCTTGCCCTCTCACTTAATCCATTGCCCTCGTTGCCAATCAAGAACGCAATTGGAAGCTTAAGCTCAGATTCGCTTAGCACCTCGCCTTGTAAGTGCATAGCAATTGAAGTAATTCCCTCCTCCTTCGCGAAAAGCATAAATTTCTCAACATCAGGAATTTTGATGATAGGAATATGCCAGCATGAACCCATTGAAGAACGAAGTGTCTTCTCATTGAACGGGTCACAGCAGCCTTCTGTGATAATTACAGCGTCAAAATCAAAGGCATCTGCCATTCGGATAATCGTACCCATATTTCCTGGGTCCTGGAGATTTTCGAGGACGACATATATAGCCTTGTCCTTATGCTTATTTGGAAATTCCTTCTCCAAACTTGGCTGCGGCACTACCATAGCGATGCCCTGTGGATTCTTCGTAGAAGCAATCTTCTTACTGAACAAATCGTCAGTTACGCATAGAAAGTTATTTCTTGAAAGCTTGCTATCCAATTGAAAAAGCTCGCACCACGAAGTAACGAGCTCATTTCTAGACGGTGTAAAACAAATAAGTTCTGGAACAATACCAGACTTAAGAGCATCCTCACAAAGACGTGTTCCCTCTATAAAAACAACACCCTGAGCTGATGCCTTCTTACGATCATGAAGAAGGTGAAGCCTCTTAGCCTTAGAATTCTCCTTGCTAGATACAACTTCACCTTCTATCATAAATTTCACCTATTATTATAAAAATTAAAGTGCAGCCTTAGCCTGCTCACAAAGAGCAGCAAATCCCTTAGGATCTGTGATAGCAATATCAGAAAGAACCTTACGGTCGAGTGCGATATTTGCCTTCTTAAGACCATTCATAAACTTGCTGTATGAAAGTCCATTCATTCTAGCTGCAGCATTGATTCTCTGAATCCAAAGCTTTCTGAAATCTCTCTTCTTAGCCTTACGATCACGATAAGCGTAGCTTCCAGACTTCATTACAGCCTGATTAGCAACCTTGAAGAGCTTACTCTTGTGACCAAAGTATCCCTTTGCCTGCTTCAAAATCTTGCGGTGACGTGCTCTTGTACGAACGCCTCTCTTAACTCTTGACATAGTATTTTCCTCCTAGAAAATCGAATATTAGCTTCATTATTACTTGAGATTACATGTAAGGAATCATCTTCTTGATTACCTTAGCGTTTGCATCAGAGCAAACTGCGTTGTGACGAAGATGTCTCATTCTCTTAGATGGTCTCTTGCTAAGAATGTGGCGACGGAAAGCCTGTGCACGTAGCACCTTACCTGAACCTGTAACCTTAAATCTCTTCTTAGACGAGCTGTGTGTTTTCTGCTTAGGCATTGTTAATGTCCTCCTCTAAAATTATTGTCTTAATTCTTCTTAGGAACGAGATACATTACCATGTTACGTCCCTCAATCTTAGGTTGCTTATCAACCTGACCGTATTCTTCAATACCTTCAGCAAACTTCTCCATTACTGCAAAACCCTGCTGCTGATATGCCATCTCACGGCCACGGAATCTAATGTTAATCTTTACTCGATCTCCGTTCTTCAAGAACTTGATTACGGATCTCTGCTTAACTTCGATGTCATGTACATCTGTTGTTAACTTGATTCCAATCTCCTTAGTTTCCGTTTCTTTCTGCTTCTTCTTGGCTTCTTTCTCTCGCTTACCTTGTTCGAAAAGGAACTTACCATAGTCCATTACTTTGCAAACTGGGTTCTCTGGATTAGGCGAAATACATACAAGATCCAAATCAGCTTCTGCTGCTGCCTCTCTAGCCTGCTCGATTGATACAACACCTACCATCTCGCCGCTTGCATCGATTAGACGAACCTTACTAAACTTGATATCGTCATTAATCATCTGACTGTTGTTTGGCTTAGCGATAAAAAACACCTCCTTAAAAAAACAAAAAGAACGAATTCTTGCTCGAACCGTTCTCGTAATCACTCCAAATCAAATATCTATTCGATATCTTCATTAAATATGAGCCTCTTTACTATTCGCTTGAGGCGAGAACTATGGTTCTGCTTTTTGACTTGAGTATATTACCCCTATAAATCGGGTTTGTCAACACTATTTTTATTTGATTCCAAGATCTTTTGCAATTGCTTCGAAAGCCTTCTTAGAACCAACGATTGTTTGCTCAGAAACACAGAATGCTAGTCTGCAATAGCCTGGTCTCATGAAGCTCTTTCCTGGTACTAGTAGTAAATTATGCTTAGCACATGCATCTCCAAATTCTGCATCAGTCATTCCATCTGGTGTCTTCATGAAGATATATAGCGCACCATTTGGCTTAACCGCAGTAAATCCAGCTCCAACGATATTCTCATATAGAAGATTACGTCTTCTCTCGTAATTTGCTACATCAACCTTAGCATCTAATGACTTCTCTACTACTCTCTGCCAAATAGCTGGAGCATTTACACTACCAAGAATTCTATTTGAAAGAACAATAGCAGCAGTAAGCTCATCGTGATCAGCATGCTTTGGAGAAACAAGAGTATAGCCAATTCTCTCACCTGGCAAGGACAAGGACTTTGACCAAGAGAAACAAATAATGAGATTATCGATAGAATTAAGAACTGCTGGAACTTCAATTCCATCATATGCCAAATCAATATATGGCTCATCAGAAATAACATGAATTAAGTGATCTTGTTCTAGAAGCATCTTGTTAAGCGCATCTAGTGTCTCCTTAGAATAAACAACTCCAGAAGGATTATTAGGAGAATTAATTACAATAGCCTTTGTTCTTGGAGTAATAGCAGCGGAAATAGCCTCAATATCAGGCATGAAAGCATCATCTGTCTGTACAATTACTGCCTTACCAAAGTGATTATCAATATAGTTAAGATACTCCATGAAGAATGGAGCAAGCAAAATCACTTCGTCCTCTGGGTCAAGAATAGAATGCAAAACATCATTCATCGCAGCAGCGGCGCCAACTGTCATACAAACGCTAGCTGCACCAATTGAGCCAACTTCCCAGCCAGCATCCTTCGCACGCTTATCAGCAATAGCCTTACGAGTAGACTCATATCCGGAATTACTCATATATCCATGCATTCCAGGAATATCAGAAGCAGCTGCCTCCTTAAGAGCGTCCTTTACTTCCTTAGGTGGCTCCAAATCAGGATTACCAATAGAGAAGTCGAACACGTTCTCGGCACCATAAATCGCCTTCAAACGATTTCCTTCCTCGAACATCTTACGAATGAGAGAACCTCCCTCAAGCTTCTTAGCAATATTATTAGAAATCATAACTTTAATCTCCTTCTAGCTTTATTTGAGGTTGCTTTTCGAAGCGGCCTCGAAAAGCAAATATTTACAAAATCAAACCACGCGCTGACCATTGATATTAAGGCGGAACACCCATCCTAAGTGATGTGCGGCCTTCTTGCAAAGAATCATTCTACCGATAAAAATCTCGAAATAATCCATAACCGAGCTAACTTCTGTATCAATTGTTAAATCGAGAACATAAGTCTTCTCTTCATCGAGCACGTTTACAAGAGCATTCGTAACGGAATAATTTACCTTGTCATGAATATCGAAAGAATTGATATCCTGATTACGAACACGAGAACGGCGAACGTCGCACTTGTCGGCGAGAATTAGTGCAGCAGCAACGTCACTTACTGGAACGCCAGTACCTTCATCGTGATTACCAATCGCAGTCATGATAATCGCGGACTCTGAAGGGTCAAGACCAAGCTTATCTAACAAGCGGAAGGCCATTATCGCACCACTTTGGGAGTGGTCAACACGGTTTACAAGGTTTCCAATATCGTGCATATATGCAGCAATCTTGCCAAGCTCGATGTCTCTAGCAGAATTCTTGTGCTTCGTGAGAATATATTCAACCATAGACGCTACATTGTTTACATGAGAAAAAGCGTGCTCCGTGTATCCGAGCATAGAAAGAGACTTGTCCGCACATTCAATATATGTCTTAAGCTCATAATTGTCTTTAATATCATCAAATGTCAATTTCTTATACTCCGCCATTGATAAACCTCCATAAGTCCTTTATTGATAATTAAATCAAATTCTGTTAGTTACTACAACTAGAAGTTTGCCTTCTTTTGTGGAGACCATAACCTCAATAATGTCATCCTCATTAGCATTCATATTCGCTATTAATTCATTTGCTATTTCATTGCTAGTAGATAATGTTGCACCAAAGCTTAATATTGCATCATCAAGCTCGTATTCGAGATTTCTTGTAGTTACGCCACATACCTTCTCTGTTAATGGAACAAGTGAAATCACAATATTCTTAGCACTTCCTACCAAGAAAGAAAGCTCAAGCTCATCTTTGTTTACAAGGAAACAAATATCAGAATTACCGTCAGTAAGAATTATCTCTCTTCCCTCTTCGTGAAGTTTCATTCCCAGAAGAACATTTGTCATTACGTGGTCAATTCTGCCAGTCAAAGAGCAAACAAGTATAGTAGGCACATCACTTGGAATCAATCTTAATGCCATTTCTGTATCAGTAAAATCCTTACGAGCAGGAACTGTCTCAACCGGAATATTGCGACTACGGATGATTTCCAAGGACTCACTAGAGATAGAATCCATATCTCCAACAAGTCTATCAATTCTAATATTGTTCTTTATTGCAAAATCTGCACCGCTATCTGCGCATATAATTAAATCTGAATCGATAATAGTATCAATTACAGCTGGCGAAATATTAGGTCCACCACAAATTACACACGCGCTATGCATTCGAGCATCTCCTCAAGTGCACTTCTTGCATCCTCTTGTGCGAAAACAGATGTTCCTGCAACAATTAGATTAGCACCACTATTAACAATTTCATCGATATTTGCTAGACAAGCACCACCATCGATGGAAACAATACAATCTGGATTAATCTCATCTACATGCTTACGAACAAAAGCAATTCTTTCAGAAGTACCATCAAGATAAGACTGTCCACCAAAGCCTGGACGAACACCCATGACAAGAACAAGGTCAAGATCCTTAATATATGGCACTACTACATCAATTGGTGTGTCAGGATGTATTGCCATTCCAACACGAACACCAAGTGACTTAACAAGTCCAATTACTCTCGATGGATTATCTGTTGTCTCGTAGTGGAAAGTGATGAAGTCAGAACCAGCCTCAACAAAACGAGGAATATATGCCTCTGGATCAGAAATCATCAAATGCGTATCGAATACCATATCTGTCTTAGAGCGTAATGCTTTTACAACAGGGATTCCAAAAGAAATATTAGGGACAAAATGTCCATCCATGATGTCAACATGTAAAAATTCACACAAGCCTTCTACCTTGGCTACCTCTTCTCCAAGCTTACAGAAATCAGCTGACAGTATAGATGGCGCAACTTGTGCCTTAAGACCATTCATCATAGATTCAGTTTTCTCCTTCCAGAGTAATTATTACGGTTGTTATATAAATCTAATTCTAGTTCTCTATACCTTGCTACTCGACCTTCGTCGATAATAGCTTCAGATATAGCATCAGCTATGCTACAACCAAGCTCGCCTTGATGTCTACAATCATCAAATTTACAATTCTTCGCATGAGCTTCTAACTCAGGGAAGCCAAGAATTACATTCTTATAATCGACTCCAAGCTCATACAGACTTAAGGATGTAAACCCTGGCGTATCAAGCAAGAAGCCATCTTCAAATTCAAGTAATTCTACATGCCTCGTTGTGTGCTTACCTCTTTTAAGTCTATCACTAATCTGGCCTGTTTCCATAGTGCTCTTTTGTAAGAAATGATTAACTAATGTACTCTTTCCTACTCCAGATGGACCAGCTAAGCCAATTAGTCTATTCTGAATAAAATACTGCTTAACACAACTTGCATCAAGCATATTATCTTCATACGACTTATGCGTAATATATCCAGCTTTCGAATATGCATTATACAATTCTTCTGCATATTTTTCATCTAAATCGCACTTGGTAAAAACAATAATTGGCTCTATAGACATAAGCTTACATATAATAAGCATTTTATCTAGTAATAACAAGTCTGGTTGTGGGTCCTTAACAGCAAAAGTCAATATTAAGTAATCGATATTTGCTACTGGCGGACGAATCAAGAAAGACTTTCTATCACCAATTTTGTTAATTACATAAGGAACATCTTTATCTCCAGATTCCCCTATGCAAACATTATCACCAATTGCAGGTGTAAGCTTCTTAGTTCTTAGTACACCACGTAGGTTAGCATTAACATATTCTCCACTATTAAGTCTAATAGTGTAAAGACCACCTACACCCTTAGTAATAATGCCATCGAATTCATCTTTTCTCATTGACTCAGTATCACTCATCAGCCTTCACCTTATGCACCCTCTGGCGTAATTCCCTGACCTTGATCAGATGGAGGTACCGGTGTTGCAGTTGCTACTGGAACTGGTGTCGAAGTAGCTGTAGGTACTGGTGTCGCCGTTGGAATTGGAGAAGGCGACGGAGTTGGTGACGGACTTGGTGTCGGAGTCATAGTTGGTGTCGGTGTACTTGTAGGAAGAACACTAAATACAGCAGTATATGCGGATGTTGTTGGTGTACAAACAAAGCTAAACTGTGCTTCATAAGAAATAATGTTACCTGCAGCATCCTGCCAATAATCAAACTTATATCCTTCTGCTGGAATAGCAGTAAGAACTACTGTTGTATCTGGTGGATAGATACCATTACCTGATACAGTACCAGAACCAATTACACCAGCACTTACATTAATTTGTGATGGAGTTGGAGTTGGAGTACCACCATTAATAAAGTCTTCCATTGTACCAACATAAATCTTAATAGAAGATCTTCTAGGAACAGTAACTCCCTCACCTGGATCTGTAAGAAGTACAATTTGCTGATTCTCAGGAAGCGATATTACTTCAGGTGCTCCATCAATTTGTCCAATTACAAGATTATTCTCGGCAATTACTTCTCTTGCCTCTTCAAGTGTAAGTCCAGAAATCTGTGGAACAGTACAGCTCGTTGGTTCTACAGCATAAATAATAACAACAGATGCGCCAACAGATAGTGGTGTTCCTGCTGCAGGCTCTGTTCTAATAACAGAATTTGGCTCGACATCTTCATTCACTTCTGTTCTAATAGAAACCAAATATCCCTGAGATACAAGCGACTGATATGCATCTTCAAAATTAAGTCCCGTATAGTTTGGAAGCGCAACTGTCTCCTCCGCAGTAGATACTGTAATAACAAGTCTACTTACAGAACTACCAGAAGAAATAACTACACCTTCATTAATACTCTGCTCAATTACTATTCCAGGAGCATAGTCTTCTCTTAGTTCGTACTCAATCTGATAATTGATATCATTCTTATCTAATTCTTCTTGTACTTCATCTATAGTAAGACCAACATAGTTCTTAACAGTGTAGTCGTTGTTTGCCTCAATAGCAGATGCACCTCTGATGGTGTTTATTATCAACGCACCTAAGCCTAGAAGAACACCAACAATCAAGAGGATAATAAGAATAAATATTGTATTATCTCTAAGTCTTGCTCTTCTTCTAGCCTCTATCGAGTGCTCAATGTCAGAAACCTTGTCATAGCTAGGCCTCTGTCTAAAAGTATTCACAACCTCAGTAGATTCATCAGCTACTGGAGCTTGAGTAATAACACCGTATTGACCATTAGGATCAAGCAAAAGATTATCTAACTCCTGTACCATCTGAAGCATTGTGGAATATCTTCTTTCAGGAGCCTTCTGCATACATTTTAGGATAATGGAATCAAGTCCGCTTGGAATACCAGGTACCATACTAGATGGTGCTTGTGGAGTCTCCTTAAGATGCTTCATAGCAACCTCAATAGCGGTCTCTCCAACAAAAGGACATCTACCAGTAATCATCTCATATAGCATTACACCAATAGAATAAATATCAGAGCTTGGTCCTTCCTGTCTACCACCAGCCTGCTCAGGCGATAGATAATGAACGGTACCAAGAATTCCACCAGAATGCATAGTGATAGTATTTGTTGTAGCAGAATTTCTAGCAATGCCGAAGTCAGTAATCTTGGCTACTCTATCACGAGTAATTAGAATGTTCTGAGGCTTAATATCTCTATGAACGATTCCCTTACGATGCGCATAATCAAGTGCCATACCAATCTGAATTACAATTGGAACAGCTACCTTCCAATCAAGATGTCCATTCTGGTTAATCAAATCCTTCAAAGTAATTCCTTCGACATATTCTTCAACAATATATCGATAGATACCTTCATGACCTACATCAAAAACACGAACAATATTATTATGCTGCAAAATCGAAGCAGCCTTAGCTTCGGAATTAAATCTCTCGACAAATTTCTCGTCGTTACACAAGTTCTCCTTAAGAACCTTAACAGCAACCTTCATTCCAGTAGAAAGATCAGTAGCAAGATAAACTAAGGCCATACCGCCCTTACCGATACAATTCTCTATTCTATATCTACCAGAGAATACCAAACCTTCTGGTCCTGTCATATTCATATATTGCTCTCCTTATGCATACAATGCGCTAATAAGATAGTCATATTATCATTTGCCCCGTGTTCGTTGATATATTCAATAACACCTTCCGCACATAAGTCCAAATGCTTATGTTGCCTAATAAGTCTTGTAAAGCCTTTTATGTCCAAATTATTGTAGATTCCGTCAGTACACAAAACGACCAAATCTCCATACATTATATTATAACAATAAAATTCTGGAGTAATATACTTATTATCACCAAGATATTTCAAAAGCATCGAACTATCGTTATGAATGTGGTCTATTGTTAGCTTTTCGAGATGGGAGCCGTGAAGCAGGTATGCTCTAGAGTCGCCAATATGCATAATATAAAGCGTCCTGTCGACAAGAAGCGCGACTGTCAAAGTCGTAGCCATTCCACTTGTACGTATATCATTAGAAGACCTAAGAGCAATAGCGTTGTTCGCCTCCTGGAAAATCTCACGGAGCGAATCCTCAACCGCCAAAGCTACGCTCAAAGCAGGCGTAGAAATAGACTTAAGAATCCTATCTTGGTTAGCAGATATAATGTCGATTGCCATTTTGCTAGCAACCTCACCAGCATTCGCACCTCCGACGCCGTCAGCTACAGCTAGAAGCAAGGCACGACCATCTAGATTTAACGCTAGATAGCTATCCTCGTTCTTGTCTCTTAAACCAATATGACTCTTAGCAAAAAAATCCATCATTGCTCCTTCTTATAGTTTTGCTCTATTATTCCTCTTGCATCTTGCCGCGCCTTAGCTGTCCGCAAGCTGCCATAATATCTGTACCCATCTCTCTTCGAAGTGTCGCATTTACATGGAGTTCCTCCAAAGTCTTCCTAAATTCACTTACGCGCTTTGCTCTGCTTCGCTTATATGGGCTTCCCGGAAACTCATTTGCTGCAATCAAATTTACATGGCAATGAATTCCGCTAATTAGTTTAGCTAGTTGCTTCGCATGTTCTCTAGAATCATTGACCCCATCGAAAAGCGAATACTCAAAAGTAATCCTTCGATTCGTCGCCTTCGTATATTTCTTACATGCAGCAATGACAGCGTCAAGGTCATATTTCCTAGAAATTGGCATAAGCTCACATCTAAGCTCATTATTAGGTGCGTGAAGCGACAACGACAAATTCACCTGCGAATTAAGCTTAGTAAACTCTTCCATCTTGTCTACTAGTCCACAAGTCGAGATCGTAATATGCCTTGCGCCTAGATTATATCCGTCTTCAGAATTAATTAGTTCTATAAACTTAAGCAAATTATCATAATTATCAAAAGGCTCACCAATTCCCATTACAACTACACTTCTAATTCGCTCACCAATCTCTCGATACGACAGCAAAACTTGCGCGAGCATCTCTCCACCAGTTAGCGAACGACCAAAACCAGCATGAGCAGAAGCGCAGAACGTGCAGCCCATCTTGCATCCTGCCTGAGACGAGATGCAAATAGAGATTCCTGTCTTATAACGCATCAAAACCGTCTCGATAATATGCCCATCATATAAGCGATACACAAGCTTCACAGTGCCATCAATCTCTGATACGAGCTTATTTTCAAGCACCATCGCATTCATATGGAAATCTTCTTCTAGCTTTCCCTTAATATCCTTAGGCAAATTAGTCATCTGCTTCGTGTCTATTACTCCCTCACTAAGCCACGAATAAATCTGCTTAGCGCGGAACTTAGGAAACTTGTTCTCCTCAACCCACTTCGTAATCTCAGCTAGCCCCAAATCCAAACAGAATAGCTTATCCATAATCATTCCTCCCTAAGCATCGCACAAACAAAGAATCCATCAACATCATCTAGATGCGGCATCAAAGTAATATACCCATCAGCCAAGTCAGCTCCAACAGGATTTTCTGCCACACGAGCAACTAGCTTACTTGGCAGAAGTTCTCCCAAATCAACTTGAACAAAATTCTTGTTCCTCTCTCGAAAAGCAGCAACCTGCTCCTCATTTTCCTTCTTATTAAGCGTACACGTGCTATAAATAAGAAGTCCACCCTTCTTTGTCTTCATCGACGCCTTCTGCAAAATATCTTCCTGAATTGGAAGAAGCTCGCACATTCTATCATAAGTAATCGTCTTTCTAATATCAGGCTTACGAGCCATTAAACCTAGTCCGCTGCATGGCACGTCACATACGACGACATCATATGAACCATTATCTTCGTCACTTGAAGTAAAGGATGTTGCGTCCTTTACTCTCGCACTAATCGATGTTAAGCCCAATCGGTCTGCATTTTCTTCAATTAGCTTAACTCTCGACTCATTTATATCAAGAGACAAAATCTCACATTCATCATCAAGTAGTTCTGCAATATGAGTCGACTTGCCACCAGGAGCAGCACAGACATCAATTATTCTTGGATTATCGTTCCTATCATTCCAATCATTTATGTTATTTTGTTCTAGGAATTTCGATACAATATATCCAACTAGCTGCGCCGCCTCATTTTGAACAAAAGCATCGCCTTTAATCCATGCCCTTGTCTTATCAAGAACAACTTGATTCAAGGACACATTAATACTACCCGGCATAAAACTTGCATCATAAATCTCTACGCCATCTTCTCTCAAAGAAGTCTTTGTTAATTCATAATCCTTCCTACTATTAAGACGAACGGATAACTTTGGTTCTTCAAGAAGCTTTTTCCCAATAGAAATAGCGTCATCCTTACCATAACTACTCTTAAGAATTCCAAATATTTCAGGCTTTAATGAGGTTTGAACATTAGCATTGTAGCAATTTATATCAAGAAGATTCTTATCACTATCAGCAATCATGCGAAGATTAACATTCACAAAGCCTGCGCTTGGTAGATTCATGCTTTTCGCAAGAGAAACACAAGAGTCGCATGCTGCGTAGCTAGGCACCTTACTAGAAAAAACAATTTGCCAAATACCCATGCGAATAATAGTCCTAGTCATCTTGTCGAGTGTTTCCATGTCCTTCTTGCAGATGTTCTTGAACAAGAAGTCAATCGAATAACAATATGTAAGAGTTCCATAGACACAAGCACGGACAAAAGACTTGCTATCAACCTTAGCGTTTGGCTTGTCAATAATTTTGAGCGACAGATTGCTGAAGCCGTTTAATTCCAAAATTTCATAAAGCAAACAGAAGATAACCTCTCTGTCATCCTTTGCCTTAGACAAAATCGATTGAAGCTTTGGTAAATCAAACTCCTTCATTTGCCACCATTATCCTAGTTTACTGCCGACCTTAAAATTATGAGCGCAGTCAATCGCCTTAAGCCTCTTACCGCCAGGAACCTGAAGCTCATCAATTGCAATAACCCCATTACCACACTTGATAAACAAATCGCCCTTCTTCGCCTTAAGAATCGTACCATTCGAGTACGAATCAATATCATCAATATTAAGCGCGTTTATATCGTCTTCGTTTACAATGTGAGTTGCATAAATCTTAAACTTCGATTCGCCAATAAGCGTATATGCACCAGGCCAAGAGCTAAGTGCTCGAACCTTGTTATGAATAGAAATCGCATCCTGGTCAAAAGAAAACTCACCCATATCTGAGCTAATCGGATATGTCATAGTAACAAGAGCCTCGTCCTGCTTAATTGGAGTAATCTTGCCCTCGATAATGCTATCAAGATTATTAAGAAGCAAATTCGCACCGAGAACAGCTAGCTTATCGCTAAGCTCATCAATATGAATATTCTCATCAATCTCCATGGATTCAGAAACAAGAATGTCACCTGTGTCCATACCCTCATCCATGTTCATAATAGTAACACCAGTTCTCTCATCGCCATTCAAAATAGAATAATGAATCGGAGAAGCACCGCGATACTTTGGCAAAAGAGATGCGTGAACATTGATTGAGCCAAGCCTTGGAATATCAAGAATTCTCTTAGGAAGAATCTTTCCATATGCAGCAGTGACAATCAAATCTGGGTTTGCACTCGATATAGTCTCAAAAGCCTCATCAGTACGCATGCTGTCTGGCTGATACACTTCAATATTATGTTCTAGAGCATACTGCTTCGTAGGAGGAGCAGTAATAATCTTCTTTCTACCAACTGGCTTGTCTGGCTGCATCACACACAAAACCACTTCATACTTATTACTTTCTACAAGGGCCTTCAAGCTCTCAAGAGCAAAATTAGGAGTGCCCATAAAACATATCTTCAGCATTACAAAGCCACCTCAACACTTATTCTACAGAGAAAATCTCTCCATCAATCGCCTTATCGATATAAAGAATTCCATCAAGGTGATCGTACTCATGGCAAATACATACTGCCAAAAGCTCAGTTGCATCAACAGTAAATTCTTCACCATCACGATTAAGAGCCTTAATTACAACTCTAGCTGGTCTTTCAACACGAGCAGCCTTACCAGGAACAGACAAACAGCCCTCCTCGAAAACCTGAGTTCCCTCTCTAAGAATAATCTCCGGATTAATAAACTCCATCTTGCCATGCTCGTCACCAACATCAATGACAAAAATCCTTCTTAGCACGCCAACCTGAGGAGCAGCAATACCAATTCCTCTATTCTCGTAATACATCGTATCTGCCATATCATCAAGCAAAGTCAAAATTCTTGGAGTAATCTCGTCAACTGGTCTAGAAACCTTACGAAGCAACTCGTCACCTTCAACAACAATATTTCTTAATGCCATAATTCACCTCAAATATATTTTTTAACACCTTATTTTATCACATTAATTAATAAAGTGCCTCTTCACGATTTTTGTGGGTTTGAACATCGGTATTGAAATTTGCTGATTTCTGATACCGCTTTGTAAACCAGAGGCTGTCACTATTTATCAGCATCAAAGCTTAACTGGAACACCTTGTAATCAAAATCCTTTATTACTTGTGCAAATACTTGGTTAAGCGCAGATTTTGTCTTTGCCTTGATCTTAAAGATGTTACGATATCGTTCTCTAAGTTCATAGATTGGTGCTTCCATTGGTCCATATAATTCAAAGCCATGACTTATGTCCTGAACTGAAAGGAAATCACGCAAATATTTATATAGGATTTGTGTTTTCTCTTCCAAATCCTGTTCGCTAGATGAAGAAATCATTAGTTCACCGATTGCTTTGAATGGTGGTAAATTAATGTCTTCTCGATAGACTATCTGTGCATTGTAAAAGCTTTTATAATCCTGAACTGCAGCGTGGCGAATGATGATATTGTTAGGCTTATATGTTTGGATAAACACTTCTCCAGGATTTATGTCTCGGCCTGCTCTTCCAGAGCTTTGTGTGATTAGCTGGAAAGCTCTTTCGGAAGCGCGGAAGTCTGGGCTAGAAAGCATCATATCTGTGTCGATGATGCCGACTACTGTTACATCTGGGAAGTCGTGCCCTTTGGCAATCATTTGTGTGCCGATTAGTATCGAAGCATCATGTTCTCTGAAGGCTTCGAGGATTCTTTCGTGCGCACCTTGGCCAATTGTCGTATCTTGATCCATTCTAAGCACCTTATAAGCTGGAAGTGTCTTCTTCAAGAAGTCTTCTAGCTGCTCTGTGCCAAAGCCAATGGATGTAAATTTGCTAGAGCCACAGCTAGTGCATTTCACTTCGGATAGTGGCGCGATGTGGCCGCAGTAGTGGCAAATCATATTTTTCTCAGAGGAGAAACGACCTCTGTGCATTGTCATAGCAACAGAACAAGATGGACAAAATAGTGACTCTCCACAATCATTGCATATCAGATTACGCTTAAGGCCTCGTCTATTAAGGAACAAAATTACTTGCTTATCTAGAGATAGCTGCTCCTTCATCTTGTCCATGAGCGGTTTGGAAATGATTTCTCCGAATCCAAGCTTGACTTGCTGCTTCATGTCGATAATATTGACCTTCGGAAGTCTGGCATTCGGGTTTGCTCGGTTTTTGAGCTCAATTAGTTCGTAATAGCCATTTTGTGCAGCATAGTATGTCTCAATCGAAGGCGTCGCAGAGCCTAGGACAACCGTAGCGCCTGTATATCTAGCTCTAGCAAGTGCAACCGTTCTTGTTGAGTAGTTCGGATGCTTTTCGGAGCGGTAGGAGCTGTCGTGTTCTTCGTCGATAATTATTAGCTTTAGGTTTTGTATAGGAGCAAAAATCGCACTTCTTGCGCCGACTACAATTCTGGCCTTGCCCCTGCGAATTTTGTCCCACTCGATGTAGCGTTCCTTGTCTGTGAGCCTACTATGCAAAATTGCAATGCACTCGCTGAACCTGCCGCGAAGCCAATTAATTGTCTGCGGAGTAAGAGAGATTTCTGGAACGAGATAAAGTACGCTCTCTCCCCTCTCTAAAAAAGCATTTGCTGAACTTAAGTATACTTCCGTCTTGCCGCTTCCAGTGATTCCATGAAGAAGGAATGTGCGCGCCTTGTCGGATTTTGCTGTAATTTTGTCAACTGCGTTTTGCTGGTCTAGATTAAGCTGATGCTCAATCGTAAACTTCTCATTGATGCTTTGATTATCCTTATTGATAGTAGCTGTTTCTGATTCGTCTTCGACCAAGTTTACGTTTATCAAGCCCTTGTTCTTGAGCGCAGTTAGCTGTGTATTGCTTGCACCAGAGTCAGCAAGAAGACTTGACACCAAATAATTATCCTTATCGAGAAGCAAAGATAGAATATTTATCTGTAGGTTGCTACGAATACTATTTCCTTCTAATGCCTTCATTACATCGTCGCGATTCTTGATGCTTGCTACTCGGACCTTCTTGTTCTTGTGGTCTGCTACTGTCGTTGGAACCATTAAAGAAATTGCATCGCCAGAGGTGCAAACATAATTTGTCTTCATGAAGGCCACTAATTTCATCTGGTCCTCATTCATTACGCAAACCTTGTCGATAATTGAGTTTATTCTCTTAAGCTTACTAGTATCTACACAAGAATCTTTTGTAAGAGATGTAACTATGCCTTTTACTAGAGTATTTCCTTTTCCAAAAGGCACATCAACAAGCTGACCTACAAGAATTTGGCCTTCTAGGTCTTCTGGTACTATATATGTATATTCAATATCCGTGTTGCGAACCGACTTGCGAAGCAACACTGTTGCAGTCGTTGACATCTCTTATTATTCCTTCAACTTCTTATATACCAAAGATTTCAAACAAATCCATCTGCTGACTATCTGGAAGTCCCTTGAGCAAATCGCCAGGATAGTTCTCTAGAACCTCAAGTGCTGCCTTGCCTAGAAGCGTTCTGTTGAGCAAGTCCTCCTTATGTGCGAATGGCTTCTCTTCCCTCGCCTTAGTAATAGACTCTGCCATTGCATCTGAAATCGCGGTAATTGAAGATAGCGGCGGCAAGATTCGCTTCGGTCCAACCTTGACGAAGTGGGTGGCGTGAGACTTTTCGAGAGAGATTGGCTCGAAGGTAATGCCTCTTGCGTACATTTCCTCGACTAACTCGAAAAGATAATACCTCGACTTATTCTTTGGGTTGTCGTCTTGCTTACGCGCCTCGTCTGCTGCGATTCTGTTCTTTTTTACTTCGTCCCAGCCAAAGCACATTTCTTCGGCCTTGAATTCTTCTCCACGAATTGTGAAGAATGCGCAGTAATACTCTTCTGGGTAGTAGACCTTGAACCACGCAACTCGAAGTGTAGAGATACAATATGCAGCTGCGTGAGCCTTCGGGAACATGTACTTAATCTTCTTACAAGAATCGATGTACCAATCAGGAACATTATTGTCTCTCATAAGTTTCTCGTGCTCTTCTGATAGACCCTTACCCTTACGAACCTTCTCCATAATGTCGAAGGAATCCTTATTTGGAAGTCCCCAATAGATAAGTCTTGTCATGATGGAGTCACGACAACCGATTACTGAATTAAGGTCACAGATTCCTTCACGAATCAAGTCCTGTGCATTTCCAGTCCATACGTCTGTACCATGAGACAGACCCATTAGCTGAACTAGGTCGTAGAAATGTCTTGGAGAAGCTTCCTTAATCATGTTGCGAGCCATGTCAGTACCAAGCTCGGATAATCCAAGTGTCGCTGAACCTGAATCTGTATCGTTAATATCAAAGCCTAGTGCATCAGTAGATTCTAGTAAGCTCATTACTCGTGGTTCTGGAATAGGAATGTTGCGAACATCTACTTCTGTAAGCTCGTGTAGCATACGAAGCACAGTAGGGTCTGCATGTCCAAGAATATCAAGCTTTAGGATAGTATCGTGCATCGCATTGAAGTCGAAGTGCGTAGTAATAATTCCGCAATTGACCTTGTTGGCCGGGAATTGAATTGGAGTAAATTCATATACATCCATCTCCTTTGGAACTACTACGATTCCGCCCGGATGCTGAGATGTAGTTCTCTTTACACCTTCGATTCCGTATGTCATGAATTCCATCTGCGCTCTAGTAATTGTCTCATTGCGTGACAAGGCAATTTTATTTGCAATCATTCTGGCATTTTTATCAGCATATGTACCGATAGTACCTGCTCTAAATGTATGTGCCTTACCGAACAAATACTCAACATACTTATGTGCTCTTGGCTGGTAAATACTTGAGAAGTTAAGATCGATATCTGGCTGCTTGTCTCCGAAGAAGCCAAGGAAAGTCTCAAATGGAATATCCTGTCCATCGCAAACCATAGGAGTATCGCAGCAAGGACAGTTTCTCTCTGGAAGGTCATAGCCAGAACCATATTCACCAGTATTGTTGAACTCAGTATAATTACACTTAGGACAACGATGATGTGGAGGAAGTGGATTTACCTCCGAGATTCCACACATAGTAGCAACTAGAGAAGAGCCAACGGAGCCTCTCGAGCCTACAATGTATCCGTCGTTATTAGACTTCTTTACTAGTCGGTATGCAATATAGTACATGATAGCAAAGCCATTACCGATAATAGACTTAAGCTCCTTCTCAAGTCTTTCCTTTACCAGCTCATTCATAACGCCATTATGTCTATATAACTTGTTTGCCTTTGTCCAAGTAATGTCGCGAACATCACAAGCAGCTGTTGCAATGATTGGTGGATATGTACCATCTGGGAATGGCTTAAGTCCATATTCAATCTTGTCTGCAACATAATTTGTATTTGTAACTACTACTTCTAGTGCCTTTTCCTCGCCTAGATATGAGAATTCGTCTAGCATCTCACTAGTCGTTCTGAAATATAGCGACGCCTGCTCTTCAGCATCAGAATAACCCATATCCATAAGCATATATCGTCTGAAGCGCTCATCCTTCATATCTAAGAAGTGTGCGTCAGTAGTAGCACAGCAAATCATTTCAAACTTATCGGCTAGGCGCACAATAAGCTTGTTAAGATCATAGAGATTAGCAACAGAAAGAGGAATTGGAATGTTCTTACTTTCTCTTGTCATGAACATATTGTTCGTAATTGGCTGAATCTCTAGATAATCATAGCGAGAGACAATATTTATGAACTTCTTGTCACTAATTGCCATCTCATATGTCTTGTCGATATCTCTACCACAAGCTTCAAAAGCATCTAGCAAATACCTAAATACTTCTCCACGCTCACAAGCACTACCGATGATAAGTGAAGAACCAAAGTATCTAAGAAGGCTAAGTGGCATTCTCGGTCTAAAAGCAAAATAATTTACATGAGACTCTGATACCAATCTATACATATTGTATAGTCCAAGATTATTTCTTGCTAACAATACAATATGATAAGTGGCTGTCTTCTTCGCTTTGATTTGCTCAAGCGAATAGTGGCCTGCCATATTATTAATCTCATATGGATCAGTAGTACCCTTAGAAAGAATATAGTCAATGACCTTTTGGGCTTCATTAAATGCTTCGCTATCCAAATCTCTATCCAAAGTCAAATCAACCTTCAATGACTCAATTGACTCGTCGAGATTAAGATCAATAGCATTCATCAGAAACTTTTGTCTATAGAACTCATGCTCCTCAATATTTATGTTAAAGCCCGCCTTACGAAGGAAGTCTAATATCTGGAAAATATCGCTACCACAAACATAAGCATCCCCTATAAAATCAAGAGCCTGCTTTGCCTTCCAATAGGAATCTACTGGAATTCCGCTGCCGGAATACTTTTCGGGAGAGACGCGAGCTTCGAAGGTTCCAAAATATTCATATTCGATAGTATCTGGCACAATAGGCTCAGAAGCAAAAGAACCATCCTCATTAAGCGCATACTCTAGTTCAAAATTCTCAAACTCTGGGGCATAAGTGATACTAGTAGGATACTCTTCGGAAATAGAAGGCACATATTCTTCCTTGATTACAATATCAGTAGACATTCCTGTAACCTTGTCATAGCCTTCAAACTCACCAGGATTCCAGAGACTTCTGTCGATATCCTTAGAAGAGAATTCGTTCGCCTCTTCGCTAGATTCACCTTCTTCTACTGGCTTAACAGGCTTATATCCCTTAAGCAAATACTTCTTGATTACGATAGTCTCTATATCATCCTCACATGAATCAAAGCCACTAGTCTTAATTGCAATAGAGCAAATAGAACCAATACACTTCTTGCTTTCTGGCTCGATGTCAAGGTTATAGCAAACTGTAGGGCCGTCATCTACAAGATAGCCCTCCATTCCCAAAATCGCCTTAAACTTCTCTTCTGAATCGCCAACAGTAAGCTTCTTAGAAGCATTAACTACATCTGGGAAAGCCTGCACAACACCGTGGTCAGTAACGGCGCACGCCCTGTGACCAAATCTTGCAGCAGTCTTCATCAAATCATCAGGATTAATGACAGCATCCTTCTCGCTGAACTTCGTATGTGCATGAAGCTCAACACGCTTATATTCACAAATATCCTCACGAGACTTCGGTTTTTCTATCTCATATAGACCAGACACCTTAATTCCAATCTCGTTATCTACAGTAGTAAGCTCACCTTGTACGCCAGCATAGCCACCCTTCTTAAACCTCGCTTCAAAAGCATCCGCTTCACTTGGATCAACAAATCCAATAGCAGAAATACCTGAAGTGTCGTCAAAAATCACAAGTTTTACAATTACAGATTTACCTGTCTTAGTAAGTCTTGGGTCTTCTGTAATCTTTACAAAACCCTCTACATTGAGTTCCTTATCAGTAAAACGAACATCAGCAATCTTCTTTGTCTGTACATTCTTTCTTACTCTGCCGCTAATAATCTTCTCTTGAGAAATATTCTGCGCATTCTTCTTGAAGTCTTCCTTGTTAGTCTCTTGGAAGAGCTTCTTTTGCTCCATTGCCTTATATTCCCACGAATCCTTAGACAAAGGCTTGTCCTCATCAGCCTTGGCACACTGCGTCTTAGCCTTCTTCTTAGAAGCCTTCTTCTCCGCATTCTCTTTGTTTGCCTTAATTAGCTCCTTATATTCTGGATGTTGTCTCTCATATTCTGCCTGTTCCAAATTTGCTTGACCAAGAAAATCATTCATGGAGAATACTCTAGTCTCATTCTCTTGAACAATTCTGAAAGAGAACAAAACTGAGCTTTCAGAGAACATCATCTTCAACAAGGAATCAACTCTAGCTCTGATTTCTTGCTTTTTATCCTTATCCAAATAACTATTTGCAACAAGCTCGAACACAAGTCTTTCTTCATTTGCAAAGACTTCTACATTAATTCCAGAAATATAGTCTAACGGGCACACCAAATCAACAATAGCCTTGTTCGCTTCAATTAGTAGATAGCTTCTTACTCTATCAATGTTTGACGACAAAGGCACACCAATAAAGCCCAAATCAAATACAACTGAACACCCCATGCCTGCCTGCATTGCTTTTGCTACATCAGACAAAACCTTGGTATCACCAATAGAATCTGAGTCTATAGAAATTTTCAGTAAGTTTTTATCATCGTATTTCTCAATTGAAGTAACGTTTATCTCTGATATCAAAGAACCAATTTCAGTGTCAAATCTGTACAAGTCACTCAACTTAAATACCATTTTTCTTCTCCCCAAACTTCTTTACGCACTCTACAAATTCTTCTACAACATTTTCCTCAGGAATCTTTCGAATTATCTCGCCCTTCTCGAAAAGCAAGAACTCTTTATCCCCACCAGCAATTCCAATATCTGCATCCCTTGCTTCTCCTGGACCGTTTACTGCACAGCCCATTACTGCAACCTTAATATCATATGGTAAACTACAAATTCTTCTCTCTATTTCTGTCGCAAGTTCGATAAGATTTACTCTAGTTCTTCCACATGTCGGACAAGAAACAAACTTCACTCCGCCAGTTCTTAAGTCTAGGGCCTTAAGGATACTAATTGCTGCATATACTTCTTCAACTGGATTTCCTGTAAGCGATACGCGAATAGTATCACCTATACCCTCCGATAGTAACGCACCAATTCCTACTGCCGACTTGATTATTCCTTCACGGATAGTACCTGCTTCTGTAACTCCAACATGAAGCGGATAGTCTGTAACACTTGATAGCTTCCTATAACTATCAATTGTTAACTTAGGACTAGACGACTTAATCGAGATAACAATATCATCAAAATCTGCATCCTCAAGCATTTTCACAGCCTGTAAGGCACTTTCTACTAAGGCATCTGAGCAAACCTTGCCGCCATACTTCTCTAGAATCTTCCTATCGACAGAGCCTGAATTTACTCCTACTCGAATAGGTATATTTCTGCTCTTACACTCGTTTGCAACTTTAATTACATTATCCATGCCTCCGATATTGCCAGGGTTAATTCTAATCTTAGCTGCGCCATTTTGTGCTGCAAGTAATGCAAGCTTATAGTCAAAATGTATATCTGCTACAACCGGAATTGGAGACTTAGCGGTAATCTCCTTCAATGCTTCAGCATGATCTTTATCAGGAATAGCAACTCTAGTTAGTTCACATCCAGCTTCATATAATTCATTAATCTGATTAAGTGTAGCATTTACATCACTAGTAAGAGTGTTGTTCATGGACTGAATAACAACACTATTCCCGCCACCAATAAGTAAATCTTTAACTTGAACTACCTTGCTCATACTATTTCCCCCAAAACTTCAGAATTATCCACCTACAATAATTCTTATCACATCCGACACTAGTGCGAAGATTACTAATCCGATCAATAGGACAAATCCGATTCCATTGATTATCAGCTCTGCCTTCTTAGATAGCTTTCTTCCAATAACCATCTCTATCAATAGCAAAATTACCTGTACACCATCTAGTCCTGGAATTGGCAACATATTTGTTATTACTAATCCAAGTGACAAAACTGTAGTTAGGAATAAAATATTGTACACCTTAACTGTCGTACTAGTGTCTACATTATCTACTACAGTTGATACAGAATCCGCAACTCCAACTGGACCTGACACAACATTATATGCCTCTACTTCACCAGCAAATGCTTCCTCTATACTTCTTACAGTGATGTTTAATATAGTTAGTGGCAGCTTAAATGAGAATTCCAAAGCATCAACAAAAGAATCGAAGCTATTAACTGCTTCGCCCATCACATCTACACCACGGTCATTAGATGAACGAATCATTGTCTTAATACAATCTGCTTCCATAAACTCACCATTACGGTAAAATTCTAGGTGCATAGTATTGCCTTCAGTAAGTGAAGCAAAATGATCTTCAAAGTTCTCATCTGTTACACTAATTCCGTCAACTGCTGTTAGATAATCTCCTATTTGCAAAATAGGATCTCCTCCATTATGTTGCTCTGATACTTCAGCAATATGCCAGCCATTATAATTATTATCAGTATCAATAGAATGTACGATACCAAGCATTGGTCGCTCTGTAATAACTGGAACTAAATTTACTTCATATAGTTCTCCAGTTCTGCTAGAACGAAATTCTATTAGCATATCCTCTGCACTTGAATAAGAACCATCTAATTCAAACTGTATATCTAGATATGTATAAACTCTTCTTCCATCAATTCTAACAATCTCATCGCCTTCTTCGAATTGACTACTAGCCAAAGCTAATTGCGTCGTCTCAAATGGCTCATAAATACGTGTTGTATAAAAACCAAAGATACAAGCCGACACTAATGCAAGAACCACTCCAAGCACTAGATTCATAAAAGGACCAGCTAACGCTACTAGCAATCTCTTTATACGAGAATTATTTACTAATAGCTTAGGATCATTATCATCCTCAATTGGCTCACCCTTCTCATCAATATCAGTAAACCTTACATATGCGCCAAAAGGAATACATCTTATTGAATACTCAACGTCGTTCTTTCTCCATGTAACTAACGCTGGTCCAACAAAGATAGATACTTCAAAAACCTTAATTCCTAATAATCTAGCAATAAAGAAATGCCCTAATTCATGTACAGTAACAAGAATTCCTAGCATTATCACTAGTACAACAATTGTCCAAATACTCATTAAATAATCTCCCTTGCAATTTCTAACGCGCGCTTATCTGCCGCCAAAATATTGTCTAATGTAATCTCCATATTAGAAGTAAATTCAGAAATAGCTACATCAATAGTTCTCTCAACAACCTTCTCAATGTCGAGATAGCCAATTTGCTTATTTAAGAACATATTAACTGCCTCTTCATTTGCTCTATTCATCACTACAGGAACTAGTCCACCTTGCCTTCCTGCGTCATAAGCAATATCAAGTAGCCTGAATACATTCTTATCACAAGGCTCAAAGCTCAAACTTCTTACACCCTCAGAAAAAGGATCAAACTTCTCCATAAATCCAACCTTACGCTCCGGATAAAACAACGCGACAAGAATCGGCATCATCATACTTGGCTTACCCATCTGACCTAATACCGAACCATCACTCATCCTTACCATAGAATGAATAATACTCTGTGGATGAACAACAACGTCAATATCGTCCACACTCTTATTAAACAAATGCTTAGCTTCAATAACCTCAAGTCCCTTGTTCATCATTGTAGAAGAATCGACTGTAATCTTGCCGCCCATCTTCCAAGTAGGATGATTAAGAGCCTGCTCAAGTGTAACACTTCCTAGCTGTTCTCTCGTATACCCCCTGAATGGACCCCCAGAAGCAGTAAGCAAAATCCTATCAAGACTTCCTTCTGGCTGTCCCCAAAGGCACTGCCAAATAGCCGAATGCTCACTATCTACTGGCAATAACTTAACGCCAGTTTCCTTAACTAATGGCATTACAACATCTCCGCCTGCAACAAGAGTCTCCTTATTTGCTAGTGCGATATCCTTACGAGCCTTAATCGCTTCAACTACTGGAAGCAAGCCAGCAACTCCAACCATCGCAGCGACACAAATATTCGCACTACTATATGTTGCTACAGCAATATTTCCTTCTTGTCCGAACAAAATCTCTACTTGCTTAGCTAAGCTTTGATCTGCCTCGAAAAGCATTTTCTTAAGCTCCAAAGCATGTTCTTCTGCTAAAACACTAACAAGCTTCGGTCTAAACTCGATTATTTGCTCAAGACCAAGCTTAATATTTGTACCAAATGAAATTGCATCAACACATAAATCATTAGGATAATTCCTAACGACCTCCAAAGTCTGTGTTCCAATAGAACCCGTTGAACCAAGTATGGATAAATGCTTCATTCTTCAAATACTCTCCTTATAAAACACTAGAAATCAATGCTAAGCCTAATCCTATTGGTAGTGTGAAGAATACACTATCGAAGCGATCTAACATACCACCATGTCCAGGCATAAATGAGCCAAAGTCCTTAATCCCTACCAATCTCTTAATGGAGGAAGCTAGCCAATCTCCAATCTGTGAGAAAACAGAGATAAAAAGACCAAACACGAAAGCAATTACCATCATTATTGTTCTGCTAGTATTTATACCTTCAATATCATATACGAGCAAACCAATGTATAGCATAACTACTACTGCGCATCCAATAGCACCACCAATACAGCCCTCCCACGTCTTCTTCGGACTGATGTGAGGTACAATCTTATGCTTGCCCATAGTAACACCAGTAAAATATGCAAAAGTATCGCTAATCCATGGCGCAAATAATGCCATAACAACATAATACCATCCGTTTACAAAACACATAGAAGTAACCATCAAGCAGATAAGTGGGAATGTCACATAAAGCATCGCGGAAGCAGATGCCACTCCACTTGTTATCAAATCCTTCTCAGTCGAGAAAATCTGCGGAGTAATTCCAATAGCAAACGAAAGCATCATCATCATCAGAGAATAAATGGTAATTGTAAGAAGTGCATTCTTCGTAAAATATCCTACCAAAGCACATGCAAATGTCAAAACCATTCCAAAAGCCATCATGCTAGTAGCTGGCTTCATTTGACCAGCCTTCAACGCCTTAATCATCTCAACAATCGACACTACGCCAACGATAGCCGCAAAGAGCATTGAAATAATTGGCAAATAATACATCGGCAAGACAATTGAGACGATAACAACCGTAAATATTATTCCTGTAATGACACGCTGTCTCATTAGTTCTCCTCCTTGGACAATCCACCATAGCGCCTATCTCGGCCAGTATATGCGACAAAAGCCTCGCGTAACTCATCATAACCAAAATCTGGCCACAAGCAATCAGAAACCCACAATTCAGAATATGCAGATTGCCAAAGCAAGAAATTCGATAGTCTTTGCTCTCCACTAGGTCGAATAATTAAGTCAGCATCTGGAACATCTGGCAAATATAGATTTTGCTGAACAGTCTGCTCAGTAATATCCTCGAACTTAAGCTTCCCATCAAGCACATCCTTAGAAATCTTCTGAATCGCTTGAACTATTTCTCGCCTTCCACCGTAATTGAAAGCAACAATTAGCTGCATCTTCTGTCTGTTCTTAGACCTTTGCTCACCCTCGCGACAAACCTTCTTGATCCTCTCCGGCAAAGCCTCAATATCACCACTGAAGCGAACTCGAATTCCTTCTTGCTCTAGCTCAGCATCATACTTTTCGAAAAACTCTACGAACAAATCCATAAGCTGACTTACTTCATCTTCTGGTCTCGACCAATTCTCTGTCGAAAAGGCATATACTGTCAGATACTTTACGCCAAACTTACCACAGTTACGACAAAGCTCCTTAAGGTTCTCTGCGCCTGCACGATGTCCAGCACTTCTAGGAAGCATACGATTCTTAGCCCATCTGCCATTACCATCCATTATTACACCTAAGGATGTTGGAATCTTAAGGCCAGTTGTATCATATTTGTCCGTTTGTATTGCTGCGTTAGAAGAGTCATTATTCTTCTTACCAAGTCCAAGGAATGCCATGCCCATTACTCCTTTATCAAACAAATGAGGCGAAGTGGTCCTCGCCCCAATGCTATTACTAATTCATACTAAGTGATTACTTGCGAAGTAAGAAGATTAAATCTCCATGAGCTCCTTTTCCTTCTTGTCGCAAGACTCGTCTACCTTCTTTGTGAACTTGTCTGTAATCTTCTGAACCTTCTCTTCGAAGTCCTTAAGATCATCATCAGTAAGTTCCTTCTTCTTATTTGCTGATCTCATCTTATCGATTGCATCACGACGAACATTACGAATTGCAACCTTTGCTTCTTCTCCATAACCCTTAACTGTCTTAACGAGCTCCTTACGTCTCTCCTCTGTAAGAATTGGGAATACTAGTCTAATAATCTTACCATCATTAGAAGGAGTAATACCAAGGTCAGAAGAAAGGATAGCCTTCTCAATCTCTCTTAACATAGAAGGATCCCATGGTGCAAGAGTAATCATTCTTGCTTCTGGTACCTGAATATTCGCAACTGCGTTAAGTGGAGATGGTGCACCATAATAATCTACTGTAATCTTATCCAAAACACGTGGATTAGCTCTACCAGCTCTAATTGCATTAAAGTTCTCGATAAGATTATTGATTGTCTTGTCCATCTTAGACTCGATTGCTTCGTAGTCCTGCTTTGTAATTTCTATCATAATATTTACCTCCGTATCTTACTCTACTAATGTTCCTAGATTCTCGCCTCTTGCTATTCTAACAATATTTTCTGGGTCCTGCATAGAGAAAACGAGAATTTTTGTATTATTATCGCGGCAAAGTGCAGCGGCAGTAGAATCCATAACCTTAAGATTAAGTCTAAGTACATCATCATGTGAAATTCTGTCATACTTAACTGCATCTGGATATACATTAGGATCCTTATCATAAACACCATCAACCATTGTAGCCTTCAAGAACACATCTGCTCCAATTTCTGTAGCTCTTAGTGCTGCGCCAGTATCTGTTGAGAAATATGGGTTTCCAGTACCACAAGCGAATACAACGATACGACCCTTCTCTAGGTGTCTTACTGCTCTCTTACGAATGTATGGCTCAGCCATTTGGCGAATCTCGATAGCAGAAAGGACACGAGTAACTGCACCGTGCTGCTCGAGTGCATCTGATACAGCTAAAGCATTCATCATTGTTGCAAGCATTCCCATATGATCTGCTGTAACTCTATCCATCGCCTCAGAAGATCTTCCTCTCCAGAAGTTTCCGCCACCAACAACTACTGCAACCTCTACACCAAGATCTGCAACTGCCTTAATCTTAGCAGTAATATTCTTAAGAACTTCATCGTTTATTCCCTGCTTCTTGTCACCAGCAAGAGCTTCACCAGAAATCTTCAATAAGATTCTCTTGTATTTAACATCTGCCATACAAATGCACCTCCAATTTTTCTCCCTATATTTTATATTTTTTCTACCAATATGTAAAACACGAAAATCCTCTTTTTGACTCTTTTCGAGAGAGAAATAAAATTTGTAACATAAAAAATCCACATGCCAGAATGAACTAGCATGTGGAAATAATTTACAAGTTTTGATTATTAGAGACCAGCCTGCTTCATAACCTCAGAAGCGAAGTCATCTTCCTTCTTCTCAAGACCCTCACCCATAGCGAAACGAGCGAAGTTTGTGATAGAAATGTCGCAACCAAGATTCTTTGCAACAGAAGAGATGTAAGCCTCAATGGACTGACCGTCATCAGCCTTAACGAACTCCTGGTTCATCAAGCAGTTGATAGAATAGAAGTTCTTAATCTGGCCTGGAACGATTCTCTCGTCGATGATCTTAGCTGGCTTACCCTCAGCAATAGCCTTGTTACGGATAACCTCAGTCTCTCTCTCGATAGCCTCAGCAGGAACATCTTCCTTTGTAATCCATGTTGGGTTAGAAGCTGCAATCTGCATTCCGATATCCTTAGCAAATGTCTTGAACTCTGGTGTAGAAATTACATCATCGTTGTCTGTAACGATCTCTACAAGAACACCTACCTTACCACCAGCGTGGATATAAGATGTAACTGCACCGTTACCATTGATAGCGAACTTTGCAAAACGGCGGATAGAAATGTTCTCTCCGATATCAGCGATAGCTTCCTTACGGAATGTATCAACATCCTTACCGTCAATTGTTGTTTCCTTCAAAGCCTCAGCGTCTGCAACGTCTGTAGCCATAACCTGATTAGAAATAGCATCTACGAAAGCGATGAACTTAGGTGTCTTAGCAGCGAAGTCTGTCTCAATGTTAACTTCTACGATACAACCAGACTTACCGTCCTCAGCAATATTAGAAGCTACAATACCCTCTGCAGCAGCTCTGCTTGCCTTCTTCTCAGCCTTAGCCATACCCTTCTCACGAAGCTTATCAATTGCCTTCTCGATGTCACCATCACACTCTGTAAGAGCCTTCTTACAGTCCATGATTCCGCAACCTGTCATCTCACGAAGTTCCTTAACCTGTTGAGCTGTAATTGCCATATTTATGTCCTCCTATATTGGATAAAATTTCTATTAAGCCTCTTGCTCAGCAATCTCTTCGATTGACTCAGCAGCTTCCTCTGCTACATCAGCGCCCTCTGTCTCAGCAGCTGCCTCGAACTGCTCACCCTGATTAGCCTCGATGATAGCATCAGCCATCTTACCAGCGATAAGCTTAACAGCACGGATAGCATCGTCGTTACCAGGGATTACATAATCAACTTCCTCTGGATCACAGTTTGTATCAACGATAGCAATGATTGGGATGTTAAGTCTTCTAGCCTCTGCAACTGCAAGGTGCTCCTTCTTTGTATCTACAACGAAAAGTGCTGTAGGAAGGCTGTTCATACCAACAATACCACCAAGGTTCTTGTCAAGCTTCTCCATCTCGAGCTTTAGCTTAGCAACTTCCTTCTTAGGAAGAACCTCAAATGTACCGTCAGCTTCAAGCTCACGGAGCTCAAGCAAACGAGCAACTCTCTTCTTAATTGTCTTGAAGTTTGTAAGTGTACCACCGAGCCAACGGTTGTTCATGTAGTACATTCCGCAACGCTTAGCCTCTTCTGCGATAGAATCCTGAGCCTGCTTCTTTGTACCAACAAAAAGAATGTTACCACCCTCAGCAGCGATATTACGCATTGCCATGTAAGCCTCGTCAACCTTACGAACTGTCTTCTGTAGGTCGATGATGTGAATGCTGTTACGCTCTGTGAAGATGTACTCCTTCATCTTTGGGTTCCAACGACGTGTCTGGTGACCGAAGTGAACGCCTGCTTCCAAAAGCTGCTTCATTAAAATAACTGGCATAAATATTTCCTCCTGTTTATCTTCCGTATTACCCACTACAATCTCGAAAAGTATTATTAATCGTAGCACAAAAGGCATAATACGTGATTTTTATGCTCGACAATTATAACCTTCTAATCCATATGATGCAAGTGTTTTTTCTAATCTAATTTATCATATGCAACAAGAAATAAGGGACAGCCATGTGCCATCCCCTATCTCAAACAAATTTAACAACACAAAACGTTTCATCCTAGTAACTCAGAGAACTTAATAATTGCCTCGTATGTAATATCCTCACTTGTCTCGAAGTCAGATACTGTCATGTGCTCATTTGCCTGATGACACTGATCTTCGTTCCATGGAGCTTGTGGTCCAAATGCAACAATATTATCGAGATGTCTAGCATATGTACCACCACCGATAGCAATTGGTTCTGCGTATGTAGTCTTGTATTCTGGCTTGAAGTTGGAAATCTTATCCATATACTTTACCCAGATGTTAGAAAGAATACTAATTGCTTCAGAGTCCTTATCTGTGCATATAGGATCCATATGAGCACCAACACTTGCTGTGAGATTATACTTAGAAGCGTTAGCAGACAAAGCATTCATAATGTCATCCTTCTTCGCACTGATTGGGTAACGGATGTCAATTGTACAAGACTGCTCGTTCTCATCAATCTTAAGAATGTCACAGGATACACTCATCACGCCAGACTGATCATTGATGTCGCAATCTGCAAGAGTCTTTGTATCAACATCTACTAAATAGTCATTAATGAACTTAATTACTGGAATATCCTTAATTGCGAGGTCTTGTGCATAGATTTCTTTAACAAGTAATGCTATTGCATTTACACCAAGTTCTGGCTTAGAACCATGTGCACTCTTTCCCTGCTTAGAAAGCTCAACTGTCTTACCATCAGCTTCGAATATAATCTTAGCTGCTGCTGGAACCATATTTGCGGCAAATCCACCTTGTGCCTTAACGCCATTTACGCCGGCTCCAGTAAACTTCACTTGCAAGATACCCTTCTCTGCAAAAATCGCAGGATAGTCAGCATCAGGAGTAAAGCCGAGATCAGGCATTACTGCATCAGGATTAGTTGCATATTCATGCATACATCCGCAAGTTCTTTCTTCATCACTACCAACAATAATTCTTACTTTACATGGAAGCTTGATTCCTTCTTCCTTAATTCTCATTAGTGCAAATAATGCTGCACATGCTGGTCCCTTGTCGTCAACGATGCCGCGTCCATATAGTGCATCATCCTTAACAACTAACTCGAATGGATCTGTATTCCATCCATCTCCAGCAGGAACTACATCTAAGTGACATAGAATTGCAAGCATCTTATCACCTGTCCCGTAATCTACATATCCTACCTTATCGTTAAATACACCAGTTTCAAAACCATTTGAAGCTGCATAATCAAGGAAATATGAAAGTGCCTTTCTAGAATTCTCTCCATATGGAGCGCCTGGTACAGGGTCTCCTCCAACACTTGGAATAGCAATCATTGCTTTAAGAAAATCTAGCTTTTCAGATGTTAATTTCATGTATACCTCCATAGTTTTACAATATCTTACCTAGTATATCACAAGACTTGTTGAATTTTTTATGCTTTTAGAAAAGGCCTGCTCCTTATTGGAACAAGCCTTATTTTGTTAGAGAATTCTACGAATTGTAGCTACGTTATTTAAGTTAGAGAAAGTACTTGTAATAACGCCTGTGGTAGATGTAGATGCATGGACTACTGTATTATCTCCAATATAGACGCTTACGTGATCCATATATCCGTCGTAGTTATGGTCGTTACATATAATATCACCTACTTGAACCTCGTCAGCAGAAACAGCATAACCATAATCTGAGATACTATCTGCACTATGTGGCAATGAGATTCCATAGTAATTTGCAAATACATACGATACGAAGCCGGAGCAATCGAAGCCACTAGGACTCATACCTGCATAGACATATGGACAACCAACAAAGCTTAGACAATAGCTACTAAAGTCGTTTGTAGCATCACCCGAACCACCATTATCTGCTGGAGGAGCTGGTGGCGTATCTGTACATAGAGATGCTTTTACATAATTTCCATTTACAGTTCTGTACCAGCCATTAGATGTCTGTGCAACAACATCAATCTCATCGCCTGCATTAAGAACTCGAACCAAGGAATAGGAAGTATCTGGACCGCTTCTTAAATTGAGCGAACAAGATGCATATACACGAGCTGAATATGATGTTTCTTCATATTGAACATTATTCTGTGTAGGTGTTGTAGTTTCTGCTGGAGCATTGTTTGCGGCAGGAACAGGAGTTGCAGTAGCACGAGGTGTGCTTGTCGGAGTTGGAGTTGCTGTAGGTGGAACAATTTCTTCACTTGAGAGGAAGGAATTAAGACAATAGCCCTCTGTTCCATCCTCTAATCTAACGAAGGACCAAGACTGTCCATAAGTTAATCTTCTCACCTGGTCAGCATAGTAAATATGTCCAACAATTTCAGAATCGACATTTGGAAGACTTCTTACATTAGCTTCAGTGCAAGATACCCAATAATCAGCTCCATCAGGAGTAAATTCTTCAACATCAATAATTTCGATTGGTACGCCAGAGTCTGTTGTTTGAGATGTAATAGTAAAGGTATTTGATGCTAGGTTACTCTCAGAGCTTTGGTCATGAGAGTAGTCTTCTGGACTTACGCCACTGCTAACAGCAGCAACTTGCGCATCAACAAGATTTGGATCGCTTATGAAATCAGCATCATTTACAATTACATCCGAAGTTAATGGGTTAGACTGAAGATGTAAGAGAACATCTTCATCAGCCCCTGCGGGCTCTGGGAATACTGAGGTCATAACGATTGCACATGTCATTAAAATTGCGCAAAACTTAGCAAGCATTCGACCTGAATACTCCGAATTAATAAAATTGATAATTTTTTCCATAATCTTTTCCATGCCAAGATTATACCACGGTAATTCAATATTTGAATGAAATCTGCTGTTTTCTCCCATTTTTGCCACGTAAAAGAAACAAATCGGATGCATTTGCCTCATTTTACGATGATTTTTGTGAAAATAACGTGAATGAGTCAAGAAACAATAAGACAAAAAATATCCCAAGACCAAAATCTTGGGATATTGATTATTAATGATTATAAATTGTAGAAGAATTATTCTTCTGTTGTCTCTGCTGGTGCCTCTGCCTCAGCTTCAACCTCTGCAACTTCTTCTACATCAGAGATAGCATAAACGTCTTCGTCATCTGTCTTCTCTGGGTTAATTGGATTAACTTCCTTAATGGAAACGGAGATGCGACGATCGTCCTTCTTAATCTCAATAACCTTAGCCTCAACCATCATGCCCTCAGAAAGAACATCTCTAGGAGTCTTAAGTCTCTCTGTAGAAATCTGAGATACATGGCAAAGTGCGTCAAGGTTTGGCTCGAGCTGAATGAATGCGCCGAAGTCCTTGATTCTTACTACCTTACCCTTAACGATAGAACCAACTGGGATTCTCTCTTCGATCTGATAATAAGGATCATCCTCAATCTTCTTGTATCCGAGCTGAATCTTCTTTGTAGCTGGATCGAAGCTGATTACATAAACGTCAATCTCATCACCGATAGATACAACATCAGAAGACTTTCTGATTCTGTTCCAGGATAACTCTGTGTTGTGAACAAGTCCGTCTACACCACCGATATCAACGAATGCACCGAAGTCAGGAGTAGATCTAACGATACCCTTGTACATCTTGCCTTCCTCAATGCTATCCCAGATTGCCTGCTCCTTAGCCTTACGCTCTGTAGCAAGAATCTGACGGTGTGAACCAGATACTCTGAGTCTGTTTCTAGGATCTGTCTCAAACTTAGTGATGATTACATCAATCACTTCACCCTTGAAGCTATTGAGCTGCTCAGCCTCAACCTTAGCAAGCTTAAGCTGTGAACGGTGAACATATACATCAATTGTTCCCATGAATGAACCAATTACGCCATCCTTAACAACTGAGATAATCTTAATAGAAACTGGAGTCTTAGAATTATAAGCCTCTTCAAGTGCAGCCTTGTGCTGCTCCATATCAACCTGACCCTTGGATAGGAGAATTTCCTTACCCATATCAGAATTTCTAATGCTCTTAACTGCAACAGTAACTTCCATTCTCTCTTCTACAGCCTTAGCAATATCGAACTCTGGGTCCTTCTCTAGCTCTTTAACAGGAATCTTGCCTTCAGACTTATCGCGAACGTCAACGTAAACATAATCAGCGTCTGCCGAAGTTACTACTCCCTTCACGATAGTTCCTTTTCTTAGCTGAGGAATACTATCGATATAGTCACCAAAATTAATGTCGTTCTCTTCCATCTTACCGACAACCTCCAAAATAATACATTCCGGCGTAGATGCACCTGCAGTAATACCAATTCTTGAAACCCCGACAAACTCTTTATTATTAACTAGGGCCTCAATGTCTTGAGAATTAGAAACAAGGTACGTCTTCGCTAATCGACTCTTGCAGATATCATAAAGCTTACGAGTATTAGAACTATGCTTAGATCCGATAACAATCATTGCATCTGAATCACGCGCTAACCTGACTGCTTCATTTTGCCTACTTTCAGTCGTATTGCATATTGTATCAAACACAGTATCATTATTCAAATATTTTTTTACATTTTCACAAATTTTCTTATATTCTTCAGTCGAAAATGTTGTTTGAGATACCAATATAGAATTAGCAATATCAAATGGTATATTATCTATTTCATCAACATTTGAAATCACATAAACTTTATCTTCTGGAGCTCTGCTACAAATGCCAACTACCTCTGGATGCCCCTTAGTTCCTGTGACGATAATATTTTTACCTTCCTTTGTTGCCTTCTCTACTATTTTATGAATTTTACTAACAAAAGGACATGTGCAATCAATTACTTTGCAATTCTTTCTAGATAAAACATCATATACATCCGTCGTAACTCCATGAGCACGAAGAAGCACGAGACTATTCTCAGTTGCTTCTTCTGGCTTATTTATTAACTTAAATCCTTTTGCTAGCAAATCGGATACAACTATATCATTATGTGTAAGCTCACCAAGCATATACAAGGGAATATCTTTATTCTTATATTCCTCAAGTATTCTATATGCTGTATCGACTGCGTTTTTTACACCAAAACAAAAACCAGAAAACTTTGCTAGCTTTATTTCCATAGCTTCGCCTCTTATCACTCGTTTACCTTACTAAGAAGTGCTTCAAGTGTTTGCTCAATAGTGATATTTGATGTATCAATCAAGATAGCATCTTCTGTCTGAATAAGTGGAGCAAATTCTCTAGTAGAATCCTGCAAATCACGATACTTAATATCTGCAAGAACCTCCTCGAAGGTTTGTGTAGAATTTCCCTTCTCCTTATCCTCTAGTAGTCTTCTTTGAGCTCTTACCTCTGCTGAAGCTGTAACAAAGAACTTATATTTAGCATCTGGAAGAACATTTGAACCAATATCTCTACCATCGAGAACAAAAGTCTCCGACTTAGCAATATCTCTTTGCATATTAACCATAGAAGTTCTAACTACTGGAAGTGCAGAAATATCAGAGGCAGCCTTTGAAACATCTGGAGTTCTAAGAATAGCTGTAACATCCTCTCCGTTAAGAATCATGTGCTGTACTCCATCGATGAACTTTACTTCTAGCTTCATTGACTCGATTAACTTAGAAACGCTGTCATTATCCTTAGGATCAACACCAGCCTTAATTGCAGCAACCGCACAAGTTCTATACATTGCTCCAGTATCAAGGTACATAATGCCTAATTTCTTAGCTACACCCTTAGCAAGAGTACTCTTACCAGAACCAGCTGGACCATCAATTGCAATCTGATAAATCTGTGACATATTAATTCCTCCAAATCCTAAGTATTATATTAGATAGCTCTATGGCCTAGACCAATAGCTATTTCATTCAAGTTAAGTAGACCAATACCAAAATATAGACAAACGCTCAAGTGATTTCCATAGCGAGCAATTGCAATCTTGCCACCAATATTAAGACCTATTGCCTTCTGTGCTATTTGAGAAACCGCCTCGCGACAAGCACCAGCAACTGCACCCTCGTCATTATGAGAATTCGAGATAATGCCCTCACGCTCAGCCGCATTTATTGTACGCTCGATGATTTTCGAGACAGAAGTGACAAATTCTCCTCCAAAGTTGATTGCAGTCGCTTTAATTCCCTCTTGAGCTAGCTTAGCCTTAAGTTCTGACTCCTGGGCCATCGTATCCGTAAGTGCCAAGCGAATAACAGCTGAAGAAGTAAGCTTACTATCTGGAATAATCATCGCATTATCCTTCATTTGTCTCGACCTCCTTGTCGTTTTCTATTATGATATCAGATTCCTGTTCGTCTAATCTATCCTTGCCGCCCTCATATACGCTGAACTGAGACCATAGCTGTTCTAATGCTTCAAACGAAGACTTGATATGATCCTTACGGTGCATTCCAAGCGTAACCAGAAGCGCGTTTATAAGAGAAAGCGGAGCCGTAAGTGAGTCAACAAAGGACGCCATCGAAGACTTCGCGAAAAGCTTAATATCAGCATTCAAAGTAAGCGCAGTATTGTCCTTATCAGTTATCACGATTACCTTCGCTCCCTTAGATTTGGCATATGCCATCGAATTAATTGTTCGCTGTGAATATCTTGGGAAAGAAATTCCAATCATTACATCCTTATCAGTAATTGGCAAGATTTGCTCAAAAACCTCGTTTGCACTATTACTATAAATATGCACCACATCGTCGAATAGCAAGGTCATGTAAAAATGCATAAAAGATGAAAGTGGCGCAGACGAACGAAGTCCCATAAGATAAATCTTACGCGCACCTAATATTGAATTTACTGCCTCATCGAAAGCCTCTTCGCTAACCTCGTTAAGCGTGCTTTTGAGGTTTTCGATGTCTGCCTGCATTATGTCTCGAATTGCACTTGCATCATCGGCAAAACGCTCTGTGGAATTGAGCCTTTGTACAGACGTAAGCTTCGACTTAAGTTCTTCCTTGAGGCTTTTCTGAAAGTGCGGATAGCCTTCGAAGCCAAGCTCCATAGTAAATCGAACGACAGTAGATTCTGACACCTGACATGCTTCTCCGAGCTTTGCAGCAGTCATATATGCGGCCTTGTCGTAGTTTTCTAGCAAATAATTAGCAATTGCCTTATGGCCCTTACTCATGCTATCTATATTCTTAGATATTGAATCAATTATTCCTGGCATTCTTTACTCCTCGGTTATTCTTCGTTCTCGTCCTCTGAGTTTGTAGACATAAGAGTATCAATCGAGATTTGATTTGGATTTTCTCCACCGACTGCATCCTTAAGGGTGCTTTCCAAATCACGAATTGACTTATAACTCATAAGCTCCATTGATGGCAATTCATCAATAGAAGAAATACCAAACTCAAGCAAAAACTGCTCACTTGTAGCAAATAACGTTGGTCTTCCTGGAGCATCTAGTGTTCCAGCCTCCTTAATCCATCCTCTATCAAGAAGTCTAGAAATAATAGAGTCTGAAGACACGCCTCTAACCGCCTCTACCTGCGCTCTGGTAACTGGCTGATTATATGCAATTACAGCTAGTGTCTCATACGATGCTTGGCTTAATGGTGGACGCATCTTCGGAGTAAACATTCTCTCAATTACTTTATGCATACCAGGCTTCGTACACATAATATATGAATCGTCCACCTTGCGAATAAGAAGTCCACCCCATGGGTTATTCTCGTAGCTATCGATGAGCTTGCTCATAGCCTTTTCGATCTCGACCTTGGAAATTCCAGTAATTTCTTCGAGCTTATCTATCGAGACAGAATCTCCATTCACGAACAAAATCGCCTCGAGCGCAGCAGACAAAGACTGAATCGGAAGTTCAAAATCGTCCACATACTCCTCATTCGCACTATTCTTCTTACTCTTAACCGTCTTAGGCGCACCAAGGTCCTCTATCGACTCTTGTGTAAAACCCTCTAATATCTCGTCCATCTTATTCTCCTCGCTTCTCTTCAAGCATAATCACATCGAATGGCTTCTTCTGCTCTGCATTAATCTTGTTTGATCTAAGTAACTCTAGCACCGCCAAGAAGCTTACTATCTTGTCTATCTTCTCTGGCTCTTCTTTGTTCTTGTCCCTCTCGAAAAGCTCATGGAAGAACATCTTGCCCTTACTTGTAATCTTATTCCACACCTTAGTCATTCGCTCTTTAACGCTCATCTTATCGCGTCTTAGGATGTGCGTAATTTTCGTAGAAATGTCTGTAAAACGAACTGAGTTTCTTTGACAAACCTCTTCTACACTCTTATCGAACAATTCTTTCTCGAACTCTTGCGGAGGACTTACAATTTCAATTCCCAAAGACTTTGCAGTAGATGGCAATCTGTAGAAGCAATTCTTATAGGATGCGTGTCTCTCCTTAATCTGAGTAGCAAGCAGCTTACATCTCTTATATCTAAGAAGGCTGATAACCAATTCTTCTCTTGGATCTTCTCCCTCCTCAGTAGAATCGAGCCTTCTATCTGGAAGCATCATCCTAGACTTAATATGTACTAGTGTTGCAGCCATTACAAGAAACTCTGAAGCTACCTCCATATCAAGAGACTTCATATCTTCAAGGAAAGCCAAATACTGCTCAGTAATACTAGAAATTGGAATGTCGTAAATGTCTATATCATTCTTCTCAATCAAATGAAAAAGCAAATCAAGCGGGCCTTCAAAATTCTTGATTTTGAGTTCTGGAATTGTTTTTACCATTTCCATATCATTTCCGGCCATCGATTTGCTCTCCTATTTGTATTCTATCTTATCTTAATTGTAATCAGCTTCTTAGAATCCGATTCTTACAGCTTCTCTTACTTCCTGCATAGTAGCCTGTGCCTTAAGGCGTGCTCTATTAGAACCATCGTTAAGAATATCAATAAGTGTATCTTCGTGTGTGAGAAGATCTGTACGCTTTTCGTAGATTGGTGTATGGAATTCTGCGATTCTTTCTGCAAGCATCTTCTTACAAGCTACGCAGCCAATCTCGCCCTTCTTGCACTGCTCACAAATAGACTCAACCTTATCCTCGGAGAATACCTTGTGGAATGCATATACAGAACAAACATCTGGGTGACCAGGGTCGTCCTTACGAATTCTTGAAGTATCTGTAATCATTCCTCGTACCTTCTTATTAACCTCATCTGGTGTATCAGAAAGCGCAATTGTATTACCGTAACTCTTACTCATCTTACGACCATCTGTACCTGGAAGAACCTTCGCCTTTGTGAAAATTGGCTCTGGCTCAGTAAATACCTGCTTACCATAGATGAAGTTAAATCTTCTGCACATCTCTCTAGCAAGCTCAAGATGTGGAGTCTGGTCCTCACCAACTGGTACCAAGTCAGACTTATATAGAAGAATATCTGCTGCCATAAGTGCAGGATAGCCAAGGAAGCCATATGTTGTGATATCCTTCTCCTTCATATTAGCAATCATGTCCTTATATGTTGGACAACGCTCAAGCCAAGAAAGTGGAGTATTCATAGCAAGAAGCAAGAACAATTCTGCATGCTCCTTAACCGCTGACTGCTGGAAAATAACGCACTTCTTTGGATCAAGTCCAGAAGCAATATAATCCGCAGCAAGTCCTAAAGTATTCTTACGAAGAACCTCTGTTTCAGCATATCCAGTTGTAAGAGCATGCCAGTCTGCAATAAAGAAATTACAGTCATACTCCTCCTGAAGATTTACCCAATTAGCAATAGCACCAAAATAATTTCCTAGGTGAATATTACCTGTTGGTCTAGAGCCTGAAACAATTATTTTCTTTGTCATACTTCCCTCCGAAGATAAATTAGTTTTATAGTATTTGAATCATAACAGCAATTAAGTAATTGCAGACAAAAACAACCGGAACACGAATAAGATTAATGAACGACGAGATAATACCAATATCAAATATCATATCCGCGAAGATTAACATCATAAAAATCTGTGGCGCATTACGCTTAAATGTCATATATCCGTTCGAGAACTTCCATTTTGTTGGAATAATCTCATCTAACACTCTAGAGCCATCAAGAGGTGGAATAGGTATCAGATTAAATGCCATGAGCAAAATTGAGAAATCTATTATGTAGCTAAGCAATCCTGAAAAAAACGAGATAACTGGCGTACTTCTAAGCCCAACAATTCCAAACACGCTTCCAAGTATCAACGAAGCAACTAAAGCAAGCAAGAGATTTGCAATAACACCTGCCAAGTCGACAAGTATCCTCATCGCTCTTTTGCTCTTGAGCTTGTTGAACCTGCTAGCATTTACAGGAACTGGCTTTCCCCAGCCAAATCCGAAAAGCAAAAGCATAACCGTTCCCATCGGATCAACATGGGCCAATGGATTAAGCGTAACTCTACCCATGTTATAAGGTGTATCGTCGCCAAACTTATATGCAACAAAAGCATGTGCAAACTCATGTACAGCAAACGATACAGTCAAAGCAATGAACATGATAATAGCAGATAGCAATATTTCCTTCATGGACATGCCTGATCTGAAAATATTAATCAACATATCTTATACCTCCGTTTCATAGCCTTACTTTATACACCCATAACATTTCAGATAGATTTTTTCTCTAACACTTTATGCCTTAGTTACCTTAAGCATAATCTTCTCGCCATTGATATCACGCTCAACTGCACCTTCACAAGCCATATCTACAATGTCATTAGCGAGAACGTCAGAAGCGATTAACTGCTTGTTCTTTTCGATAATGGAAGAAAGCTTGTCGTTGCCGTTATAAGCAAGAACAATTCTGTCAGTAACCTCAAGTCCAGTCTCCTTACGAAGTGTCTGAATCTTGGAAATCATCTCTCTTACAAAGCCTGCCTCAATAAGCTCGTCGTTAAGAACCGTGCTCAAGGAAACAGTGATTCCCTTATCAGACTGAGTAGATAGACCTTCTGGCTGGATAGTCTCTACTAGGAAGTCCTCCTCAACCATCTCGAAATTCTCACCATCTACAGTAATTGTAATTGGGCCAGCCTTAAGTGCCTGATATGTTTCCTTACCTGGGAGATTAGCGATAACCTCCTTAGCACTGTTAAGCTTTGGACCAAACTTACGTCCGCAAGTTCTAAGCTGTGGCTTAAACTTGTAATCTACTAGAGAAGAAGCATCCTCGAGGCATGTAATGTTCATTACATTAAGCTCCTCGCATACAATCTGACCATATTCGTCATCAAGCTTAGCATCAGCAACAACATATACATCGGCTAGAGGCTGTCTGTTCTTAATGGAAGCTGCTGCTCTTGCACTTCTACCAAGTACAACTACCTGCTGAACGATATCCATGCTCTCCTCAAGCTTCTCATCAATCAAAGCCTCGTTAGCTACTGGATAATCACACATATGTACAGAAAGTGGAGCATCCTTGTTTACGCTTCTTACAATGTTCTGATAGATAGACTCTGCCATAAATGGAACAAATGGAGCAATAAGTCTAGTAAATGACTCAAGCACTGTGTAAAGTGTCATGAATGCATCTACCTTATCCTTTACCATCTCTCCTGCCCAGAATCTGTCACGGCAACGACGAACATACCAGTTAGAAAGTTCATCTGTGAACTCCTGAAGCTTTCTAGCAGCAGTAGTAATATCGTAAGACTCCATCTTGCTATCAATTACCTTAACAAGAGAATTGTATCTAGACAAAATCCACTTATCCATAGCACATAGACTATCAACGTTAAGTTCATAGTCATTTGGATTAAAGTTATCAATATCAGCGTACATTACATAGAATGCGTATGTGTTCCATACTGTACCCATGAACTTAGATACGCCTTCCTTAACTGTTCTATCAGAGAAACGAGATGGAAGCCATGGAGCATTTGCAGAATAGAAATACCATCTAGCAGCGTCAGCACCCTGGTTATTAAGAATATCCCATGGGTTTACTACGTTACCCTTATGCTTACTCATCTTGATACCATTCTCATCCTGAACAAGACCCATTACGATACAGTTCTTAAATGGAGCTCTTCCAAATAGAACAGTAGAAATAGCAATCAAGGAATAGAACCAACCACGTGTCTGGTCAAGTGCCTCAGAAATAAAGTCACATGGATAGTGAGAATCGAAGAATTCCTTATTCTCAAATGGATAGTGATACTGAGCAAATGGCATTGCACCAGAGTCGAACCAGCAGTCGATAACCTCTGATACTCTAGTCATCGTTCCGCCACACTTGTCACACTTAATGTGTACATTATCAACATATGGCTTGTGTAGCTCGATATCATCTGGACAGTCATTAGACATGGACTTAAGTTCCTCAATAGAACCAATACAATGTCTATGTCCACACTCACACTCCCAAACTGGAAGTGGTGTACCCCAATATCTCTCACGAGAAATACCCCAGTCAATTACGTTCTCAAGGAAGTCTCCCATACGACCATCTCTAATAGACTCTGGGTACCAATTAACCATTCTATTTGACTCAAGAAGCTGGTCTCTCATCTTGCTCATCTCGATAAACCAAGAAGATCTTGCATAGTAAATAAGTGGAGTATCACATCTCCAGCAGAATGGATAATCGTGCTCATAAGGCATCTTCTTAAGAAGCTTTGCCTCCTGATTCAAAAGCTTGATGATGATTGGGTCAGCATCCTTAACAAACATAGATGCAACCTCTCCACAAACCTCTGGCAATGTACCATCTTCATTTACAAGCTGTACGAATGGAAGATCATTAGTTCTACCTACTCTTGCGTCATCCTCACCAAAAGCAGGAGCAATATGAACGATACCAGTACCATCACTCATTGTTACATAATTATCAGCAACAACGTAATGTGAGTTCTTCTTAAGCTTTGCTAGTTCCTCATTAGCATATGGAAGAAGTGGCTCATACTTAATACCAACGAGGTCATTACCCTTCATTGTCTCAATTACTTCGAATGTTCCCTCAGCGAAAAGCGTCTCTACAAGACAAAGAGCCATGTAGTAATATACTTCTCTCTCACTACCATCTAGATCTGTGCCAACCTTAATCAATGCATATTCATCAGTTGGGCTAACGCAAAGTGCAACGTTAGATGGAAGTGTCCAAGGTGTAGTTGTCCAAGCAGCAAGATATGTATTCTCCTTGTCCTGAACCTTAAATCTTACGAATACGGAATTCTCCTTAACTAACTTATAACCCTGAGCAACCTCATGGCTAGAAAGTGCAGTACCACAACGTGGGCAATATGGAACAATCTTGTGTCCCTTATAAAGCAAACCCTTGTCCCAGATAGACTTAAGTGCCCACCATTCAGACTCGATGTAATTATTGTCATAAGTAACATAAGGATGCTCCATGTCAGCCCAGAAACCAACACGATCACTCATCTGCTCCCACTCATCCTTATACTTCCAAACGGATTCCTTACACTTAGCGATAAATGGCTCTACACCATAATCCTCAATCTGCGGCTTACCGTTAATGCCAAGAAGCTTCTCAACTTCAAGCTCAACTGGAAGACCATGTGTGTCCCAACCAGCCTTGAAAGCTACGTTCTGTCCCTTCATAGCATGGAATCTTGGAATTACATCCTTGATTACTCTAGTCTTAATATGACCTATATGTGGCATACCATTTGCCGTTGGAGGTCCATCATAAAGAGTAAAAGTAGGAACTCCATCCTTCTGCTCTCTGATTGACTTCTTGTAAATGTCATTTTCTTTCCAAAACTTTAGAACTTCGTTCTCTCTGTCGACAAAATTCATGTCCTTAGAAACTTTGTTGTACATAGTCTTCACCTTGAATCTTAGTATTTGTCTAGCCAAAGGGCATAGTACCCCTAAGCATAAACTGACTAGATATTATAGGAATTATTCCACTTCAATGTCAAGTGAAAACAACAAAAAACCAGATACATTTTCGCATCTTCGCCTTTTTATGGGATTAGCAAAAACTCTAACTCTTACGCTAGCACTGCACGCATACTTCTTCTGGTAGATAGAACGGTTGAAAAAATGCTGATAACCCCTAGTTCAGCAAGAAGTTCATCAAAACAGGGCTTCCTGGGTGAGCTTTCTGCTGATAAATAACTTGCCATAATTTTTCAACAAATCTAATCCCACAAAACGCGAAAAACTAATTAATTCTTCTGTGCAATCTCTCCAGCCTTCTTGTAAATTGAATTAGCTTCGACATAACCTCTAACCATTGAAAGCGGATAAATATTAGTGTTGCGACCAATTACTGATGCTGGATTTAGCACACTTCCGCAGCCAACCTCTACGTTATCGCCAACAATCGCGCCAAACTTCTTCATGCCCGTCTCGATAGTGCCGCCATTAAACTTCACGACTGTGTTTAGCTTGTCGCTTTTCACGTTAGAAGTAATTGCGCCTGCTCCAAGATGAGCCTTGTAGCCCAAGATTGAGTCTCCTACATAATTATAGTGTGGCACCTGAACATTATCGAAAAGCACTACATTCTTAAGCTCAGTAGAGTTTCCGACAACTGCGTTCTCACCTACGATTGCCTTACCGCGAATGAATGCGCAATGTCTGATTTCTGCCTTCGGACCAATAATTGCTGGACCAGTAATATATGCAGATGGATATACATTAGCACTCTTATGAATCCAAATATCTGGCTCTCTGTACTCATATTCGTCTTGACTTAATGTTGGACCTATTGCCTTAATAAAGTCGCCGATTTCTGGAAGGGCCTGCCATGGATATTCAAACTTACTAATTAAGTCAGCGGCAATTGTATGTGATAGGTCTAGTAGTTCATTTGTCTTTAGCATTTCTGTGTTCATTTTGGTTTCTCCTTTTTAAGAAAGCTGCCACATAAATGTGACAGCCTATTATTATGCTTGATATTCAGAATTAATTACTGCAACTAGTTTCTTAGCCATATCTGTAATTTGATCTATGTCTTGACCTTCGAGCATTACACGAATCTGTGGCTCTGTACCGGATGCTCTTACAAGAATTCGACCAGTTTCTCCAAGCTCTGCTTCAAACTTTGCAATCTTCGCCTTGAGAAGTTCTGAGTTAATTGCATTTTCCTTGTCCTGATCCTTAACATATGCAGGAAGTAGTACCTGTGGAAGAATTGTAACTATCTTTGCTGCTTCATCAAGTGATTTCTTAGAACGAGATAGTGCCTTAAGTAGAGCAAGAGCTGTGAGCATTCCATCACCCGTTGTAGAGTGGTCTAGCAAAATCACATGACCGCTTTGCTCTCCACCGAGGTTATATCCACACTTAAGCATTTCTTCAAGAACATATCTGTCTCCAACCTTAGTTTTTGCTAATTCGAGACCTGTTTCCTTAGCCATAATAGAAACGCCAAGGTTACTCATTACAGTAACTACTAATGTATTCTTCTTAAGCTCACCATGAGCCTTCATGTCATTGGCAATAATTGACATAATTACATCACCGTCAACAATATTTCCGAACTTATCTACGGCCAAGAATCTATCTGCATCACCATCGAATGCGAAACCCATATCTGCTCCAAACTCGACAACCTTCTTGCACAAATTACCCATATGTGTAGAACCACAATCCTTGTTAATGTTGATTCCGTCTGGGCTATTTGCAAGAACAGTAACATCTGCACCTAGATCAGAGAATAATGTGCTTGCATAAGCAGATGAAGCACCGTTTGCACAATCGATTACAATCTTCATATCAGTAATGTCTACACTCATTCTTCTTTTAAGGTGCTCAATATAATTGTGCGAAGCTTTGGAATTATATGTAGTCTTACCAATCTTCTCGCCAATTGGCAAATCGAAATCCATCTCGTCAAACTTATTAATAATTTCCTCAATCTCATCTTCTACACTATCAGGTAGCTTGAAGCCATCCTTCGAGAAGAATTTGATGCCGTTATATTCAAACGAATTATGTGAAGCAGAAATCATTACACCTGCATCGCACTTATATTTACGTGTCAAATATGCAACACCTGGTGTTGGAATTACACCTACTTGGATTACATCTGCTCCTGCAGAGCAAATACCACTAATAAGTGCTGCCTCAAGCATATTACAGGATATTCTAGTATCCATACCAATAAGAATAACTGGCTTTGTATTAGAAGAATGGGACTTTGCTAATACAAGAGCTCCTGCAAAACCTAGCTTATATGCTAGCTGTGCTGTCAAAGCCTTACTTGCAATACCTCTAACACCGTCAGTACCAAATAGTCTAGCCATATTATTACCTCCAATAATAAAAATCAAAACTCTGTAGATTTAACTCTGCGTAGCAGAATAAACCGTTACAGAAATAGTCTCTGGCAATTGTTGCTCAACTCTGAAATACACATCAGTGTCCGCAGAGCTGATATTTACAGGCAATTCATACACACCAGATTGATTTACACTAGAAAAATCAATAGAAGCAACAATATCACTACTATCAAGGCTTGTAATCATATTCTGTCTACCTACGATTGCTATTTCAACACTTGCTACTGGATAAGACACATCTAGTCCAGATTCAAGACTATTCTCATTATATGTAATAGGAACCTCTACCTTGGTTTCTACTACTGGGTTGTTATCAATCTGAATATAAACCCACAAGCCTACTGCTACTAAGAATGAACATAGAAGCAAGAGCGCATTCTCAGCAAAATTGACTCTATCACGCTTTCTCTTCTTCTTAGATTTTGCTTCAGAAGTAACGATATTCTTATCAATCTTAAGTGCTACATTAGGCGCGTTCGCAATGTCTTCAGTTACTACATTATCAGCATTAGTATTAGCATTTACTGTCTTCTTATTCTTCCTACTTACCTTCTTGGCCTTGTTTGCAATTTTACTAATAGAAAGAACACTCTTATTATTAGTTGGAATTGTAAGACCTAATAGATAAGATAGATTTGCTTCAAGTTCTGTCTCGTCCTTCATCTCATACAAGTGACCATTAACGGCAATAGATACCTTGCCTCTCTCTTCGCTAATACAAACAGCAACTGTATCACCCATCTCACTTGCGCCAACTGCAGCTCTATGACGAGTTCCAGTTCTCGTAAGAGAGAACATTGTCTGTGAAAGAGGCACATGACATCTAGCAGCAATAATTCGACCATTACGAATTAATACTCCACCATCATGCATCGGAGAACCATTATAGAAAATACTCTGCAAAACAGAATTAGATACTGTCGAATCGAATCTAACTACATTCTCTTGTGTAAGTAGCTCATCTAATCTACTAGTTCTCTCAATAAGAATAAGAGCTCCAGTTCTTGTTCTCGCCATCTCCTTACAAGCTAAGCAAACCTCGTTAATAAAAGAAGAAAGCGCCGCCTTGTCTTCTACTTCGTTAGTAGAGAATAAGGAATGTAAGGAAGTAAACGACTTAAGACCTACTGTCTCAAACGCTCTTCTTAATTCTGGCTGGAAAACTACAACAAACAGAATCGCGAAGATATAAAGGAAACGACTAAATAAGAAACCAATAATCTCAAGTCCAAACAAGCCGCATAGCAAAACAAATGCATAAATAAATATAATACCCTTAATTAACTGCCAAGCTCTACTATGTCTTAGAAACAAGAAAACGCCATAACAAATAATAGTAACAAGAATAATATCGCAGCAAGCACGAACAAAATCAAGTGTACTACCAAAGAAGAGTAGTCCACTACTTAAGCTCTGATACAGCTCAGCAAAGAAACTTCCAATCTGACTAATGATATCTGAACTTCCCACTAGATTACTCCTCTCAAATTTATTATAGCATTCTATGCAATTATTAATTATATCACATCAAAACAGTGTCGATAAAGTTAGTTGTTGTTCAAGCCCTCAACAATTTCCATCTCAAGTCTGGCCACATCACACAGCATAATCTCTCTGCCCTTGACCTTAATAAGTCCGTCCTTCTCCATAGAAATAAGCTCTCTCGAAAAGGAAGGTCTCGGCATCGCCAAATATTTTGCCACAACTTCCTTCGATACTGGTAGTGTCACCTTGCGTGAAATATGCGGATATTTGCACGACTTACAATCCTGACAGCCGTCACAATAGTTTTGCTTTGTAACAAAAGACTTATCCTCTTGACCCATCTCATTGTTATATAAGTCAATTAAATAGTATGCTATCTTTTCGCGAAGGGTCTTCTGTGAGAGAAGTTCTATTCTTCGATTTTGTGTGAGCACGCGGTCAGACAAAATTCTAAGATAATTGTCCTTTATTACTGGAGACACTTGCATCATGTTATTGAGGGCTTCCTTCGAGATAAACTGGACATGGCATGGAGTCATTGCTTCAAGTGTGCAGCTGTACTTGCTGTTTGAGCTATAAAGCGTGTCTTCGCCAAAGAAATCTCCATCAGATAAGAGAGCAATCGTCGCATAATCGCCGCCAGACGTGATTTTTTGCATTGCAATCTGACCTTTGCCAATGATTCCGATTGCATTACAAGAATCGCCGTCGGATGCAACAATCTCACCCTTCTCATATGACTTCATTCGAGAGCTTTTGCATAGCTCATGAAAGCTAGCACAATCTAAGCCGTCAAAAAAGGCCGACTTGCAAATCATATTTCCGCAAGACTTCTCATTAATCAGTCCGTCCAAAGTTTTGTATCTATTCTCCATTTTTCTATCCTCACCGCATTAGTTTTGTAAAATACCGATACGCGCCCATGGGTTGTCCCACATAGCTTTTGAAATAATCTCACTTGGAATTTGAATACCCTGAAGCACTTTCTGCTCTTCTGGAAGGCAGCTAATGGAACCAGCTAGATTTCCACCCTCGCCAAAATAAGTGCGACCATTTTTGCAGCTAACAAGAACATCACCGAGCATATAATCGCCGTCAGGCATAAAGGCACCGCGCATCGAATCGGAAATCACAACAAGCCTATCGCTATTTATCATAGAAAAAATCGTCTTCAACATAGTTCTATGAATGTGATGTCCGTCGCAAATCACTTCCACATATACACGTGGGTCGTCAATTGCAGCACCAAGAACCCCAGGCTCTCTCTTATCAAAAGGTCGCATTGCATTAAGAACATGAGTAACGCTTCGTGCGCCTTGATCGAAAGCTTTTCGAGAAAGCTCATAAGATGCACCAGTGTGAGCTAGTGAGACGCAGATGCTCATTTGACTTATCTCGGATACAAACTCTAGTCCGCCCTCCATCTCAGGTGCGACGCCGACAATTTTGATCAAATCGCCATACTTAGATGCTAGCTCTTCCACAAGCTTTATTCCGTCCCTAGGCGAGATAATGCACGAGCTTGACTGAACCTTGGCATATTCTGGGCTAAGGAACGGCCCCTCCAAGTGAATTCCTGCGATTGTCGCATGCTTATCGTCCGACTGCTCTAGGATTTCTTTGGCCCTAGCTACAGCCTCACAAACCTTCCAAATCTGCTCTGCCGGAATCGTCATCGTAGTAGGACAAAACGCATCAATTCCACGCTTATAAAGCTCCCTGCTCATCAGAACAATTCCTTCTACATCAGCATCAGATACGCCCACACCAAAGGCTCCATGAATATGCGAATCAAATCTCTTTAAGACTTCTGAACACATTTGTGCTACCTCCCTTAATCATGTCGACAATCTCGCCCAAACCTTCCGGCCTTCTTGACAAAAGCACCCCGGCTCCAGCCTTCCTGCCCACCGACTCATGACAATCCGAGCCAGCCGTCATAGGCTTTTTGCTTCTAATCGCAAGCTCTAGCGCCCTACTATTTGCCATCTCACTATTTGCCAAATTGAAAACCTCTATCGCGTCTACCTCCCCCTCGAAAAGCCTAATCTCTTCAATATAAGGCGCCTGTCGATAAGGATGTGCCTGAATCACGAATGCCCCCGCTTGCTGAAATAGCGGAATAAATTCGCTTGGATGCATATCACAAACACGTTCATTCTTATACCAAAACTCTCGTGGAAGATTAAGAACCAGAAACTCTGTGCCCTTGTAGTTATACTCGAGTCCCTCGTAAACATCAAAGCCAATCTCGTCTCCGCGCTTTCTTGCATTCTCGAAGCCACGATAGAAATGCTCTATCTGAACTTCCCATGGTAAGCTTCTATCCACCGCTGTATTTCCAGTAATAAAATGGTCCGTAATTATCGCACCATCATACCCAAGCATCTTATAAAAATCCACCTGCAATGCTGCATTCGAGATTGCACACTTAGAGGATTCACTTGTGTGTAGATGTGTTTCTAATTTATAGCCTGCCATATATGACCTCGTTTGTCTTATTTGCCTCTTTTGCTAAAGTGGCTTCATTGGGCTCTTGTAATTCTGTATCATTTGTTACACTTTTCAGCTATTATACATATTTTGCTAGCCACAATGCAATACAAAACAAGCACAAATAGTGCCTTTTTTAGTTAATATCCGTTAATAAAAGAGTATAAAAATGAGATGTTATTTATTCTAAAAAGGGTTATAATGTGCCAAGTATACAAAAAATGGAGGGTTTATATATGTTTCCTGAGATCAAAATTACTTTGACAGAGACACCTAAGGCAAAGCCAGTTGCTGGTGAGCCATTAGCTTTTGGTAGAAAATTTACAGACCACATGTTCGTTATGGACTATGTTCGTGGAGAAGGTTGGATTAACCCAAGAATTGAGCCATATGCGCCTTTCGAGATTGATCCTGCTGCAATGGTATTCCACTATGGTCAGGCAGTATTCGAGGGCCTTAAGGCATACAAGTGCGAAGATGGCACAATTAACCTCTTCCGTCCAGCTTGTAACTTCGAGAGAATGAACAAGTCTAACGAGCGTCTCGTTATTCCAGAGGTAGACGTAGACTTCTGCGTACATGCACTAAAGACTCTCGTTAACATCGAGAAAGATTGGATTCCATCTGGAAAGGGTGAGTCACTTTATATTCGTCCATTCGTAATTGCTACAGACCCATTCCTCGGTGTTCGTCCATCCGACACATACAAGTTCTTTATTCTCCTCTCACCTTCTGGTGCTTACTATGCACATGGCATTTCACCAGTTAAGATTTACGTAGAGGACACATATGTTCGTGCAGTTCGTGGTGGTACTGGATTTACAAAGTGCTCCGGTAACTACGCTTGCTCACTCGTTGCTCAGACAATCGCACACGACAAGGGCTATGAGCAGGTATTGTGGCTTGATGGTGTTGAGCAAAAGTACATCGAAGAAGTTGGCGCTATGAACATCATGTTCGTTATCAACAACAAGCTCGTTACTCCAATGCTTAACGGCTCCATCCTCCCAGGAATCACACGTCGTTCTTGCATCGAGATCGCAAAGTCACTTGGTCTCGAGGTAGAAGAGCGCAGAATCTCCATTGACGAGATTATGGCAGCTGGCAAGGACGGCTCCATGCAGGAGTGCTTCGGCTGTGGTACAGCTGCAGTAGTTTCCCCTGTTGGAGAGCTCCGCTACGAAGACGAAGTAATCCACATCAACAATGGTGAGATTGGACCTCTTACACAGAAGTTCTATGACACAATTACTGGAATTCAGTCTGGTAAGGTTGAAGATACATTCGGCTGGGTTACTAAGTTTTAATTCTCTTCATAATTGGAGGAAGTATGACAAAGTATATTGACAATGCACTAATCTGCGGAGATATGTTTAGCGGCATCTGTGTTTGCGATTATGACGATGCAATCTATCGTTTTGAGATTGATGGACATAAGGTTTTGCTTCACAGAACTCTTGTGAAGGATACAAACGAGCGCAAGGTCGTTGAGTTCCTTTTCGAGATGGAAGAGGACGCGAATTTCAGATTAGATGTATTAGTACCAGACGATTGCAAGAACGCACACGTTGGGTTAAATGGACAAGAACTCATCTCTTTCTTCGACAAGAGCTTCGACGTAGCTGATCCAGAGCCATTCATCAAGGGCTCATGCAATGACCCACACAAGGTATCAACTCTCCACCCTGGAGAATTCCAAGGCCTCTACTTCAAGTGGACTAATGGAGACAAAATAACTTTCGCGTTCTACTACTAAGAATTATACAAGACAAAATAAGCACCCGTTCTTCCCTATTGGTTGAGCGGGTGTTTTTGTATCGTTGGTTGATTGTTGCAGGGAAAAACTGGTTCTATTATGGCAAGTTATTTATTAGCAGGAAGTTCACCCAGGAAGCCCCTTTTTTATGAACTTCTTGCTGAACAGGACTTCCGTCAACAGTTTTGTCAACAAAAATGGGCTAATCTGTTGACAGATTTGTTG
>CALEFT010000030.1 GCA_937876985.1 uncultured Clostridia bacterium | reverse complement strand
GTGAACTATCTGCTGATAAAAGTCTAGCCTATATTTGTCAACAAATCTGTCAACATATTGACCTGTTTTTGTTGACAAAACTGTTGACGGAAGCGTTTGTGCCTAATTAGTATGGAACCTATCAAATTCTATCTCACAATGGACGTAAAAAGTCCTTTCTATAATAAAAGTCAAGAAGAATTGTTAGTGATTATGAGATGGTGTTTGTGATATACTCATAGTTACTGATTTGAGCTTATGAGGACAATCGATATGAGTGATATTTCATCAAAAAATTCAACAGAAAAACCTAAGAAAACAGCTAAGATGGCGGTTATAGATAACGGCCCTAAGGGTAGATTCGACAATTTTGGCGGACAGTATGTTCCTGAGATGTTAATGAATGCGTTGCTTGAGCTTGAGGAGGCATACGAGAAGTATTCTAAGGATAAGAAATTCCAAGCAGAACTCAAGAAACTACTAGACACGTATGCTGGTAGACCAAGTGAGCTATATTTTGCTAAGAAGATGACAGAGGACTTGGGTGGCGCGAAGATTTATTTGAAGCGTGAAGACCTTAATCACACGGGCTCACATAAGATTAATAATGTTCTTGGACAGGCTTTGCTTGCTAAGAAGATGGGTAAGAAGAAGCTAATTGCTGAGACTGGTGCTGGTCAGCATGGTGTTGCAACTGCAACGGCTGCAGCACTTCTTGATATGGAAGCTGAGATTTTCATGGGAGAAGAGGATACAATTAGACAGGCACTTAATGTGTATCGAATGAAGCTTCTTGGTGCAAGTGTGCATGTAGTTAAGTCTGGTACGGCTACGCTTAAGGATGCTGTGTCAGAGGCTTTTGGTTATTGGTGTAAGAATATTGAGGATACACACTATTGTCTTGGTTCCGTTATGGGTCCACATCCGTTTCCGACTATTGTTAGAGATTTTCAGGCAGTAATTTCTAAAGAGATTAAGTCACAGATAATGAAGGCGGAGGGTCGTCTTCCTGATGTGGTAATGGCTTGCGTTGGTGGTGGTAGTAATGCGATTGGTTCGTTCTATCATTTTATCGATGATGAGGAGGTGCAGCTAATCGGATGTGAGGCGGCTGGTAAGGGGCCGGAGACAAAGGAGACAGCTGCCACTATTACGACTGGTAGTGTTGGTATTTTCCATGGCATGAAGTCGTATTTCTGTCAGGATGAGAATGGACAGATTGCGCCAGTATATTCGATTTCGGCTGGACTTGATTATCCGGGTGTTGGTCCTGAGCATGCGATGCTTTTCGAGAGGGGCAGGGCGGATTATGTTCCTGTTACGGACACGGAGGCGGTTGAGGCTTTTGAGTATTTGTCGAGAGTAGAGGGAATCATTCCTGCTATTGAGTCGTCGCACGCGGTGGCTTTTGCGAGAAGACTTGCGCCGACGCTTGACAAGGACAAGATTATCGTGGTTACGATTTCTGGACGCGGAGACAAGGACGTTGCGGCTATCGCACGCTACAGAGGGGAGGATTTACATGAGTAAGTTTTCTGATTTTATGAGTAGGGTGACGTACCCGGACGATTTGTCGAAGAAGAATGATGCGAGCGCGAACGCGAATGCGAATGCGAAGGCTAAGGATGGCAAGGATGAAGCTAATGGGGCGCAGGCGCAGGGTTCTGCTGGTGCTTCTATGGGGAAGTCGAGTTTTAAGAATGCGATTTATATGCCGGAGCCAATTGGTTCGCTAAGTAAGATTGCGGCGCCTCGTCCGAATGAGGTAAAGAAGGAAGAGGAAGACATTGTAGGCATTATGGGTGCGACGGGTCTTGCGGTGACTTTTGCGAATAAGGAGCTCTCAGGGCAAGAGCAGAAGGCTGTTGACGATGCTAAGGAGCGCGTTAATAAGTCTTTGGAAGAGAACAAGGCGAGACAGGAAGAAAAGCGCGAGGAGTCTAACGATATTGGAAGCTTTACGAGCATGATTGCGACTGCTTCTGGAAATAGTGCGCTTACGAATGCATATTCTTTTGCTTTCTTTGAGAAGAATATTGTGCCATATATCGTGGCTGGATATCCAACGCTTGATTATACGGAGTCACTTATTGTGAAGTTTGTAGAAAGTGGAATCAATGCGATTGAGCTTGCGATTCCGTTCTCTGATCCGACTGCCGAGGATCCTATTGTGCAGACAGCCTGCGCGAAGGCATTGCAAAATGATATTAGTCCAGATGGTGTGCTTGAGATGGTTAGTCGCCTTAGAACGAAGCGTAATATTGCGCTTCCAATAACATTGATTTGTTATGCGAATACTGTTTATTCTCGCGGAATAGATGCTTTTATGCAGAAGTGTAAGGACTCTGGTATTAGTGGAATTACTATCGTAGATTTGCCTTATGAGGAAAGAGACGAGTTTGCTCCAAGTGCAGAGAAGGCTGGTCTAATCTACATCAACACGATTGCGTCGACGACAGTTGAACAGGCTACTAGCGAGAGAATTGGAAGGATTGTAAAGGATGCTCAAGGCTACATCAAGGTGTTCGCGAATTCTTTTGATTCGATGCTCACGACACTTGAGCAGGTGAAGGAGTACACGAAGCTTCCGCTTATTCCATCTCTCGGAGAGTTGTCGCGTGAGGATTCGCAGAGAATCGCGCCGCTTTGTGACGGAGTAATTCTCGACACTGCGATTATTGATAGGATTGATTCTCGCGCAGACGTATCCATGTTTGTTTACGGAATGAAGCGTAATTTGGGTGGCAAGTAAATCGAAATTGAAATGATGCAAAAGCAAAGCGCCGATGGGCTTATTTGGGCCTGTTGGCGTTTTTAGTTGGAGCCTAGCAAATCGACATTTACATCGGAGTATTCGACTTCCTTGGAGAAGCTTTTCGCAAGCGTCGCGCAGGAGTCTAGCGAGAAGTCCTTGCCCTGCTCGAAAAGGTACCCCAAAGCACAAACGCTGTTTATCATAAGGTTGATTCTGGTAAGGACGTCGAAGTCGTATGCGCTCTTCAAGAAGTAACGCCATATGAAGTAGATTGCAAGATTACGAAGGTAGCTGTCGTAATTCTTGTCGGTGCCGAAGGTCCAGGCGCTCGTATTCACATCCGTATTCATTGAAGCACATGCCAAATGCTCCTTGATAAAGCTAGTCCAATTAGGGTCAAGCTGCTCAAGTGTTAGGAGTCGGTCAAGAAGCTTAGTCACATTGCAGGTAAACGCGAGGTTTTCCTTGTGAATTGGCTGAGAGATAAGGTCTGTATTAAGGTCGCCGTCAAAAACCATGTCGTCTAACTTCTTACCGTAAGAAGAGATGTCGTAGAGTGCGTTTCCGATAGAGATAGACTTATCTTGGAGGTGCTCGATGATGCGAGTGCGAGCTTTTGATAAGAAGTTGAACACCTCGTCGTCTTCTGGGTAGAAGGTTTCTTCGTCTGGAATTTCTATCTCTACGATAGAGAAGGAGCGCGACAAAATAAGTCTAGCAGCTTCTTCGCAGGATAGTCCGATGCCGCCTTCTTTGATTGAGCCGAACCATTCAAAGAACCTAGGGTGGTTCGTGCAAATGTCGCAGATATTTTCTTCACCAAGCGTAAGAATTATGTCGCATAAATTGTTCTCGTTAAGGAAAGGACAGCGACCATCTGCTTTGGTTGCAAACGAATTGCAGCCAGGTGTCGATGCGATAGAGGACCTAAGGCGGTCGCCAAACTCGCCACTAATGGACTCGTATTTTGCCATAGTCTTAGAATCGATGTCGATTTCCCAACCTATACAGCAATTATCTTGGCACTTATCCGCTATGCAAGAAAATTTGTTATAGTAAGAAGGCACTCGTAGAATCAATTGTTTCCTCCTTGTCCGAGACTAATTGCATCGAGGATTCTTCTAGCCGCGCTCGCGTGTGTTTTCGGGCCAGGATGCTGCCTAGAGCCGTAGTCTACATCATGGCAAGCCTCAAGCGCGATGAACGGCAAGTCAAGCTCATTTGCAATAGCCTCAATATTAGGATTAATCGCATCGCCAACCATTCCAGAAGCGATATAGAAACTTGCATCTGGGTAGCTAGAACGAAGTCCATTTATAAAGCTAATCGCAGTAGCATGAAGCTTAGCTGCGCTATCAGAAGGAACCTTACCGTCCACATTAAGGCCGCCAAAATCGTTCGCACCAAGGTTAATCACGATGTCGGAATAAGAAGCTGCAAGGCTAAAGTATTCATCTCTCATCACGAGTGGAATCGCAAGCTTAAGGTCACCGTTCCAGCCCGAATAATAGCCGTAGCCGCTTTGTGAAACTACATCGAAAAGCATATCGCGACAATTCGCAACCGCCATCGTGTAATTATCCATAATGCCATACATTCTCGAACAAAATTCGTTAAAGGATATAGGCCCATTTAAGCCCTCGCCAGATGTGATACTATCGCCAATAAACAGCATGCGCCCAGGGGCATGGCTAGTAGGATAAATGCATGGTGCGTCGCTATCGGAGGTGTAGATGATTTCTCCAATTGCGATGCAATTGTTCACAGGACCAGAACTTACCAAATTGGTAACATCATTATTCGCAAAGTCAGCCTGCGTCTCACGTAGAATCCTTACACAAGTTGGCTCAGAACTTTGTCTATCTCGAAAAACACAAACCTCAAATCTGTTAGAATTATTGGATGCTGCTGCGCCAAGACAAATTCGCTGTTCTAGATAGCCGTCGATAATGACATTTATCCATGGCTCGAGACTAACCTTGTCTGTCGAGAGGTTATAAATTACAACGCTTAAGGTCTTCGCAGTCGTAGTAAATTCGATGCCAGCACATGTGTCGGCGAAGATGATAGAGCCGTCCTCATCTACGTGGTTTCTTCCGAGAATGTTTACATTTGTCTTAGTAGGCATTATTACTTTGGAATCGGCTTTCATGAATGGCCTCCGAGTTTAAAATTTATGTGTATAAATTCTAACAAATTATAATATAATAATGAAGTATGAAGTTTTGGTTTTGACCTGCTTTTCGCGAGTGGGGAAGATATGAGGTAATAGGCGATGAGCTTTGTTTTGGCAGATATTTTTGGCGATGGAGCTGTGCTCCAGAGAGATAAGACTATTTTTGTTCACGGTACTTGCGACAAGGTTGAGGGAGAAATCGTAGCGAGTATTCTTGACTCGAAGAAGAAGGTTGTAGCAACGAGCGTGAAGACTAAGATGGAAGAGGTCGAAGATAAGGACGCTCCTAGGCGATTCCTAATCGAGTTCGAGGCGCAGAAGGCTGGCGGCCCATATACGCTCGAGGTAAGCGACAAGGGAAGCACAGTATCGATTAAGAAGGTGTACATCGGCGAGGTTTGGGTAGCTGGTGGACAGTCTAATATGGAGATGCCGCTACAAAAGACAGAGGGAGCTCAAGAAGAGCTTGAGGCGGCAGAATACGATGGCAAGATTCATTACTACTGCGTGCACTGTCCTGGAGAAGAAGGCTCACAGGCTGACTTCAAGTGGACTTCTGTTGACGTTTCTTGTGCGAAGAATATGTCTGCTATTGGCTACTATTTTATGAAGAGAATTCGAGAAGAAATCAAGGATTGTCATGTAGCAATTATTGGATGCTTCTCTGGTGGTACTTCAGTATCTTCTTGGCAGAGTGTAGAATCACTTGAGAAGACAAAAGAAGGCAAGAAGATGCTCGCAGAATTTGAAGAGAATTGTGCAGGCATAAGTGATAAGGATTTTGAGGTGCTAGACAAGGAATATCGTCAAGCTAAGGCGAAGTGGATCAAGGACTATGACGAATATGCTCTCAAGTATCCAAACCTTGCGCAGGACGACATTCAGAAATATGTTGGAGAGTGTCCATGGCCACCACCATTTGGCAAGAAGTCTTATAGAAGACCTGGCGGACTATATGAGGATATGCTTCTTAAGTTTGCTCCATATGGTGTGAAGGGCGTGATTTTCTATCAGGGAGAAGAAGATGCTAATGAGCATGCGGACCACTACGGAGATGTGTTCAAGACAATGATTGAGGAGTGGCGTAATAGTTTCCTTGATGAAGAATTGCCATTTATCTATGCGCAGCTTCCAATGTATATTGACCATGATAGAAAGTTTATGGGCTTCGAAGATTACAAGTGGCCAAAGCTAAGACAAGAGCAGCTACGTGTATCGCAGGAGGTAGAGAATACATGGATTGCAATTCTTACTGACTGCGGAGAGTTTGATAATCTGCATCCAATCGACAAGAAGACTCCAGCTAATAGACTTGCGCTTCTCGCGCTTCACTATGTTTATGGTAAGACAAATATTAAGGCGATGTCACCACGCCCAATCGATATCCGTAATAGCGGAGTTGGTGCAGTAGAGATTTCCTTCGCAGGAGATTTCAATATGCTTTTGTTCAAGGGCTTCGAGGAAAGCGGTTTCCAGATGTGTGGCCCAGATGGTGAATATATTGACTGTAATGCAAGCATCGATATGGATGGAAAGAGCGTATCACTTTATAGTCCGACTATCCTTCAACCGTACAAGGTGCGTTACGCATGGTTTAGCTACGGCAAGGCAAATCTTGTAACGGAGACTGGTCTAGCGATAATGCCTTTCGAGATGTCGGTAGTAAAGTCGCTTGGCTCTTAATATTCAAGAATTACGAGTTGAAGGCGGATGCTTTTCGACAGGGGCATTGGTGAAAGCCACGAAATTGCCATATGTAGTATGCGTTTTTGAGGCCGAGAAGAAGTAGAATGTGAGCATAACAGCTAGAAATAGCAGGAAGTTATGTGACGAGGAGAACATATGCCGGTATATAGAATGTCACCGCACTGCGTAAATGCAGTTTGGGGTGGCGACAAATTAATAAAGGAATACAACATTGGCTACGATGGCGAAAAGCTCGCAGAGGCCTGGGTATTAGCGTGCCACGAAGAAGGAATCTCGAGTCTTGCATCTGGCGAATATACTGGAATGAAGCTCAACGAATACGTAGATATGCGCGGTCGGTGGGTGCTTGGAACAAACTATGAGCACTATGATAAGTTCCCGGTACTAGTTAAGCTGATTGATGCAAGAAGCCCGTTGTCGATACAAGTACATCCAGGTAATACTTTCGCGTTAAGTCATGAAGGACAGGTTGGCAAGACGGAAATGTGGTATGTGCTTGATGCAGAAGAGGATAGTTACATCTACTACGGCGTCAAGGAAGAAACGACCAAGGAACAGATTCGCGAGGCTGCTACAAATGGTACGCTACTTGATTTGCTCAAGAAGGTTCCAGCAAAGAAGGGTAACGTATTCTACATTCCGGCAGGAACACTGCATGCCATTGGGCCGGGACTTCTAGTAGCTGAAGTACAGCAGAATTCGAGCATTACATATCGAGTCTATGATTACGATAGAACAGATGCAAATGGCAAGAAAAGAGAACTACATCTCGACAAAGCAATCGAGGTTGTGCGCACTTCTCCGAATTCGCAAGAGTACGATTTTGGTAAGCACCTAGTAAGCTGCAAATTCTTCATTGTCGACTTGGTGAATGGCGAGCAGGAAGACTTCTGCGACGAGAGAAGCTTTGTTAGTTTGTTGGTGCTTCGTGGAAACGGATCGATTTATTATAAGGATGAGTCTGGTGTATGGCGCGAGCTGCATTTCAAGAAGGGTGATAGCTTTTTTGTGCCAGCAGGAGCAGGAAGGCTACGTTATCGAGGAGAAGATATCCTGTTATTGAGAACACAGATTTGATGTTCTTGAAGACTACTCTTAGAGGGGCTATCCTTAGCTGTTATAATATTAAGAACAAGAAGGTAAACTTAAGTGAATATCGCATTTTTCTTACATCCGAAGGCGGATGTAGCATATCTTTATGATGATTTTACAATTAGACAAGCATTAGAGAAGATGAGTCACCATAGCTATTCAGCTATTCCTGTACTAAGTAGAGATGGAAAATATGTAGGAACCATTAGCGAAGGAGATTTGCTATGGTACATCGTGCGCGGCGAGAACAAAGAAAGACAGGAAGAGAATGTACACGCGTCTACTTTGTTACAGGTGAACATAGAAGATCTAGAAAGAGTGAGAATATCTGAACTTGATATTAGTCCAGCTCGTAATCCGGCAGTTCTTATCACGGATTCTATTGAGGAGCTTTTGCTTCGCGCAATGAATCAGAATTTTATTCCGGTAACAGATGATCGCGGCCAGTTCAATGGAATCGTGACAAGAAGAGATGTGATTAAGCATTTCTATGATGCGACGCTTTTCGCGAAGGACGAGGAGTTCGAGCTAAGTAAGTAGGTTAGCTTGCGCTTAGGTAATTTGCAAAAGGGTGCCGATGTGCTATACTTCTGTGGCACGCCTCTATAGCTCAGTAGGTAGAGCGCATCCATGGTAAGGATGAGGTCACCAGTTCGATCCTGGTTAGAGGCTCCACTTTATTTATGCCACTTCACTAATTACTTAATATATCAACGCTTCGGTAAAGATGAGGACACGCGCTCGAACGCTAGGCGCGGGAAGTCGTCTTCCTCGACATAAATTGTGCCGCAGCAAATAAATCCGAGCTTACCTAGTAGATTCTGCATTACCTTGTTGTCAGGGTGCGTGTCGATTCTTAGGTGACCTGAGCGCTCGTAGGCCCAGTCTAGACAGAACGCGCCGACGCCCTTTGTAGCGCCAGAGGTTGCGATTCGATGCACAACACCGTAAGGAGAATTGTCTTGCCAAGAGCCGTTCGTAATAGCTTCGTAGCATGGCTCGACGAAGGTTTTCTCTGCCACACCCATCTCGAAAAAGAACACTCCAAGAATCTCTTCCGGCTTATCCGCTTCTTCAGTTACGCAGACATAGCAATTACCGTTTGTGATGTCGTTCTCGATAAGGGATTTTGGCGGCCATGAGGTTGGTCCCCATTGATTTGGGTTATTAGTCTCCGCCATAAAGCTTCGTGCGCGTGCATATATGTTCATGATAGTGTCGATGTCTGTAATTTGTGCCTTGCGAATGTGCATTAGCTGCCTCCGTGAAGTGAAGAATGGAATAAATTAATTATTGTATGCTTTTGTAAGAAATTGTGCTTGAAAAGACCATTTTAATCAAGTATAATTTCGCTCGTATTAGGGAGTAGCTTGCGCTCGTTATTTTGATGGGTGTAGCATATCAGCGTCAGTACAGGTGACAGTTTACGCGGATTTAGAGCGTTCTGGGTGCCTCGGGATATGTTGTAAGAAGCGAGACTTTTACTGCATTTTTGATTGCAGCAGAAGTCTTTTTTGTTGCAAAGATTCGGAGGTAATTATGATAGTAGACATTCTCATTTTGATTGTTGGATTTGTAGCGCTTATCAAGGGAGCTGACATTTTTGTTGACGGCAGCTCGTCGCTTGCTAAGCATTACAAGGTTTCTGGACTAATCATCGGACTTACAATTGTTGCGTTCGGTACTAGTGCGCCAGAGCTTGCTGTTAGTACAACCGCGGCGCTTACTGGCTCAAACGAGATCGCGTTAAGTAACGTGCTTGGCTCGAACCTTTTTAATTTGCTAGTAGTGCTCGGTGTTTGTGCTTGCATTAGCCCACTTACTTCGGACAAGGACATTATTAGAAGAGATTTCCCAATCTCAATGGTTTGTGCAATCTTTATTGCAATTGTAGCTTTCGTTGGTATTTGGAGAAATGATCTCGGAAGTCTAACTAGTATCGAGATGTCTTCCGTTGTCGCAGATTTGTCTAGACCTATTGCAGTCGGAATGCTCCTTGTATTTATCGCTTACATCGTTTACTTAATTATGGACGCTCGTAAGAATCCTGAAGAGGACGACAGCATCAAGTCTAGAAAACTCTCACTTTGTGCTCTTCTAATCGTTGCTGGACTAGCTCTAGTAATTGGTGGTGGACAGGCAGTTGTATATGCCGCAAAGCGAATTGCCGCCGGCCTAGGAATGTCAGAGACTCTTATTGGCCTTACTGTCGTTGCAGTCGGAACATCACTTCCAGAGCTTGTTACATCTATAGTAGCTGCACTTAAGAAGCAGACAGGCCTAGCAGTAGGAAACGTAATCGGATCTAATATCTTCAACATTTTACTCATCCTAAGCGTGTCTTCCGCAATTCACCCAATCGGCATCAATTTCGCTTCTTTGACAGACGCGCTAATCCTCTTTGTAGTAAGTGGAATCTCGCTAGTATTCGTAATTACAGGCAAGCGAATCAATCGCGCCGAAGGAATTACAATGGTTCTAATGTACGTCGCATATGTGGTGTTCGCGTTCTTTAGATAACTAGCTGTTTGGTAAATTTATGGCAAAAGAAAAGCCTCACGGGAATGAGGCTTTTACAAAAGGAAGATATATGAAATGAGAAAACTGAACACTAGGTTCATTCATATTATAATATGCGAGACATAATTTTTCAAACTAATTTCACCACAAATAAGCATCAAAAATGCCACATAGTGGGGCAATTTATATTTTGTTTACACTTTTCGATTAGGGGAGAGTCTTAAACGAGACTAATAAAGTGGGGGATAATGTCTACATATGAGCCGTCGCTTTTGCGAAAGCCGCCTGTGATAGTGCCAAGTTTTGTAAAGCCAAGTCTCTCGTAGAGCTTGAGTGCCGGCTCGTTCGTTGCGACGACTGCGTTGAACTGAAGCACGCGATAGCCAAGCTCCTTCGCCTTATGCATACAGTCGCAAACGAGGGCTTGCCCGATATGCATGCCGCGGCAGTTGCTTGCGACAGCGTAGCTCGCGTTACAAATGTGGCCGCACCTGCCGATGTTGTTTGGATGAAGAATATATAGGCCGACAATTTTGTTAGTATTTGCGTCGTATGCGATTCCAGTATAATCCTGCGACGTGAAAAATTCGATTCCGCTTATTTTGTCAAGGCACTCTTCCTGTGGAAAAGCGTTCGCTTCTAGGACAATCTCGTTCCAGATGCTGATAGCATCTTCAATATCGTTTGCTGTGAATTGTCTTACTTGAATTTGCATTTTGTTATCCTTCTATTCTTCCGTTTTGTTTGTTGGCAATAGTTTTCCAACTATCGCTACAATTGTTATTTATTATAACACTTGATAGCACTTGAAGTGCCTCGCTTCGTGTATAAATTAAATACATGAAGAGCAATAAAAAAGCCTCCGAATTGCTTCGGAGGCTCTCATTATATTTGCTATAACAAACCGATTAGTTAACTAGCAATAGAATTATGCCTTAAGACGTGCCTCAAGAGCGTTGAGCTGGTTAATGAGCTCAGCTGGCATCTTAGGACCATAGTTCTTGTAGTGCTCACGGATGGACTCTACTTCGTTGAGCCACTCGTCCTTGTTAACTGTGAGGAGGATGTTCATATCCTCATCTGTTACATCGTCAAGACCTGTTCTGTCGATAGCCTCGATTGTTGGGAGGTAACCGATTGGTGTCTCAACTGCAGCACCTGTACCGTCACAACGCTCACATACCCACTTGAGTACACGGCTGTTGTCACCGTAACCTGGCCATAGCCACTTGCCGTCATCAGACTTACGGAACCAGTTAACGTAGAAAATCTTAGGAAGCTTGTCTGCGTCTGTCATTGTTCCGATGTCGAGCCAGTGCTGTAGGTAATCGCAAACGTGGTATCCGATGAATGGAAGCATTGCGAATGGGTCACGACGAACCTGTCCAACCTTATCAGAAATAACAGCAGCTGTAATCTCAGAACCCATGATGGAACCCATGAAGATACCGTGGTTCCAATCGAAGCTCTGGTGTACGAGAGGAATTGTTGTCTTACGACGACCACCAACGAGGATAGCGTCAACAGCAACACCGTTTGGATCCTCCCAATCTGGAGCGATAACTGGGCACTGCTTAGCTGGAGCTGTGAAACGTGCATTCTTGTGTGCAGCAACAGACTCGGAAGCTGGTGTCCAATCCTTACCTGTCCAATCGATCAAGTGATCTGGAGCATCATATCCGATGTCCTCCCACCAAATGTCACCATCATCTGTGAGTGCGCAGTTTGTGAAGATTGTGTTCTTCTCGCAGCTGAGCATAGCGTTAGGGTTGGACTTCATGGATGTTCCTGGAGCAACACCAAAGAAACCAGCCTCTGGGTTGATAGCGTGGAGACGTCCATCATCAGCGAACTTCATCCAAGCGATATCGTCACCAAGTGTCTCTACCTTCCAACCTGGGATTGTTGGAACGAGCATAGCGAGGTTTGTCTTACCACAAGCAGATGGGAAAGCACCACAAATGTGCTTAACGTTGCCGTTTGGATCTGTGAGCTTCAAGATGAGCATGTGCTCAGCAAGCCATCCCTCTTCACGAGCGAGAACGGAAGCGATTCTAAGAGCGAAGCACTTCTTACCGAGAAGAGCGTTTCCACCGTAACCAGAACCGTATGACCAGATCTCCTTTGTCTCTGGGAAGTGAGAAATGTACTTATCCTCGATTGGAGCACATGGCCATGAAGAATCTGCCTGACCAGCCTCAAGTGGAGCACCTACAGAGTGGAGACATGGGATGAACTCACCCTCATCGCCGAGCTCTGCGAGAACTGCATCACCTGTACGTGTCATGATGTCCATGTTAACTACTACGTATGCAGAGTCTGTGATCTCTACACCAATCTTGGAGATTGGGGAACCGATAGGACCCATGGAGAATGGGATAACGTACATTGTACGACCCTTCATGCAACCATCGTAAAGTCCTGTCATTGTCTTCTTAAGTTCTACTGGGTCAATCCAGTTGTTTGTTGGGCCTGCATCGTCCTCGGAAACGGAAGCGATGTATGTGCGTCCCTCTACACGTGCTACGTCAGATGCATCTGAACGGAAAAGGTAGCAACCTGGGCGCTTCTCTGGGTTGAGCTTTGTAGCCATACCCTGCTTCTCCATGAGGTCGAGGAGTTCCTGCTTCTCTTCTTCAGAACCATTGATCCAACGAATGGAATCTGGCTTACAGAGCTTAGCAATGTCGTCAACCCAAGCAAGTAATTTCTTGTTGTTTGTCATATTGAAATCTCCTTTAATAGTTTTTAATAATAAACCTTATAAATCATACCACGAAACAAGCCCCAACACAACTTAAATAACTTTAAGACGGGCTCAAAAGTTTTTTGGAGAGGGTGCTTTTCGACAAAGGCTTAAGTCAAGTCTCACACGAAAAGCTGCACCAAGAACACAGCCAAGGACGCGCAAAGAGCGACTGTTGTCAAGGACTTGCCCTTGTATGCGAGGAAAAGTGCGACCAAAATGCCTGCGGTTGCAGTGAATACGGAGCCTGTCGCGAAAAATGCCGCTGGAACAGTCATGCTTGCGAGGACCGCATATGGAATGAAGTCGAAGAAGGCCACGAGGTAGCGATTTGTGAGTTTTTTGCGCATGAGCTGGAAAGGGAGCATGCGTAGAAGATAAGTCGTGACCGCCATCGTGATAATTAGGAGGAGAATGTCTTTATCCATTTGCTGCCTCCTTAGTGCCAGACGCGCTGTCATCAGCAGACGCGCTGTCGTTATTAGACGCGCTGTCATCAGCTGGGAAAAGAATAGCCGACACTGCTGCTGCCAAAATTGCGCTAGTGATAGTTGCGTAGCGAGATGGGAAAAGGTTCAGAATTGGAACATAGCGCAAAGCAAGCGAGAAAAACGCGGCAAGGCTTACTACCACGATAATTTTACGGTTCTGGCGCATCGGCGGCACAATGATAGCGATGAACATGCCGTAAATTGCGATAGATAGCGCGTTGATCGCATCCTGTGGAAGAAGCGTGCCCGAGATAGTGCCAAGAAGCGTTCCAGTAGTCCAGCCAATAATTGGTAGTACCATGAGGCCGGCAAAATAATTCGCGCTAAACGATGGGCCGCTGCTCATTGCGACTGCAAAAATCTCGTCCGTGATGCCAAAGCCAAGCAGAAATCTCTTGGGAGTCGTGACGGACTCGTCTGCTTTTTGAGAAAGGGAGATAGACATAAGGCTATAACGAATGTTAATTACGAGCTGAGTTAGAATCATCTCGATGACCGTGCCTGACATACCGATAACTTCGATGCCTGCTAGCTGACCAGCAGAGGTTAGATTTGTAAGCGAAATCAGCACTCCAATCCACCAATCAAAACCAAGCTTTACTACAATAATTCCAAAAGTAAAAGACACCGACAAATATCCAAGTCCAATAGGAAATCCGGCCGCAAGTCCGCGCTTAAAATCCGAAATTTTACGCTCCATAATTCTCTTCTATCTCCTCGAAAGAAAGATACAAATCAAGCGTATCAGGCTCGCTAATCACCACTATCTGCAAGCCCTCCTCGTCAATCTCATAAAGCGTATTGTTGTTCACAAAATACTTATGCACTACGCCCGGCGTTCCGTCGTCGCGCGGCAAAATCGTCTCGGCAATAAACATTCGCCCCTCGCCAAGACTCATATATTCAACAATAAGATTACGCACGCCAGTAGAACCTTCCGCATCAAAAAACTCAAAAGTCGCACAACGGTACACCGCACCATCCGCAGAAGTCGCATCCACAAAACGCACCGTGGCAGCCTCACCAAGCGGCGAATAACCCTCGCTACTAATGATATTCACATCGTGCTCGCTAGTAGGCTCTTGCGCCTCAACAAGCATTTGGCTATACCCCTCTTGAAAAGCATTGACCTCCATAACAACCGACTTGTAAGTTAGCCCATCAATAGCAGCCTCTTCTTCATCCTCGCCGAAGCTACAACCCGAAAAGCAAAATGCCATCAAAGTCAAAAGAACACTAGCGATAAACGCTGATGCCATCTTATGGAAACTTGTTGGTGAAACAATAAAACGAGTGTGATATGAAGATTTTGTCATCGATGACCCCCAAAATAATAGTCTAGTAGCTCTTAGCTGTACATATTAGAATGTGTTTGCATACGCGGTTATCCGCGCGTTTATAAGAGTTTATAAATTATAATTCCTTATTTATGGGGAGATTATAGCACAATATTTTCTATGATGCTGACTTTTATACAGACTTTTATGTTGACAATTCCTCATAAAGCAAGTAAAATCTTTTGGCAAAGTTAAATAATACATTTTTGGAGAAGTCGCCTAGCCTGGTCGAGGGCGCACGACTGGAAATCGTGTAAACCGCAAAACGGTTTCGAGGGTTCGAATCCCTCCTTCTCCGCCAATAGAAATACCCATACTCATTTATGAGTGTGGGTATTTCTATTAGTATGGAAA
>CALEFT010000029.1 GCA_937876985.1 uncultured Clostridia bacterium | reverse complement strand
TAACGAGATTAAAATTACTACGAAGGACCAAGAACTAGGCGTAAAGAGGCGCATGAAAATAGATGAGAATGGTGAATACTATATGTTCATCAATCTAATGGACGTGCAGCTTCTAACGCAAACGTGGACACGAGACGATGAGCATAATTAAGAGTTCATGCAATTAAAAAGCGCAAATTTGAACCAAGACCCCAAATTGTATTTATACTTATGAAATGCACACAAGCTATTGCATTATTTGTTAAAAAGATGTACGATTAATAGGACAGGTGCGAACTGAAGTATTTGTCATGGGTAGACAAGTATATGTGTGTGCAGGAGGTATTAGTATGGCAGGTCATTCACAATCGAAGATGAAGAGTTTGGCAGTTTATGATTATCTAGTTAAATATGCGTCGATTGATCCAGAGACAAGTCCAGTTACGATGAGCTCGATTATTGAGTATGTAAGTCAGGTTACAGGTGAGACATTTGATCGTAAGTCGATTTATTCAGATATCACTAATATCAATGATTATGTTCTTAAGATTGATGGTGACATGGTCAATGAGGATGCTGCTTGGATTAAGAATACCAATGGTAGATACTATAAGGTTCCTCGTGCTAACGAGATTTCCCTTGATGAAGCGAGAAGTATTCTTGATGCTATTCAGGCGACACCTATTTGTGATGAATCGATTGCAGAGAAGGTGAAGGATTTGTGGCCTAATTACTTTGATAGGAAGCATGAATATGTCTCTTTTACTAAGGCTAAGAGAGGTAAGATAAGTGCTACTGCTAAGAAGGAGGCAAAGAAGATAAATGTTGTCCTTAACGAAGTTCGTAAGGCGATAATGCAGAAGTCTGTTATTCATTTTACTTATGGATATAAGATGCTTGGTGAGCCAGTTAAGCAATGTGAAGAGAAGAAGACTGTATCGCCAATTGCGCTTTTCTGGCAGGACAATAAGCACTATTTCTTTGGAATTGATAATGATGTATATGTTAGTCAAGTTGAGGATGCCGGTGTTGATAAGGTGAAGAAGGATCCTAAGCTTCGTAAGCAGATTCTAAGTAATGCTCTTAGACAGTATCGATTGAGCAGAGTAGTAGATAATATACAGTTTGTGGATGATGCTAAGGCGAGAAAGCTCATGATTGAAGATTTGAAGGATTATGTTGAGTGTGACTTTTCGCTAGTGAATGATAGGATTAATTATAATGTTGACGGAATGTCGATGGATAATCCGATTGATTTACTGATTACACTTAAGGGTAATACGAAGCTTGCACTTAGAGCGTTTAATCACATACAGGAAGAATTGGCTGTTAAGACGATTGTTAAGGAGAATCTTGGCGACGAATATACTGAGATTGGATTCTATGTTACTGTAACGAAGTCTAATACCTTCTATGCGAAGATTGCTAATGTTGTGTCTTTTATCTCTGATAATAAGAATGATTTGTCTATTGAGATTAAGTGTGACGAGCAGAATAAGTCTATTATTGATGGCTATAAGGAGTTTATTAGGAAGGCCGCCGAGGAAGTTACTTTTGAGGTTAGAAGCTAGGATAAATAATTGCACAAATGGGGCTTTGGGGTTATAATTTTTCTCATTGCTGCATAGTGATGTAATGATAATTATTTATGTAATACAAATTTATTAATATATAAAGGAGCTTGTTTATGGAGCCACTTGGATTAAATGAAATTAGAGAAAGATATCTTACTTTCTTCGAGTCGAAGGGACACTTGAGACTACCATCATTCTCGCTCGTTCCACAGAACGACCCATCGATTCTTCTTATTAATGCTGGTATGACACCACTTAAGCCATACTTTACGGGAGCACAGACACCACCTAGACTTCGTGTTACTACATGTCAGAAGTGTATTAGAACACCTGATATTGAGAATGTAGGACATACTTCTAGACACGGAACATATTTTGAGATGCTTGGTAACTTCTCTTTTGGTGATTACTTTAAGAATGAAGTAATTCCATGGGCGTGGGAATTTTTGACAGAAGTTCTCGAGATGCCAGCAGATAAGCTTTATCCATCTGTATATGAAGAGGATGATGAGGCATTTGCGATCTGGAGAGATGTAGTTGGAGTTCCTGCTGATAGAATTACTCGTCTTGGTAAGGCGGATAATTTCTGGGAGCATGGTACTGGTCCATGTGGCCCTTGTTCCGAGATTTATTTTGATAGAGGAATTGAGCATGGCTGTGGTGATCCTAATTGTCGTCCGGGCTGTGAGTGCGATAGATTCGTAGAGATTTGGAATCTTGTATTTACTCAGTTCAATAGAGAAGAAGACGGTTCATATACACCACTTGCTAAGAAGAATATCGATACTGGTGGAGGACTTGAGAGATTCGCTTGTGTTATGCAGGGTGTAGAGAATCTTTTCGAGGTAGATACAGTAAGGAAGATTCTTGATACTGTATGTGCTAAGGCAGGTAAGACATACGGTGCTGATAAGGACGATGACGTTGCAATTCGAGTAATTACTGACCATATGAGATCTTCTACAATGATGATTTCTGATGGTGTATTGCCATCTAATGAGGGTAGAGGATACGTTCTCCGTCGTTTGATGAGAAGAGCTGCTAGATTCGGTAGACTACTTGGAATCGATGGAACTTTCCTTACAGAGATTGCTTCGGTTGTAATTGATCAGAATAAGGATGCATATCCAGAGCTACCATCTAAGGAAGCATACATTATGACAGTTATCTCTAAGGAGGAAGAGGCATTCCTACGTACAGTTGAGGCTGGTACTGAGATTCTTAATCAGATGATTGCTGAGTGCAAGAAGAATGGTTCGTCCGTTCTTTCTGGTGAGGATGCGTTCAAGCTTCACGATACATACGGATTCCCACTTGATTTGACTAAGGAGATTGCTAGTGAGGCTGGACTTACAGTTGATGAGGATGGCTTTAAGGCTTCCATGAAGGAGCAGAAGGATAAGGCTCGTGCTGCTACTAAGGCGAAGACAAGTACAGCATGGGGCGGACATGAGCTTCCAGAGGAGCTACTTAAGGACACTTCCGCTACAAGCTTTGTTGGATACGAGGAGCTTATTACTGATGCTAAGCTAATCTACCTTCTTAAGGCTGATGAGGAAGGTGCATTACAGCTTACTACTGATGCTTTTGCTGGTGACGAAGTAATTGCTATTTTTGATAAGTCTTGTCTATATGCTACTTCTGGTGGTCAGCAAAATGATAACGGTATTGTTACTAAGGAAGGCTTTAAGGCAACAGTTATTTCTGTAGAGAAGGATGCAGCTGGTAAGTTCTTGCATACACTTAAGATTGAAGAGGGTGCAATTAAGTCTGGTGACACATATACACTTGCTACGGATGCTGCACTTCGTTTGTCTACGGCAAGAAATCATACTACAACACACTTATTACAGAAGGCTCTAAGAATTGTTCTTGGTGACCATGTTGAGCAGTCCGGTTCTTATGTTTCTAGCGATAGACTAAGATTTGACTTTACACACTTTAGCAGCATGACTTCTGAAGAGATTGATAAGGTCGAGAGAATGGTAAACGAGATCATTCTCCAGGATATGCCTGTTGTTACTCGAGTAATGAAGCAGGACGAGGCTAGAAAGCTTGGAGCTATGGCTTTGTTCGGTGAGAAGTATGGTGACGAGGTTCGAGTTGTTACTGTTGGTGATCTTGATGCGCCATATTCTATGGAGCTTTGCGGTGGTACACACTTGACACATAGTGGTCAGGCAGGTCAGTTCAGAATTATTTCTGAAAGTGGTGTTGCTTCTGGTATTCGTCGTATTGAGGCTGTTACAGGTCTAGCTTGTTACGAGATGAGTAAGTCTGATAGAGAATTTATCGGTGAGGTTTCTACTGCACTTAAGGTGAACAAGGATCAGGCAGTTCGTAAGGCAGAGGCTATGGCTCTTGAGATTAAGGCTCTTGAGAAGGAGATTGCTGAACTTAAGAAGGCAAATGCTGGTGATGTAGTTGGTGACGCTATTTCTAAGGCTACTGAGATTAATGGACTTAAGGCTGTTGTTACTGAAGTAAACTGTGATGATGCTGCTTCACTAAGAGAGATTGCAGATCAGATTAAGGATAAGATTGTTGATGGCATCGTATTCTTGGCTGCTAAGTCTTCAGATAAGATTTTGTTTGTAGCAATGGCTACAAAGTCTGCTGTTGATAAGGGTGCACATGCTGGAAATATCATCAAGGAGGCTGCTAAGGTTGCTGGCGGTGGCGGCGGTGGTCGTCCAGATATGGCACAGGCAGGCGGTAAGGATGTATCTAAGCTTTCTGATGCTCTTGTTAAGGCTTCCGAGGTAATTGCTTCTCAGCTTTCATAAGGTCTGACGATGATAAGATAGGAAATGAGGATTAAGGAGGCATATTATGTGCTTGTTTTGTAAGATAATCGCGAAGGAGATTCCTTCAACTTGTGTATATGAGAATGACAAGGTTTATTGCTTCAGAGATATTAATCCTGTTGCACCAAGTCATGTTCTCGTAGTGCCAAAGAAGCACTTTGATAATATTTCTGATTTGGCTGCAAATGACGATAACGCTGAATATCTTGGTGAGATTGTTAAGGCTATTGATGAAGTGAAGAGAATAGAGAAGCTAGAAGACGGCTTCAGAGTAATCAACAACTGTGGAAAGAATGGTGGACAGACAGTAAACCACGTTCATTTCCATGTAATTGGTGGTACAGAATTAGGAGAGAAGCTAATCTAATGGAGAAGGATATCCCGCTAAGCTACAAGAGAGCACTTAAGTATCTTGGCTTTACGGGAGAACCTACCGCAGAGCAAATTTGCATGCTCGAAAGTACATTTAACAATGTTACAAAGTACGCAAGACCATGGGTTTGCCACACTTTCTTAGAGCTTAAGCTCGACAAAGAGACAAATCTCTATTATGTCGATGCGCCACTTAATTTGAACTATAAATCAATACAGGGGCTATTACGAACAAAGGGTTCGGATAGCCTTTGTTTGCTTTTCGCAACGCTTGGCGAGGGTGTAGATAAGCATATTGCTAAGCTCGTGGAGCAGGATAGTTCGGAAAGTGCGATTTTTGATGCTTGTGCGAGTAGTTATATTGAGGAGGTAGCTGATCAGTATCAGGCAAAGCTTGGATTAGCCAACGAGACGTTCAGGTATGCGCCTGGGTATGGAGACGTGCCGCTAGAGTTTCAAAGAGAACTGTTTTCCTGTACTTGCTCAAGGGTAAGAGGAATTAGTGAGAGAATTGAGCTTGACGAGAATTGCATCATGCATCCATTTAAGTCGCTTACGGGTTTGGTTGGGTTTAATGCCTGTGCCTCTTCAAGCGCAAATGATGTAGAATGATGTAAAGATATAAAATAGTAAGCAAGAAAAATAATATAATGATTAAATAAAGTAAAGAACAGATTAGTTCGAGATGGAGGGCCGTATGAAGAAGGTTGCAGCAGTATTATTGATGGCGATGTGTCTAGCTACTTTCGCTTCTTGTGATGCGACAAGGAAGACAGAGGAACCAGAGGTACCAGTAGAAAGCGTTACGACAATTGATTTTGAGCAACATGATCAATATTGTCACTGCCATAGTTCTGAAGATGCAGAGCTTACAGAGACAAGTCCTGAGACGACACCAGAAACTACACCAGAGACTACGATAGAAGTTACTCCGGAGATGCTAGAATACCAGCTTGTATGGGAAGAGAATTTTGACGGAGATACTCTTGATACAGATAATTGGAATTATGAGACTCATGGACCAGGTTGGGTGAATAATGAGCTTCAGTCTTATGTGGTATCTGATGAGACCGTATATGTAGAAGATGGCGAATTAGTTATTCAGCCAATTAGAATAGAGGGCGAAGATGGTTCCGTTACATATGAGTCTGGTCGTATAAATACTATGCGTCATCAGCAGTTTACATATGGTCGAGTAGAGGCGAGAATTCAGGTGCCAGAGGGACAGGGCTTCCTTCCTGCGTTCTGGATGATGCCTGCAGCTGACATGCCATATGGTGGCTGGCCACGTTCTGGTGAGATTGACATCATGGAAGTCGTTGGACATGAGACAAATGTAACGCACGGAACTATTCATTATGGAAATCCACACAATCAGAATCAGGTGACATACACCTTGCCAGAGGGAGAGGATTTTGCTTCGAGTTATCATGTGTTTGCAGTTGAGTGGGAGCCAGGTAGAATTACTTGGTTTGTAGATGATATCGAGATTGGTTCTACAAGTGATTGGTTCTCTGCAACAGAGGGGCTTGAGCCTCGCACATATCCTGCGCCTTTCAATAAGGATTTCTATATTATTTTGAACGTTGCTGTTGGTGGAAATTGGCCTGGCGACCCAGATGAGACTACTCCTTTTGACGAGAGAAGTCAGATGCGTGTCGACTATGTAAGAGTATATCAGCGCGGCTACTACGATGAGAATGTCGAGCGTCCAGAAGCAGAATATTATTTCTCTGAGCCACAAGAGGACGGCAATTATATCTATAATGATAATTGGGAATTCTTCGAGGCAGAAGGCGGCGACGGCAGCATGGTAAATGAGGAAGGAAGTATCTCGATTAGTACAAATGATGCTGGAACGGTTGACTATTCTATTCAGCTTGTGAATGCAGGCTTGCCAGCAAGAGATGGCTATACATATGTGGTTAGCTTTGAGGCGAGAGCTGATGAGGCTAGATCGGCTATCGTTGCAGTGACTGCGCCGGATTCGGGTTATGTGAGATACCTAGAGGACGAGACGATTGAGCTTGATTCTAACTGGCAGACATATACATTCGAGTTTACTATGGATGGCGTAAGCGACGACAATGCTCGCCTCGAATTTAATCTAGGAAACCTAGGTTCAGTAGCAGGAATAGAGATTAGAAATGTAAGTTATTTGGAGGCGGCTTCTTAAGCTATTATGAATGCTGCTTTTCGAAAAGGGAAAATTCACAAAAGTGAGGAAAGATTGATGCGTAAAGACATTAGAACGGTTATCGGTAAAGAATATTTGGTGCTCGACGGCGGATTTGGATCGATGCTTCAGAAATATGAAGTTGCGACTGGGGATGCGTCGCTCAATATTACTAATCCGGAGATTGTTACGAGGATTCATAGTGAATATCTTGACGCCGGTTCTATGGTAATTACGATGAATACTTTTGGCTGTGACAAGTTCCATCTGACTGGGGACTTTGAGCTTGAGGCGATTATTAAGGCGGCATATGATAATGCGCTTAACGCGATTTCTAGAACGAATAGGGATGCATATATTCTTTACGATATGGCGTCTACGGGTAAGCTACTTAAGCCTCTTGGTGACCTCGGCTTCGAGGAGGCAGTTGAGGCTTTTGCTGAGCAGGTTAGGATTGCGCGAGATTATGTTGATGGATTTATAATTGAGACGATGTCCGATTTGTATGAGATGAAGGCGGCGATTCTCGCAGTAAAAGAGAATACAGACTTGCCAATAATCGCGTCGGCGACTTTTACTGATTCGCTTAAGATGCTTACTGGTGCTAGTCCTCTTCAGATGCTTACGGTGGTTGAAGGCCTTGGTGTCGACATGGTGGGCATTAACTGTTCGCTCGGACCAAACGAGCTTCTTCCAATCGTAGATGAGATATTAGCAAACAGCACATTGCCGCTTCTTGTTCAGCCTAACGCAGGACTTCCGAAGTTTGATGGCAAGAAGACATATTATGACGTGTCAGCAGATGATTTTTCTCTCGTGATGAGTAAGATGATCGACATGGGAATTAGCGGCTTTGGTGGTTGCTGCGGAACGACACCGGAGTATATCAGAAAGACCGTTGAGGCTCTTGGAGATAGGAAGCTTTCCTTCGAGCCGAAGCCTTCGGCAACTCGCGTCACGGGCACAATGACTTGTGTTCAAATCGATAAGAGAATCGTTGTTTGTGGTGAGAGACTTAATCCTACCGGCAAGCCAAAAATGAAGGCGGCCATACTCGAAGGGAATTATGAATATCTAGTCGACGAAGCCTTGAAGCAGATAGAAAATGGAGCGCACGTTCTCGACGTGAATGTAGGCCTTCCTGGAATCGACGAGGCGGAGGTGCTCGAGAACTTGATTTTGCTTTTGCAAGAGGTTGTCGATTGTCCGCTTCAGATTGATAGCACTAATCCGAAGGCTCTAGAGAGAGCGTGCCGAATCTATAACGGCGTGCCGCTAATCAACTCGGTAAACGGCAAGGAGGAAGTCCTTCGCGATATTCTCCCAATTGTCAAAAAGTACGGCGGCGTTGTCTTAGGACTGTGCCTCGACGAGAATGGAATTCCGAGCAGTAGTAAGGATCGCTTCGAAATCGCGAAGCGCATTGTATCCGAGGCGGCAAACTACGGCATTAACAAGGAGCGAATCATCATCGACGCTCTTGTGCTCACAGCCTCCGCGCAACAGAAGGAAGTGCTCGACACATTAAAGTGCGTAGGTCTCGTAACAAACGAGCTTGGACTTGGCACTTGCCTTGGACTAAGTAACGTCTCATTCGGCCTGCCAAACCGCCCACTCATCAACAAGACCTTCCTCTGCCTCGCGATGCAAGAGGGCCTTAAGATGCCAATTCTAAACCCACTCGACAGGGAACTCATGAGCGCAATCGACGCCTTCGAAGTTTTGCACAACCTAGATGAAGGCTCTATCGCCTATATCGAAAAGCATAAAGACGACATCGTTTCCACTTCTAATGCGACGAAGTCCACTGCTTCTAGTGATGCTACTTCTTCTAGTTCTTCCACTGACTCATTAGAGGGCAGTGACTTATATAGAGCAATAGTAAAGGGTCAGAAAAACAAGGCTCTCGATGCAGTCTCAAAGCTCGATGAGCAGCCACTTGCAATAGTAGAAGGACACATTATTCCGGCTCTCGACAAGGTCGGCAAGGATTATGATGCGCAGAAGCTTTTCTTGCCACAGCTAATGATGTCTGCTGAGAGTGCGAAGCTTGTTTTCGATAAGATAAAGGACAAGATTGTGACAGATTCTTCTGCTACCAAGGGGCCAGTTCTGATAGCGACTGTAGAGGCAGATGTGCATGACATCGGTAAGAATATTGTCAAGGTTGTCCTCCAAAGCTACGGCTTCGAAGTAATAGACTTAGGCAAGGACGTAAAGGCATCCGTCATTGTTGATAGCGTAAAGCAGCATAAGCCAATTGCTGTCGGATTATCTGCACTCATGACGACAACTGTTCCATATATGCAGCAGACGATTGAGGCGCTTAAAGATGCAAAGCTTGACGTGCCAGTAATTGTTGGTGGAGCAGTTCTAAGCCAAGATGTGTGCGACAAAATTGGTGGCAGCTTCTACGGCAAGGATGCTATGGAAACAGTAAGGATTTGTGAGACATTAGTTTGATTGATAGCGAGGGTTAGGTATGGCAGGAATAATATTCAGTGCCGAAAACAGCCTATTAGAGTATAATAGACATGCAAATAAAGTATTAGAGGACAATACCCATGGCAAGAATGAGAACAAAGAGACATATACCAGAAAGACTAGAGCGCTGCAAGGAGCGTTGGTTTGATATGCCAATGATGAACAAGGGAAAGTGGCGCGAGGTTTGTGGTGCTAAGCTGGATGCTCCAATTTGGCTTGAAATTGGATGTGGTAAGGGCAAGTTTTGCACCGAGATGGCAGTAAAGAATCCCGATGTTCTTTATATTGCTCTTGAGAGAGATACTTCCGTAATTCTCGCTGCGATTGAGAAGGCACATAACGAAGAGATTTCTAATCTATTCTTCTTGAATGCAGACGCGAATTTGATTGATAATTATTTTGACGAGAATGAGATAGATAGAATATATCTTAATTTCTCCGACCCATGGAGCAGAAGAAACAAGCCAAAGAGAAGACTTACTTACAGAGATTTCCTTAATAAGTATCGCGTGATTTTGAAGGACGGATCTCAAATAGAATTTAAGACAGACAACGATGACTTGTTCGAGTTCTCACTAGAAGAATTCAAGGAGACAGGTTTTACTTTGGAGGATGTTACATATGACCTTCATAACAGCGAATTCGATAAGGACAATGTTAGAACAGAGTTCGAACAGAAATTTGCTGATGACGGAATCAACATCAAGAGAGTTGTCGCTAAGATGTAAGTAGAGGGCAATATATGCTAGACATTTTGATTGTAGAAGACAATAAAGAAATATCTACCGTCCTATGTGATTTCCTAAGACGCGAGAATTATGTTGTCAGCGTTGCATCAAACGGTGAGCAGGCCCTCGATATTTATGAGAAGTATGGAGCAAAGCTCGTTATTCTCGATGTTATGCTCCCAGGAATAGACGGCTTCGCAATTTGTTCGAAGATTCGAGAAACATCGAATACCCATATCCTGATTGCTAGTGCAAAGACTCAGAAGGAAGATAAACTCAAGGGACTATATCTTGGCGCAGACGACTATATCGAGAAGCCGTATGACATGGATATTCTAATCGCGAAGGTTCACGGTATCTTTAAGCGTAAATATGCGCAGGAGAAAATCGTCGAAGGTGACATAGAGCTTGATACAATAGGTAGAAGCCTCCGCGTTTCTGGGGTGTCGAAGGAACTAACTGACAAAGAATTCGAGGTGCTAAAGCTCCTTATCGAGAACAAGAATGTAACCTTAAAGAAGGAGTACATCTTCAAGAGTATATGGGGAAGCGACAGCGACTCCGAGCTACAGACTCTTACAGTGCACATCAAGTGGCTTCGCGAGAAGATTGAAGAGAATCCGAAGAAGCCAAAGCATATCATCACCGAGTGGGGAGTAGGATACAGATTTGAGTAATTTTCGTAGGATAATGTTCGTAGTTTTTGTACTGGAAATATTGGCTGTTTTGGCAGTTAATATCCTTTTCGAGTACGACGAGCAAAATGCTGTCAAGGGCGCACTCTATCGCGTCGAGGCTTCCCGCATCGAAAAGCAGCTCGAGCAAGAAAACTACGACTCGATTTTGCTAGATGACTACGAGACCATAATCGCGATAAGTCCCTTCGATCCAGAAGCTAACTGCAACAACGACTATGTTGTCATATCTTCCGGTGGCGAGCTATACAGAGTGGAATACGAGGCGATAAGAAGTGACAATTCGCGGCTGTACACGAATGTGGTGTTGGTTTTGGTGGTGCTTTTTACCATAGGCACCGGTCTATATATCGACAGGAAAATTCTCGCGCCGTTTCGAGCGATGAGTAATATGTCGGTGGAACTAGCGAAGGGAAATTTGGCGACACCAATTAAGGAGGAAAAGAACAAGTTTTTTGGGAAGTTCCTCTGGGGTATGGACATGCTTAGAGAAAAGCTAGAGGATAGCCGCCAGAAGGAGCTGGAATTCCAGCGAGACCGTAAGCAGCTGATTTTGTCCTTGTCGCACGACATCAAGACGCCGCTATCTGCGATAGAGCTATATTCACGCGCTCTGTCGGAGGGCCTTTACGACACGAAGGAGAAGCAGAACGAGGCGGTCACTGCCATCTCGAAAAGCACGCAGGAAATCAAGCGCTACGTAGACGAGATTACTAAGGCGTCGCGTGAAGACTTCCTTAACCTTGAAGTAGAGATGCGCGAGGAATATTTGTCGAGCGTAATTGAGAATATCCGCATCTTCTATAGCGAAAAGCTCGACATTATTCACACCAAATTCTCGATAGAAGCCTACGACGATTGCCTGCTTCTTGCTGACAAAAATCGACTCATCGAGGTGCTGCAAAACATCATCGAGAATGCGATTAAATATGGTGATGGCAGAAGTATAGAAATTTCCTTCTCCGACGAAGAAGACTGTAAGCTAATCAAGGTAACGAATACTGGTTGCACGCTCAAACAAGAAGAACTGCCGAACCTTTTTGACTCGTTCTATCGTGGTACGAACAGCACTAAGCAGAAGGGTAACGGACTTGGTCTATATATTTGCAAGAACCTGATGCGCAAGATGGACGGCGAGATGTATTGCAGGATATGCGAAGACGAGAGCGAGGATGGTGCGGCTTGTAGGAGGCTTTTCGAGGCAGTTGTAGTAGTTAGAAAGGCATAGGAAAAGGCATTTAATGATTGTTTAATAATTTCTCTTGTATTATTTGGACAACAGCAAGAGAAAGGGGTAAAAAAATGCTACTTCGAATTCTAAGAAACGATTTGAAAAGAAAGAAGACGATGAACACAATTTTGTTTATGTTCGTTGTTCTTGCTACGATTTTTGTGTCGAGCGGACTAAATAACGTAATAACAGTCCTTAACGGCACAGACTACTATCTAGAAAAGGCTGGAATCGGTGACTATATTCTCGTCACTTCAGGCAAGGACGCTACTAGGGATATGCTTGAGACCAATGAGGCAGTCGAAAGCTATACTATAGATAATGGCTACATGTCAAATGTATCTCGCGTCACACTTCCTTCTGGCGAAGAGGCAACATCAAATAATGTGTCGATAATTATTCACTCAATCGATGAAGTCAACATGAATTTCTTCGATATCAATAATGAAGAAATTACTGAAGTAGAACCAGGCCATGTATATTTTGGTGGAGACTTCATATCAAGAAACGGCCTAGAAGAAGGCGACATAATTACATTCACTGAAGGCGATATAGAGCTCGAATTGATTGTAAGCGGACATGTGAAGGACGCCCTATTTGGTTCAGATTTCATGGGAAATGTTCGTATGCTTCTTAATGAGGAGCAAATTGATGAGCTACAAGAAAGCGAGGAATTTTGTGCAAGTCAAATCCAGATTTCTTCTATCATTACTGATGACCCAAAAGAAATTAAAAAATCTATATCGGATATAGACGGCGTGCTTTTCGATGGAACAAAGAGCCTTATAAAGACAACATATGTAATGGAGATAATTCTCGCATTTGTCGTACTTATCTTAAGTGTGTGCCTCATCATCGTTGCATTCGTAGTTCTAAAGTTCACAATTACTTTCACTATCTCAGAAGAGTTCCGAGAGATTGGAGTAATGAAGGCAATCGGTCTATCGAACCGCCGCATCAGAAGTCTATACATCATTAAGTATTTGGCAATGTCAATCGTCGGTGGCATCCTCGGATTCTTCCTAAGCATTCCTTTTGGAAGGATGCTGATGAATTCCGTTAGCAGAAAGATGTATATAGGTAATGACAACGGACTTCTAATGAACATCATTGGAGCAGTAATTGTAGTATTAGTTATTAATCTTTACGCATATCACTGCACCGGCAAGGTTAGAAATTCTACTCCAGTTGACGCCATCAGAAATGGACAGACAGGCGAAAGATACAGCAAAAAAAGCGTTCTTCGTATCAAGAATTTCCCAGGTCGCAATGAGTTCTTTATGGCATTCAACGACGTATTAAGCAATCCAAAACGCTATATCACTATCATGCTGTCATTTGGAATTTGCACGTTGTTCGTGCTACTGCTTGTGAACACAACAGCAACAATGCGAAGTGACAGACTCATATCAACGATTGCAACCAAAACGGATTTATACATCGGAGACAATAATGGTCCTTCTTTTGAAAGAATTTCGCAATTGGAATCCAGCGCAGAGGGAGAAGAAATATTTAGGAATTACTTGTCAGAATTCGAGCAAAAGCTTGAAGATGCAGGCATCCCAGGAAATGCAAGCCAAGAATTATTCTTCAAATATTCACTTGAATTCGAAGGCAACACTTACTCGTATTCTTTCGCGCAAGGCATAGACACTAACTTTGACTCTTATGAATTCCTAGAAGGCGTAGCGCCAGCAGCTGCTAACGAGGTTGCTATTACTCAACAGATATCAGATCTAACTGGTCTAGAAATCGGAGATAGCTTCATCCTCGATACAGGAAACGACAGGATAGAGTGCATTGTCACAGCATATTTCCAAACAATGAACCAGATGGGCGAAGTAATAAGACTACATGAAGATGCGCCTAGAAACATGCAAAGACTCTCTTCGTTTCTAGGAGTGCAGATAGATTTCTACGATGACCCAGACGCAGCAGAAATCGAGGCGCGCAAGGATATCATCGCCGGCTTCTCAGACTACCAGACAATCGAGAACGCAGCAGAGTACGTTGTATCCTGCACAAGAGTAGTAGACACCCTCGAAGTAGTTCAGTATCTACTCCTCGTAATCACTCTAGTCGTTGTAGCTCTAGTAACAATCCTCATGGAGCGTAGCTTCATCTCCAACGAAAAGAGCCAGATCGCAATCCTTAAAGCAATCGGATTTACAGACAAGGCCATTATCAAGTGGCACGTGATTCGCCTCGGATTCGTTTCTCTAGCCGCAGTCACATTAGCCGCAATCTTATCTATTCCGGCAACCGATTTGATAATGACACCAGTCTTCGGAATTATGGGAGCAAAGACTATTGATTACTTAATCAATCCTCTCAATATTTTCGTAATCTACCCTGGCATCATCTTACTAATGACACTGCTCGTTACATACCTCACAGCTCTATACACAAAGACCATAAAGAGCAGTGACACAGCAAACATCGAGTAACGACAAGCAAAACACGACAGAAAGAAACATAAGACATTTACGGAGGAAATAATAATGGCAGTTTTAGAAGCAAAGGACCTTTGCAAGACATATGTAGTAAACAAGAGACAGAACAACGTACTAAAGAACGTAAACTTCAAGGTAGAAGAGGGTGAGATGGTAGCAATCATGGGACCATCAGGTTCAGGAAAGTCCACTCTACTATATGCAATCTCTGGAATGGATGAGATTACTTCTGGCAAGGTGCTTTTCGATGGAGAAGACATCACAAAGATGAGCAAGGATAGGCAGGCAGAGATAAGACTAGACAAGATGGGCTTCATTTTCCAGCAAATGTACATGATGAAGAATCTTACAATTCTTGACAACATCGTAATTCCAGCAATTGAAAGCAAGAAGCAGGGAGAAACAAGAGAACAGAAAATTGCGCGAGCAGAAGACCTAATGCGAAAGCTTGACATCATTGACATTGCAGACAATGACATCAACGAAGTTTCTGGAGGACAATTGCAAAGAGCCTGCATCTGCAGAAGCATGATAAATAACCCAATGGTGCTTTTTGCAGATGAGCCTACAGGTGCCCTCAACAAGGCATCTTCCGATGAAGTAATGAAGGAACTCGTAAAGCTTAACGACGAAGGAACAACAATCATGATGGTAACTCATGATGCGAAGGTCGCAGCACGTTGTAGCCGTGTTCTCTACATCCTAGATGGAAACATCAAGGGTGAATATGTATCGCCAACTGACAAGAATATGTCACTTAAAGACCGTGAGCGCAAGCTCAATAACTGGCTCATGGAGCTAGGTTGGTAAGTATTCCTAGAAGTTGTGCGATAGGTACTTCTATCGTTATTTAACTATCAAACGCCGGCACTTCATCAATTCGGATAATGTGCTGGTGTTTTGTTTTAAGTTGTGGTTTGAATAACGGTATAAGATATTGCGGATATTTTCTACCGTTTCATCTACCAACAGGAACATCACAATTTCCGTTATAAAAAAGCACCAGAACCCATAAAGAATTCTAGTGCAGTATTATCACCTTAGTGGCTTAGCTTATATCGTAAAGTAATCTCGCCAAAGAATCAGCTGTTCTTGTGTTCCTTTACGCGCTCTTCGTAGAGCTTATCGTTCTCTTTGCTGTAGCCAACAAGAACAGTATCGTTCTTAGACTTGATTAGTGAGAAGAACTTTGACAAATCTTCGTCCTTGATTCTGTCACAGAACATAATTGCCTTGCCATCAAGAAGCGAGCAGCAAAGGTATGTAATTGAACCATACTTGCTATTTACTACATGCTTATAAATGTAAGCGATTTCTGAATATTCTACAAGTGTCACGTTTGGATTGATGATGAACTTCTCCGTGAAGTATGTAACTGACTTCTTGTTGTATGGGGATCTATATGACTCGATTGTTTTGTTTTCAATCTCGTTGATAATCTCGTCCTCGCCAAAACGATTGATTGCATTTGCCATACGGCGTGACTTCAAATTGTAGTCGGAAATCATTCCGCAGCCAATCATGAGTGGAATCAAACCAAAAACCACCGCGCCAGCAATTAGCGCATACATCTCGTCGCCCTCGTACTCGCCACTAACAAAAGCATAGACTAGGACAATAACTGCTACAGCTACGATGCATAGCATGATGATGCCACCAACAAGTCCGCCTTTGCCTGCCTTGAGTTTAATGGATTTCTTACCCATAATAATCTTCCTCCTCTAACTTGCTCGAAAAGCAATATTTGTACAAAACACATTATATCCCTTTTGCCTTTTTTGTAAACAATCTTGCTTTTCGGGAGGGGGAAGGAAGAGAAAAAATTATGGCGGAAGCTTTGTTAAGTGATATCTCAAAGAAATGTTAAAGATTTCGATAAGTCTATTGAATAATTAGTGGTGGAGGGCTAGAATTCGTAAAGTGCGTGGGAAACACGCGCGAAAAATATTCTAAGGAGATTAGATATGAAGAATTTTTACAAGAAGACAGCTGCGGCTTTGCTATCAATCGCTGTTGTTGTTGCGGCAACGGGCTGCAGCAATAAGGAAGAGGAAGCTGTAAACGAGGTTGCTACTGCTTTTGTTGAAGAGGTAGTTACACTTAACCTAGAGGATGCTATTGAGTATGTTTCTGAGGATGAGAAGGATGCTTTTGTGCTTAGCGTTGACGAGGATTGCCAGTCTGTAATCGTTGCGGCTTTGGCTGATTCTGAGTTTGAGATTAATGAGACTGAGATCGACGAGGATGAGGCTACTGTTGCATTCGACATTACACACGTAATCGTTTCTGATGTAGTTGAAGAACTCGGCGAAGGTTATAGCGTAGAAGAACTTGTTGCTGCTGTTGAGGATGCAGAGCTTTTTGAGGACAGAATTGAAGTTGATCTTGAGAAGGATGACGATGAGTGGTTCGTAACAAATGCTGACGCTATCATTAAGTATTTCGAGCGTTTTGTTGATGATGTAGAGTTCGGCGGAGTTTCTGAGGCAGGAGCTGTGGAAGTTCTAGATACAGCTATCGCTGCTTTTGCTGCTAACGATACAGCTGCTTTGGCAACATGCTTCAGTGACGGTGCAGATGTTTCAAATGACACACTATACGTTCCATACTTCACTAACTTGGAATACGAGGTTCTTTCTTCTGATGTTGGCGAGGATTCTGTAAGCCTAGAGATTTCTTATACTGCTCCAAGCTTGCAGGCTGCTGTAGATGCTGCTTTCGCTGATCCAGAAGCACTTTGCCGTAACGGATTTGCTTACTTAATGTATGTTGGCATGAGTGGCGAAGGAGACGAAGAGGCTGCTGAGGCAGAGGCTCTTGACTACATTTTGAGCTTCTTGGATGTAAATGTAACTGATACAAATACAGCAACTATCGATTTCGTTCTTGTTGATGAAGAGCTTGTTATTGACGGAAGTGCTGATACATTCCTCAATGTTGAGCCAGAGATGGAACTGACTGATGAGCAGGAGATGGAGATTTTCGAATTGTCTGTTGGAATCTGGGCTGAGGAAGGTCTTATCTCAGAGGAAGAAGCAAATGAGTTAATGATGTTCCTTGGTCTTGCTGGTGCTGGTACAGCAGGTACAACAGGAGGTGGAGACGCTGAGTTCTTTGTAACTGCATATTCAAACCAGAGTGATGATTTCTTTGACTGCACAGTATATGATGCTAACGGTGGATTCTATCCAGTAGCTGGCGATCCATACATGGATGTTGTAATGGTGACATGGGCATATTACGATACGGTTGACAACTTCTCTTATGACGTACAGCTTAACGGCGAAGAGTATGTTCCAAACACAATCGTAAACACAGACGCCGACTTTGACGACACATTCTATCTCCACATCGAGGGTGTAGATGGTGCTCTTCCAGCAGGACAGTATGCAGTTAATTTCTATAACCCACAAAACGAGATTATCGTTACAGTTAATTTCGAACTCTAATACCATTTGAAATAACTCATAAAAGAAGCGTCCGCTTGTAGCTTGCTATAGGCGGGCGTTTTCACTTGGGCTCTCTTGAAAAGCATCCGCCATTATATTAAACTAACAATGTTCTTTATTAGGGGAGGGATTTTATGGAAGATAACAATAACAACAATAACAGTAACAATAACAGTAATAACGAGAACAACGCTAATAAAGATGGCTCTGGCAATACTATTCCAAATCTTGATGATATGGGTACTAACAAGAAGGTCAATTATAGGAAGATGCCAGTTGACGAGCTTCCTGCTGATAAGAAGCAGCAGCTAACATATCTTTGCCATTCTTCTATGGCTACACTCGCTGCTGCGGTTTTGTTTGTGATTATCTCAATCGCACTTACTGGCATGGCACAAAATGGCTCTATTTTCGCAGTATCTCATGCTACTGCAAATGGCATCTCTGATGTTCTAATAAGCATCGTTCCAGTCCTACATTTGGTGTCACTTGTACTTATGATTGTGATTCGCTGCATGTATCCAAAGAGCACCTACGGCAAGGTTTTGATGTGGCTTCATATTGTAGTTGCGATAATTGTCATTATTTCAATTATCGTCCTTATTGCAGTCTTCATCGCATGTGTGAATTCCTGCATTGATATTGCTGATGCATTTGGTAGTTTAGCGTAAATGTTACCGCTTGATGTGATTTTCAGCGCGTATAGAATTACCTTTTTCCTGTCGTTTATAGCAGGCTTTGCTGTTGCTATGTTTCACATGAAGCGCCATAAGGTAAGCACGAGCTTCATCTTGCTATCCATGCTCGCGAACCTTTTTGCTGCCATCTATGGCGCGAAGTATTTTGATGTCGTGATGAGTGGATTTCGCGTCTCATTTGTCGAAGCGGGCCTCTCTGCTATCGGCGCAGCGGGCGGAATTATATGTGTAACAATGTTACTTTCCTATATTTTTCAGGACTTCTCGCGTCCTGTGCTCGAAGGTTACATTCTGGCTCTTCCGCTTATGTACTCCATCGCCAAAATCGGCTGTTACCTGACTGGCTGCTGCCACGGAGTCGCCTACGACGGACCATTTTCCGTCACATATGTGGACGCCATCTTAGATGAACTTAACGGAGGCCCGTACTTTCCGGTGCAGCTTCTTGAGAGTGTGGTGTTCTTGCTGCTTTTCGCTATAGGCGTATTGCTTGCTCGAAAAGGCTCAAGCAAACTTATCTGGTTCTTGCTTTTCGCGTGTGCTGGGGCGAGATTTCTGGTGGAGTTTTTGCGAGGGAAAGAGGGCTTTGTGCTATTGTCAAATACGCAAGTTTTATGTATATTATTTATTGTGGTTTTGGCGGTCGTCTGGGGCGTCAAGTCACGGAAATTAAGGGATAAGAGGTAAAAGGAAATGTTTGATTTAGTTTCATTGGCAACAGTTAAAATGGGCGGAGACAGCTCGTTAGCCAGATTAGTTGCGGCGCTTTTTGCATTTGTAGGCATCGTGATGATTGTGTCTCACATCGCTAATGCAGTTCGATGCAAGCGTGAGGTAGTCGGTTCAGTGGTTTCTGTTAAGGAACTTTATTCCAAGAATAGTTCTGCGGTTAGGTATCTCCCAACATATGAGTATGTGTATGATGGAATCACATATACTGCTACTGCGACTACGTCAAAAGTGAAGAAGCCAAATATTGGCGATACGGAGGTATTTAAAATTAATGAAGAAAACCCTGAGCAGGCTAGTTTCTCGGCCAAGGCTGATCTCTTTGTGGGTTTTCTGATGATTGGTCTTTCTATTCTTATAATGGTAGCTTTGTTAAACGGGTAGAAGATATGGATGGTGTGGCACTTTCTTTTTTGCTTGGACTTGGCATTCCGGCTTTGATTTTGCTGATTGCTTCGGCGATTATTTTTGCTATTATTCGTGGCAAGAAGAGAAGATGCTCTGTCAAGGTAACTGCCGTAGTCGAAGACTATCTTACAGAGAGGTCAGATGGCAGATATTTATATCGTCCGATTTTTGCTTACACGTATGAAGGACAATCGTATTCTAAGAAATCATTTGTATCTACTTCGAGAGTGCCAGAACTTGGTTCCGAGAAGGTGATGTTTATTAGTCCGGAGAATCCAGAGGATTCTTATGCAAATACATTCGCGCTGCCTTTCTGTGCGTGGCTGTTTCTGGGACTTGGTGTGATTTTCTTAGTTTTGGCAATATTGCTTACAGTTACGTTTGCTTGATTGACTAGTGCGGTTAATTGATAGCCTCACTTTGCTTTGACTTCGCTTTGCTGATATATCTTATGATATGTGATTAATATAGCCTTCTGGTAAATGCCAGAAGGCTTTATACTGTTGACTTTCAAATGAAAACCAAAATGCTTTATATAAGGACAGATGTTTCACTTTTGGCACATCGTGCTACACATGTGAAACACTCTTTTAGTGGAAATTACGCGAAAATATTATTGTAAATTTTGGATGCCTACATGCTCCATATTTATGCAAATGGCAGGTGTGCACCATTCTATTCAAACTATTATTTTATATAGCTTGGGTAGAAACACCTGCCTTATTTTGTATACAGTATGCTGTTAACCTATTATAATTTAAGCAGATTTAGCATAAGTTAAGGAGAAATAGTTATGTTGACTTGTGACAAGGTTAGAAAAGCAAGAAAGAAGTTAGGTTATTCGAGACGCGAGTTATCAGATAAGCTTGGTTGTTCGATAATGGAGCTTTTCTTTTGGGAATATGGTTTTAAGAATATTGAATATGAGTACGCAGTCTTTTTATCGAAGCTGCTTGGCATTGATTTGGGGATAATTACCTTTGATACATGCGAATTAGGCGAGCCTGGTTATGAGACCAATTTGATGGAGAATACTTTGTCTGCGATGGTCCAATCAGAGGAGCTTTATCAGGATTTTGTTAAGATGAAATCTCATAGGCATAGGCAAGATTCTGTCATATGTTTGTTAGTAGCAGTCTCGGTTGTGGGGGTAATACTTTTTATTTCCTTGTATTCACTTAGTGTTAGGGATAAGCGCGAAAGCATAGTTGATGATATTAAGCCGAAGCATGATGTAATCAATATTGAGTACATTATGCCTAATGATGAAGAGGGAAAGTAATTTAGGAGGCAAATATGGACGCATATACAATAAAGAAAAGACGCGAGGAATTAGGTCTAACACAAAACGATATTGCAGAATATATGGGTTGCTCTCGTAATACGATTTACAGATGGGAGACAGGCAAGCAAATTCCTAGTTATGAAGATCTGCAGAAGTTATCGTCATTACTTAAATATGGAACAAATAATGATGAAGAGATTAAGAGCAACGAGATAAGCGAGAAATCAATTAGCATGGCTGTCCTAGAAATAGATACATTGTCTTCTATTGTAAATAGCATCAGTCGTGATGTAAGTGACACTAAGAATAGATTCAAAAGGTTAAAGTATGAGATTTTTATTGCAGCTGTTTTTGCTTTGTTAATATTTGTGTCAATGCTTTTCACCTACGAGCAAATGCGGAAAGCTTATCTTAGATATGACAATGATCCTGTTATAATCGAGTATTTTGAATAAGAGGGAACCGCTTATGGACAGAAAATCAGAAATGCAGAACATAAAGGACTCAGAAAGAGAAATCGGTAATATAGAGGACACAGAATTTGGTGCGCTTATTAGGAATGCGCGAATGAAAGCAAATATTTCGCAAGTAGAATTAAGTAGAAAAGTAGGCGTCAGTCGCGTTTCTATTTATCGCTGGGAAAACAATCTGTGCAGACCATCATACGAGGATACTCTCAAGATATCGGAGGTCCTCGGAATAAAACTAGTGGATTTCTCTACAAATCAACAACCAGATGCAGATCATACTTATAGGGAACAAATGAATAAGTTATCACGCGACCTATATGAGATTCGACAAAACATTGATAATAATATGGCGATTGATAGACTTCGGTTTATTATCATTGCCATAATGGTAGCTATTACCTTTATTATTACCATTTTGGTAATAGGGCAAAAGATAAATAAATTCCCATGGCGCACATATTATGATTACCAGCCAGTAATAGTTGATTATGGTGATAACCCACCGTTGTGGGCACAAGAATAACAAAAGTTAGCGAGAACGAGTACAAATAATAGAAAAAAGTTCTAGCTATTAGGAGGTGTTTTTATGATTAGTATTATTAAGAAAATTGCAACAACAGTATTAGCCATTAGTGTGATTGCTTGTCCATCTATAAGTGATCGAGCATATGCATTAAGTCAGGAGCAAGACACAGAACAAGCACAATCGCAAAGTTTGATTGAAGTATTAGAGAATACGCAAATCACTTCTAGAGCTGAGCTACAAGCAGTTTTGAATTGCATGGGAATCAACAACTCTTCCGTAAGAACCATTTCTTCAGGCGAAGAAGTATATTTCGATTACAATATTAATTATGAAGAAAACGTAATTGAGATTGACACAATATATCAGACTAGAGCCGATTCCTATACGACAAGTGGCAGAGCTACTCGTGAGGTTTGTGACATTAACGGTAACATACTTTATACACTAGTCGTTACAGGAACTTTCGTAAGAACTGGACAAACATGCGCTGCAACGTCAGTAGGCGGATCTTTTACACCTGGCGCGAACTCTTCTTGGCGCAGCACACCATCTTACACGCGAGGAAGTGTATCAAGAATTCAGGCATATACTAGAATATCCGGAGTAGCGACATCGGGCTCATCTTCAAAAAACTACAATCTTACTCTATATTGCGATTATTCTGGCTATCTTTCCTCTTCTTTCTCTGGCTAATCTAATTCGACCTCGAAAAGCACCAGCATAGTATTGATTTTATATAGATGCTTCACTTTTGGGGTACATGATGATGCCGAAATGTAACATTTATTTTTATTAGATAAATGTTACAATAAAAATAAATATATTATATTCTTCATAAATAGTAATAAGGAGGTACGATGGGAATCAGATGGAATCTAGGGTACGTTACATTTTTTGCATAATTCTTTTTACATTTCTACTTGTCTCTGTCTCGTGCGATAGAAATAATAGTTCGAATCAAAGTGTTGTCATCGATAATACTACTATCAGTGCCTCTAGCGAGTTTGAAGTATCTTTGAATTATGAAGCTCCTCTAGAATATGTTGCAGATATTCCAATTAAGGAACCAAGTATGACATTTGTTGATGATCCTAATCGTTTGGAGCAAATAAGGCTATACACTGATGAGGATTTTTATCAATATGATGAGAATGGAAATCTTAGAGTCATAGCATCTTTAGTAGATAATGAGACACATTATTATTCCCATGAAGAGGTTATGAGTTGGAATGTTGGAGATTATTTAGTAATTGATGAGGATGTTCGTATTCTTATAGAATCACTTGACGTTAATGTTGCACAATATGTTAATTCTGCATATATAGAGACGGAACATATAGTATTAGGTGAGAATTATGTATTGCGCCACAATTACAATGCACCTGAGTCCGTATGGGATTATTGGGTTCTATATCAGATAGTCTCAAACGGAAATAGTGTTTCTATGATCGAAGTGCAAGAACAATTAGGTGTGGTTGAGCTTACGATTGCGGAGGATTGTATAATAAGTGTTGATGATTCCGACGGTGAGTTATGGGACTATTCTGTTTATGAATATCAAGATGTTACGGATAGTGTTTGTTTCTATGTTCTTACATCAGAATTTGTAGAGTTTATAACTTCTCAGGACGATTACTACCAAACCCCACTAGCTATACCTGTAGATATAGACTACGAGGATGGATTAATAACTAATATCAGCATTTTAGAATATTCACGGTATGGTCATGCATATAAGTTGGAATGAATAGATGCTCGTTTGCAGAGGTTACAATGAAGAAGATATTACTCAAAACGATATGTATTATTCAAATGATTTGTATTCTATTCTTGTATACATCATGTAACAAGGAAGAATCTATGTCTGATATAGAGAGTGTGTTCTATGAATCGAATAGTTATTCAATTAACCAAGAATGTAGAATTGATTCCATATTTCAATTAGGAGATGAAATCAAAATCATTGTAAATGTTCGCGATATTGAGAATGATATTGACTCATATTACCTATATACTATTAATGATAATGGGATTGATAATGGAGTTCTTCTTTCGGGGGAAGTATATGGAACAGCTTGTTCAGTTGGTGTAGATAGATTTGCTTGCTTGGGAAATGGAAGTATCGTTATTTTTGACAAGGAATGTAATATTATTAAAAGTGTTGATATCGAAGATCACATCACGGGAAGAATGGATTTTGCACCCGTGGAGGAAGGTTTTGTTGTTTTAGGTTATGAAAGTGCTGTGTTGTATGATTATGATGCTAATAAGATTGACGAGATTTTTTATGGTGAGGCTTTGGTGTTGGCGGAAGATTCTCCTTGTTATGTATATGACGGCAAGATTTATTTGATTACAGATGGAAGACCAGGAACAAGTTTTTATGAATTGAATTTCAATCAAGGCTCGTGCACATATGTAGGTAATGAGTTCTCTTTTATGTTGAATAGTGACTCTACTATTTATAGATATGGAGGGTTTGTGTTTGATGAGGTGGAAGGATTCATTGGAAAGCTTAACATGGATGAAATGAGTGTTGAAAAGCTTGTTCTCTTAGAGAACTGTATGGTTATTCCTCCTAGATACATTTCTACTTTCAATAATCAGACATATATACTGTCAGAAGACGCATTTGTTAAGACATATAAATATAATCATGGAACTTTGGATATCGTCGTGGTAAAAAAGTGTCAAAGTGATACTTACAGTTCTAGAATTAAACTAAATGTTCAAGGGTTTGGGATTAATCAAGATTTAGTAATGCTATGGACAGCTTATTTATACAACATGTCTCAAGATGAGTATCTTGTTTGTTTACAGGATTTTGGAGAAGCTTACGCTTCTTATGCAAATGCACAAGAAGCACAGCAGGTTAAACTTGATTTGATTTCTGAGTTTGAAGGTGGGAATGCTCCGGATATTTTCTATGGGAATGATTTTGACTATCAGTATTGGGGACGCAATGGGATGGTATTAAATATAGCGGAGTACATCGACCCTAGTGTTTTGGAATCGATGAACGACGGTATAAGAGGTGTCATTATCGCTGATGGGGCTATGTACCATGCTTTCTCAGGGTACACAATGTTTGGATATGCTGGTTCAAGAAGTCAGTATCCATTGCAAGAATATTCGATATATAATTTACCAGAACTTGATGAAGGTCAAAGAAGGTGGAGTTTATTATCTGCGATAGACATAATGGATTTAATGGTAAGATATGGTATTAGTAATAACACAAATATAGAAGAATTATTATCAGAAGAAACCTTATGCGATATGCTTTCCATTGCAATATCAGAAGGTATTAACCCAATGGAATATAGTCAATTCGGAACACCTGACGGTGTTTATTACGGTGAGTATTCATTATGGTTAACATGGATTAGAGGAGACATGAGGGATTTCTTTTCGCAGGAGTCTCAGCTTAGAGATGAGTTGTCTTTTATTGGTCTACCGTCTGTAAATGACTCGATTCATCTAGTAAATCCGTTGTCAAATGTTGCCATTTCATCTGCTACTGAACATCCGGAGGCCTGTGCCGACTTTATTGAAATAATGCTTTCTGACGAGGTTCAACGATATAACTATTCGATAGGATCTATTCCTGTCTCAGAAAGTATACTGAACGAGTATATCGAATACATGAGAAATCCAGAATCGATTCCTGAGGATGCATACACATATCAGGAGCTAGCGAGGATGGAAGTAGGAATTGTAGACGAGAATGGACGATTGACAGTAGAAGAAGGCTTTGTTGATTTTACAGATGAGCAGATTGATAGATACATACAAACAATTATAAATACAGATACTTATCAGTTGGTGGACTGGGGGATTTACAATATCATAAGTGAAGAAGTTATTTCATACTATCAAATGAATAAAAGCATTGAGGAAATCGCAGTATCTCTAAGTAGCAGACTGGAATTATATTATCAAGAGAATTATGGTTGATATATACTTTTGAGCAGAAAGCGAACTAATACCAAACAGCAAAAGACTCGGCCCTCGTCGTGAAATTACCAAATGCGATAGGTCGAGTCTTTTTGTAATTGAATAATGTTAAGTGTTGCGTAGCCTAGTAGGCTCTTGGTGGTAAGCTCATGCTTTTCATGAGAGGGAAGTGCGACGCTTGTTTGTGTTGATTACTAGATATACTAGGAAGAAGCAAATCGCGAAGGCTACTTGGATTACGATGCACTTGATGCCAAACTCGGTTGTGAAGGCTTCGCCGGATAGGCCGGAGACGGAGCCGATGAGGCGGCAGTACCAGTGAGTTGGGATGAATTGTGCGACCTCGTTCACGTTGTCGGAGAGCATCCATTGTGGCACGAAGACGCCACCAAGGAAGGAACTCGATAGGCATACGATGTTTGATACCATCGACGATGTCGCAGAGCTGCTGTTCATCTTGAAGATGGACGATAGCAAAAGTGAGAGCGAAAGCGCAACAAACATGAATGCGAAGGCGTTGATTCCGATGAAAAGCCCAGCCTCAGTAAACACGATATCGCGCCCAAAAATCGCGAAGCCGGCAACAACAAACAGTGCTGTTAACGTTAGTGTCACAACTGTCGCAGCAAGACCAATTTGAAGCGACCTAGATGTAGAACGAATGCTGGAAACGCTGATGCGCGCGTCGAGCTTTTTCTCATTCATAGCGCAAAGCGATGCCGATAGGCCCTCAACAATAATCATTAGTCCAACGTATGCAAGATAGATGAAATAATTAAACGCAAGTCTCGCGCTTTTTGTCTCTTCGCTCTCAGCTGCGTCTGCCTCGAAGTTAATGCCCGAAGTTACAGGAAGCGCCTCGATATTCTCGACAGTAGCAGCGATTGCCTCCTCCATCTCGTAGCCTGCAGCCAGATAGAATCTAACATTGTCGAGGTAGTTTGTAATTTGGCTTGTCACAAAATAGCCGTCCGCATTGCCCGGAAGCATATTGTAGTGCAAAAACTCCTCGTACTCGCCTTCCACAAAGCTCTCCTCGAAGCCCGCGTCAATCGTAAGCACGTAGTCAGTAAGGTCGTAGTAAAGGTTAGTCTGAACCGTCTCCTCGCTGTCGTCTTTGAGCTCAATTATCTTGTGTTGCTCGCCTAGATAGTCGCATAGGCCTTCGCTTAGAATAGATCCGTCCCTATCGAAAAGCGTCACGCCACATCTCGTATAAGTGAAGTCAGATGCAGAACCTGCAGGATTCGAGAATGTCATCAAAAGCATAATGATGAAGAAAATTGATGCATACATAATGGCTGTGTTTTTGCGTTTTGCAAGCACCTTGAGAAATGTATTAAAGATTTGCATACTTTGTTCTCCTTGTCATAAATAGTCCGAGCACTACGAAGACGATTGTCATGCAAGCGATTGCGAGCATCGAATTCCAATAATACTGTGTAGAATTGTAGTTCTCTAGCTGATAGAAGCAGTCAGAAATCAGTGCCGCTGGATTAATCTTGTTAACGATAGGACAAGCGTTGTAAACAAAGCCCTTCATGTTTGCTACCATAAGTCCGCTCAAGAAGCATAGTGGCATAGTAATCGCGAACGATAGTCCGACCTTGTCGCTGATGGATTTCTTTCCGATGCTTCCCATGAAATATCCGAATGCGATTCCGAGCATCGTAGAAAGAAGAATTGTCAAAAGCTCAAGTCCAAGATTATTTCCCATTCCAACATCCAAAATGAATGTTAAGTAGAGATATCCAAGCACGATGAAAAACACATTTACGAGATACGTAGCAGCGAGCTCAGCGATGATGAATTTGTGCCTTTTCGTGGAAGATAAAGCCTTACGCGCTGCAAGAGGAGAGAGGTTTGCCTGGTTCTCGCCGGCTACCACGATTCCAGATGTGCAAGAGTATAGGCAAGTCATCGCGATCAGGTTGTGGAAATACACCGTGAAAAGCGACGAATCCTCGCTGTCAGTAAGATTGTCATATGTCGCATATTCATATGTGTTCTCAAGCTCAGAAATCACTGCCTGTAAATGCTCTGGGTGACTTACGATAGTATCCTCGACAAGCTTATAATTACCGTTAACCTTGTCCGCAATAATGCCGAGGATGCTGATTCTCATAGTCGCCTCTTCTGAATGGTTAGAGTCGATAGTAAGATTGAGCACAGAATTGGTTGCATCGATTACATATACGCCATCAACTTCGCCTTCCTTAAGTAGTTCCATTGCTTCGTCATATGACGCGAAGTGTGGGTTGATTGTGTCAATCGAATTAAGAATTTCTGTTATGTTTTCTTCGTAGCTTGGTCCGCCTACGTCAAATGAGAAACTATCATCTTCATTTGTGGCGTCATCGCTAGCTTGTTCTTCGATAGTAGTAACAGCAACGTCAATATTCTCTAGCTTTCCGTCGTCTAACATACCGCTAAAGGCAACGTGGAAAAGTGTTCCAAGAAGCACAGGGAAGATTAGCATCCAGAACCAGTCGAATTTTCTTCTGAAAGACTGCTTGATTTTATTTATAAAAATAACTAACATGGTTTTCTTGTCCTTATCCTTTCTTCATATAAAGAAATTGAATTGTTCGCGAGGTTTGGCTTCCTTAGTCGCGAAGCTCCTTGCCTGTAATCTCTAGGAATACGTCGTTTAGAGTAGGGAGCATAGAGTAGACATGGCCAAATCCGACATTTTGCTCTTGCAAATATGCGAGCACCATCATCAAATTGTTGCTTCCGTTCGTGCAAAGAACAGTGAGCTTTTGGTCAACGTATGTAACCTTGTAAACGTTGCGAATCTGCTTGATGTGTTCGAGCTGCTCATCGCTAAGGACAACGGACTCGATGACAATAGTCTCGCTTTTCTTGATGGACTTTCTTAGCTCGTCCTTAGTGCCAAGTGCGATAACCTTGCCGCTATCGAGGATCGCAATCCTGTCGCAAATTTGCTCGACCTCTTCCATGTAGTGTGAAGTGTAAACGATTGTCGCGCCAGATTTGTTAAGCTCCATAATCTTTGTCAAAATATGATTTCGGCTCTGTGGGTCAATTGCAACTGTTGGCTCGTCTAAGAAAATCAACGATGGCTTGTGCGCGATTCCGCATGCGATGTTAAGTCGTCTAAGAAGACCGCCAGATAATTTCTTTGGCAAGAACTTCTTGTAATCCTCAAGTCCAACTAGTGTAATTGCTTCCTCGACGTATTTTTTGCGAGTTGCCTTGTCAGATATATAAAGCCCACAGAATGCGTCGACATTCTCATAAACAGTCAAGTCATCAAAAACTGCAACATCCTGCATTACTACACCAATCTTGCGCTTGATCTCATAGCTACTAGGCTTCATCTCCTCGCCAAAGACCGTGATTGTACCCTTATCAAACTCAAGAAGCGACAAAATACAGTTAATCGTCGTCGTCTTTCCCGAACCGTTTGGCCCTAGAAGACCAAATATCTCTCCCTCATTAATCGTCAAGTTCAAGTGGTCAATTGCCACAAGTTCCTTGTACCTCTTTACCAAATCTTCAACAACGATGCACTTCTTGCTCATCTTTTGCCTCCTTATTTTATGCTGCCAAAACCGCAGCCTTTTTGTTATCTGCCCTAATCCTACTCTATAAGACCTTGCGGTATAAGTGACTAGCATCAGTTTCTATATGTGACAAATGTCACATTCTAACATTCCGATTTGCTGATATTTGATTTATCTACGGCGTGGCGACATTTGGTAAAGTGACATACTACGATAAAAATCTCAAAATCACATTTTTATCGTAGTCATAAAGCTAGTTAGTATCATCCATTCTTGCTCAAACTACGATAAAAATGAAAAAAGAGCATTTTTATCGTATAAATACACGCTCATTCAAAGGCTCTATTCCATTCAAACTACGATAAAAAACTTAAAACTGTTTTTTTATCGTACTATTCGCGCAATCTATCAATGCATATCAGCTCGGTCCAGCATAAATCACTACGATAAAAATCTCAAAATCACATTTTTATCGTAGTCTGCCTTTGTAACTTGGCTCATTCATAACAAAAACACTACGATAAAAATGGAAAAAATTAATTTTTATCGTAAATGGCATATGTTAGAGGCTGGTGGACCAATAATATTACTACGATAAAAACCTCAAAATCACATTTTTATCGTAACCCAGGCCAACTTACCAGCAATAAACCACTGCCTAAACCACTGCATATTGGAATGTAAAAACCCAGCCAAGCATTTGGGCGCTGTGGCTGGGTCTGATGCTTTTCGTAAGGGGCGAAGAGCGATTTGTTTTGTGCTATCTGTTAGCTTTGTGTGATATTGACGAATACAACAGCGGAGTGTGCGCCAAGTGGATTGTATAGATTAATCTCGTATTCGCCAACTTCGACAGGGCCGTTCTCGCTAGTGATGCGGCAACAGAAGATGTTAGACTCACCAGGAACGAGTTCTGCAACTCCGTCAGAGATGTATTCGTTAGAGCCGCTTGCAACTGTGAAAGAAGCTGTTGTTCCTTCATCGTATGAGGCTTCTGTAGTAAAATAAACATAGAAGTATTCATCACCAATGTTGATAGAAAAAGCATCCATACCTTCGCTGTCGTAACTCTCACAGTCTTCGTATCTTGTACCATAAGTCATAACAGTAGTTACCACAGGATCAATACTTGCATCTGTTGCGCCTGCATATTCAGGATATACAGGCTGTGTCTGGTTTTCTTCGTTAGACATATAAACTATGCCTTCTCCTCTGTCAAAGGCTTCAACAAACATAATCATTTGATCTGCTTCTTCTTGAGAAATCATACCTTCTTCTAAAAATCTTGTTGTTAAAACTAATAGAGAAGAACTGGAATTAACAATGCTGTTGATTGTGAATAATGTTGGCATATAGAAGAAGGAATTGATGTCGTTTGTGATTCTGTTGTTCTCATCAAAGCATACTTCGTAAGCTATATAATTATCTGGAGTACTCGAGTCCTGCATAATTGAAGCAAGATATTCTGCAAATACCTCATAAGATTCCATAGATACATCGTTCTCTGTTTGTATTTCGTATGCGATGTCGTAAAGACCATTATCCATAGCTTCATCGATATTGTTATTGATGTAATTCATAACGTACTGCATGTCAGGAGCAAGGAAAGTAACCATAATTCCGTTATTTCCTTCTGCATAGTCAAACTCGTACGGCTCGAAGAAAAAGGCTTCACATAGAGCTTCAGGAGTAGTAAACGATTGATCAATTGTGAAGTAAGACAAAGCTTCGTCTATATTTCCATTATCAAGGTCGCTAATTACATTTTGAATAATGTTGCATTGTTGATCAAAAGGACTTAAATTGTCCTCTTCGCTATTTGCTTCGTCGCTATCGTCAGAAGACACATCTGCGTCGGCATCTTCTACGCCCTCGGCTAAGTTCTCGAGGAAAACGAGTGTGCTTGGCGCACTTGAAACACACCACTGACCGTCAATTTTGTCAACAAAGATAGTGAGTGTTTGAGTGGAATCAGAAAGTGAAATCTCGTACTCAACAAAGGCAGTAGAGCCAGCAACAGTGGAGTTAATGGATTCAAACGTTGCGCCATCAAGTGCGGCACGAATAGCGTCTTCTTGTGCGTCGGAAAAGTCTGCATCAAAAACATCTTTGTTGCTCTCTGCTAAATACTCGGAAGCACCTTCTAGGTCAAATTCGATAACCTCTGCCATGTAGGCGTCTGTTATCTGCGTAACTTTGCTCTCTTTTGAACAGCCGGAAGCTGTGGAAATCACCGCAACAGAGAGAAGAACTGCTGCAGCCTTCTTGAAAAATTTGTTCATATCTATCCCCTAAATTTAAAAATTATGCCCGGTCCCTTAATCCGTGCATAGCGCGATTATATAATAACTGCCGCCAGAATCAATAGTTTTCTTCCATATTGATAATTCGTTAATATTTGTATCAACTTCCTTCCGAAATTGCCGCCTGATAGTGTATGATTATAAAAAACGACCGAGGTAGCGAGCAAATGGCAAACAACCAGAAGAATAGTAGTAAAAAGGATCCGAAGCGTAAGCCAGGGTACAAGGCGAAAGCGTCGAAGGCGAAGGCTATGGGCGCAGGCTTTTCGAAGGCGTCTAATTCTTCTCGAAAAGAATCCAAGCAAAACTCTAGGCTAGTTTCTCGTACAGGCGAGAAGCAGAAAACGACATCTGTATCTAAGGCGAAGTCGAACGCTTCTTCAGGTGGCAGGACTTTCGCGCCAGAAGCAAAGGCGCTTGTTGATTCGTACAAGTCGCAGGTTAAGGATCGCTCGCTTTATTTGCCGGTTTGTCGCGAAGATATGGAGGCTCGCGATTGGTACTACTACGATTTCTTGCTCATTACGGGTGATGCTTATGTCGACCATCCAAGCTTTGGTGCCGCAGTAATTGGGCGCTTGCTTGAGAAGTCCGGATATCGTGTTGCTATTTGTGCGCAACCACCAGCTGGCGATAGTAAGACGATTGCTGCTTTTGGTAGGCCGAAGCTCGGTGTTCTGATTACGGCAGGTAACCTTGATTCGATGGTGGCTCACTACACTGCGGCGAAGAAAAGACGCAACGAGGATTTCTATTCTCCAGGAAAACGCGCAGGCCTTCGTCCAGACAGGGCTACGATTGTATACGCTAAGCGTGTTCGTGAGGCGTGGGGCAGTGATGTTCCAGTGATTATCGGAGGACTTGAGGCGTCTCTTCGTCGTTTTGCGCATTACGACTACTGGGACAACAAGGTTCGTGCTTCGTATCTTGAAGATTCTGAGGCTGATATTCTCATATATGGTATGGGGGAGGCCGCTACGCTAGAAATTGCAGCTGCGTTGAAGCGCAAGAAAAACCCACGCGACCTTGCAAATTTTCCAGCAATTCGTGGTACTTGTATGCTGCTTCAAGAAGCTTTAGATAACAAGGCTGGCGATTCCGAAAGTCACGAACTAGCTGTTTCGAATTCGAATGTTTGGCAAGACTTCGTGGGTGCTTATGGAGAATATATAGAGTTACAGTCGCTTTATGAGATAACAAATTCGCGCCGCGATTATGCAGATGCTACTCGAATCCAAAACGAGGAGCATGATCCGATAATTGGTCGCACGATGGTGCAGCGACAAAAGGAGTCGATACTTGTTTGCTTCCCACCACAAAAGCCACTGTCACGCGAAAAGCTTGATGAAGTTGCAGCACTGCCATATACAAGAGAACCGCATCCAGATTACGACTCTATGGGTGGCGTTCCAGCGATTGAAGAAGTTCGATTCTCAGTCATTCACAATCGTGGATGTATCGGAGCGTGCAATTTCTGCTCGCTCGCATATCACCAGGGTCGCATGATTACTAGCCGTTCCCATGAGTCCATCGTTAGTGAAGTTATGAGGATGACGGAGCATCCTCTTTTCAAGGGAGTCGTGTCTGATGTCGGAGGGCCAACTGCGAATTTCCGCGATATGTCATGTGACAAGCAAAAGACCTGCGGCCTATGCAAGAACCGCAAGTGCCTAGTTCCGACGCCATGCCCAAATCTCAAAAACGACCACAGCGACTACTCGACTTTGCTCTCTAAGCTTCGAGCGATTCCAGGAGTAAAAAAGGTCTTCATAAAGTCAGGAATTCGCTATGACTTCATGCTTGCGAAGGCTGCGCCACAAGTTATGCGCGCTAACGAAAAATTCCTTTGGGACCTAGTTGAACACCACATCTCAGGTCGAGTAAAAGTCGCACCAGAACACATGTGCGACAATGTGCTCGACGCCATGGGTAAGCCGCACATCGGCTCGTTCAATCAGTTCTGCGACGCATATGCGCGAATCAACAAGCAGACCGGAAAGAACCAGTTCATCGTGCCGTACCTAATGAGCTCGCATCCAGGCTCGACGCTTTCCGACGCCATCGCGCTTGCCGAGTACCTGAACGAGCGCCACGTCTATCCAGAGCAGGTGCAGGACTTCTATCCGACTCCGGGCACCATCTCCACAGCGATGTACTACACGGGAATCAACCCTCTCACAATGGAGAAAATCTACGTCGCACGTACCCCTCACGAAAAGGACCTCCAACGAGCACTCCTTCAGTGGCGTCGTCCAGAATTAAAGCCGCTTGTCATTGAGGCTCTTCACAAGGCAGGCCGCACAGACCTAATCGGCTACGGCGAGGGAAAACTAATTTCTCGCTAATCACGCAAAAAGTATGATACTATATAACTTATGTTGGCATAACAACATAAGTTGCCAAGGGTAGATTACAAGAACAAGGACAGAACAGGAGGTAAAGAAGTGGGCAAGGAAAGAAGTTCAAATTTGGAATTACTAAGAGTGCTTTGCATTCTATTTATCGTTGCAGACCACGCGACGGGACAGACTGGAATTTTCCGCACAACTGATGGCTTAGGCCTAACCTTCTGCTACACGACTTTACTAAGTCTATCCAAAGTCGCATGCAGCGTCTTCGTCATCATCAGTTCTTGGTTTTTGTCTCAAATGGAGTTCAGGCTCAAAAAAGTCCTCCACGTTTGGCTTACCGTATTCATGTACACGATGCCAGTACTAGTGTTTTTGCACTATAAAGGCTTAGTAAGCAAATGGGACTTGCGACTAGCGTTTTTTCCAATGGAAGAAGGCCCACTTTGGTTCGCAAATCACTATATGGCGCTCCTTCTAATAATGCCGTTGCTTAACACTGTCCTTCACAAGACGACCAAAAACGTCCTCGCGTACTTCCTCGGCTTCATGTTCATCTTGTCCTCAGTCTACCCAACTTTGACTTTGAGCAGTGGCTTTTTCGGCAGCGAATTCTGGGCAATGATCCTACTTTACTTGCTAACTGGCTACATCCGTAAGTACAAGGACGCGCTCCCTTCAAGCAAAAAGAGCTTCCTAGTCTTCGGTCTAGTGTGGTTTTTGCTAGTAGTAGCAAGAACTCTCTCCACAGTCTATTTCGAAAAGGCACCTTACGTGTGCCGTCACATCCAAACCTTCTGTGAGATATTCCGAATTCGAATGCAGTCGATTCCGAATCTTGTTCTCGCATATTCCCTGTTCTTTGGCTTCAAGGGCTTGAACATCAAGCACTCCAAATTCATCAACACACTTGCATCCACGACCCTTGGCGTTTATGTATATCATCAAATTCCAATCTTCTTTGGACTTGTGTGGACAAAAATATACCGAGCAGACCACTATTCACAAACGCTAGAGGGTTATAAGAGAATAGTATATGTATTATGCGTAGTTTTCTTGGTGTGGATAATTGGAGTAATTCTAGAACTAATCCGAAACAAGGTAAGTTTTTTCCTAATAGAATCCAGAGATTTCTACAATAACTATTGCAACAAAATAGATGCGTTCGTTAACGACACGACTGGAGAAGTAAAGCTTGATAGAAAGCTTATAATCGGAACAGTAATTGTAATCAGTATATATATGGTAGCTACATATCTCTATTTCCGAGAAGCTACCTTGCATAATGTGTTTGGCTCGTTCTTCTGATTCTTTGCGAGCGTCAGTGGAGTCGTTTCTGCTATCTTTCTAATATTAATATTCATTGTGAACCCTAGCAAAATAAACAGAACAACGATTTCTAGAAATGTTTCTATATGAAACAACTTGAAATATAGTAGTGAAATGACTAATATTTACTATTATGAGAAAGATAATCGATGAACATATTATTTTCCTACTATGTGTTGTTTTAATGAACCCAATGAATGCTGGGTGGTCCTTTATCATGCTGATTCTTATCGGGCTAGCTTTTATGGAGTTACTGGTTTTGTTCGAAAAATTGGAGAACAAGTGGGTTAAGCCTGTGTTGATTGGAATTATGGCAGTACTTTGCGTGGTTGTACCCGATTTCTTCATGTTTGTTCCTGTATTGATTTATGTGCTTACTGATGAGAAGACAAAGACCTGGAGTTGGCTTCCAATGTTACTTATCGTAATTGGTGCATATAATGGTAATTCTACAGCTGATTTCTGGATAATGTTTATTGTAGGTGCATTTGGTTTATTTGCATATTTACTTGCATATAGAACTAAGCTACTAGATAAGACCGAAGAGACTTTGATTAAAACTATCGATATTGACTCGGAGCGTAATATTAAGCTTGAGATGAAGAATCAAGAACTCATGAATAAGCAAGACTATGAGGTTCGATTAGCGACACTTGGCGAGCGTAATAGAATTGCTAGAGAGATTCATGATAATGTTGGTCATGTGCTATCTAGGTCGATTTTGCAGGTTGGTGCTCTTGGCACTGTGTATAAGGATGAGCCTTTGCATGGGCAGCTTTTGTCAATAAATGAGAGCTTGAATGATGCCATGAATTCGATTCGCGAAAGTGTGCACGATTTGCATGATGAGTCCATGGATTTGAAGTTTGCTATTACGGAGGCAAGCAAAGCTCTAGGAGACAATTATTCGGTATCAATTGATTATGATGCTAAAACAGAAATGTCACGTGAATATAAGTATTGCTTCGTTGCCGTTGTAAAGGAAGCTATTTCTAATATTATTAAGCACAGTAACGGAGACAAGGTTGAGATTATTGTTAGAGAGCATCCAAGCTTTTATCAACTTTTGGTTAGTGATAATGGTATTATAGACAAGAAAAACACTGGTCTAGCTAATAAGAACACGAAGGATTCAGGCATCGGGCTTTACAATATTGAGACGCGAGTCAGAACTCTTAAGGGACAGTGTAATTTTACTAGCGACAATGGCTTTAAGATATTTGTTACCTTGCCAAAGGAGGACTTAAATTAATGAGAATAATCATAGTTGATGACGATACGATAGTAGCAATGTCGCTTCAAACAATACTTGCGAGTGACCCTGAAATTGATGTGCTTGCATTAGGGCACGATGGAAGCGATGCAGTTCGTCTTTACGAGGAACTCCACCCAGACGTAGTTCTCATGGACATTCGCATGAAGGATATGAATGGCCTTGAAGCTGCAACGAAGATTCTTGAACAAGACAAAAACGCGAAGGTGCTTCTCCTTACGACTTTCTCAGATGATGAGTATATTACGAAGGCTCTTTCAATTGGAGTGAAGGGCTACATCTTAAAGCAGGATTTCGAGAGCATCATCCCGGCTCTTAAGGCCGTGGCACTTGACCAGTCAGTTTTTGGAGGCCAAATCGCGCAGAAGATTCCGCTTCTTGCTAAGACTCCAGCTGCTTTCGATGCAGCAGAATTTGACTTGTCTGACAAGGAATTAGAAATAATCAAAGAGGTTGGACTTGGCAAGAGCAACAAGGAAATCGCAGACACGCTTTTTCTCTCGGAGGGCACAGTAAGAAATTACATCAGCACAATTTTGCTCAAGCTTGACCTTCGCGACAGAACGCAACTCGCAGTTTTCTATCACACTAGAATGGCATAAAGGAGAACAAAATGGCAAGAATATATCTGATATGCGGCAAAATCTGCTGTGGCAAGTCTACCTACACGAGGAAGCTTCGCGAGGAAATCGGCGGCGCAGTTGTCCTTTCCTGCGATGAACTAGTGCAGAATATCCTTGGAGGCGACCTAGGCGACAAGCATGACGAGATAACTGACAAGGTCCGCGCATATCTCCTCCGAAAAGCATTCGAAATCGTAAGACCAAACGGTTCTTCTGTTTCAAATGATTCAAATGACACAAGTGGAACCAATGTGATTCTTGAGTGGGGCTTTTGGCAACAAGGATATCGTGAGAAGATACAGCAAGAGATTAAGGAAGCTGGTATTGATTATGAGTGGCATTTTATTGATGTAACTGACGAGAGATGGGCGAAGAATATCAAGAAGAGAAATGCTTCTGGCGCGAAGGATGAATACTTTGTAGATGATGGGCTTAAAGAGAAGTGCGAGATGCTTTTCGAGAAGCCAAGTAGGAATTTTATTCAGAAGTGGGTAGTTCTTGACTGATGCGCAGAGACGCGAGATACAAGTTAGAATAAATAGAAGAGGTGAGGATTGTTGAGCAGGCTTTTGATTCTTGAGGACGATGCTGCGCTTGGAAGCGGAATGCAACGCGCGCTTGGCGGAGATACGACTGTTGCAAGGCTAGCTAGGACGATTGGTGAGGCCGAGGTTTTGCTTGCGAATGAGGATTTTGATTTGTGCTTGTTCGATGTGAATTTGCCAGATGGTAGTGGGCTTGAGTTTATGCAGGTGGTTAAGAATAGGTACGGGATTCCGGTGATTTTGGTGACTGCAAACGATATGGAAATTGATGTGGTGAACGGCCTTGAGCTTGGGGCTGATGACTACATTTGTAAGCCTTTTTCACTAGCGATATTAAGGGCGCGTGTGAATGCGAAGCTAAGAAGTGGCGCAGTAAGTGGTGCCGCTAGTGGAGTGAATGGCGGCGCATCTGAGAACATGGCAAGTGCGAATAGATATGAGCAGGGGGAATTTGTTTTTGATTTTGCGAAGATGGATTTTCGCAAAGGGGAGCAGAGGATTGAGCTTAGCAAGTCGGAGCAAAAACTATTAAGGCTGCTGGTAGAAAATAGGGGGCAGACGCTTACGCGAGATGCGCTGATTGACTATGTTTGGAGTGGTGACTCGGAGTATGTTGATGAGAACGCACTCTATGTTCTTGTGAAAAGACTGCGTGCCAAGGTAGAGGATTGTCCGACGAAGCCAGTTCATATTAAGACTGTTTATGGCGGCGGATACATGTGGGAGTGTTGATAGATGGGAAAGGTTAGTGCGGAAGTGATTTTGGCGATTGTCACGGCTTCTGTTGCAGTTATTGCGATAGTGATGCTTGTAGTAGAGAAAATTCGCACGAGAAGGATGCTAGACCGATTGTCGCAGATGCTAAATAGTGCTGTAAACGACGAATTTGTGCCCAACTCCTATGACGAGAGCATGCTTTCTTCTATCGAGAATGTTCTATGTAAATATCTTGACAAGTCGTCGATTTCGTCGCGCAAGATTGCTAAGGAAAAAGAGAATTTGACTTCGCTAATTGCTGACATTTCGCATCAGACAAAGACTCCTATTGCAAACATTATTTTGTATTCAGAGCTTCTTGCAGAGGAGGATTTGTCAAATGAGGCGCGCGAATATGCGGCCTGTTTGGGTAGCCAGGCAAACCGCCTTCAAAATCTTATCGATTCTCTTATAAAGATGTCACGACTCGAGACTGGAATAATAAAGCTTGCTCCAACAAAGCAGAAGATTATGCCGCTCATCTTAGAGGTCGAGCGCGAGCTTAAAGCAAGTGCTGCAAGCAAGAATCTAACATTAGAGGTAGTGAGTCCAAGTGAGGCTAGGGCCGATGCCGAGGCTGACACTTTGGAGGCAAGTTTTGACTACAGATGGACTTGCGAAGCGCTTCATAATATCGTTGAGAATGCTGTGAAATACACGCCTTCTGGCGGCACGATAAGCATTAGTGTGAGCGAGTATCCGACTTTTGCGAGAATCGATGTGCATAACACGGGGACCTTCATTCCCGAGGAAGAGCGAGGCCGCATTTTTGATAGGTTCTACCGTTCCAAAACTTACGCAACCTCCAGCAAGTACGAGGGAGTTGGAATCGGCTTGTTCCTAGTTCGAAAAATCCTCGAGAGCGAGGACGGTTACGTCAAGGTCGCGTCTTGCGAAGAGACTGGCACGACATTCTCTCTGTTTTTGCTAAGGTAGACTGCCACTTCATATAAATACGGGGCTACTGCTAATCCCACAATAATATGAAGAATAGGCTTTTGTATAAATTCTGTCAAAACTGTAAGATTTGAGAAAGGGTTTTGACAGAATCTTTTTGTATAGTGTAGAGGAAGGCTTTTCGAAGGAGAGAAAAGATTATGAAAGAGAACAAAAATATCATTTTGAAGACAACTGAGCTATGCAAAAGGTATGGCGACAAGGACACGGAGGTGGTCGCGCTCGATAGTATTTCGCTCGAGATTAATAAGGGCGAGTTCGTGGCGATTGTTGGAACTTCGGGTTCAGGTAAGAGTACGCTTCTGAATATGCTCGGTGGGCTTGATCGACCAACTTCGGGAAAGGTTGAAGTCGATGGAGTGGAGCTTGGCGGCTTGAAGGACGATGAGTTGACTGTTTTTAGGAGGAGGAAGATTGGGTTTGTGTTCCAGAACTACAACCTGATTTCTGTGCTTAACAGCTACGACAATATCGTGATGCCTATTAAGCTTGACGGCGGCAAGGTGGATGAGACTTTTGTGGACGAGCTTGTGGAGGTTTTGTCGCTTAAGGATATGCTCACTCGCTTGCCAAATAAGATGTCTGGTGGTCAGCAGCAGAGGGTGGCGATTGCGAGAGCGCTTGCGACGAAGCCGGCGATTTTGCTCGCGGATGAGCCAACGGGAAACCTCGACAGCAAGACCTCGCAGGACGTTGTGGGCCTTCTTAAGCTTACGAATAGCAAGTTCGGGCAGACTATCGTGATGATCACGCACAACGAAGAAATTGCTCAGTGCGCAGACAGAATTATTCGCATTGAAGACGGCCGCATTGCTTCTTCGAAAAGCAGCACCCTACCACCAGCAGGAGGTCAATCCTGATGTTTGGTTATAATGTAAAAAACAGGGGATATGTGTTCTTTCTAGCGTGGAAGACATTCCTTAAAGAAAAAAGACGCAACCTAATCGCGTTTATCGCGATTATTCTTACTACGCTATTGTTCTCGTCGACAACGGCGCTAGTTATATCAATTTTGAATTCTTCGACAGATGAGTTCCTAAGAGCTATTGGTGGCGACGCTCATTCTTTTGTCTATGGAGTGACTAGACAAGAGGCTGAGCTAATCGAAGACGACCAGCGCACGAGTGAAGTTGGTATGCTTCGTTCTGTTGGAAGTGTTGATGCGGATTTAAGATATCCTCCAAGAATCGTATATGCGGACGATGACTATCTTGATATGCGCTTGGAATATTTTGAAGAGGGCAAGTACCCAGAAGAAGAAAACGAGATAGCTGTTACAAGAGCGTATTTAGATAGCATTTCTGGTAGCGGAGTAGAATATGGAATTGGCGATGAGATTACTATTACAATTCTTGAAGGGGACGTGAGTGTTTCTTCAGAATTCGTGATTTGTGGAATCGTTAATACGAGCAGCAACCTCTATGTCACGGAAGCAAAAGCAGAAGAATTAGCAAGAGAAATAGCAAATGAATCTGAAGCAGAGCTAGTTACGGAATTAAGTGGCAATCTAGATAATGAGGACCGCAGTTGGACTTGTTTGGTTAATCTTCATAATTCTAATGACATCGCAGGCGAGATGTCGGCTATTTTCAAAGACAACAACATCACGTTCGATATTAAGAACAATAAAGCATATTTCCAAGCAAATTATTATTATGCTGATGACATGAACCAATCAGAAATCGACACGACAGGAGTTCTCGCATTCCTTATTGTTGCAGCTTTTTTCTGCATCATTGGATATCTAATTATCTACAACATTTTCTCGATTTCTGTTAATGACAGTATTCGCTTCTATGGTGTCCTAAGAACAATCGGCACTACAAAGAAGCAAATCAAAAGAATCGTCTTGTATCAGGCATTGTTCCTATGTCTAATAGCAATCCCTCTAGGCAATTTGCTCGGCCTACTATTTGCTAAGCTGTTCCTCGTAGAAATTGCCAAGGCTATAAACATAGCAAATTTGAGAATTACTTTGAACGCTTGGATGTTTGTGTTGCCTTCGCTTTTCGCGTTTGTGACAGTAATGATCTCTTGCTTTATTCCTGCAAGAGCAGCCTCCAATGTCACGCCAATTGAGGCAGTGCGCCACTCGAATAATTCCAAAATCAAGCAGAGCACAAAGGAAGTTAAGCTCGGAATTAAGTCGAAGAACAAGAGCGCGGTTTTGGCACTTTCCACAGAGTATGTCTTCGGAAGCAAGCTTAAAAACGCACTCGCGATAATCTCTATCTCAATTGCGTGCGCAATGCTGATTTTTACTAGCTCCTTCCTAGGCGGCATCGACGAAGACAAAATCCTCGGCCTCCTAGATTACGACTACAGCATTTGCATCGATTTAGAAAGTATGTCAGCAGACGAAGCTTCCTCGGACTACGCTGACGAGAATCTAGGCGCAGAGTTTCCTTCCTTCATAGGCGACCTCGAAAACACTCCAGGCTTCGAAGAAAGCAGCATCGTCTATGGCTCCATGACGTACATGCCAACAACCTATGTTAGCCAAGAAATCTTGTTCAAAATTATGTACTGCGGAACAGAAGAAGACCAAGCAGAACTGCTCCAATACATCGAGCCAAATGAAGAAGGCCTTTACGAGGCGACCATCACTGTCTTAGGTTACGAAGAAAACTTCTACCACAACCTCGAAGTATATGAAGGAAGTCTCGATTCAATGTACACCGACGAAGTCTCTAATGCAGCTGCTTTAGGAACTCCAGGCCACGAAACAGCTCCAATTGTTCTGCTTTTGCATCGTAACGAATTTGGAGAGGTCGACACTAGCTGCACCGAATACGAAGTAGGCGACATCATCGAGATATCGTATCCAACTACTTTCGAATACTATTATTTGATTGCATCCGATATTGAAAACGCATACAATGTCGAAGGTCCAATCGAAGTGGACGAGATCGACCCTTCGCGCAATGGAATATGGCATCCTGTGGGCTACACCACATATGAATACGAGATTGCCGCAATCGCGACAACCGACGAATCGAACGCCGGCGTCTTCTACGAGGAAATAACCTTCGTAGTTCCAGACGAAATCTACGTCGCGCATAGCGAGAGAGCCGATGTCATGAGATACTTTATGAACGTCGACAACGACTACCTCGACACCTTTGACGCCTACGCCGAAAAGCATTTCTCTAACTCACAAATCACGCGAGACTACATGTACACGAGTCTCAAAACGGAGCGCGAGTCTGTAGAAAACCTAAAAAACATTGTCCTGCTTCTCGGCGCAGCACTAACAATTATAATGGGTCTAGTAGGAATTCTTAACTTCATAAACGTAATCATCACAAATATCAACTCGCGTCGCAAGGAACTTGCCATCATGCAAGCAATCGGAATGACATCGAAGCAAATGAAACAAATGCTCATCCTAGAAGCGGTCACATGCGTCTTCTTCTCATTTGTCCTGACAATTCTACTAAGCATTCTTTTCAACTTCTTCGTAATCCCAAGGCTTAACGACATCCTCTGGTTCATGACGCTCAAAACCTCGATTACCCCAATCCTCGTAATCGTTCCGGTTCTTTTTGTACTTGCATTCATCATCCCAATGCTCGTATATCGAAGGATGAAGAAACAGTCAGTAGTAGAAAGAATCAGATACTCCGAATAAACTACGAAGCAAACCACAACTAACAATCAAAAATTTGATAAATAAACAATGGATTTAATATACTAACCACGACCTCATTCTTGATAATAGGTATATCTGATTAATTGAGTTTGTAGAATCTATCATTTTTTAGGAGGCCAATTCGATGAGAAGTAATAAAGCTTTTCGAGGATGGCAGTTGATTTCTTGTATTCTAAGTGCGGTAATGATTTGTACGCTAGCGTTTGCGGTTGCTCCCAATGAAGTGAGAGCTGATATAGTGTACGGAGATTTTACTTATTACATTAATGAAGATAATACGGCTGTCATCTCTAAATACACTGGAACTGCGGCTAATGTTATTGTTCCAGGAAATATTAAAGGTAGAACCGTGGTTATGCTAGGCGAGGATGCTTTCTTGAATAATAACCACATCGTGTCGGTTAGTTTTGAGCCTGGCATTAGAGTAATTGGCAAGGATGCTTTTACTAATTGTAACTCATTAAGAAGCGTAGTTCTCTCCAATACGGTGACTGAAATTTCTGACTTCGCGTTCTCTGGCTGCGATAATTTGGAGAACGTTTCGATTCCAAACGGCGTGACAAGCATCGGAAGATATGCATTCTCGAACTGTAGCCAGCTAACCAAGATAAATCTCCCTAATAGTGTCACTTCGCTAGGCGACCATGTCTTTTACTATTGCACCGGAATAGAAAGCATTACCCTGCCAGACAGCATCTCCACTATCGGCGATGGCGCGTTCCAATACTGCGCTAACCTATCAGAAGTTAATCTGCCGGCGAATTTGCAGTCCGTTCCTTACCACATGTTCGCTTTTTGCGACTCTCTCGAAAAGATCACTATTCCTTCAAGCGTAACCGTTATCGAACGTACTGCTTTCTGGGAGGCGATGGGATTAACAGAAATCGTCATTACTTCAAGTAGTACGGTTATCGAGGATGGAGCTTTCACTGGCTGCAACACTAGCCAGATTACAATCAAGGCTCCAGCTAATTCACCTGCTCAGGACTTTGCGCAAGGTAGCGGTATGCCAAGTGAAGTCATTACACCTCCTACTGGAGCACCATCTGCTACTCCAACACCAATGCCAACATCAACGCCAACATCAATGCCGACAACGCCGCCTGGCACTACTCCAGGCGCTATCCCACCAGCAACAGGCAACACAGTTAACCGAAGTGCCGCAGAAGCCTTCGTCACACGTTGCTATGAGCTAGTCCTCGGCAGAAGCCCAGACCCAACAGGTCTTAACAACTGGGTAAACTCTCTCGTGAACAACCAGAACACTGGCGCCCACATGGCATATGGTTTCTTCTTCTCACAAGAGTTTATTAACTCGAATACAACCAACGAACAATACGTAACAATTCTCTACAACGTCTTCCTCGATAGACAGCCAGATGCTTCTGGCCTAGCAGACTGGGTCGGTCAACTCGAAAGAGGCGCAACTAGAGAACAAATCTTCGCTGGCGTAGCAAATTCTCGTGAATTCTTCGCACTATGTAACACATACGGAATCACAGCCGGCCACTATATCCAGGGCATTGACAATACAAGACAACAAAACGTAAACGCATTTGTCGCAAGACTATACTCAATGTGTCTCGGAAGAAACGGAGACTACGACGGACAAGCCTCATGGGTCCGCCAGCTTATTAACGGCGAGAACTCCGGCGCAGGAGTCGGCTACGGCTTCTTCTTCTCGCAAGAATTCATTAAACGCAACCTCACAAACGAAGAATACACCGCAACACTTTACAGAGTATTCCTCGGAAGAGAGCCAGACCAAGCAGGCTTTAACGATTGGGTCTCCCAGCTTAACGGTGGCGCAGATCGTCTTAGCATTTTCCGCGGCTTCGCGCACTCCCAGGAGTACACCAACATCTGTAGTAGCTACGGCATCGTGAGGGGTACAATCTAACCTAACCAAACTTTCACACGAATTCATACAGAAATTCCAGCCGAGGTCAACCACAAAGCCTCGGCTTTCTTATGCAATAAAGCCGTCCCAAACGCCACCCAAACCACCCCGAAGCCGCCCTGAGGCCGCCTTAATAATCGCAAACTCCCTTGAAAAAGTTGCCACTTCTCCCAAAAACTCCCTTGAAAAAGTTGCCACTTCTCCCAAAAACTCCCTTGAAAAAGTTGTGATTACATATATACTATAGTAAAGGAGTTGATTATAATGCTTAGAAGAAAGATAGAACAAAAACTTATAGAATGGAAGAATACAAAGGACCACAAACCATTGATAATCAAGGGTTGTAGACAATGTGGTAAGACATTCTCTGTATTAGAATTTGCCAAGAGAAACTATCAAAATGTCGTTTATTTGAACTTTTTTGAGAATCCAAACTATGCTTCTGCATTTTCTGAATCTCTAGAAATTGATAATATTGTCATGATGTTAACGGCTATACTTGGTAAGAAAGCTGTCTTCGAAGAAGGGAAGACCGTGCTCATTCTCGATGAAATCCAAGAGTGTCCTGACGCGAGAACTGCATTTAAGTTTTTCCAGATAGACGGTCGCTATGATGTTATAGGAACAGGCTCCTTGTTAGGCGTAAGAGGATACGGTAAAGAGCCTAGATCGATTCCAGTCGGCTACGAGACAGTAATAGACATGTATCCATTGGATTTCGAAGAATTCCTCTGGGCTAACGGCATCGATGAAGCGGTCATTAGTTTGCTTAAGAAATGTCTCGAAGATGAAACTCCTGTTCCAGCAGCAATCCACGACAAGATGAGACAACTATTACTTCAATATGCTGTAGTTGGAGGTATGCCAGCTGTAGTTCAAAAATTTGTCGAGACCAGACAAATGAATGACGTCCTTAGCCTTCAACGAGACATTGTTAGATCTTATGAAGACGACATGGTTAAATATGCAGACAAAGCCGACAAATCACGAATCAAGGAATGCTTTCAATCTATCCCTAAGCAGTTAAGCAAGGAGAACAAGAAATTCCAATACTCTGTAATTAAGAAGGGCTCGACTGCCTCGAACTACACTGGAAGCCTGCAGTGGATAGAGGATGCAGGCATCATTTCTAGATGCTACAATTTATCAATCACTGAACTCCCCCTCGACGGCAACGCAATCAACGACATATTCAAGGTGTACATGAGAGACTGTGGCTTGTTCATCAGCATGCTTGAAGACGGCACGCAGCATGACGTGCTCCTCGGAAACCTCTTCGGCTACAAGGGCGCAATCTTCGAGAACCTAGTCGCCGACATCTTCGCCAAAATGGGCCGCAAACTCTATTACTTCCACAAAGACTCCGGCCTAGAAATCGACTTCGTAATCAGATACAAGGGTCAATGCACCTTAGTAGAAGTAAAGTCCACAACAGGCAACACAAAGAGCACTCGAACAATCCTAAACCATCCCGAAAAGTATCACGTCACATCCGCAATCAAACTAGGCGATTACAACGTAGGTGCCGACAACCAGATTCTAACCCTCCCGCTATACATGGCATTCTTGCTAACGGATACCTAATTCCAAATCAACGCAAAACTCATACCCGATTTCCACCCAAACAAAAGCTCCTAGCCATCCGCTAGGAGCATCATTTGTTACTCAATAATCAATCAATAAAACCTCATCACTTACGCATCCAAATCACTTAGTATACTTCGCAAGAATCTCCATCGCATCCTGCTGCGCTCTCTTATCAGCGCATCTCCACGCATGAAGCAAATTCGTCTCACTTACAGAAAGCGGAGGAACAGTATATTCAGAATTACCCACCAGATAATCAACGGATACATTGAAGTGTCTAGCGATTGAAATCAAAATCTCAATCGGCGGCTGCCTCTGTCCATTCTCATACCTCGAAAAGACCACAGAAGAACATCCAACAGCTTCAGCAACTTCTGCCTGTGTTTCCTTATGTTCAACTCTAACTTGCCTAATCCTTAACACAATCTGTACCCCGTCTCATTTACTCCAAAAAGCAAGAAAATCACCTTCCAATTTGGTAATTTAATTGTATAACTAAACCATTCCGGAATAAATTTCCGAGTTGGCGATTTACTATGCATTTCTTGCCAAATTGGTAGTTTCTTTGTCAATATCCTTACAATATCAAACCGTTGTAAATTGGAAGGTTCTTACCTTTCATTTTCCAGGAACTTGTTGGAAGTCAGTATCAGCATAATGCTTTTCGAGAGGGGGAGAGGGAGATTGGGAAAAAAGATTGGCGAGTTTGTTGACTTGGGCGATTTTTGGTGGTATTAATTGGATACCGTGCTTTGGGGATAGGTGCGGAATACGAGGGATGATAGGGTAGACGGATTTGGATCGCGGACTAAGTTTTTGTGATGGTGTGTTTGATAGTTCGGACAGATCTGGGATTCGTGAGAGCTGCTTTTGATTGTCCTGTGGGCCTTAGGGGCTTCTAGTATCTTTTACAATTGAATATTTTGTTGTAGGTGCGTTTGGCTGAAGGTTGGCTGGACGTGGGGCTTTTTGACCCCTTGTTGGGGTTTTGCGTGTTTGGTATGGGAGGATTTATTATGCAGATGGAATTGTTGAAGTTTTCGCAGGAGGAGAAGAATTTGGTTTATAACTTGCTTACAGATAGTAGGCATGAGTTTGGGTTGACTGCTAATAGTGTGGCGGCGATTGGTGGATTTTCTAAGGCGACTTTCTATAAGATTGCGAATCTGACGGTTGGGAATGAGGATTTGATGATGAGGGGCGCGATTGCTTGTCGTATGAGTTACAGAAATTTCTTGGTGTATTGTGAGGCGGCGCATGTGTTTATGTCGGAGAAAAGTCCGAGATGTAAGATCATTATGGAGTACTTAAGGTGCACGCCGCGAGAGGAGTTCAGTATACATGCATTGAACTATGAGCTCGTGAGGAGTGGATATAAGGAGATTTAGATTGGATTTCCCTGGGGCATGGTGGGTGGTGTGGTTTGGGAGGCGGAGGCTTTTCGAGAGGGGAGTGAGACAAATGTGGATTTTGGCGTGGTGCGCTTGATTGTTGGGGAGTGGTAGGGTAGTATGGAGGCATGGAATTAAAGGAGGGATTACTATGGCTAGTAAGGCGATTAGAAGATTTTGGACGGGCCTTGTGAGTGCGATTTCTATGGCGGCTGTTGTTTGGGGCGCGATGCCTTCTAAGGTGAGTGCGGCGGTTGGTGATGAGGTCGTGTCGGGGGACTACGCTTATACTGTAGTTACGAATTCGACTTGTGAGATTAGCGAGTATGGCGGCGACGACGTTCATGTTGTGGTGCCAAGTCAGATCGATGGGCTTACGGTTGTGTCGATTGGAAATGGTGCGTTCGCGATGTCTTCGATTGAAAGTTGTGAGCTTCCGGATACTGTGAAGACGATAGAAAAGGCTGCATTCGCTCTTTGTGTGAAGCTTGAGGAGGTTACGCTTCCTAGTGGGCTGATTAGCATTGGTGAGGGCGCTTTCATGTATACTGCGCTTACGAGTGTGGTGATGCCGAATAGTGTTACGGAGCTTGGGGATGTGGCGTTCGCTTATTGTCCTTATTTGACTAGTGTGAAGATGTCTAATGGTTTGTTTAGCACTGGAAGGGGTGCGTTCGCGGAGTGTCCGAGTCTTAGGACTTTGATACTTCCTAGTAATGTAGCGCTTATTAGTACGGTTAGTTTTGCTTATTGTGATTCGCTTACTTCGATTGAGATTCCTGGTACTTGTGTGACGATTGATGAGGCGGCTTTTGGCGGATGCGAAGGACTAACTGAGGTTACGATATCAAGTGGAGTTACTTCTATTATGCAGCAGGCTTTCGCGGAGTGTCCGAATTTGACTAGAGTTGTGATTCCAGATAGCGTTCAGGTGATTGAAGAGAACATCTTTAGGGATAGTCCGAATGCTAGGATTTATTGCAACAGATATTCATATGCTAGACAGTATGCTGTAGCAAATGGGATTCCATATACTTTGTTAGACTATACGCCAGCGATTCCTGGCGCTACGACGAATAGTGCAAATAGAAGCGAGGCGGAGGCTTTTGTTACTCGTTGCTATGAGTTAGTGCTTGAAAGAACACCAGATAGTACGGGTCTTAACAATTGGACGAATTCGCTTGTGAATAATCAGAATACGGGAGCGCATGTTGCTTATGGATTCTTTTTCTCACAGGAGTTCATTAATAAGAATGTTAGTAATGAGGAGTTCGTTGCTATATTGTATCGTGTGTTCTTGAATAGAGAGCCAGATCAGGTTGGACTTAATGACTGGGTTGGTCAGCTTAATAGCGGTGCAAGTAGAGAGCAGGTTTTTGCTGGAGTTTGTAATTCGCAGGAATTCTTCAATCTGTGTGTTGGCTATGGAATTACTGCAGGACATTATTTGCAGGGAGTAGATTGTAGTAGGCAGCAGAATGTGAATGCTTTTGTAGCGCGATTGTATTCGATGTGCCTCGGAAGAATTGGAGATTATAATGGTCAGGCGTCATGGGTTCGACAGCTAATCAATGGCGAGAATTCCGGTGCTGGCGTCGGATATGGTTTCTTCTTCTCACCAGAGTTTATTAATAGAAACTTGTCGAATGAAGAATATGTAGCGACACTTTATCGAGTATTCTTAGGACGTGAGCCAGATCAGGCTGGATTTACTTCATGGGTATTACAGCTTGAAGATGGTGCTAGTAGAATTAATATTTTCCGCGGCTTCGCGTACTCGCAGGAGTATACAAATATCTGTAATAGCTATGGAATTGTTAGAGGAGATATTTGATTAAACTGTACGGTTGGTTTGTAGTTGTTTGATTAGCTGATTGGCGGTTGGCGGTTTGGCTGAAGGTTGGTTGCTGGTTGACGGCTAGTGAGAAGTGCTTGGCGGCTGGTAGCTGATTGACGGTTACTGATGCGAGCAAAATATAAAAGGAGTTAATAGACACCCTGGGACGAAATTGTTCTGGGGTGTTTTGTTTATGTGGAGAGGTAGTGTAGATTGGGGTGGCTCAGGCGTGTGGCGTGAGGTAACGTGGGGCATGTGACGTGCTTTGCGTGAGTTACGTGAGTAAGGTGGGTAACGTGGGTAAAATGCAAAGTTCGCTGTAAAAAGTGTGCCGATAATACGAAAGTTCGTTGTAAAAAGTGTAGCGATGACACAAAAGTTCGTCGTAAAAAGTGTAGTGATAATACAAAAGTTCGTTGTAAAAAGTGTAAAATTTTAGCGCTACTGAGTTTGTTACAGAGTGAACATTTGCGTTTTTCGTGAAAAAGTGAGGTTCAACATTTTTGATTTTCGTGAAAAAGTGCATCTAAACATTTTCAAAATTCGTGAAAAAGTGGCGTTTAACATTTGCGAAATTCGTGAAACTCGTGTTATTATAGTGGAAAACACTGGGTGAGGTGATGATATGCTTTTTAAAAGGAAGATATACGATAAGCTATTGAAGTGGAAAGAATTGTCTGAGGGGAACTCCGCGTTGCTACTTGAGGGTGCTAGACGTATAGGAAAGAGTACTATTGTTGAAGAGTTTGCTAGGCGAGAATATGATGATTATATGATCATTGATTTTATGAGTGCAAACAAAGATATAAAAAATAATTTCACTGAGAATTTGGAGAATTTGGACGAGTTTTATAGGAATTTGTTCTTACTTAAAGGGAAGGAATTAAGAGGAGATAGGTGCGTCATAATTTTCGATGAAGTTCAATTGTTTCCTGTGGCTAGGCAAGCTATAAAATATTTGGTAGCTGATGGACGCTACGATTTTATTGAGACTGGATCGCTGATTTCGATAAAGAAGAATGTGAAGGATATTCTAATTCCGTCGGAAGAACATCGAATAAAGATGTATCCGATGGACTTTGAAGAATTCTTGTGGGCGATTGGAGACAATGTCACTTACGATGCAATAAGAAATGCATTTGACTCAGGAAGGCCTATGGGTGAGGATGTCCATAGGAAGATTATGAAGAAGTTCCGAACATACATGGCTATTGGCGGAATGCCAGCGGTAGTAGATGCTTATGTAAATGGCAAAACATTTGAGCAAATTGACTATGTTAAGCGTGGCATTATCGAACTATATGAAACTGATTTGAGAAAGTATGATGACGAGAGTAGAGAAAAGGCTTCTGTTGTATTTAAGACTATTCCTGAGCAGCTCGAGAACAAGAATTCTCACTTCAAGCTTTCGCTAGTTGATAAGAGTGCGCGTTACAAGAATTATGTTGATGCTATTAGTTTCTTGTCAGAATCCATGATTGGAAATGAGTGTATTAATGTAACAAAGCCAGAGATTTCCTTGGAGTTGTTCTCGGATAGAAGCAATTTCAAGCTTTATATGGGTGATACGGGACTGCTTGTGACGCAAATTATGAATAGTAGTGAAAACACTGATGAGAATTTGTATAAGGAATTGATATTCGGAAAACTTGGAATCAATCAGGGTATGATTATTGAGAACGTAGTAGCTCAAATGTTGAAGGCCACTGGGCATGAACTTTATTTCCATGAATTCATCTACAAGCCAAATGAAAGTGAAAAAGAGAAGAAATACGAGATTGATTTTATTACAGTAAAGAAGAAAAAGATTTGTCCTATTGAGGTGAAGTCTTCAAACTACAAATCTCATAAGTCATTCGATTATCTAGTAAAGAAGTACCAACTTAAGATGGAAGATAGATACATAGTTTATACAAAGGACTTGAAGAAGGAAAATGGAATTACTTATATTCCAGTTTATATGGTTCCATTTATATGAGTGGATTGGTAGAAAAGCATATTTAACATTGTTACAAAACCAATAAATACAGCCTTTAAGATGTGATGCCCCACCAAAGATTAGTTCTGCTTTCTTACTGTACGATATTCACCATCTTCAACATAGAATGGACAGCGAACCTTATTAGTAAGGATTCGCTCCCACGCGTCTTGGTCGATTGGAGCTTCGCAGTAGTATTCTCCAGCTAGCTCGTCGTATATGTTGTTTGAGCATCTCTCACAGTCCATCATTGTTGTGTGCCTCCTAGTAAAGAATCGACTTTCTGCTTGATTTCTTCTATTGTGCGTAAGAATTCATCGTCCGTCTTGCCAGTTGGATCTTCGATGCCAAAGTCGGTCTTGCTTGTGCCTGGGATTACTGGACATGCGACATTGCAGCCCATTGTAACTACGAGGTCTGGTGACGGGATCGAAGAAAGTAGCTTCGAATGCTGATTGGACATGTCGATGTCGTAGTGGTCTTTCATTAGGCGCACTGCATCTTGGTTGATTTGTGGCTTAAGCTCTGTTCCTGCAGAATAGATGTCGTAGCGTTCGCCATAGTATTTACGAGCGAAGGCTTCCGCGATTTGACTTCTGCATGAGTTATGTACGCATACAAAAGCAACGCGCTTCCTGTAGAATGGACAACGCTCGCGTATGCATTGCTGGTTTTGGGAAGATCTAGTGCAGTGGATTTTGTTTGGACTAGTCATCGAGACGCCAAGGTAGTCGTTTGTGAACTTTATCGCTTCGCTTACTGCGATATATGAGTCGCGCTTGCAGCAACGTGGGCCGCCAATTGCAGCCTGCTTCTTGATGATTTCTGAAGTGAGTTCCATCGGAATTGCCCAGGTCTTGCCCTCGAGTGGACCTGACTTCGTTACAATCGACTCGAATACTCCGGCAGAAATCACCGCGCCGCATACACCCCAGTGACCGCAAACCGCGCCCGGCACATCTTTCACACGTGAAGCGAGCGTTCGAAGTGCGTCTACTAGACAAGCGCCATCTTGGAATTTCCCTCCGCTATTTGCAAAAGCCGTAAGCAAACTTGCTCCAACAAACATATGATGCTCGGGACCATGCATTCTTGACAGGCCTTCGGACATCAATGCCTCTAAGATGTCGATTGGATTTGTAGATTCTTGCTTTTCGCAAAGGGATATGATGCTGTCAATTAATTCCATTTGGGTGCTCCTTGGCTAGCTGGTTGGTGCGCGAAGTTGGCGCGAGTCGATTTGGGTTTTGGGTCTAATTATATAGGAGAATAATTATTAGTGCTACTGTGCTATAATCGATTTGACAAATTTTGATAAGGCGAGAAGCAAGGTGAACAGATGGACGATAAGAAATATAAGATTTTTGTAATTAATCCGGGGTCGACGTCGACGAAATTGACGGTTTTCTTGGGCGAGGAGGCAGTTTGGGAGAAGAAGGTTTTCCATGAGGCTTCTGACCTCGCGAAGTTTCCGGATATAAATGCGCAGCTCGATTATAGGTTCGAGATGATTCGCGCTATGCTTGAAGCGGAGGGCGTTGATATGAGTGACCTTGATGCGATTGTTGGGCGCGGTGGTAGCTCTTACACTGTCGAGGGCGGCGTTTATGAGATTAACGATAGGCTGATTGCTGATACGCGTGATATCAAGGGCGGCATTGAGCATGCGTCGATTTTGGGCGTGCAGCTAGCGGAGAAGTTCCATGAGCTTTATGGCGGACAAATGCTGATGCTTGACCCGATTGTGGTCGACGAATATTGCGATTTGGCGAGAATGACGGGCATCAAGGACCTGTACAGGACGCCGTCGACTCATGCTTTGAATCAGAAGGGTGTGGCGATGAAGCATGCCAAGAGCCTAGGCAAAAAGTATCGCGACATGAGGCTTATTGTGGCTCATATTGACGGCGGAATTACGATTGGTGCGCATGCGAATGGTCGCATGATTGATTGCAACAGCGGTGCTGGCGGAGACGGCCCATACACGCCTAGTCGAATTGGAAGTATCGGAATTGTTGACTTTATCCATTATGCACGTGGCAAGGATTTGGACGAACTTGAGCATCTTTGCAATATTGGTGGTGGATTTACTAGCCTAGTTGGTACAAACGACGCAGATGTTGTAAGACAGAGAATGCATGATGGCGACAAGGCGTGCGAGCGCGCTTGGAATGGAATGATTTACCAAGTAAACAAGTGTATCGGCGCAATGGCGACTGTCCTCGAAGGCAAGGTAGACGCGATATTGCTTACTGGCGGACTTACGAGATTCGATGACCTGGTAGACGACATCCGCAAAAGCTGCGAGTGGATTGCTCCAATCACTGTATATGTCGGCGAGGTCGAGCAAGAGGCAATGGCTTCCGGCGCACTTCGCGTGTTAAGGGGCGAGGTCGTGCCGAAGGTATATAGCGGCAAGCCAGTTTTCGATGGGTTTGAAGATTGATATACCTAGTGCGAGAAACGCGCTTATAGATAGATGAACATATTTGTGATATAAATGTTAAGTCACAGTTAGTAGGCTATCGGTGGTAATAGATTAGGTGTTATTTAGGAGGAGTTTTTATGTTCGTTGCACTTGCGTTAATCCCATGTGTAGTATTGTTTATCATGATGTATAAGAAGGACAAAGTCGAAAAGGAGCCTATCGGCCTCATGATCTTGCTTTTGGTCTTAGGCGTGCTAAGTGTAATCCCAGCACTTTTGCTCGAGATTGTTCCTGAGATTGTAATACTTCTTATAGAAGAACTGTTCTTGTTCGGACTAATGGGACAAGTGTTCCTCACGTTTGTTAGATGCCTATGTGTCGGCTTTGCGGAAGAGTTCTCAAAGTATTTGCTCCTCAAGCTCGGCTCATGGAAAAGCAAGAACTTCACACATAGATTCGATGCTGTTTTGTACGCTTCAGTAGTAGCACTCGGCTTTGCTGGTCTAGAGAACATCCTATATGTATGCGGAAATGCATTCGAGGCCTTCGACCTTGGCATGACAACAGCCATTATGAGAGCACTTCTCTCAGTTCCAGGTCACATGATGTTCGGCGTACACATGGGTATGTATTATGGCGACGCTAAGAAGTTCGAGGTTATCGGCGATAGAGATGCAATGAAGAAAAGTCTATGGAAGGCAATCTGGGTTCCAGCGCTTCTCCACACATTGTTTAATTTCTGTCTAATGATCTCTTCGGAGCTACCTATCGTGCTTCTATTCTATTTTGGCTACATAATTTATCTTTACTATGTTTCTTTCAAGAAAATCAATAGAACTTCCCAAAACGATTTCCTCATCGTTCCAGTACCAGGTTCCGAGGATGACTATATGAACAATCCAAATTATGCTAGCTCTAGCTACGAGACTTCCTACGGGCATGGCGTAAATTCCGGCACGAGCAAGAGAACAAGCACAGAGCTTCCGGCTGCTTTTGCTGCGGTGATGGGTACATCTGCTAGCAAAACTAAGCCAAGTCCAGCGTCCTCGCCAGTAACTTCACAGGTAAAAGAGGCGGAAAATCCAGACCTAAAACCTCAGGCGGCGAAGCCAAAGTTTTGCACAAACTGCGGAAATAGGCTTGATCCGTCAATGAAATTCTGTGGCTTCTGCGGCTCCAAAGTTGAGTAAGAAGTGCGGATGCTTTTCGAGCGAGGCCCCAAAGCGTACAAGATGAAAAATTTTGAAAATCGTTTGTGCACTTCTCTCTCGAAAATGGTGATTTTAACAAATTACACACAGAATTCACGAATATTTTGTTACTCAAAATTCTTGTATTAAAAAGGTACCTATTGTACAATCGATTAGGTGCAATAGCACTATAATTTAGTCCCCGGAAGGGGTAATCAGGAGGAAATTAATATGGCAGTAAAAGTTGCAATTAATGGTTTCGGTCGTATCGGTCGTTTGGCTTTCAGACAGATGTTCGGTGCAGAGGGTTACGAAGTAGTAGCTATCAACGATTTGACAAGCCCAAAGATGCTTGCTCATCTTCTAAAGTATGACTCAGCTCAGGGCAAGTACGCTCTTTGCGATAAGGTATCCGCTACAGAGGATTCCATCATCGTAGATGGTAAGGAAATTAAGATCTACGCTATGGCAGACGCTTCCCAGCTTCCATGGGGCGAGCTCGATGTTGACGTAGTTCTCGAGTGCACAGGCTTCTACACATCTAAGGCTAAGGCAGAGGCTCACATCACAGCAGGTGCTAAGAAGGTAGTTATCTCCGCTCCAGCTGGAAACGACCTCCCAACAATCGTTTACAATGTTAACCACACAGAACTCAAGCCAGAGGATACAGTTATCTCTGCTGCTTCTTGTACAACAAACTGCTTGGCTCCAATGGCTAAGGCTCTTAACGACCTCGCTGGAATCAAGTCTGGTATCATGTCAACAATCCACGCTTACACAGGTGATCAGATGATCCTTGACGGCCCACAGCGTAAGGGTGACCTCAGAAGATCCCGTGCTGGTGCTATCAACATCGTTCCAAACTCCACAGGTGCTGCTAAGGCTATCGGTCTTGTAATCCCAGAGTTGAACGGTAAGCTCATCGGTTCCGCTCAGCGTGTACCAACACCAACAGGTTCTACAACAATCCTCGTAGCTACAGTTGAGAAGTCCGTAACAAAGGAAGAAATCAACGCTACTATGAAGGCTGCTGCTAACGAGTCTTACGGCTACAACGAGGATGAGATCGTTTCTTCCGACATCGTTGGAATGACATACGGTTCCCTCTTCGATGCTACACAGACAATGGTTGGTGAGGATAACCTCGTTCAGGTTGTTTCCTGGTATGACAACGAGAACTCCTATGTTAGCCAGATGGTTCGTACAATTAAGTACTT
>CALEFT010000028.1 GCA_937876985.1 uncultured Clostridia bacterium | reverse complement strand
TTTCCTCAATCAGCTCTAGTATTTTTTCGCTTGTAGTCATATTGCTTATTTCTATATGCTAAATTAGCAAATAGGCTTATTTTTTGGATTATTAGTGTGTAGCTATCAAATATTCAAAGCTTGCAGTTCTATCTACTACATCGTGAGGAAGTAATATGTATCTCCATGGCTTGCCACCGTTCTCGGCAGTAAACTCCGAAGCATGGCGACAATACTCCTCGGCAGCTGCCTTCTTTTGCTGTACCTCGTCAGTCGAGACATTAGTTGCAGCCTTTGTCTCTACCATGTAAATGGTATCTGCGGTCTCCACGATAAAATCTGGCTCATATCTCTTCGAGCCATTAGACCAATAGATGCTGAACTGCTCACGAGCTGGGCGCAACCATCTCAACACTTTCTTGTCGTTTTCCAATACAAATGAGAAGTCGTGTTCGGTCTTACTATCAAACTTATATTCAGCATAGTAAGATTTTAAGTATCCTGTAAAGATAAACTTGCGAAGGTGTGATGGAGGTATTACTGTCTGGTAATTTGTACGACCATAGCCCTCAATCTCTTTGACATTTTGAGGAACAATTCCCGTAAATGGCAATACCTTTGGTTTTACATAACCAGTCGATTGCATCACAAAGTGTCGCTTCATCTGGTCGTATATAGAACTAGCAATGGCTTTCTTGAAGTCATGAATAACTTTTGCCAAGCTATCTTTATCCTCTAGATTCGCAGAAATAGCCTCTAATGCTTGACCAGCCAAATGATATAGCAATTCCGAGTTCTCATCGTAGTCAATATCGTCATAGTCAATAAGAGCGTTCACGATAACATTTATCGGTTTATCAAACTTACGACCTGACTGAATCTGTATAGTCTCAACACTTTGCTCTCCAGCTCCGATAGACACTCGAATCAACTCATCTTGTAGGGCAGGGAGGTCGAAACCAATTCTTGTATCAAGGTCAAACCACTGATATTCCGCTTTGAATACCTCTTTCTGCACTGTCATACGAGGAATCTCAATGGTTGCATCAATGAAGGTGTTAATAGCTTCATCAACCACCTCGTCGATATGAGCAATCTGCTCGGCTGCAATCTGCTCGGCAAACAATGGGTCTGACTGCTTCGCTTTTTCTTTGATGGCAGCTATGGCATGGCTGCGAATAAACGCTTTAACCTCAGGCTTAGCTAACTCAGATATGTTCTTAACCTGAGTGTTGGCTATAGGAATCATATCACTGACAGCTCTAATTGCGTCATACTTTTGCTTCGCCTCTTGCTTTTCTATTGCTGTGCGAGCTGCTTCAATTGCCTTCTTCTGTTGTACCTCGATGATGGTCTGGACTGGTGATACATGGCTAGGCTCTGCAGAATAATCATCCTCTTCCAGCTCAATGTACGAATACTTACTCAACACAGAACTTGGG
>CALEFT010000027.1 GCA_937876985.1 uncultured Clostridia bacterium | reverse complement strand
TAACGAGATTAAAATTACTACGAAGGACCAAGAACTAGGCGTAAAGAGGCGCATGGAAATAGATGAGAATGGTGAATACTATATGTTCATCAATCTTATGGACGTGCAGCTTTTAACGCAAACGTGGACACGAGACGATGAGCATAATTAAGAGTTTATGTAATTAAGGAACGAATAAGTATAGCAAAGTCCTTGTAAGCTCCCCAATTGATTCATTCCCACAAAAACGCGAAGAGCCTATTTATAACACAAAGAAAAAGCACACTAAAGGAAGAATTACAGCACCAATCGTGTTATAATGCGAGAACATGATGTGATAATTCTTAGGAGTAATACTAATGGGAAATAGTAACAACAAGCGTAAATTGCTTATAGAATCGATAGATGTATCGGAATGCTTCGTGATGCTTTATGCGTCAGGACTTAGCAAGGATGCAATTTGTCTTTATCTATGGCTTCTTAGAGCGTTCGGAAATGAGGGCGGCTTTAGGATTTCTGATGTTTTGGAGGCATCGCAGATTGATGAGCACGATACTAATGTTGCATTCGAGGAGTTGATTAGCTCGGATTTGGTTTTCCAGTCGAGAGGTAGGTTTTATTTTACTGACCTAAAGATGCAGGAAGTAGACGAATATGCAAGAGAAATGGTGGCTCGTGGTGGTGTCGACAAGGATGGTCTAGAGTTGTCTGCGGAAGCAAAGCAGCGCGAAGAGCTTGCTAGCTCCATATCCAAAACATACTATTCGGGCTCGATGGTTTACGTAAATTACAGAATTATCGACAAGTGCCTTTACGAGTATCAGTTCGAGGGAATGGTGGTGTATGCGCTTTTCGAGAATGCGGCGGAGAATAAGAAGCTTTATAAGTGGCGCTGGATTGAGGCGAAGGCGGAAGAGTGGTACAAGCGCGGATACACGACGATGGTGGCGCTCGATGAGCATTTGAAGTGCGAAAAGGACGCGGCGAAGGCGGTAAAGCTCATGAACAGGCTTACGAGAAGGCGCGCGAACGACATGGATATCGAGCGAATTAGGCATTGGGTGACTGACTTGAAGGTTGATTTGGACCTGATAGAGTATGCTTTTAGGTGCAATGAGTATAGGGCAAATGGCATCTCGATGATGAACGTCGAGGAGACGCTCACGGCTTGGCTCAAGGCTGGCGTGAAGGATGTTGGTGACGCGAGTAACTTTGAGGCGAAGAAGCACCAGGAGAATAAGGCTAGGTATAAGGCTACTGGCGGCGCTAGGGCACGCTCGAAAAGCATGCCAGGCGTCACAGGCTACGAGGCAGGAATCACTGTTGATACAAGCGATGTTGCTCAAGGCGGCGATGCAAATGGCGTTAATTGCGGTGCAAGCATTGGTGCTGATATAGGCGCAGACGCTAATGCTGGTGTTGGTGTTGGTGCAACAGGCGCGGCAGGCGCGCCAGGTGAGGATGAAGCAAATAATAATTTGATGGATGATTTGCTTACGATGTTTGGCGGCGATATGAGTGCAAGCGAGGACGGAGGCGTAGATGGCTAGAATTGACGAATTCATGAAAAATGCGATTGATAGACGCGAGAGCTACAAGCAAGACGAGGTAGAGGCGTATATTAAGCAGGTATATGATGTTTTTCCAACGCTTAGAGATATCGACGAGAGGCTTCTTGAGTGTCGTAAGAATCAGCTTCTAGAAGGAATGGCTGGCGACGACAATCGCGCGTCAGAGTACGAAGCAAGAATAAAGCAGCTCGAGGCTAGACGTGCCGAGTATATGGATCTTAATGGGATTCCTGAAGATTTTGATAAGACACGTGCTATTTGTAAGGCTTGCGGCGATACGGGATATCGCAAGACCGGACCAAATCACACGCTTAAAGTGGTTTGTAATTGCATGAAAGGGGCGCTTGACGAATGTTACAAGGCCTCTGGAATGGGATTGTATGAGGATATTAAGCTTGACCTTTTCGATTCGGCATATTGTGGAAGCGAGTATAAGTCTAGGCGCGACGAGGTGAAGAAGAAGTTCCTTACGATTACGCAGAATTTGATTCTGGACAAGGATGAGGACACATATATCTATACGGACAGGGAGCAGCGCGGCAAGACCTTCCTTGCTATCTCGTACGCGAAGGTGGCAATTGGCATGGGAGTTGATGTTCAGTATGTAAAGCTTGCGGATTTGTATAATGCGTCGGCGGAGCTGCTAGACAGAATCAAGGCCTGCGACATGCTTATCGTGGACGATTTTATTGGCAGAGATACGGGCGACAGGAATGTGGCTTTGAATTTGGCGAATGCGCTTGAGTATAGGCTTACGAAGAAGAAGGCGACTATTCTAATCTCGCTGTTCGATTTGCAGGACATCGTGAACACTTCAGACGCACGCGTTGCGGGCAAGATTTCCAAGGCGAAAAGGATTTGATAGCAAAATGGAAATATTCTGTGGAACAGACATTGTGAGGATAGACAGGATGGAGAAGCATTTGTCGAAGGAGGATGCTTTTCGACTTAGGGTGTTTACAGAAGCGGAGCTTGAATACTGTTTGTCGCATAAGACTGACAAGACGAAGATGGAGTCGCTTGCTGCGAGATTTGCGGCTAAGGAGGCGGCTTCGAAGGCACTTGGGACTGGTGTGATGCGTGACGGCATCGCATGGACGGATTTTGAGGTTAGGCTCGATGAGCTTGGGGCACCGCACCTGGAGATAACGGGCCGCGCACTCGAGATAGCAAATCAAAAAGGCATCTCGTCGTGGTCAATTAGCCTAGCGCACGATGGCGATTATGCAATTTGTAACTGCACGATGCTCGCGATGTGATGTGCGAAGTAAATGTGAGATATAAATCAAAGAACAAAGAGCAAAGAGCAAAGAGCAAGGAAGACTTTGGGAGACAAACATAGTAAATGAAGAAAAACAAAAGTGACAAGAAGGCGAATAATATGCCGCCACTGCAGGATGCGGGCAAGAGCTCGTCGTCTGTTTTTAGTGGCGACCAGACGGAGAGAAAAATCCGCCATGTAGAAGGGCCGATTAGTTTCTTGTCTGAGTCCATGAATGAACCGAATGGCAAGTATGGCCAGGCAGAGGACCTCTACGAGAAGTGGGGACTAGATAAGCAGCAGTCCTCTATCGCGAATGCGAAAAGACACACAATCTTAAAACTCGTCTCAGCTCTCGTTGTCGTTGCGCTTGTCATTTTGGCCGTGTTCTATATTTTGCCAGCAGTCTTGCCGAGCTTATTCGAGGGCACAAATATCGAATTGTTCGTAGAAAAAGAAGTAAACCTAATCTATGGTGACGACACTAGGGTAGTAACGTCTTTTGCAGCAAGCCTAATGAGCGAGCCAGACATTACTAGTCAAAGAATCACGCAGGTTCTCTATAACGAACCACTAACTGTAATAAGTGGCGGTAGCGAAGACGCTTCTAGTAATGGCTATATATATGTACAAACACAAGATGGAATTACGGGCTACATAAGAGAAAGCGAAATCACGGACGACACGACCTCTATCGAGCCAGACCTACATCAATATAAGCTCGTCGTATCAGAAACGACAAAGAACATCATGACTCACGCTTCGTCTGGAACCTTGATTACGAGAGTAGGCATGAACACAGTCCTATATGCCGATGTAAAAAGAGACGGCGTGTACCAGGTGGCACTGCCAAACGGTGACACAGGCTGGATTGGTTCTTCTGGAGTAATCGAGATTGGTGTAAGAGACGAGATACAGACAGTATCGTGCAGATATTTTGTAAGCTCCGTCCTCTCGCAGGTTAACGCGACATATATTGAGAACGGCATCACGATGCGAGGCATGAGCATCAACGGTCTTGTCTACGTGGCATCGGAGGTAAACGGCATAGACATGCCACGCACCATCGAAGGGCAGATGCAGGTCGGAAGTGAAGTCGAGCTCGAATATGATATCGTTACGGGCAAGCTCCTTATCGATTCGATAATTCCGGGAGACCTCGTCTTCTTAAGAAGCCCGTACGGCACCGACGAGGACACCGTCTACGAGATGGCGGTGTGTACAGACAGCGGAACACTCATGATGATTTCCACCGCGCAGACCACCATCAGGCTTCGCAATTTCGACGCAGACAGTGATATTGCAAGCCGAATAATATGCGTTCGAAGAGTCTTCTGGTAAAAGCCTAGAACTTTTTCGAAAAGGTGCAAAAAACTTGTTGCACAAATAGATAACCTGTGATAACATATCAAGGCGCAAAAACTAATAGGAGGTGTTTATACATGGCTAAGTGTGAGATTTGTCAGAAGGATACATTCTTTGGCAGAAAGATTAGAATTACGCGTTCCCAGATTTCACGTCGTGCGTTGACACAACAGCAGCCTAACGTTCATAACGTAAAGGTCGTTGTAGATGGCACCCCTAAGACAATGAAAGTTTGCACACGTTGTCTACGTTCTGGTCTCGTAGAGAGAGCATAATCAATAGACGATAGTGCTAGAGATGCTAATTCAAGACGCTTCGGATTCGGAGCGTTTTTTGTTTGTTAGAAAAGTTGACGATTGTCACTATTACATATATAGTGTGGTTATTAGGGGAAAATATAAATATTGTAATGAGGGCCAGGAGGAGAAAATGTATAGCGTTTCTGGTACTTTGATAGAGATCGACAATAAGCCTGCTTGGTATTTTTTGCCTATCGGTTTAATTACTGCATTTGTGACGCTTGTTTTGTTATTTGGTATCCTCATGATCGTGTTTGCTATCGATGGCAGTAAGGAATTAAGTATCACTATTGGAATAATACTTCTTGTAGGAATACCTTGCTTTGTTCTCGTTGCAATTGGAGTAAAACTTATCGGATTCTTAGCTCATAAATATAAGGAAAAATCTGATAGAGCCTCCTCTGAAAGCACTGAAACAATTATCTTCTACACTTCTCACTCGTGGGCGGAAGAACCAAAGAAGCTTGTGGTACTTCCGAATGCTGTTAGATTATATGCCAAATTGAATGGGGAAACTTTGAGCGTAAGCAACATAAGTTATGATGTGTTAGAGAAGTCAGTATGGGTAGGTTTTGGAATGAAAAAACTATTCAAGGTTACCGCTGACGATGCCCAAGATTTTTACACGTGGTTATTGGCAGCTGATTTTAATGTAATTAAAACTTTGGATGGCATCAACTACGAAGAAGCGATGGAATACTATGAAGAACAAATAGCTGATGGGGACAAATATACAAGATAATAAAATAGGCTCATATAAAAGTTCAGAGAATGAATTTCTATATGAGTCTATCATTTTGTTTAATTATATATATGCTTTACTTCTGTGGAACTTCGATTACAGACTTGCCACCCATGTACATGCGAAGTGCTTCTGGGATACGAATGCTACCGTCTTCGTTTAAGTTGTTTTCGAGGAAAGCGATGAGCATACGTGGTGGAGCAACTACTGTATTGTTGAGAGTGTGTGGTAAGTAGTTTCCTGTCTCCTTGTTCTTTACACGGATACCAAGTCTACGAGACTGTGCGTCTCCAAGATTAGAACAAGAGCCAACCTCGAAATACTTTTGCTGACGTGGTGACCATGCCTCTACGTCTACGCTCTTTACCTTGAGGTCAGCAAGGTCGCCTGAGCAGCACTCAAGTGTACGAACTGGAATGTCTAGTGTTCTAAAGAAGTCTACTGAGTTTGTGTAAAGCTTTACGAACCACTCTGGTGATTCTTCTGGCTTACAAACTACGATCATCTCCTGCTTTTCGAACTGGTGAATTCTATATACGCCACGCTCTTCAATTCCGTGTGCGCCAACTTCCTTACGGAAGCAAGGTGAGTAGGATGTCAAAGCCTGTGGTAGTGACTTCTCGTCGAGCATTGTGTTGATGAACTTTCCGATCATGGAGTGTTCTGATGTTCCAATCAAGTAGAGGTCCTCGCCCTCAATCTTGTACATCATGTTCTCCATCTCAGAGAAGGACATAACGCCATCTACTACGCTTGAACGAATCATGAATGGTGGGATGTAATATGTAAACCCGCGGTCAATCATGAAGTCTCTTGCATATGAGAGGATTGCGGAGTGTAGTCTAGCGATATCGCCCTTCAAGTAGTAGAAGCCGTTTCCTGATGTCTGGCGTGCACTATCGAGGTCGATTCCGTCTAGCTTCTCCATGATGTCTACATGGTATGGAATCTCAAAAGCAGGAACTACTGGCTCGCCAAAGCGCTCAAGCTCTACGTTCTCGCTGTCGTCCTTACCAAGTGGTACTGTGTCGTCAATGATGTTTGGGATGATGAGCATAATCTTGCGAATTTCAGCTTCGAGCTCGACTTCCTTAACGGAAAGTGCTTCAAGCTCAGCTGCCATAGCGGAAACCTCTGCCTTCGCCTTCTCTGCCTCGTCCTTCTGGCCCTGCGCCATCAAAAATCCAATCTTCTTAGAGATGGAGTTGCGCTGGCTTCTTAGCTGCTCTGCGGAAGTCTTTGCCTCGCGGTATTCCTTGTCTAGCGCGATAACTTCGTCAACGAGCGGAAGCTTATCGTCCTGGAACTTCTTCTTGATGTTCTCTTTTACAATCTCCGGATTTGCGCGGAGAAACTTAATGTCTAGCATAGTCTGCCTCCCAAATTAAAATCTTGTATATTCTATTCTTTTTGCCTTCAAAATTCAATCTTTCTAGCTAATCTTGCCCGCCCTCTCTCGAAAAGCGAGAGCCCTTCAAACCCAAAGCTCAAAGGATGATTTTGTCATCAGTTCATTTATCCATTGTTGCCGCCATAGTTTCCTTGTGGATACTCGTATCCGGCGTTCCAGAGAATGAATTCGCTAAGTCCAGCGTCTTGTATAGCACGAATCTGATCGTTGATTGCATTATAGTCATATACCATGTAATTGCCCGAACCAATATAGCTTGCAGTGAAGGCCTGGCAATATGGACGCACAACACTATAACCGTCCTGGAAATGATACTGCGAACCAATCGTTAACGCGTCGTACATGATGCCATATGGATTTAGGTCCGGCTTATCGTAAACCGTGCCGTTCATCATGGTGCCGAGCGCATAGTGCGATGGATAAATCATAGGACAAAGTGAGTCTACCTGTGTTAGTCCAACTGTTGCCCAGTCTTGTCCTAATATGTCTCCGTCGAGGCTACTTGATACAGCGATACCAAAAATATCCGCGGACACTGGCACGCCGTACTCGTCTTGTATGCGAATTCTTGCAGTTTGCAAGAAACGATTAATAGCCTCGGCTCTCGTTGGAACCTCCGAATCGATTCCATAATATGGGGCCTGCTCACTAGTCGACGAGCCAGTTGGGAAACGAACATAGTCGAACTGTATCTCGTCAACGCCCATGTTAATTGCTTCGATTGCAAGCTCAATTAAGTAGTCCCAGTTGCGCGAATCGTAAGGGCTGATGAATGCCTCGGAACCCTCGTTCCAGAAGAAAAGTGGCTCGCCTGTGCTATCACAAATCGCTCTATCTGGACAATTGCTTGCAAGAACCGGATCCTTGAAACATACGATTCGACCAATTACCCAAATGTCATTCTCGTGGCATTGTTCGACAACGCTAGCAAGGTCGTACTGCGGAACGACATAGCCTTGCTCAAGAGCAAGTGCGTTACTCGTGTTGTAGTAGATGCCCCAGCTTTCCTTCAAGTCAATAACAAAAGCATTGATGTCGGAATTGTTCGCAAGCTCGATGCTCGCCTCAAGATTCTCAGCAGGGCCAAGATAAATGCCGTGCACTTCGCGGCGATTAACCATCTCAATGCTCTCAGCAACTGGTAGCGGACCAAAATAATTCTCGACAATTGGGTTAACTTCAAGAAGCTCCGGAATCACGATAGGCGTCGGCGTTGGGCTAAGAGTTGGCGTTGGTGACAAGGTTGGAGTTGGAGTGTGTACGACAGGTCCAATTTGCATAGCCATTTTGTCTGTTGTGCCAGAAACAATTCTGTACATATATCCGCATAGCAAGACCCCTCCGAAAAGAAGCGCGCATAGCGACAAAATCACTATCAGAAGACGTAACGTTTGATTGGAAAGAAGTGGCGGCTTGCTGCTATTATATCTGCCAGTGCCGGCACCGTTGATGCCGATTGCGCCGCTTCGATTCTTACGACTAGGGCCGCGCTTTGGTGGCTTATAGCTGTAGTTAGAATTGTTAATCATAAATACTCCAATAACACTCCAATTAGTTGTACAAACGAGTGAACAAATAGTGTACACTACGATTGCCTCTATTATTACACTAATAATAATATACATTATAATTGCAAAGATGTTTTGGTCAATATGCATCTTCACATGATTTGTGTGGTAAAATTGGAATGGTTAAGTTTAATTTGCTGATGCTTTTCGAGAGAGGGCGGTAAGGGATAAGGCGAGCCAATTCTTAGATTAGGGAGAATGTAGATGATAGTTCGTAATTGCGCTGGTGGAATTGTTTTTTGTGAGGACAATGTTCTTATTGTTTGCAATGATAAGCACGAGTGGGCTTTTCCGAAGGGAGTTATTCGCGCCGGTGGGAAAGATAAGCAGGTGGCGCTCGACAGGGTGAAGGTCGAGTCGGGTGTAGAGGCTACGATTTTGGCACCTTCTGGCAAGACGAACTACGAGTACTACTCTATCACTAGGCAAAAGCCTGTGCACAATAATATTTCGTGGTTTGTGATGCACGCGGATTCTGATAAGGTGAAGCTGTCTTTTGAGGATGGCACGGGTGTTATTGATGCGAAGTTTGTGCCAATTGAGGACGCGATGAAGGCGATTACTTATAGTCAGGACCGTTCGCTTCTGATGGTGAGCTATCAGCGCTACAAGGAGCTTAAATAATGTCTAGGATTACTCTGTCAAATGCTGCAGAAGAGAGCTATGAGGTCAAGAAGTCGGTTTTTATCGCGAATGCTAAGCCTGTAAATAGTGCCGAAGAAGCGATGGAGTTTGTCGACGAGATTCGTCGCAAATACCCGGATGCGAGACACAACGTATATGCGTGGATTGTGAAGGGCGAAGTCTTGATGCAGAAATATAGCGACGACGGTGAACCTTCTGGCACTGGGGGACTTCCGGTTTTGTCGGTGCTTACGAAGAATGACATTACTGACGCGGCAGTTGTTGTGACGAGGTATTTCGGAGGCATATTATTAGGTAAGGGTGGACTTATTAGAGCCTATACCAAGGCGGCAGCTTTGGCAGTCAGAGAGGCAAACCCGATGACACTAGAGATGTGCATTAGATTTGCAGTCGAAGTGGATTACAAGATGAGCGAGAAGCTTATCTATGACATACGAACAAACGATTATCTAATAGAGAATATTGAATACGGAGCAGGTGTAATAGCATATTGTTTGATCCCTTCATATAAGGGTGAAGAGTTTGTAGATTTCATTGTCAATCGCTCAAATGGCAGAGTAGAGCCAATTAAGCTAGAGGAGATAGAGGCACCAAGTAGCGTAGTCAATATTGCGATAGATAACGTAGAAGACGAAGAGGTAGAAGATGATTGAAGATAGAGAAAATGAAGTAAATAATGCTGTGACAGGCGAAGAAGTCAAGGAAGAAGCGCCACTAAGCAAGCGCGAGCTAAGAGAGCTTCGCAAGGAAGAGAGAAAGAAGGCAAAAGAAGCAAAGGACAAAAGCGATGTAGAGAAGGTCTTTAAGCCGGGCTTCATTGTGATGTATTGTCTTTTTGTGGCGTTGCTAGTATTTACAATGATACAGTCAGCTTTCATCTTGAAATTGATACAGGGCGAGACGAATCTTGGTATTCAGTCTTTTATTGAATATAGAGAATACATGGCTAGTAAAGAAGCAGAAGAACTAGAAGGAACTAGCCAAGGCTTGATAGAAAATGGTGAGCAAGTACAGATTGTAACAGACCCACATTTCTCGCTAGAACAAGCGGCTTCTGTCTATGATCCCAATAAGCCAACACTTAGTATTGTAGAGATTGCTGAGGAGGTTAGCCCAGCGACAGTGTCGATATATCTGACTACGCTTAATGAGGCAAGAGAGCATACTACGGTAGGCGCAGGCTCTGGCTTCATCATCACTAACGATGGCTATATTGTAACGAATGCGCACGTAGTAACTGCGGAGCATGACGGTATTTTTGTTGGAGTTCCTGGCTTCGAGGAGAACTTCGAGGCAACACTCGTTGGAGCAGATGAGAGAACGGACATCGCGGTATTGAAAATCGAGCCATTTGTTGATAATGGCGTAGCGGTGCTTTTCGAGACGGTTGTGCTAGGCGATTCGGACCTTTTGCAAAACGGTGAGCTTGCAGTAGCGATTGGAAATCCACTCGGAACGTTCGAGGGCACGGTGACGGCAGGCGTGATTTCCGGTACGAACAGAAGCATCAACAGCAACGGATATATGATGACGCTCATACAGACAGACGCGTCGGTAAATACTGGTAACAGCGGCGGTCCGCTAATCAATTCCTTTGGCGAGGTTGTCGGCGTGATTAATTCAAAGATTGCGACTGCGGAGGGTGTTGGTTTTGCGATTCCAATCAACTCGATTCGCTCTGTAATAGAGTCGATTATTCAGCACGGATATGTGGCGGATAGACCATACCTTGGCGTGACGGTGCGCGAGGTTGGCGGAGACTATTTCCTCGGTTCGACGGAAGGAGTGTTCATTTATGAGCTTGAGCCAGATGGACCTGGAGAGCGAGCTGGTCTTCGAATTGGTGACCAAATTGTTGAGATAGATGGAGTTTCAATTGAGCATTCTGATGATATTATTGTCGTTAGAGATGCAAGCTCGGTTGGAGACGAGTTGATTTTCTCGATTATCCGCGATGGAGTGGAGATGGACATCTCGCTCATAGTAGGAGACAGCAGAGAAGGATATTAATTGTTAGGAGGGCTTGTTATGAGGTTTACAAATAAGTCATATGCGATTAAAGTGCTAGCGATTATTTTGCTGGTAGTCATGGTAGTTTCAGCGCTTAGTGCGCTTATCATGATGGCAACAACGCCACAATTTTTTTACTATGGATAATCTTTTGCTTCGTGTAAAATAGGGCGAGCAGAAATTACATAGGCTTGGAGGTAAGAAGATGCAGGAGTCAATCATTAAGGCGCTCAAGAAGTACGACGAGATTTGTGCGCTTGTACTAGATCAGAAAATAGATGCAGTTATGGAGTCGGGTCAGCTCGACGAGTTTGTAGAAAATGGCGAGGACGTGATGTCTGGCGAGGAGGCTTTGATTTCCGCTGTAATGGCCGACGCGAATGAGGAAATTGAGGCAATTCAGGACCTCGAGATGGAAGAGCTTGATGGCGAGTCCATGCGCGAATGGTTCCTTGGAATTTCTATTGACGAACTCATGGAAATCCTAGAATATTGCGCAACCGAAATTGACAACGACGCACCAGCTTCCCTCTACGAAGCACTTGTAGTCGCTTCCGAAAAGGATGACGACTCCTACCGCAAGATTCAAATGATGTGCGCTAAGACTATTGGCGATGCAGCTTGGGTAGAAGAAGAGCTTAAGGATGAAGATAAGCTTTTCGAGATGGAATTCAAGAAAGTAAATTATGCCTTGATTCTCCTTGCAAAACTCAAGGACGCGTCTTTTGTAGAGGCGGTTTTGGACCGATTTACCGAGTACGCAATGACACACGAGTTCGTGGCAGACTCCATTAGACAATACATCGTGTCGTTCCCAACTATTAGCCGCGACGCAATTATCGCAAGACTCGAGGCGCATAAGGATGACGGCCTTACTGGCCCATACGAGGATCTAGCAATCATGCTAACAAACATCGGCGAGGAACTAAAGTGCGAAGAGATTTATCTAGCACTCAAGACCTGCTTCCGCTATATGGAAAACAAGGTTTACGCAGTTATTTGTCTCGCAGAATATGGCGACGGCCGCGCAATTCCAATGCTCAAGGGCTATGTAAACCGCAACCAGCACTCTATCGAGCGCGACTTGTTCTACGAGATTTTGTCTGCAGTACAGCACCTAGGCGGCGACATCTCCGACATCGAAGATCCGTTCGGTGACTTTGACGGCAAGAACGATAAAGGCGGAATGAATTTCCCATATCGTAAGGAGTAATCTAGGACGCAAGTTTAGCGTTTGTACAAGAGTTTGTAGTATGTAAATTCTAAGGCTTTTCGAGGGCGAAAAGGAGGGGCAAAATGATTTACACAAGAAGCAACAATGCAGAAAAATTATATGCAAGACTCAAGGCTTTGTCCGAATACAAGGGCTTCGCGTTTGGACATCAAAACGCTGGACACCTCGGTGTGAGCATCAAGGCGCACGACGGAAGTGAGTCTGACGTGAAGAATATTATGGGCGCGCACCCAATGGTAATTGGCGTTGATACGCTGAGTTTTAGTGGCTACGAAGGCGAGTTTGATGACACAGTAAAGGTGGTTCAAAACCTCGACAAGCAGGGTGTCATTATTACGCTTTCTTCGCATATGCCGAATTTCTCTCTTGGAGAAGACGACTATATTGACTACACACCAAACATTACAGAGGGTAACGTTGGTACACGCATTATGCCAGGCGGAGACCTCAATGCGAAGTACACTCGCTTCCTTGATAGAATTGCGAAGTTCGCGAATTTGTGTCGCGATGAGAATGATGAGCCAATTGCAATGATTTTCCGTCCGTTCCATGAGGATAACGGCTCATGGTTCTGGTGGGGTGCAGAGCACTTGCCAAACAAGGAATACATTGAATTATTCAGATACACAATCGAATACCTAACCAAGGACCAAGGCGTGCAAAGCTTCTTGTTCGCATACTCACCTAATGGTCCGTTCACTGATTTCAAGGACTACATGGCGCGCTACCCAGGAGACGAATACATTGATATCATGGGTCTAGATTTGTATCACGACCGTCCACATAAGAGAGATGGATTTTTCGACAAGCTAGCAACTACAATTGACGTAATTGCTTCCTGCGCCAAGAATCATTCAAAGATTTACGCCGTTACAGAGCTTGGACTTCGTACATTAGACGATAGTTCAGACGACGGCTACTATGAGGGTCTTGCACCATCACACAACAAGGTTCCAGATTGGTACACACAGGTGCTTAGCACAGTAATGTCCAAGGAATCACTATCTGGCATCGCATACCTACTTACTTGGGCAAACTTCTCAGAAGGACAGTTCTGGGTGCCATATCAGACAGAAAACTTTAAGCACGAGATGGTAGACGACTTCGTAAAATTCGCATCCGATGAACGCGTCTTGCTCGCAGGACAGGAACCTAACTAATATGAGTTTTGAGAAAGCATCTAAAATCATCACAAGAATATCATGGGCAATAGAACTGATGCCAATTTGGGCATTATTCCCATTTATCGTACTCGCAAGCTTATTCAGTAATGAGTTAAGAATCGAGACCCTTGGATTAGTTTTTATGTTGCTATTTGTTATCGCAATGCTCGTGCACCTAGTAGGCATTGCACTTGTACCAATAACTCAAGTAGTTCTTGCCATCCTTGCAGCTAAGCGGAAAAACACAAAGCTAACAACTAAGCACATAATATTGGCTTTGGTTTTTGCTACAATCACTGTTTTCTGTTATGTCTTTTTCTTTGGCCGCATGATATATGCGACATAATCAAGGTGAAAGATGACTATATTGAAATAATAGAGCGGTAGAAGAAACGGTAGAAAATATTGGCTTTTTGTCAACCGGTTTGTCTACCAAGGCCTCAAAACCGAGCTTCCTATTATAAAAATCACTCAAAATCAGGAATCATCGCATCGCCACACGAATCTGAATCCTGTGTGAAGCCGCGCGTTTGGCCTAAGTCGGCTAGGAAGTCGCACATTCGCTCGTAGGAGCTTGCGCGAACTGGCTTTTGAAGTTCCTCTGGCAAATCGAGACCAGCAATTGGCGTGTACTGGCTCATTAGGCTGATGTAAATTTTGTCACCATAGGTTTTGCACAAGTATTCAAGTATTTTCCCTGTCTCGAAAAGCATCCCCGGAAGCATCAAATGCCTTACGATTATGCCCTTTTGAAGCATGCCATCAGAGTCTAAGACGGGCTCGCCTACTAGGTCGAACATTTTAGAAATGGCTTCTTTGGCAACTTCTGGGTAATTAGGTGCATTGGAATAGCGTGAGGCAGTGCGACTTGTCCAATATTTGAAATCTGGCATGAAGATGTCGACTTCGTCGCGTAGTAACTCGATAGTTTCTGGGAGGTCGTAGCCACCAGTGTTCACCGCAACAGGAATTGATAGGCCGTTATTGTGAGCAAGGCGAAGGCTCTCGGCTATTGTTGGAGCAAAATGCATCGGGGTAACAAGATTGATGTTGTGGGCACCGTCGGATTGTAGATTTAGGTATAGGTCTGACAGAGCTTCGGCGGAATAGGATTGACCGCGGTTGCCGTCGCGTGAGATTGTGTGGTTCTGGCAGAAAACGCAGCGCAGGTTGCAGCCAGCAAAGAATACGGTTCCGCTGCCGCGTGCACCAGAGATTATAGGCTCCTCTCCGTGATGAAGTTTGGCTAAGTTTACGACAGCGCTATCTGGGCTATTGCAAAAACCAGTCGACAAATGGCGGTTGACAGCGCATTTTCTTGGACAAAGTGTACATTCGCTATACATTTTGAGTGCTCCTAATAAGGTGTATAATTATTACCTACAATATAACCCAACAAAAAGTTTTGCACAATTGCCGCAGGGTGATATGTAAGAACGAGCAGATATGGGAGGAATTTATGATTCAGAAAAACCCAATAGTAAATGAGATTGGCGCAGTGCTTTTCGATATGGATGGAGTGTTGCTTGATAGTGAGCCTTTGCATGACATCGTGGTTAGCGAGGTGTGCCGCAAGTTCGGGCGTGACGTTGACCGCTCTAAGCTAGGGCAGTATGTTGGCACGAGTTCTCTTGAGATGTGGACCGAGATGCGCGTGGATTTTGACATCGACGCGGATGTGGATACGCTCGTGAATATGCAGTGGGAGACGATCATCGAGATGCTCGACACGTCTGGGATTGGTCCGAGCGTTGGTCTAATCGAGCTCATGGAAGAACTTTACGAGCGCGGCGTGTATATGGCGATTGCGTCTTCGTCGAGAGAGGATTTCATCGAGGCGGTAATGGATCACCTTGGAATTCGCAAATACATTAGCGAGGTTACTCAGGGCTTTGAGGTGGAGCACGGCAAGCCAGAGCCAGACATCTATCTGCTCGCGGCAAAAAAGGCGGGCGTGCTTCCAGCAAATTGTCTCGTAATCGAGGATTCGACTGCTGGCGTTGGCGCAGGCGTTGCAGCAGGAATGTACACAATCGGTTACGATAATCCGACTTCGAACGGACAGGATATCGCGAAGGCGGACATGATTGTTGACAGCCTAACAGAGATTATGGATATCGTGCGTCCGCATTTAAGACCGGGGCAGCTAGCTGACGACTAAGCGAGAAAACAGGCTATTGGAGGCGGAAGGCTTCGGGCGCGAGGCTTTTCGGGCGAGTGCGAAAAGAATCCTAAGCGAAATCGCAGCTTCGGATAGGCGAGGAAAAAGGCGGATTTGGGAGCATTTGTGCGAATTTTAGAAATTTTTGGAGAAAAGTGTTGACAAAGACGCGAAGGCGAAGTAATATTATCGAGCGCCAAAAGGCACGCATTCTAATTTTAAGGAGTACCAATATATGAAGACTTATGTTGCTACACCAGCTACAATCGAGAGAAAGTGGCTCGTAGTTGATGCTTCTGGTAAGACACTTGGTCGTCTCGCTACTGAGGTTGCTAAGCTTCTTCGCGGAAAGCACAAGCCTACATACACACCAAATGTTGATACAGGTGACTATGTAATCGTACTTAATGCATCAGAGATTAAGCTCACAGGTAACAAGCTTGATCAGAAGATGTATCGTTATCACACAGGCTACGCAGGTGGTCTTAAGGAGACAACATACAGAAATCTCATGAGCAAGAATCCTGAGAAGGCTGTAGAGCTCGCAGTTAAGGGCATGCTCCCAAAGAACACACTTGGCCGTCAGATGTTCAAGAAGCTTAAGGTATATGCTGGTAGCGAGCACGAGCACGCTGCACAGAAGCCAGAAGTTTACACATTTGAAGAGTAATCAGGAGGGAGATTGAATTATGGCAAAGAAAGCTAGTAAGGTTTATTTCTACGGCACAGGTCGTCGTAAGAATGCAGTAGCTTGCGTTCGTCTTGTTCCTGGTACAGGCAAGATCACAATCAATGGCAAGGACATCGATGAGTATTTCGGACTTGACACATTGAAGCTAATCGTTCGTCAGCCACTTGCTGCAACAGAGACATCCGCTAAGTTCGATGTTATCGCTAAGGCAATCGGTGGTGGTATCTCTGGACAGGCTGGTGCTATCCGTCACGGTATCGCTAGAGCACTCGTTCAGGCAGACGAAGAGGCTTACAAGGCTACACTTAAGACAGCTGGTTTCCTCACACGTGATTCACGTATGAAGGAGAGAAAGAAGCCAGGTCTCAAGAAGGCTCGTAAGGCATCACAGTTCTCAAAGAGATAATCTATCGAGAATTCACAAAGAATCTACAAACCTCAGAAGCATTTGTTTCTGGGGTTTTTCTTTGTGTGTGGGAGGGCTTTGCTTTTCGCGCTCGAAAAGCAGGCGCGTTCCATAAGAAAAAACTTTTGATTTTTCTGCTTTAGTGTTTACTTTGGGTTTGAAATACATTAGAATAACTCCGACTAACTAAGAATAACTAAGATAAGGAGATTTAGTTATGGAAATTTCATCACTACAGAAGGCTAGATATGAGTACGCTCCAAAGCTTCCTGGAATGCTCAGAAACGGCATTGCAGATATCTGCGTAAACGAAGGTGCAGAGACACAGAGCGTTGCTGATCAGGACAAGATTAAGGCGTTGTTCCCAAACACTTATGGTAAGAAGGAGATTACTTTCCAGAAGGGTCAGAACACATCCGCTGCTAAGAAGCAGGTTGTTGGTGTAATCCTTTCTGGTGGACAGGCTCCAGGTGGACACAACGTAGTATGCGGTTTGTACGATGCTTTGAAGGCAACAAACTCCGAGAACGTTCTTTACGGATTCAAGGGTGGCCCAAGCGGACTAATCGAGGATAGCTACATTATCTTTGACGACGAGTACATCAATAAGTTTAGAAATACAGGTGGTTTTGACATCATCGGTTCTGGTAGAACAAAGCTCGAGACAAATGAGCAGTTTGCTATCGTTGCAGAGGTTTGCAAGAAGCACGGAATCACAGCTCTTGTAATCATCGGTGGTGACGACTCCAATACTAACGCTGCAGTTCTCGCTGAGTACTTCGCTGCTCACGACACAGGCGTACAGGTAATTGGTTGTCCTAAGACAATCGACGGTGACCTTAAGAACGAGGACATCGAGTGCTCATTTGGTTTCGATACAGCAACAAAGACATATAGCGAGATCATCGGAAACATCGAGAGAGATGCTAACTCTGCTAAGAAGTATTGGCACTTCATCAAGGTAATGGGTCGTTCTGCTTCCCACGTTGCTCTTGAGTGTGCACTTCAGACACAGCCAAACATCTGCCTCGTTTCTGAGGAAGTTGCAGCAAAGAAGATGTCTCTTTCTGCAATCGCTGATTACATTGCAGATTCTGTTGCAGACAGAGCAGCAAACGGCATGAACTTCGGTGTAGCTATCATCCCAGAGGGTGTAGTAGAGTTCGTTCCAGAGTTCTCAGTTCTCATTCACGAGATCAACGAGCTTCTTGCTGGTAGCAAGGCTGATGCATTTAATGCACTTGCTTCCTGGGACGAGAAGTATGCATTCATTGAGAATGGTTTGACAAAGGAGTCTATGGAAGTATTCGCAATTCTTCCACAGGCTATTCAGCAGCAGCTCTTCCTCGAAAGAGATCCACACGGCAACGTACAGGTATCTCTAATCGAGTCCGAAAAGCTCTTCTCTGCACTTGTTAAGGACAAGCTCGCAGCTAGAAAGGCAGCTGGTACATATAACGGTAAGTTCAGTGCACTTCACCACTTCCTCGGATACGAAGGAAGATGTGCATTCCCATCTAACTTCGATTCCGACTACTGCTACTCACTTGGATACAATGCATTCATGTTGATTCAGTATGGTTACAACGGATATCTTTCTAAGATTTCTAACCTCTCACAGCCTGCAAACGAGTGGGTTGCTGGTGGTATGCCAATCACAAAGATGATGAACATGGAAAGAAGACATGGTGAGGACAAGCCAGTTATCAAGAAGGCTCTCGTAGAGCTTGATGGTGCTCCATTTAAGTACTTCGAGGCACACCGTGAAGAGTGGGCAAAGAACACATGCTTCGTATATCCAGGTGCAATTCAGTACTATGGACCAACAGAGGTTTGTGATGCTACAACAGTTACACTTGCTCTCGAGCAGAAGAAGTAATTCTTGTAACTAGCTATTTATGTAAATTAATTGACATGGGACTAGTTTTCTGGTCCCATGTTTTTTATTGGTGCTGATAACCCCAATTTCAGCAAGAAGTTCATCAAAACGGGGCTTCCTGGGTGAACCTTCTGCTGATAACCCCAAGTTCAGCAAGAAGTTCATCAAAACGAGGCCTCCTGGGTGAACCTTCTGATGATAACCCCAAGTTTACCTACTATCATCTACACATATCAAATCCCACAAAAATCGTGAAGAACCAACAAAAAACACCTAATCCACATAATCGCGAATTAGGTATTCTTTGTTCCTTTATATCAAACGTTATCTTACGTTTTTATGTTGTTTCTTCAAGCTTAGTAGCTTGCTCACCACCATCGCCGCTGCCGTTGCTGTCACCGCCCTCGGAGCCATCTCCGCTATCGCTAAGACTATCACTCTTACTCTCACGAATAATTCTAATCGAAGTAGGTGCAAGCTCGTCGTCAACGTCAACAATTGCGATATCACCAGGAGCGATTATTCCATCAAGGAGAGCCTCCGAGAACTTATCTTCGACCATCTGCTGAATAACTCTACGAAGTGGTCTTGCACCATATTGTGGATCGTAACCCTTCTTCGCGAGAAGCTCCTTCGCGCGGTCTGTTAGCTTGATTCCAATTCCGAGATCGTTGATTCTCTTTCCAAGACTCTTCGTAAGTAGGTCAACTATCTTCAAGATTGACTCACGGCCAAGCATGCGGAAGAAAATAATCTCATCGAGTCTGTTCAAGAACTCTGGAGTAAATGTCTTCTTGAGCTCCTCGATAACTTCCTTCTTAGCGTCATCATAGGTCTTGCCGCCATAAAGTCTGTCACGTGAGTTCTCGTCCATATCTGTATCGTCCTCTGACAAAGAGAAACCGATTCTTCTTTGGTTGTCCGCCGTAAGCATACGTGCTCCAACATTCGAAGTCATGATAATAATCGTATTCTTGAAGTCAACTACGCGGCCCTTGCCGTCCGTCAAACGACCATCGTCAAGAATCTGTAGCATCGTATTGAATATATCAGGGTGCGCTTTCTCAACCTCATCGAAAAGCACTACAGAATAAGGCTGTCTTCTCACCTTCTCTGTTAGCTGTCCGCCCTCTTCATATCCTACGTAGCCTGGAGGAGAACCAATGAGCTTTGTAACGTCATTCTTCTCCATGTATTCAGACATGTCGATTCTTACAAGTGCGTTCTCGTTGCCGAACATCTGTTCTGCGAGAGCCTTTGCTAGCTCTGTCTTACCGACACCGGTTGTGCCAAGGAAAATGAACGAGCCAGCAGGTCTGTTCGGGTCCTTAAGTCCAAGACGTGATCTTTGTATTGCACGAGCAATAGACTCTACTGCCTCGTCTTGTCCAATAACACGTGCCTTAAGGTCTGCCGATAGGCTTCTAAGTCTTTCTGTATCGCTTTCTGTAATCTTGTTTACTGGTATTCCTGACCATTTTGCAAGTACATCTGCGATATCGTCGACACTTAATGTCTCAATATATTCTGCGTTCTCTGAAGCCGCCTTGTTCTTGTCTATCTCTTCGATTCTGGCAATAATTGCCTTCTCTCTAGTATGTAATTCCGAAGCTCTCTCGAATTCCATCTTGTCGGCAGCTTCTTTCTTCATCTTGAGAACCTGTTCTAGCTCTTCCTTAAGAGATGTCTTCTCTGAGAATGAAGCGAAGTTGATTCTCTTTCTAGCTGCGGCCTCGTCAATAAGGTCAATTGCCTTGTCAGGCAAGAAACGGTCAGATAAATATCTAGATGATAGCAAGACTGCCTGCTCGATTGCTTCGTCAGGAATCTTGATTTTGTGATGCTTCTCGTACTTTTCGCGAAGGCCCTTGATGATGAGAATAGAGTCTGCCTCCGATGGCTCGTTTACTGTAACCTTCTGGAATCTTCTCTCAAGCGCTGGATCCTTCTCGATGTACTTGGAGTACTCATCAAGAGTTGTCGCGCCAATTAGCTGGAACTCGCCTCTGGTAAGCATCGGCTTCATGATGTTTGCTGCGTCGAGGGAGCCCTCTGAGCCGCCTGCGCCAATGATTGTATGAATCTCGTCAATAAAAAGAATTATGTTCGGATTCGATGCGGCTTCGTCGAGGATGTTCTTGATTCTTTCCTCGAATTCGCCGCGGTACTTCGAGCCAGCAACAAGGCCACCTAGCTCTATCTGGAAGATTGTCTTGCCCTGAACGATTTCTGGCACGTCGTTCTCTGCGATTTTGAGAGCGATACCCTCTGCGATTGCAGTCTTACCAACACCTGGCTCACCAACGAGACAAGGGTTGTTCTTCTTTCTTCTAGCAAGAATCTGCATCACGCGATTTATCTCTTCCTCACGGCCAACAACTGGGTCAATCTCGCCATTTGTTGCCATCTTTGTAAGATTCTTTCCAAAAGAATCTAGAGTTGGTGTCTTAGATTCTTTGCTATTTTGTTCGTTCAAATATCTTTCTCTACGTAGCGAGCTTTTCTCTCTTCGCGAAGATATTTCTGCCAGAGGATTATTCTCAATAAAGCCCTCTGTTCTTCCAAATGGATTATTCGCAGCTGTTCTCTGGATATAACGCTTCAAATCGCCCTTAAGGCTATCAATATCGTCAGCGTACATGCGCAGCAAATCGTAGCTCTTGAAATTGTCAAATCTGAACATTGTCCAAAGTATAGCTTCCGGCTTTACAATCGGTGTGTTATACAATCTCGACGACACTAATTCTGATTGGAAAAGAATCTTACGCGTATCCGTTCTCGCACGATTAAGTACCTCGTCGATTGTCGTAAGAGCAATTTCTTCGAAGTTAATCTTGCTTGTATCTGTATTAAGATCCCTCTGTATTGCATCGAGGATTAATTCCTTTGTCACTTTGTGCTTTTCAAGAAGCGCACTTATGTCAGACGGAACATCGCATAAACCGAGTAGTAGGCATTCACTTCCATATGTCTCGCAGCCTAGTGCCTTCGCGTACATTCCTCCTGTAACTATAATCTGATGTGAAATCTCGCCAAATTTCATTAATTACCATCTCCTTCCAATACATCGCGATACCATGTCGCTCTGTGCTTATCCATATCTACCGCCTTTGGGTTATTCCTATCCTCGAGTTTAATTGTTGGCATTCTGAATCTATACACATAATCTGTTAGTCTATTTATCATCTCCCAAGTAAGATTTATCTCCCCATCGCCATCTTTGGTAATATAATCCTGTGCAAGTCTAATCCAGGCTAATGCCTCGAACGCCTCCGTAGAGCTTAGCTTTCTCGCATATCTTAATAGGCCGTATCGTCTGTAGTAATTGTCCTCTACTACTTCTGGCTTCTTTTCGCACAAAGTCTTTCTGCAAACTCTCTCTAGCATAAGCACGTTATTTCCTACGCGTACTGCTGTATTGAAAAGCTCTATCTCAGAAATACCCATCGTTCTCTCACTATGAATCCTATAACATGTGCTATTCTTTCTATCGAACTTATTATCCTTAGCTACAGTCCAATCAAATTGACTTAATCTATTAGACAAACTATTTACGTTAAGACCGATTTCAGTTGCAGGAATAAAGGCAACATATTCTAATCTCATAGCTAGTCCGCACTTGAGTGGATCAGCTGTGATATAGCCCATTCTCTCTGAGTATGCAACATCAAGATTTCTCTCAATTATCTTCGCTACATCAAGTGCATTCTTAAGCGCAATATGCATATCCGAGCCACGCACGATGGACTTAATTGTAACGTGATCTTCGAAGTTAACAAGTATAGCTACATCCTCGTCGTCGTTAAGAAGTACAGCCTGATCCTTATACATTTCCTTCACCATAATCAGCGGGATTAGGTTCTTAAAGGCAAGCTCCATTCTTCTTTCTCTTGACAATGTCACTGCATCGTAGAAAGTAAAACCATAGTTCTGACATACTCTAGATACGTCTTCCATCGCCTTATTTGCGCTTTCTTTGTCCATCTTGTTAGGAAATTCATAGCCACGTAAGTTACGTCTAATTTCTACATTTGACTCCCAGATTACATCCTGATCTATGCCCTGTTTCATTTCCCAGTTTTCCATTAGTTTTCACCTCTTCCCTTAAGCTCGTCTCTGAATCTTGCTGCAAGCATATAGTCCTCTGCTTCAACTGCAAGGTCAATCGCCTTGGATAGTTCTTCGTTAGAAAGCATTCCGAGGTCTGCCTTCGCGAGCTTTTCGAGCTTGGCCTTAGAAGCACCTGATTCGGATTTTTGTGAAGCCTTCTCCTCAATTATCGACTCTGACTTGCTCGTAGCGTCTGCCTGCGCACCCTTTACTTTGTCGCTGTCGCTATTCATGCCTGGTCTAATTCCGCCTCTTTCTTCAATCTCACTAATCGCGTCGAAAAGCTTCTCATAGTCATCATCAAGAGCCTTGCCCTTGTAGCTGCTCGTTCCGTGTGCCTTCATCATCGCACGGTTAATATACTCTCCAAAAATGTTATAGCACTCGATGCAACCGACAAGTCCCTTGCTCTGATACTCAGTAAGAGAAGTGTTGCATCTCGGACATCTTAGTGACTGCTTCGCAGGTGAGAAATCGATTCCCGACAGCATCGGCATCATCGACGCAATCTCGTTATCAAAAAGCTTAAGCTGGCTATCCATTAATGTTGTGAAATTAGGGATTCCCGCTTGTTCCGCACATTCTCTACACAAAGGTACTCCGTTTACAATCGTTACATCTCTCTGTATTGTTCTTCCGCATCTGCTACATCTGTAATACTGCATATTGTTCTCCTTCCAATTGTTATCAATCTATCGCCTATCTCAAATTGTTATTATTTACATCAACTAGCATTCCTGCTATTGCATTCTTAAAAACATCCGCCCTCACGATATTCCTCGCATCTGGGTCTAGCTTACCTAGCGCTCTATCCGAACAGGCCGCCATTATTATCGTCGCCTCTCTCGCGTTCATCGCCTTACGACTAATCGCGTTCTGAAGCAAAAGTCTTGCCTGCTGCTGACTAAGCTCTCGTCCTATTGTATCAAGCATCGCCTTCAAATATTCCGTAGAACTGAGTGGTTTTGCCCTCATTACAGTAATCTGGCCGCCACCACCGCGCCTACTCTCAACAATATATCCATTTCCAGGCGTGAATCTCGTTGATAGCACATATGTAATCTGCGAAGGCACACAATTCACCTTCTCAGCGAGCGTATTTCTGCTAATAATCACACTGCCGTCGTTCTCGTCTAGCATCTGGTTTATCACCATCTCAATCACGTCTACTAATCGAGCCATCTTCCGCCTCCTTCTTGCAAATTCTTGATTCTGATATTAGTTTTGACTTTCTTTGACATTCACATTATCCACCCTATTTTCTTCTTTGTCAACACTTCTCCCCCCTCGAAAATCAAAAAAAGTCAAAAAACAAAAACACCTGCTCAACAATCAACTCATGTGAACAGGTGCCTAACACAATGGATAGATGCCATCCAAGCACAGGAATCTGCTTAAAGACCGCAATTGTCTTCCGCATGGACATGCAGTTCTGTTTTTCTTTACTGATGCAACTGGCTGACTTATAAGAACAAAAAATCAGCGGTATTTCATGACTTTTTCAAGTCTGAAATACCGCTGATACTATGTTTCTTATTTTGTATTACTAAAGAATACCATTGTAACATGGACGTTCTTGAAATGGTTTAAGAGATATTAAAAATCTGTAATAACACAAAATTGCTCAAACATCTGATATAATTCTTCTTTTTTTACAATGCTTTGTATCCATTCTTTCGGAATGTCATTTACACCGTAATAAATACCTGCAATGCCACCAACAATAGCTGCGATAGTATCTGTATCACCACCAAGATTTATTGCTTTTAATATTGTGTCACGATATCCATCTGCATTAAAAAATGTCCATAAAACTGCTTCCAATGTATCAATAACATATCCTGTAGATTTAATTTCATCCCTAGTGACATTGACAATTTTTTTAGTTAAAATTTTTTCAAAATTTCTAAATTCATCCGCATATGATTTCATACAATGACTATTGATAAAAGCTATTGTCCTGTCTAAAGACTCTTCTTTTCCATATCCCTCAATAATTTGGATTGCAAACTCTACATAAAAAATACACGCCAATTTAGAACGATTATGTCCATGTGTTAACGAAGAGATTTCTTCTATAAGTTTCACTAATTCTTGTCCATTCAATTTTTTTCCATAAAAAGCTATAGGCAAAATTCTCATTAATGATCCATTTCCATTATCAATCTCAGTCCGTCCCCCGCAATCAATGGGATTTTTTCCAGTACTTATCTTTATAATCGAATCTCTCGTTGAATTTCCGATATCAAATACCTCACCATATGGAGTGAAATATCCTTTTTCATAGAATTTAACAAAATTTTTCGCTACTCTTTGTACTGAATAACCTCTATTTATTGCATCAATTAGACATATTGTCAGCGAAGTATCATCTGACCACGTTCCAAATGGTTGATGATATGTTCCATATGCTCGCATTTCTTTAATTGGGTCTTGTTCTCTTTCTTCCCTCGTTGAAAACTCAACCGGGACTCCCAATGCATCTCCAACACAAAACCCAAATAATCCACCATATATTTTATTTTCTCTATTATTTTGTACCTTCAATTCTATGGGATTATTATTATCATAAGCAGGACATTCCTTTTGAGGAAATAATACATATTTAGGTTTTCGCTCGCTTTCATAACACCTACAGTGTAACGCATTTCCTTTTATATATTTGGTACACGTTTCGCATTGTGGAGCTGATACCAACGTTTTGGCGCCATTTCTATATGCTTGAATATCTACCTCCCAGCGTTCTATTATTGAATTTGGTTTATTTTTTTCATACATTCTTCTTGCCACCTTTACTCTATAATAACCGTTATATTTAATATCCCATCACTTACTTCTGCAGATGTTATCAACATTTCTTGACCAGCATTAAATAACACCTCTGCTTCCGTAGTATACTGACTAATTGACGAAATATCCAATGCCTGTGCTCCTTTAGATGCCTCTATGGTCATTTTCATATTTCCAGAAAAGCCTTCTGCAATCACATTACTTGTTGATGTACTCATAAAACCTTGTTCTGTAAATGTTTTTCCAACCAATTCATCAACGGATAAATTTTGCAGTGAACCTAACGCCTCTGTTGATGTTCCTCTATATAATGTCATATCTTGAGGTAATGCCGAATTATCTAATGCAGATTTCATTGCTTCTACGGTAGCTTGATTTTCAGGGGATAATGTATCCAATCCACGTAAAGAATTGTTGATATTGACGTAATCATCTCCCGTATACTTTATAAGAGCTTCTATTTGTTCGTTACTCAATTCACTTACATTACGAAATGTCTTTGTGCCACCCTCACCACCAATATTATCCGCCATTCTAACCTGATTATCAACATCGACATCGTTTATTTGCGTAGAATTAACATCATCAACTCGGCGTCCAATATCTTCGGCCGTTTCACCTATTCGCTCCACCGTTTCATCGATATTATCAGTTGCTCCTTCAATGCTAGCATCTATTCCGTTAGGCGTATCTCCTATAGCCCTCGCTTCACTTCCGGATGCTATATTGTTACTTGGATTTGGTCCATCTGTATCCCTAATAACTCTTCCTGTCGCTTCATCCGCACCATTTATCGGATTTACATCTCCTCTTCCTCCTGAACCAGGAATATCTCCATCTATTCTTCTTGTAGAACTGTTATTAGCTAATCCATCTGCATTTCTAGCAATATCATCATAACGTCTCATACCCGATGACGCTATCTCATCGATAGAATTTAACCCTATGTTTGTTGCAATACTTGTCGCAAAAACCAAGAATGCTTGCTCTGTTTCACTTGCTCCATTTATGCTTGCTATTTCTCCTACAGCAATTCCCAATACTTCAGATATAACATCAAACGCTATATCTTTTACCGCTTTATTTCCACCAAATAAACTTGCTCCAATTATCGATGCATCTGCAGATAGAAGCACCTCATTATATATATCAAATGCTCTTTGATCTCCTCCAAAGTATATCTCTTACTACGTTAAATCCTTCCTCGCCTGGATTATATACTTCATAAACTATTTCTCCCGTTGTAGATAGTCCTGATACTATCGAAGCTTCTCCTATCCCTATTCCTGCTGCTATAACTAGCTGTTTAGGAATTTGTTATGCTTTTACCTATATCTGCAAATTCCGCTGTATAGCAAAAAGGAGATGGACCATAGCCATAGTAGCTACAGAACATCTCCCAAGAATTATGTGTTACTTCAAATACTTCAATTTCTTTTAATTGCTCTCCGAACTTATCGTCTTCTATAAATTTTTTTGCACAACATTGGATAATTCTATAACAAACACTGCGAATTCACAATTTCTTGAATTTCCTCTTCACTCAAATTTCTCAGAACCATACCGAAAAACTCATTATTGAAAAATAGCAATCCGTTTGATTCATCTAAACCATATTCCTTAAGTATTGTTCTATCAATATCTTTCTTTAATATCCAAAGATCGTTTCTGAACATTGAAAATAGGAATTTACTCTTCTCTGTAATATGCACGTTATTTTCATTAAAGTCTTTATGTGTTATTCTAATCCCAACACCATTAGTTATAGTTTGAAGTTCTATGCTTTTTCTCTCTATTACCTCGTCTTGAGCAAAATAGCTTACATATTCTATCGTTCCATCACAAGGATTGATTGCAATATCCATTGGTGGTTTAAGATTGTCAGCATAAAACAAATGATAATTCTGACCTATTTTCTTATCAACAACTTCAACTTTAAATAAAACAAGTCCTTTTCCCATGCCCTCGATTTTTCGCACATAATTTCTATTATTAAATATCGTTTCTATTATCATAATTATTCCCTCTACATAAGCATTTTCGCATGGTATACTACACCAGTTTCTGTATTAATACCTAATTCCCAATTACCATAGGTTCCAAAATATCTTCCAGGTTCTTTTGTCATTAAATCTGTCATTGCAACGTTAAGTGATGCCGAATAACTTTCTAACATAATCTGACTTCGAACTCCGATACTATCACTTTCAAGTCCAAATCTACTTACATACTCTCCCATATGCTCAGGCATTCGCATTTGTCCAAAGAGTGTTTGTACCCGTTTCTGGATTAACATAATTAATATTTCCATCCAAATCAATCTTGAATGTAGCTGGAATTTCTGTACCTGGCATATTATCAGCTGTACCTCTTATATTATCCCAAATAGTGCCTGTCTTTGTACCACCCTCATCAACAATATTATCAGCCATTCTAACCTGATTATCAATATCGACATCGTTTATTTGCGTAGAATTAACATCATCAACTCGACGTCCAATATCTTCAGCCGTTTCACCTATTCTACATCCAACTCACGTGGTCACATACCAATCTGACAATATAGGAAATTGGAAAACTGGTTTTATTTTAATTGGTTTTTGAATTTTGAAAACTGCTGAAAATATAAGAACTTAAAGAATATAAAGATATTTATCTTGTAGTTCCATGATTATATGCTGTTTTTTGTTCAGTCTCGCTTAAATCATAAAGATATCATTACATAAGATAAGAGCTGTGTTACACAAATAACACAGCCCTATACTTTAAAGTTCTCTAATATAAATACTAGGAATAGAATCTGCTAGCCATACCTTCTCATTCCCATAATAAAATATTATCCCATCATTCCATGCTTGCAAGGAATCAATCACTAAAATACATGGTTTATCATCATGTCTACGACCCACATCCTGAGCAGTCTCAATATCTTGTGATAGATGTACATATTGTCTACTCTGAGGGGATAATCCATTTTCCATAATTGATTTCATAAATCTCCTTGCAGTTCCATGATATAAAAACTCTGGTGGCTTACTTTCAATTTTAGAAATTTTCATAGGTATTGAATGACCGTAAAATGCTCTGATTTTGTTTCCAACAATTTCATGTCTCTTTTTCTCTGACAAATCAATCATTTGTTGTATATCATCTTGTGTTATACTTTTCCAATCATTTTTTCTATGTAATGCTTCTAGCAACTGTTCCATAGAAACCCAACCATTTTCGTCCATTTCTAATTCATATTCCCATGGTGCATGACGAAGTGCATATGATATTTCTTTACTCAACTTTGTATTCAAAATTCGTCGCCTTCTTTTTCAATCAATTCATCTAAAGCAGACTTCATCCAATCCCAAAATCTATCATATTCTCCTTGTTGTTCATACCCCTCAGAAGCAAAATCATGGATAATTTGAACCTTATATTCTTTGCCAACTTCAAAGCAAGCAATATCATCACTATCATCACGTCTTGCAAATGGCACTAGTCTTCTGCTTGGATATCTTTTCATCAACCCATTAATTCTTGTAAACACTTGCTCTTTTGTCATAAAATACCAAAAATCAAAATCTACCAAATTTAATTCCATAGCTTTTATATAAGATGCTGGATACTGAAAATCTTCATAAATTTCTTTAATATCAAAATAATCCATAAGAACCTCCATCAATTTATATTATCCATATCAATAGCACCAAATGGGTTATTATTCCTAAAAGAAGAATTCTGGTTCCCAATTCTCAGAGAAATAGCATCTCCCCATGTTGTAAGAACACCTTTTTAGTCGTGAATCTATCGATATATTCAACTGGTAACAATTCATCATATACATGCACATTGGCTTGTACATCTATACCAGCTTGACGAACTACTACCACCCTTGACAAAAACGCAACAAGTATATTCTTTATCAGACCAGCCACAATTCTTCATAGCTGATCTTAATATTAAATGGGCTTTTTATAAATGTTCAAATACCACTTGCACTATTTGAGGATAAAACAAAATTTGAATTATCATCAATAAACTATAGCATATAAATTCTCTGGTGTATAATTACCAAACGAATTTACAACTTCATTTTGCAATGTCCTGTTTTCAAAAATAAAGTCGATATAATCCTTTAGTTTATTCTCCTCCTCATAAGTTGCAAAACACTTTTTTCTGAGATATATAATTTCTTGTGGTACTTCCTTAATTTGATTTTTTCCAGTTTGTGTGAGAATATAATCTTCAAAAGTACAATCTTCTGTACAACAAAATTCATATTGATAAAGTTCTAGTCTCTTATTATCTTGTATATAATATGGCGTAATTAAAGTTTCTTCCATTTCAACCAACGGCTCATTTCTTAACAATTCACGTAATTCCTGAAGATTAACAAAAAGCTCTCCAGCATATTCTATTGTTCTTAGTTTTTTGTTTATATCTGATACTTTCATTCACTTCACCTCAATCTAGAATATATGGGTCAACAATACTTGTATCAGGTGCCCATGTAGAAGGATTAATATTATCACTAATCTGAACTATTTCTTTTGTAACATCATCTACAATAACATAGGAGTCTTGCTATGTATAAAAAACTGTTGCTGAATTTCCTGTCCGTTTATATACACTTGCACGAATAGTATATGGGTTGTCGACTGTATTCCTAACCAAATCTTCTGTCCATCCTCTATTATTTATCTGATTCATCAGTTTTTGTGTCGATTTAGTATTACTTCCAAATACTAATTCTGAACTATTAATGGATGTTTTACCGCACTTGACAGAAACACAAGATGATTATGTTTTATCAGACGAGCTATGTATTGTACATAACTGGTCTTGACAAAGATTTTAACTAATTAGAGATCTAAAGACTAGCTAAGCATTTCGAACTTTATAAAATGTAATATCTTTTTCGTGCAACGAATATACCTAAATCTTGTATTATTCATGTTCACTATCCCAAACCAATTTAAATCTATAACCCGTTAAGTTATTAATCTCAACAGTTTGCTTAAACTCATCTGAAACAAATGCATATCTTGTTTTTTCATCTGAGATTTTGAATATAGAAACATTTTCAATTACATTTGGCAAAAAAGCATATTTCTTAAATGCCATAATTCTTTTTCCATCTCTATACGTCTTATAAATTGAATTATCATAATCCACGGCATCCAAAACAGTAATAATATTAATACCCAAATATTCTTTCTCATCAAAATCCAATGGCAATATTTCTACATTTTTATTTATCAGTGGTTCTAAACAATTCAATGCTCTTCTACTGAATACGGGAAATAAGAATCCAGGAGCATCACTTAACTCAAACCCTTTCTCTGGTTCCATTCTTTTAACTTTAATTGGTTTCCATGATTTCAAATGGCTTCTACCATCAAACGCTTGAATTTCCTCAACTGTAAATTCTCTTGTTGGTATTAAATTGTCATATTTATCTAGTTCAAAATCTAGTTGCCATATTTTCATATTTATCAATCCTATTGCATAAAGGTTCCACTACTCAGTTCATCGTTAATAAATTCTAAAATACCAAGAACATCTTCTTTGCAAGTTGCTTCACTTAACAGCTTTAACTTTATCATAATATGCATTCGTATGTAAACTCGGATGATATGCTCCCTCTGCCACATCTTGAACTGTTGGTAAAAACGTTCCATTTGCTGGGTCATTAATATCAACACCATATTTTTGTAATATTGCTCTTGCTTCAGCTGCTTTAGGTGAATTTCCTGCAACTATATGATGAGCCACATTAGGATAATCAGGAACTTCTATACCTGCATCTATCATATTTTGACGCAATACCTTAGAACTTGGTGTTGATAAAGTATCTATACTACCCTCACCAATAATATTTTCCGCCATTCTAACCTGATTATCAATATCAACATCGTTTATTTGCGCAGAACTAACATCATCAACTCGACATCCAATATCTTCAGCCGTTTCACCTATACTACATCCAACTCACGTGGTCGCATACCAATCTGAAAATATAAGAACTTAAAGAATATAAAGATATTTATCTTGTAGTTTCATGATTATATGCTGTTTTTTGTTCTGTCTCGCTTAAATCATAAAGATATCATTACATAAGATAAGAGCTGTGTTACACAAATAACACAGCCCTATACTTTAAAGTTCTCTAATATAAATACTAGGAATAGAATCTGCTAGCCATACCTTCTCATTCCCATAATAAAATATTATCCCATCATTCCATGCTTGCAAGGAATCAATCACTAAAATACATGGTTTATCATCATGTCTACGACCCACATCCTGAGCAGTCTCAATATCTTGTGATAGATGTACATATTGTCTACTCTGAGGGGATAATCCATTTTCCATAATTGATTTCATAAATCTCCTTGCAGTTCCATGATATAAAAACTCTGGTGGCTTACTTTCAATTTTAGAAATTTTCATAGGTATTGAATGACCGTAAAATGCTCTGATTTTGTTTCCAACAATTTCATGTCTCTTTTTCTCTGACAAATCAATCATTTGTTGTATATCATCTTGTGTTATACTTTTCCAATCATTTTTTCTATGTAATGCTTCTAGCAACTGTTCCATAGAAACCCAACCATTTTCGTCCATTTCTAATTCATATTCCCATGGTGCATGACGAAGTGCATATGATATTTCTTTACTTAATTTACGAAAATCATACAAGTTCCCTCACCTCCACCGATTTAGCAATGAATTGATATAAACCAATACCCTCCAAATACATAACATAATGCTTAGGATTCCAATAACTGTATTCCTCATTATTTAACTCTTGCATTTCTTTCAACCATTCAGTCTCTGTAATCTGAACAATTTTATCATAGGCACCATATAGATTCGGTGTAAACCTTGCTGAGGTATGATTCATTCCTAACACACACGAAAAAACAATGCCGATTTTACTCAAATTGTCTTCATCATCATAACCCTCAATCACAATTTCTACATCCATATTCTTTATTGTTATATTAGGTTCTGATACCAAATTTGATGAAAACATTGGTAATTCATATTTTATTTCACTCATTTTTTACCTCCTGGTCTAACCGTTGAAATTCCTTCTGATGTCAGTTTATTTCTAGAAAGTTGTACATCTAATAATTGTTCAAACAACTGATTCGCTGTTCTATCTATTGCTACCCATTGACTACGTGGTATTCCCGCTTGTGTTAACGCTTGTGATGTTCTAGTATTCAGTATTACCATCTCTCTAATATATTCTATCGGCAAATCACTTACATTAATCTTTCCATTATTGATAGCACTTACCAAATCATCGATAGTATTTATTGGTTCTCCTGCCAAATTCGAATACTTTTTAATTCCTTCTGGACTAAAAGTATTACTATATGTTTTTTGAGCATAGTTAGCATTCTCTAGTACAGAAGATGTACCACCCGCACCAACAATATTATCTGGCATTCTAGCCTGATTATCAATATCGACATCGTTTATTTGCGCAGAACTAATATCATCAACTCGGCGTCCAATATCTTCAGCCTCTTCACCTATTTGCTCCACGGCTTCATCGATATTATCAGTTACTTCATCAATGCTAGTATCTATTCCGTTAGGCGTATCTCCTATAGCCCTCACTTCCAGATGCTATATTGTTATTTGGATTTGGGCCATCTATATCCCTAATAACACTTCCTGTCGCTTCATCCGCACCATTTATCAGATTTACATCTCCTCTTCCTCTAACTTCAAACTACCCCGATGAGCATGGCATAAAATAAGGATGCTTCCTTAATTGGTACAATTACGAAGTTCATCTTTCTTAACTTTTCTTTTTTCCATTTCATATACTCATCCATATATACTACATCCAACTCACGTAGTCATATTCCAATCTAACAATATTGGAAATTTAGAAACTGGTTTTATTTTTAATTGCTTTTTATTTCTTGAAAACTGCTGGAAATATAAAAACTTAAAGGATATAAAGATACTGGTACGAAAAATCTGGTTACCTACTTCCCCATATCAGTTAAAAATCTTATGAACTTATATGTTATTTTTTCAATCTTAATATAATCCATATAGGCAAGTATAGTATATAAAACACAACTTCAATATAAATTTGAAAGACCAGCCATGCATTGTGCATAGCTGGTCTGAAAAATCAAGACATATCACCGTACGTTGTATAACAATAATGATTTAACTCATCACATACTATTTATGTCAGCAAACCTTGTTACTCCTCTATCTGTTCTTCTACTAACTGCAATATGAAATCTCCCATGTCCTCTGCCAATGTTTTAACAATTTCATATTTATTACCATTATAGAATGCCATTATAACCCTTGGTTCTTTTTCTAAATTTAAGGAAGAATAATCTAAATATGCCATATTTCCATCATCAAAATTATAAATGGGTATCCATTCCTTTGGCAAATTATATTCTTCTCTGTCATTCAACGCATATGCAACTGAATTCCCCTCTAATATGCCAGAATCATCATCTGGATCAATACCAAATATTTCATTACCAAAAAAAGATAAATAACCATACTTTTCATAAAATTCCTTACATTGACTTGAAAAAGATACGCTCAGCAATGCTTCTGATTTTTCAATTTCTGCTTCTGTTTTTCCTCCTGCAGTTGTATAAAACTTACATCTTGGTGCTAATTCCATAGCTTTAACAAAATTAGTATAACTCATATATACCTCCCTAATCTAAATCTAAATTATTGCTTCTCCATTCCCAATATCCTCTTCTCCAGTCGCATAATTTTAGTTAGCGAATATTTCTGTATTTAATGCTAAAACATCAATTATTTCTCTGATTTTTTTCTGGTCTCTAATAACGCGTGCCTCATCTACCTTATCATTGGATTGGATGTCTATAAGAGATAACACCTTTCTAATAAGCATAATAGTTTCATCTTTCAACCCTAAATCATATGCCCAGAAAATCATTCCACTTCGATTAGACAACAGTTTTCTCCCCATAATAGTTTCTGCTACACAAAGCGATGTAGTAACATCTTCAACCCTTACTTTGTCGATTAATTTAATCATAAGAAATAATCTTTCCTTATCATGAAACCCCACAGACAAATCATATAGACGATTAAAAATCCTACTATCTCCACTTTCTTCTAACTGTTTCACAAAATCCTCAATTACCTCTATTTCCCACTTTTGTTCAAGGGCACTATCGATATTTAGTTTTTTGTATAGGGTATAGTTGTCCATATCTTCTCTTGCCATTACAAACAAAGAACAATTATTTTTCTTATATACTTTTTTTGCTTCTTCCAGTGTCATATTGTTATCCTCTTTTTTATAGCTTCCCATAGATTATCCCCAATACTCTTAAATGAGTAACCCAATTCTTTAAGATAATCTATTTCACGTTGATAAAAACGTCTTGAACCATCATCGAAATAATAACCTTGGTATGGGTCATTCGACAAGAGAATTCTATTTCCAGCCTCTATTTGGTCATCTACAAACTGTTTATTCACTTTCCATATTTTATCATAGTTTTTCATTGTCTCACTTTCTAGTTGAGACCATAACTCATCTTCCATTTTGAAATATGAATAACCTTGAGTTTCACCAATTACATTTTTTCAGAGCAGATTTTCTAATAAAATACTGCCATTTAATACAAAACGCATTATCTCCACAGACTATGTGTCATGAAAACAAGGCGTTCTATATGTTTGAAGAATCAATATTCAGTTTTGATTTTGACTGTCCTTAAACAGAGACATAATTAAACAAAGTATTTCTCAAATACCGCTCTTTCGTCAGTAGTCATATTTTCTTTTGCGTAACGAGACGATCTTTTGTACTTTTCTAACCACCTTGTGTCTCCTTCTAAAACATTCTCCCATTTACTAGCCAATCCTTTTGATGCTATCAGTAGACAATTCTTTATATTCATTATTCAATTCTGTTAATAAAACAAAAATTTTCGTTGGGGTTTGCATATTCCATCCCCAAACAGTAAAAGCATTTGCAAATGAATTAAGATATCTTTGTTGCTTGGATGGAAGCTGATTATTATCGATCAACTCCAATAATTGATTCAATTCTGGAAGAATAGTTTTCTCCAACTGCTCTTCCGTACTTTCACCTAATATCCCTTCTTTCCGATACCGTAATTCATTACTACATAATTCTATTGTTCTTAATATCTTTTCTTTAAACATATCCATATTTATCCCCTTACTGTCTTATTACTACTGATGGATCTGGCACATAATATTGATATCCTCCGCCAGGCTGTCCAAAATTAGGTGCAACTGTACCTTCTAGTATAGTTGTCCCTCTAGGAATGACATATGTATCCATGAACTGATATGTATTGCCTTGTGGCAAAGCTAAATCGGCAGCTGGATTAGATGTTTGGTTTGGAGTATACCACGCTCACCAACAATATTATCCGCCATTCTAACCTGATTATCAATATCGATATCGTTTATTTGCGCAGACCTAACATCATCAACTCGACATCCAATATCTTCAGTCGCTTCACCTATATTTACAATACCAAGAGCCAGCTGAAATTACACAGCTGGCTCTAAAACTCAACATTATCTTGATAGATATAAATCCCATCTAATGATTACCTTTAATAATCTTTTTTACGCTTATAAAGAATTTTAATTATATGTTCTAAATTAGGGCTGATAAAGCAACTTATCACCTTAATATGCTTAATTACTATCTTCTCAAATTTTTTTAATTTCTTGTATAGAATCGCTATCAAAAGTTTAACTAAAGAACATTGTCATTATATGGATTTCTACTTAGAATCTCTTCTATTTCAGCATCTTTTCTTTTTTCAAAATCTTTTCCAAACATAGAAAAAATTTCTTTTTCTTTTGTAAAAAATGCCCTTCTGAAATCTCTACCGTTTTCTCTATTGCGCAGAGCATACTCCATTGCAATATTAGGTGTTATTATTTGTAGTACATTCCATAAAACATCTCTTTCTTCATTTGTTACAATATCACTCCTTATTTTCCCTTTTTCTGTAAAAAGAATGTGATATTCCTCATTTTTGCTAAATATATATGACCCCTCTATACTATTGTCTGTTCCTTCAGCAAAAAACAAATTCCCACAAATAACATTCCCTAATCTTGTACATACTTCATTATATATATACTTTTCTAATTCCTCTGTTGATAACATCTCACACCTCTTTCTTACTTAGGAACAATATAGCCCTCTCTAATTAGTTGTAATATCGGCATCGGAAGTTCATATTGTTATTCTCTATTTATAGCTTCCCATAGATTATCCCCAATACTCTTAAATGAGTAACCCAATTCTTTAAGATAATCTATTTCACGTTGATAAAAACGTCTTGAACCATCATCGAAATAATATCCGTGCTGCCTTAAATATGTATATTCTCTACCAAAGCCTGTAACCATATTTACACGAGTTAAATTGTCTCACGTAGGTTCTGTAGCTATTTTAAATATATCATTTCTTGCAATTGCATTATCTAGCCTTGGTTTATTATATTCATTCCAAAATTGATTAGGCGAAACATACAATTCGTCTGGTGTATTTAATAAATTAAATACACCATCTCTCGGTCCAAAGTCAAGAGATTTGACATTTCCTAATTCATCAAGAATTGCACCTGTATCACTTTTATATGTTCCCAACACTGTAGTAGTCTTATTTGGTGTTGCTTCTAACACTAATCCATTTGAAGTAACATAATCTAATTTAGTCTTACTACCACCCTTGACAAAAACGCAAGATAATTATGTTTTATCAAACCAACTACTCATTTGACATGTATTATAAAATAACATCCGCACATCCTATATACTCTAACTTCTCATCAACACAACCAGTACCCGTATATTCGAAATTATATAATAAAACAATACAGTTATAATTTTGAATATTTTTATATTCTAACATTTTATGAAATTGCGGTATAATTTCATAATCGCCCGAAAATCCCGCTAAAAGTGACTCTACATCTGAACATCTCTCTGTAATCCAATCACTTTCCATTGCATCTAAATCATATTTTTTTATTGAAAACCTTTCTTGAAATTCTGAGGGAATATAATTACCATCCTCATCATACGATACCTTTATGTAATTCTTAAAGTCATCAACATTTTCATAAAATCCTAACCATAAAGATACCCTATTCTCTTTTACCATGATATCAATCTCCTTTCTACTTAATTTGTAATTCTTCTGGTAACGCTTCAATTCCACCTTTAAGTCTATAATTTGCCCAATTATTTAATCTTCTAACAAAAGTATCATAGTCACTAGATGTATCAATTATTATAAATAACTCGTTATGTGCCGCCGTTGAACCTCTTCCACCATGGATACCACTAGGATTCACAAACTCAACTTCACTTGTAAGTGTTCTTAAATCCTTTATCTGCTCGGCAGAAATACCCCAATACTTGAATTGTGGAGTTCTTGATACTAAATGCCACTCATGCAATCCTCTTGGACTTCTTAAACGTGCCTCGATAACATCTCGAATTTCTGGTTTTGACCAGAGCACATCTAACTCGTCAACAGATAGGGAATTAAAAATTTCATTAAACTCACCATTTTTAACAGTAGGAATATCTTTAGCCGCTTCACCTATTTGCTCCACCGTTTCATCGATATTATCAGTCTCTCCTTCAATGCTAGCATCTATTCCGTTAGGCGTATCTCCTATAGGCCTCACTTCACTTCCAGATGCTATATTGTTACTTGGATTTGGTCCATCTATATCCCTAATAACACTTCCTGTCGCTTCATCCGCACCATTTAGCTGAAATTATACAACCGGCTCTAAAACTGAATACTCTTACTACGAGTTAAAATAACAAGAATTTTAGCAGTAACTAAATTCAGGGGTTATTTCAAACGGTATATTTACATTTTCCAACTCAGATATTGCTTTTTTTATATCTATAGCTTTTGCTTTTAATATGCAAATATCTTCCTTTTCAAGCATCTTTTTAGCAACAATATAATTAACTCCTGCTATTTGGGAAATTACCTTAATTTTATCTTTATCAATATTCGCAACACTTTTTGTATATATGCTATATTCCGTCATATCTTGATGCATTCCATCAATATGTGTTGTTAACGTTCCCCACCCACAAACTGGACATGACCATCCTTGTACTGAATTCTCACAAACACGAATCATATTTGTTTTACATTTTTCACATAGCATTTTTACTGACTTCCTCCTGGTATAAATATACTAAATATGCCCATTTCACTCATATTAGGGCTTCCTTGATTTGTCATTCCTGCAACAAAATATTTTCCATCTTGTGTCGCCCATAAATAATTTGTTGGAGCGTATACTTCAACATTAAGTTGGTTTGCTAAGTTTTGTGCAAATCATTATCTAAGGCACCAGTATTACATGATAACAATCTAATACCTTGACCATTATATCCATCTGCATTCTTAATTAATCTTGCTGCCGTTCTATGATCGACAATCAATCGACATCGTTTATTTGCGCAGTACTAACATCATCACCTCGACGTCCTATATCTTCAGCCGTTTCACCTATTTGCTCCACGGCTTCATCGATATTATCAGTCACTCCTTCAATGCTAGTATCTATTCCGTTAGGCGTATCTCATATTCGACATTTTAGTCTTTAATTCTATATTTTCCATCAGAAAATTTCCTAACAAATCCTTTTGCTGGAAAGTCAGGATATTGAAATTCCCATAATGTTCCACAACATTTACATTTATACCACTTATCAGCATACCACTTAAATTCATCCTTTACTTCTTCAGGCTTTAAATCATAACCACAAAAATATGGTAACTCTACAGGTATGTCACAAAACACATCTTCTTGGACTTGATATTCAAAAAATTCTCTAAGTTGCTCATACAGTTGAAATGAATTTATTTCAACTCCTATTCTCTCATTACAATCACATTGATTCATTGAAACCACCCCTCTTCCACTTTTGGAATATAAACCTGACTTCCACCTCCAGGCAATGTTCCTATCACATTCCCAAGACTATCATATATATTTTGTGGTGTTGCTCCACTAAAAGATTCTGCAACTTCTCTACTAATTTCGTCACATGGATTAATCGGAGAATATTTTTATTGAGAATTGTAACTTTGTTATTTTCCATGTTTATCCTCCTATCAAACTTCGACCATTTTCATCAATCCAATATCTCTGATTTTGAGGTATATCCATCGCAAAATCTTGGTACTTTCCTTTCCAACCATCGGGAACATAATCTTCAAACGATTCCGGTTCTGCATAGTTCGATTTTAGTAGCCTATTATCAAAATCTATTAGAATTGACGGATTATATTCTAATTTATCATCGCACTCTGATTCATTAATTAGCATTCTTTTTAATTCTTCACTTGAAATTTTATATTCTATTATTTTGTCTATAAAAAGGGATTGAGTCAATTCGTTGACTACTTTTATGCCAAATCTAGGGGTGTCATCAATAACAACGTCATAGCCTTTCCTTCGATATGCATCCTCCAACTTAGAATAATCTAAAAAACAGTAATCTTTATCAAGAATATACCATTCTATACAATTATTTTGTTTGATTGCTACCACAATGTTTTCAGCATATATCGGTTTCATATTACCTCCTTTAAGGATTTATTATTCTCGTATTTCCACCATATTCTTGTAGTTGAAATTTTACTTTTAACATCACATATTTTGTGTTCCTTTCACATTTTTTGTCACAATTTGACATGCTTAAATATGTCTATACAAATCATTTAAACATCTCCGCAATCAAATCAATAATTCCTCTAGAGTAGTTAATTGAATTGTCAACTCGGTTTACTTCAAGTGCAAAAAATGATTTTCTCCAAATTTTTCATATATTTGTTTAGAGTGAGTTGATAAATATTCTGTAGTCAATGCATATATTTCTATTTTATTCTAATGCGTCACTTAGTATTTTTTCTAACATACATTCCAAACTAGAAAATACTTCATTTTCTCTTCCAGAAGGATTATCCAATTCAACATATCTACACTCTGCTAAATCATAAACATACCAACTAATATTACTTTCTCCTATGAAAAGGTATTTTTTTTGCCACTCATTTTCATACCATATTTTATTATATTCAATTAATCCATTGATTCTCTGGTTTTGTTGCTTGTTTAACAGATGTTGATCAATTCCATACAAAATAAATCCATTAAACTCTATTCCATTTACGAACCTTAGGATTTTTATATATTCATTAGGCAAATCCACTTTGATTTCATCCTTAGCTTCTTTAGAAAATATTTCAATCTCTTCTTCATTAGCTCCAATATTTACTTTTTCTCCATACATTTTTTTCTCTTGAATAATCTCTTGCAATTTATCTTTCCACATTTGTAATTCCTCCTAATATTGTGCTGGATATATGTTTCCATTAAGCATTGACCACTGTACTACTTGTACCGTTTCGATGATACGTTTTTATTTAGTTGACATATATTAAAAATATACTCAAAAATAACAAACTACAATTCCTGCCTCCGCAGATTTAAAATCAAAATATGACATTACTTTTCCCCATGGATACTCATACTCTAAACCAGATAAATTTTCTTTGTGTGATGGTCCTAAATTGTTTAGTAAAAAATCATTATTTTCTTTTCTTAGCTGTTCAAGAATTGTACTATCCATTGTCTGGTAATTCATTTTGTATTTTTCATCGGCATTGCTTAATTCAACCTTTTTAATGTGCATTTTCTCAAAAAGAATAGTCACCCAAAACTTTGCGCCCAACAATTCAAATGGATTTTTTGATATATACACTATCCCATTTTTAGTATTTATAACATTATATTCGTCACTTGGGAGTGTATCAACACTTGTCGTTGGTTCAATAGCGTATTTCCCTACTCTTAATATTCCATTTTGCATGTTTAACTCTCCTATTTGATTTCATCCATCATATTAAAATAATCTTCAAGAGATACTCTTGTATTTGTTAATTCTATTGCTTATTCTTCCAATCTTTCCAAAAACCATTGGCATCCCTTTTTCATAGTATGGTTTCACTTGCAATCCACCAAAAACTAATCGTTGTACTGCTATCAACGTTATTAAGTGATTGGTTTAAATAATATGAGACTCTGTCATTAGATAAACTGCCACCCTCACCAACAAGATTATCCGCCATTCTAACCTGATTATCAATATCAACATCGTTTGTTTTCGCAGAACTAACATCATCAACTCGGCATCCAATATCTTCAGCCGCTTCACCTATACTACATCCAACTCACGTGGTCGCATACCAATCTGACAATATAAGAAATTGAAAAACTGGTTTTATTTTTAATTGGTTCTTGAATTTTGAAAACTGCTGGGAATATAAAAACTTAAAGGATATAAAGATACTGGTACGAAAAATCTGGTTGCCTACTTCCCCATATCAGTTAAAAATCTTATGAACCCTTTCCCTATTTGGAATTAATTTTGGGATTTCCATTACCCATTTTCATAGGGATATTTATCTTGGAGTTTCCTCACTTATATGCTATTTTTTCAATCTAAATATAATCCTTATAGACAAGTATAGTATATAAAACACAACTTCAATATAAATTTGAAAGACCAGCCATCATATACATAGCTGGTCTGAATAAAACCAAGTCATATCGTTCGATGTATAACCATAACGATTTAACACCTCTTAAATAGATTTAATCTCTATTTCAGAATTTACTTCTTTTGCTTTTTCTAGTGCATGAGAAAATATAGTTAAAAAATCATTCCCATCACTCGTTACAAAATAATTAGATAAATCCGTAATATGCTCACTAATATTATTACCCCAAGGAGGTTGCTTTGATAAGTCTTCTATATCCCAAACTACATCTTGAGGACTTAATGATTTTAATTCCGTTTTTATCATATTCAATTCTTCTAAGGCTACGTTTATGTTTTTGTTTTCAATTTTCCCTTGATATAATTCGTTCATAATTATCGGAAAACGACTTCCCCATATTTTGTTTTCTAAATTATATGCAACTGTTGAAAAAAATGAATGCAAAAAGTCACCTTGTCCTATCTGATACCAATAAAACTTTACTTTAAACCCAACTGCCATTTAAACCTCCTAATCCATCTTAAACAGTATTTCTACTCCATTATTTGTTCTACGCATAATATCATCGTACAACGCACTCATACTTGCATCACTAATACTTTGACCTCTAATATCAATCATAACAATTTCTTTAGTTCCTTCAGGTAAGTTTTGTATTCTCTGATAATACTGTTTTTCAATATTACGTGCAAGGTTACTTCTTCCACTTGCACTTTCTACATTATAATTGTTAACATCTACACTATAGCCGTTCTTGTAATAATCTGGACGTACACTTCCTTTTGTTCCATACGGAACTTCTTGTCCGTTAATAAATGATTTTTGAGCGTCATAATCTGGAAAATCTTTTGCTGCATCTAGTTCAGATTGTCTCCATGTTGGTCTTGAAGTATTACCACCCTCACCAACAATATTATCTGCCATTCTAACCTGATTATCAATATCGACATCGTTTATTTGCGCAGAACTAACATCATCAACTCGACGTCCAATATCTTCAGCCGTTTCACCTATTTGCTCCATTTATGCTTGCTCCAATTATCGATGCATCTGCTGATAGAAGCACCTCTAATTAACAATAAAAAAGGATTCCCAAAATAGCAAACAGCTAATTGGGAATCCTACTACTTTCTACACATAATAAGGTAATCTTATTATTTCCTATAAAACATCCGTCGTCACGATTAATCAAAAAGCGGTGTAGAGAAATATCTCTCTGCTGTGTCAGGAAGAACTGTTACAACCGTCTTGCCTGGACCAAGCTTCTTAGCTAGCTTAATTGCAGCTGCGACATTTGTACCGCTACTAATTCCACACATTAGACCTTCCTTGGCTGCCAAATCCTTCGCTGCCTGCAAGGCCTCCTCATCTTTGATGATGCAGATATCGTTATAAATATTCTGATTCAAAATCTCCGGAATCAATCCGTCTCCGATTCCCATCTGAATATGTGTTCCAATAGAACCACCCGACAAAATAGCCGCATCCTCTGGCTCTACTGCCCAAATCTCGATATCTGGATTTTCCATCTTCAAAGTCTCTCCGATACCTGTGATTGTTCCACCAGTACCGATTCCAGAACAAAAACCGTGAATTGGTCCATCCACCTGATTCAAAATCTCGATACCTGTCTGCTTCCTGTGCACTGCCGGGTTTGCTGGATTCTCAAACTGCTGTGGCACAAAAACATTAGGGTCCTCTCTTTGCATCTTGAGTGCAAGCTGCAAGCACTCGTCGATACAAGCGCCAATGTTACCAGCATCGTGGATTAGAATAACCTTCGCGCCATAGTGCTCAACTAGCTTTCTTCTTTCTTCGCTAACCGAGTCTGGCATGATAATAACCGTCTTGTATCCTCGAACCGCACCAACTAATGCTAATCCAATTCCCTGATTACCGGAAGTAGGCTCGACAATAATTGTATCCTTATCAATCTGCCCCTTCTCTTCAGCGATTCGAATCATATTATAGGCTGTTCTAGTCTTAATCGAACCACCTACATTAAGGCCCTCCACCTTAACAAGAATCTGCGCACTGTCTTCTCCGACCATGCGTGACAATCTTACTAATGGTGTACTTCCCATTGCCTCAAGAATATTGTTATAGATCATAAACAATCCTCAGTTCCTTACTTTTTTGCAAAACGACGAACATCAAGCCTCGCTATCATTATCAGGACTATCATTCTCTTCTACATCCTGACTAGCCGAAGCTTTCGCCTTAGGCTTCTTTCCGCCCTTACCAAGCTTATCTACTACGATAAAGATTACAAGGCCTAGAACAATCACTACCAAAATAATAATCACGATTGTCATTGGATTTACTGCCATCTTGCTTGTGTTCTGTGCATTTGGATATACAACATCTGAACCGATAATCGCACCCTGCTCATTTGTAACATATGTGTACTCTGGTGCTGGCGCAGAAGCCGCGTATGGCTCAGAAGTAGACAATACATAGCCTCCATTTTCTGCTAGTCCATTAAGGTACTCACTAAGCGCAGAAAGTGCAACGTCCTCCTTGGCATACTCGTCAATCTCCTGCAATCCGCAGTATCCCATTACGTGATATCCGTATGAAGTCTCAACAATCTCGATGTCGTTAACCTCTCTTGACTCGTCCAAAGCCCACGCCTCAAACTCTGGCACAAAAACACCTGGCTCCACCTGATATGTCGCGCACTCAAGAGCAACTCCCATCAAGTTCTGCTCAACGCCGTATGTCTCTACATCTTCCCAAGTAGAACACATAGCCATCAAAGCCTCCGCATTCGCAAGGGCTGCCGCCATGTCCTCTTCAGATTCTGAAGCCGGCGCGAAAAGCGCATGTACAACAGTTGGTCTCATTAACTCTTCTTCTGTAAACTCATAGTTCTCAATATACTGTGATGTGTAAAGGTCTGCCAAATAGTAGTTTGCAAGCACCTGACGGAAAGCCGCCTCATCACAATTTGGGCCATAGTGTAGCTTAAGATATGAATCTAGTGTAACACCTGCTGGCACCGCACCAGTCTCATTGAGTCTAGCGATCATCTGGTCGATTGCTGCATATGTCTCCTCAGAAAGCTGCAAGCCAGCTTCCTGGGCAAGACTTAGAACAATGTATGTTGTCTTCACAAGTTCCTCAGAATAATCAACGAAGAACTCTCCATATGTTGCATAGTCTGGGGCCTCTGTCTCACCCGACAACGCAAGTGGCACATATTCTGCAGACAAGTCTAGGTAGCCCTCAATCGTTACTGGATAAAATCCATAGTTAAGTCCCATATTGGATAATTCAATAAAGGAATTGATGAAATAGAAATTTGACTCATATGTTGGAATCTCCACTGTCGTTCCATTTGGAGCCTGGAATGTATATGGGTGACTTAGGAAATCGCCAATCTGATTACCATACATAGTGTCGAATGTGTATGTCGATATATCAATCATTGTCTCGACTGTATTTCCAGATGCATCAGTCAATCTGGAAAGCTCTGTTGACTCAGCCTCGTCCTTGCCACAAGCTGTAAGCCATAGACAAGATGTCATTAATATTACTGCCATAAATAGGCTAGCTATCTTCTTCATGTTCATATTTATCCTCCTACCAATCAAAATGTGGTCGCAGATTTCATTCTTTTCTAACTAACAAAGTATATCACACTTCACTTCATTTGGCGCGAACTTCGTATTTGATAGTGTATAATAATGCTAATTGCCACTTTTTGTGTGTGGTTTTGATGCTTTTCGAGAGGGGAGAACTCCTATGAGAATTATTAGTTGGAACGTAAATGGAATTCGTGCAATCGCTGGAAAAGGCTTCGCAGACATCCTGCTATCGAGCGGCGCAGACGTTTTTTGTTTGCAGGAGACGAAGGCGAACATCGACCAGCTCGGCCCAGAGATTACAGACATTGGGCCATACCGCTCGCACTTTTATAGCGCGGAGAAGAAGGGCTATTCGGGCACTGCGGTTTACATCAATTCTGAGACGATGCCGGAGCCTATCTCAATTCAGGATGGCTTTGGTGTAGACGAATTCGACCATGAGGGTCGCTCCATTTGCGTAGAGTTCGAGACCTTTGTGCTCTACAATATTTATTTTCCAAACGGCGGAAGAGGAGACGATTTTGTTAAGTTCAAGCTTCGCTTCTACGACTGCTTCCTAGACCAGGTTGCTTCCTGGAAGGCACGCGGCAAGGAGGTCATTTGCTGTGGTGACGTAAATACTGCACATCGCGAGATTGACCTTTCTAACCCGAAAGCAAACTCTAAAATTTCCGGCTTCCTTCCAGAAGAGCGCGAATATATGGATATTTTTATTAGTCGCGGACTATGCGATGCGTTCAGACACTTCTACCCAGACAAGACAGAATGCTACACTTGGTGGTCCTACAAGACCAAGGCACGCGAGCGCAACGTCGGCTGGCGTATCGACTACTTCTTTGTTACAAACGAATTCATGGACAAAGTTACGTCCTGCGAGCACTTAACCGATATTATGGGCTCAGACCATTGCCCTATTGAGCTTAATTTGGATGTGTGATAGCGTTAGTTGCAATTTGTTAATCAAATAGAAATCTAGTTGACAGCAAATTCATATCAATAAGGAATATAATCTAGATAAGTTTATATCAAGGAGGTTCCTTATGAGAAAGTATTTCGCAGAATTTATTGGAACAATGGTGCTGGTTCTTCTAGGTTGTGGTACAGCTATGCTAGTTGGCTGCGACGCTGCTGCTGGTAGCGGTTACATTCTAACAGCTTTTGCTTTTGGTCTAACAATCGTAGCAATGGCATATAGCATCGGTAACGTATCAGGCTGTCATATCAATCCAGCAGTATCTCTTGGTGTTTTCATTTCTGGTGGAATGAACTTCACTGATTTTGTTTGCTACATCGTAGCTCAGTGCTTCGGTGCATTCGCAGGTAGTGGTTTGCTAGTTGCTATTTTCACTTCTGGTGAAGTAGAAGACAAGACAGGCGGCCTTGGCTCTAACGGCCTAGCAGGAGTAAATGGTGAACCATTCTCTGGCCTACTCGTAGAGATTTTGCTCACATTTGTATTCGTAATCGCAATCCTTGGAGTTACATCCTCTAAGGCAAATCATGGTTCCTTCGCAGGACTTGTAATCGGCTTTACTCTTGTACTCGTACATATTCTTGGAATTGGCCTTACAGGTACAAGCGTAAACCCAGCTCGTTCCTTCGGACCAGCTCTCATGGCACTCGTTACTGGTAACACTGCTCCAATGAAGGACCTTTGGGTATTCATCCTTGGACCTCTTCTAGGCGCAGCTTTCGCAGCTTATTCCTACAAGTTCCTAACAGCTGAATCAACGGAAGCTTCTGTAGAAGCAAAGTCTAAGAAGTAATTCTTATTTACAAAACTCTAAGTGAAATTTGGAACCCAGTCTTATGATTGGGTTCCTTTTTGTTTGGTTATATATAAACTCGAAGCCACTTTGGCATCAAACCTTATAATAAGACCTCGTGATAAATTCTACATCGAACTTCCCGTTATCCTCTAGCTTCTTAAGCGAATCAATAACGTATTCGTTAAGCTCTGCTGCCTCATTAGATGTGAAATTGTATTCCATATCTGGATTGAAGTAGTTTGGACGATTGTCTGTCGCATATCCATCAAAGCCAGCAGCATATACATGGTCGATTCCTATCTTCTTTAACACCTTAAGGAGCATCAAGAAAGAGTTGTCCATAATCTGTGCGTTGAAATCAAGCAAGTTAGAATACTTCACTGTGTAATCGAACTCGTAAGAGGAAGATGTTACATTTGAAGTAGCAATTACCTTGTATGTCGACGCATTGCGTGCCAAGGAACTTGCTAGCTGAACGAATCGCTTTGTGTTTGTAATGAAGCAATAGTCTGGCTTTACTTGTGAAGAAATGAAGTTGATTGTAATTACAATCGGATTGTTTTCTACAATGAACTTCTTTACGTCCTCCGACTGCTCTTCGACGGATGTTCCTGGACCAAGTAACAAAATCTTTTGTCCAAGAAGCTCACTAGAAAGTGTCTCAAGGGCCTTGCTGTCATCGACTTCCTTTTCCTGGAAGTCAGAATACAAGGACTCGATTAGTGCCTCGTCGTAGAGGAGCTTCTTTTCGCCTTCGAGCTTCTTTAAGATTGTATTTACTTGCTTAACTGACAAGGTGCGCTTGTTCATTAAGTAGCTTACATAACTTGGGTGGCAGTCGTTGGAGGCTGCGATGAAGTAGAACATGCTGTAACCCCATGGGGACTTGTTGTAAATTGACAAGATGTTCGCGTCTGCTGCCTCTAGGAACTGATAGATGTCATAAGATTTGCCACGTCTGTCGTTTAGGTACATTGCGAGTAGCTCAATCGGGCAGTTTCCTGCGCTCTTTCCCATTCCGAAAACGGTTCCGTCTACAAGCACGGCACGGTCTGTCTTGTACGATAGCATCTCGATACAGTTGGCGTAGCCGAGCTGGAAGTTGTTGTGCGCATGGTATCCGAGAGAAATCTCTTTGTCGAGCTCTCTATCGAGAATCTCGCAGTAGTGCATCAGTGTGTCGCTGTGGCAAAGTCCATATGTGTCTACCATTGACACAGCGTATGGCTTTACTTCGTTTGCGAGAGAAATCAAGTCTAGTAGTTCTTCGTCAGTATAGCTTGTGATGGAGACAAGCTGTGCGAAAACCTTATAGCCCAACGCCTTGATCTGGGCTACGTACTCGAGTGCAGCCTTGCGTTTTGCCTTCTTGAAAATCACGCGGATTCCGTCCAAACAGCTTTCCTTCTGTGGACAGATCTTGTCGATATCGACTGTTCCGAAGTCAATCATGCCAACGAGCATCGAGTCCTTCTTGTCGAGCTGGCCGAAGCTTTTCGAGATAGACTTAACGTCAGGGAAAATTGTGCGGTTTGGGTCGTACTGTCTTCTTTGGTCAATAAAGCCGACCTCAATGAAGTCTACGTGCGATGCAACGAGGCGCTCGAACACGCTCACCATTGTGTTTCTACCAAACTCCCAGTCGTTTATGTATCCACCGTCTCTTAAAGTGCAATCTAATAACTTAATGTCCTGCATAGTCTCACCTATTTCTTGTCCTTTTGTCTATATGCCCAGAACTTGTTTATCACGAAATTGATTGGAATCGTGATGAACATATTGAGAATTGGTGCTAGTGTTACAGCTAAGTCGTTGTTTGTTAGTGCTACTAGCTTTGAGCTGATGATTGGTACCCACATGAAGTAATTCTCGATAAAAGGCTTTATGTATTCGCCAACATGTACTACATCTACCCAAACGTAGAGCAACACTGCCGTTAGAAACAATCCTGAGAAAGCATAGGAAGCGTAGGTCTTAAGGAGTACCTTCCACCATACGCGCTTTTGCTTACTTTCCTCCTCTTTGAACACGAATCTGCTCTGGAGTAAGAATGCTTCAAATACACTAACTACAAACGCGATTAGATTTGAAATCTGTTCATGTATTCCAAACCCGTGGAAGCAAACCATGTTCACTACATAGGATACGATAGTGTTTACTACTCCAACCATCGCGAACTTTATTACTTGTCCGAGAGTCTTCTTCGTAGCACTTGCCTCGCCTTCGCCTCCAGCTGCGCCCTTGTCTCCAGCCTCACCCTTGTCTCCAGCCTCGCTTATAGCGGAAGTAGCAGCCAAACTTGTAGCACCAAACGCTTCGTTTACCAATTCCTTCTCGTTTTCCATTAAGCGAGAGCCTCACGAATTGTCTTTGCCATATAGTCAATCATCTCATCTGTCATTCCTGGATATACTCCTACCCAGAATGTGTCGTTCATGATTCTATCTGTATTTGTTAGTTCTCCAACTACACGGTAGCCTTCGCCAGACTTACGCATATCGTCGAAGCATGGGTGCTTAATGAGGTTACCAGCAAAAAGCATACGTGTCTGAACGCCCTTGCCCTCTACGTACTCTACTACGTGATTACGGTCAACGCCTTCCTTACATGTGATGAGGAAGCCAAACCAGCTTGGTCTTGAATTCTCACATGGCTCTGGAAGAATAATCTTGTCCTCTAGTCCAGCAAGTGCAGCCTTAAGTCTATCGAAATTATGTCTTCTTCTCTCTACGAAAGAAGGGAACTTAACAATCTGTGCACATCCTACTGCTGCCTGCATATCTGTTGCCTTGAGGTTGTAGCCGAAGTGTGAATATACATACTTGTGGTCGTAGCCTAGTGGAAGCTCGCCATACTGCTTGTCAAATCTATGTCCACAGAAGTTATCCTTACCAGATGGGCAGATGCAGTCGCGTCCCCAGTCTCTCATTGAACGAATTGCCTTGTGGAGAAGTGCGTTGTTTGTGTAAACAGCGCCACCCTCACCCATTGTCATGTGGTGTGGTGGGTAGAAGGAAGATGTTCCGATATCACCAATCGTGCCTGTGAACTTTTCTTCGCCATCGATTGTGTACTTTGAACCGAGTGCATCACAGTTGTCTTCAACAAGCCACAAATTGTTCTTTGTACAGAATTCCTTTACTGCCTTGAGGTTGAATGGGTTACCAAGTGTATGTGCGACCATTACTGCCTTTGTCTTAGGAGAAAGTGCAGCCTCAAGCTTTGTTACGTCGATATTGTACTGTGGAATTGTAACGTCTACGAATACCGGAATTGCACCATATTGAATAACTGGTGCTACTGTTGTTGGAAATCCTGCTGCAACAGTAATTACTTCATCACCACGCATGATTGCGCGTTCCTTAAGAAGTGGGCTAGTAAGTGCCATGAATGCACATAGGTTTGCAGATGAACCTGAATTTACTAGTGAACAGAATCTAACTCCAAGATATTTTGCGAAAGAGTCCTCGAACTGATCTGTATATCTTCCAGCTGTAAGCCAGAACTCTAGTGAGCTATCTACGAGATTTACCATCTCCTCATGGTCGTAAACACGGCGAGCATATGGAATTCTATCTCCCTCTTCAAATGCCTTGCCCTGGTTATGGTATGTGTCGCAATATGCTGCTACCATCTCCAAGATTTGTTCTTTTGCCTTTGCTTCTGTCATTCCTTCGAACATTTTCTCTTTCTCCTTATGTTTAACATTGTTACATTATCGAATATTTATATCAATTAGCCTTGCTAAGATATTCGCTTATTTGCTTGTCCATGCAATTTGGAATTAGCTCCTCGTCGCCTGTCTCCAAGGACTTCTTATATTCTCTTGTCCACTCCGCTACATTAGCTAGTGCCTCATCTATTGTCCAAACTGGCTTCCAGCCGAAAGTCTTCTTAAGCTTACTACAATCAAGCTTCAAGAAATTTGCTTCATGTGGCGCATTTGCTTCACTTCTATCTACGCGCTTAATATCGCCCATCTTCTCGCAGAAAATATCAACGATATCTCCAGTAGTCACGCAGTCTCTGTCATCCGGTCCTACATTATACCAAGATGCATAGGAAGCGTCCTCATATTGCTTCTGGCAAATCATGAGATATGCAACAACTGGCTCTAGCACATGCTGATATGGACGTGTCGAATGTGGATTTCTTACCACAATGTCCTCGCCCTTAAGCCATGCTCTTACTGAATCTGGAATAATTCTATCGTTCGCGAAGTCTCCGCCTCCGATTACGTTACCGGCACGCGCTGTCGAGATTGCCGTCGCATCGTCGCCTAGGAAGAACGAAGACTTATAGCTATGTGTAACTAATTCGCTACATGACTTCGAGTTCGAATATGGATCGTATCCGTCAAGCTTCTCGTCCTCGCGATAGCCCCACTCCCACTCATTGTTCTGGTACACCTTGTCTGTCGTTACGTTGAGGAAGGACTTTACGTATCCTGCCTTACGAACGCACTCTAAGATATTTACTGTGCCCATAACGTTTGTCTCGTATGTGTAAACTGGGTCCTTATAGGAATCGCGAACAATTGGCTGCGCTGCCATGTGGATTACAATCTCTGGCTTTGCCGCATCAAAAGCCTGCCAAAGCGCCTCCATGTCGCGAATGTCTCCAATTACAGAAGTCATCTTCTCTTCTACCTTTGCCATCTCGAAAAGATTCGGCTTAGTAGGAGCCTCCAAGGAATATCCTGTCAAAACCGCGCCAGCTTCTACTAGCAAACGGCTCATCCATGTTCCCTTAAAGCCAGTATGTCCTGTTAAGAAAACCTTCTTTCCCTTATAGAAATCCAAATCGATATATGCCATGGAAATTACTCCTCCCACTTAATCCAAGGAGCTTCACCGGACTCAATCATTGCCTCGAGCTTCTCTTTGTCTCTCTTAGTGTCCATGCACTTCCAGAAGCCATTATGACGATATGCGTTAAGCTGACCTGCCTCTGCAAGACGCTCAATTGGATCCTTCTCGAATACTGTCTCGTCACCATCGATGAATTCAAATACCTCTGGCTCAAGAACCATGAAGCCACCGTTAATTACGCTTCCATCTGTATCGTTCTTCTCGCGGAAACGAAGCACGGAACCATCATCTGCCATGTCGAGACAACCGAACTGCTGACCTACATTAATCGCTGTCATTGTCGCAATCTGTCCCTTCTGCTTATGGAACTCAACTAGCTCATCGATATTAACATTGGAAAGTCCATCACCGTATGTGAGCATGAATGGCTCTGAACCAACATATTTCTTGATTCTCTTAATTCGGCCACCAGTCATTGTCTTAAGACCAGTATCTACCAAAGTAACCTTCCATGGCTCTGTGTGATTCTTGTGGACAATCATCTTGTTCTCTGCAGTAAAGTCGAAAGTAACATCGGAATTGTGCAAGAAATAATCTGCGAACCACTCCTTGATAACATACTGCTTATATCCACAACAAATAATAAACTCATTATATCCGAATGAAGAATAGTACTTCATTATGTGCCACAAAATTGGCTTACCATTGATTTCAACCATTGGCTTTGGCTTGAGATGACTCTCTTCGCTGATTCTTGTACCAAAACCTCCAGCAAGAATTACAACTTTCATAATCTGTCCTCCTCATAAGCGACAAAATCACTCTTAATATAATACCATAACCGCATCAATCTGGCATCTTTATTGTAGAGCCTGTGTAACGAATAATCTCGCGCATTCTTTCTCTATCCGTATATGTTACAAAAGCGAATGCCTTTCCGCACTTTCCAGCACGCGCCGTCCTTCCAATTCGATGCAAATAGAACTCATTGTCTGTCGGAATATCGAAGTTAATTACTGCGTCAATATCGTCTACATCTATGCCGCGAGCAACCACATCTGTCGCGATAAGTATGCGTATGCGCCCTTTTCGAAAAGCATCCATAATCTTATTTCTTGCGCCTTGTCCCATGTCCCCTGAGAACATCTCACAGCGCACATTTTGCACCTTGAGCCTATCGTAGAGGATACGTGTCTGACGCTTGGTGTTGCAGAATACAATCACTCGCTCAAAGCCGTTTTCCTCCATTAGCTCTAACACCTTCGACACCTTGTCCTTCTCGGAAATTTCTACATAAATCTCGTCAATCTTCGGGCGGTCCTCCTGCTTTGGCATGACGTCGATTTCTTTCGCGCCCTGCATGAAGGTCCATGTGATATTCAAAATCTCGCGTGGCATCGTCGCAGAAAACAGCGCGATTTGCTTATCCTTCGGCGTGTTTTTCATGATGTAGTTAACCTGCTTAGCAAAGCCCATCTTGAGCATCTCGTCAGCCTCGTCGAGCACCAGCGTGTAGATTTGTGACACATCTATCTGTCTTCGCTCCATTAGGTCCATAAGTCTACCAGGGGTCGCGACAACTATTTGCGGTCTCTTCGCGATTCGCTCAAGTTGCAGCTTTATGCTTTGTCCACCAATTATCGAACACACCTTAAGGCCATCGATATATCGGCCCAAATCCTTTATTTCTGTAGCAATTTGCAGCGCCAGCTCTCTTGTTGGTGCTAATATTAGCGCCTGAATGCTTTTGCTTCTCAAATCCAAATATTCTAGAATAGGAATTGCGAATGCGAATGTCTTGCCCGTGCCAGTCGGCGCCTTTGCTATCAAGCATTCGTCCTTCATTAGTAGTGGAATTGCGAGCCTTTGGACCGTAGTTGGTCTTGTTATGTGCATTTTCGATAGCGCCTTCATAATCTCAGGCGACAAATCTAATTCTTCTAGGCTCGTCATGTCTGTATTTTCTGCCATTTCTTAGCCCTCAATAGTCTCCGTAGTAGCATCAGTGTTAGCTGCCGCGCTACTTTCTGCTTCATCCTCCGCAGAGTTTTCTAGTTCGTCTCCTTCGCCATCCTCGCCATATACAAGGTCGCCCGCGATGTCTGCTTCGCCCGATTCATCCACATCGTCTTCGTCTGGCTCATCATCAAGCGTATCCGCGAAAACCTCATTTCCAAGACGAATATCCAAATAGTCGCCATAACAGAAATCGAAGAACGCGTCATTACGAAGCTCCTCGCCGAACAAATTATTGTATTGCAAAACAGAATAGTAGTTCCACAAATCCTGGTTGATCATCGACTCGTCCTCATAGAAATTACCCTGTGCATCCCTAATTCCAAACGTCGTAATTACCGGATAGTGCTGATACATATCCGTCAAGAACATCTGGTACGGTGTAAGCGGCAAGTCCGCCACCTGCATCACGAGCGTAGACAAATAGTTAAGCGACAAGTGCGGAATTTCTGGCGCCACAAAATTGTAATTCGCCCACACAAAATAATCCGTCACATAAAGCCTTTGCATGTCCTCTGGCTCTAGCTGCATCGTATCCTCCACATCGAAAAGCATCTCGTAGAATCCATCCTTAAGCGATGGCAAATGGTCACCGAAGAAACAAATTACTGTTGGCTCTCCGCAATTTGCAAAATACTCAATAAGCTCCTCGATAGCCGCATCCGACAGATTTGCAACAGTAAGATACTGTTCTGCCTGCGGATATGCACCCGGATCTGGCAAGTATTCAACTGTTGGCTCGAAATTCGTATACGACTTCGAATACGAGCCATGATTTTGCATAGTAACGTTGAACAAGAACCAAGGCACCTGCTCGCCTGTCTCCTGCTCCATCTGGCAATGCTCCTCGTATAGCTCAATAATCATCTCGTATGAACATTCATCCGAGATGTAAGATCTAACGAACTCCGGATTTTCGAAGTCGTCCTGGGAGTAGAACGCATCAAAGCCCATCGCCTCGTACACCGCTGGTCTATTCCAGCCAGACGCAAGATAAGGATGAAGCGCAGTCGTCTCATAACCCATATTGCTAAGAATTCTTGCAAGCGAGCCTGCACCATTATTCTCTTCCGACACATACTGCTGATAAGGAATCGAACCATTTGGCACGCCAAGCATCGTATTACCAGTCAAAAACTCGAACTCCGAGTTAGCTGTACCGCCACCATATGTCGACACATAGCACTCGCCCGTGATCGCATGAGAGCTATCTGCAAGCGAATCAATAAAAGGCGAATATTCCACATTGAGCTCTAGCGGAGCAATCGAAGAAAAGTCCGTATAAGACTCGTTCATAATGCAAATGATATTTGGCTTCAACGACGGATTCACCGATGTATTTCTTGTTCTAAGGAACTCCGACAATGTCTTGTCAGTAATCATCGACGTACCAAAAGACTGCTCAACCTGCCCAACAATATTATTGAAATTCTCCTCCGAATATACTGCCGGTGGCTCAACAACGAGATATTGCGCATTCATCGTAATCGCAACGAGCATGCCGTTGTCCGTATAGTTAAGCGGCTGATTCCACACGTTGTTTACGATGCCGAGCTTTTTCATAATAGAATTTGCTGAAGCCGAATATCTATCCGTATTGAAAAGCGCCGTCACCATACCAAAAGCAAGCACCGCACTGAACAATCCAAGAATAAGTCTCGTCTTCCTCGTATGCATGCTGTATCTAAATCTCGACACAATCGCCGTCGCCGCCATGAACAAGCAACCTGCCATAATAATCATAGGAGTAAGCTCAATCTTATACTCCGACGCAACATTCATCGCCGTCGAGAATGAGAAAATATCAGTAATAAGAAGCGGCTCCCCACGGAACTCAAGCTTATAGTAATTCACCACCGCCAGAACAAAAATAAGCGTATTCGAGAACAACACTGTAAACCTTAGCTTATTCGTTATCGCGAAGAACAAACAATAAATAATCAAATACAAAATATAGTTAATAAAATAAGCCGCAATCTTCTTCGATGTCAGCGAATTACCATTAAGAACCTCCGCTAGCACAAAAGTAACAAGTGGCATCGTAAGCATGATAACAAAGCACGCCTTACGTCTAAGCTTCTCATCCAAACCAAGCACAAGCAAAATCGTAAACGCTGTAACCAAAATGCTCACCGCAGAAACAATAAAAGGCACAACGCGGAACTGCTTAAAACCAAGCTCCGTATTTGTCTGCATCCTCACATTAGGATCATAGCCTCTATACTCAACATTGCGAAGCTCGTCCTTCAAATTATTAGACAACCACACACGCGGCGCATTATTAAGCTGCACACCCTCCGCAATAATCTTGAAGTAGTATGCCTTTTCTTCCTTCACCGTCAAATCCACATCATACCGATGGTACTCATCATTCTCAAACTCAGAAATCGGCAGCGTCTCCTCAAACAGAACCTTCCCCTTGCCGTCCTCAACAACAAACGTAATCGTTCCATCCTGCCCAACGCAGTTCGCATAACGCACGCTAATATACTCAAGCCTCGTATCCATAGGCACAAATCGCTGCACCAACGGCTCAAGCGTAATCACACCCGAACGCTCCTGCCTCGTACCAACACAAGTAGAAACCTTCGTATCTTCAAAAATCGGAAGTGCAAAAAGCAAGGACACCAACAAGACTGCCACCATAATAGTAGCAAACACCCATCTGCGCCTATCTGTCGTGAAGCTAATATGCCTCCAAAAACTTCCCATCTTTATCTTCTTCATACGCGAATTATAATCTATAACCCCCTCGAAAAGAATAATCTCTCAATTGACATATTGACGATTTTGCACTTTCTTTGCCACATTCTTATGTCGACTTTCATTGTCCCCTAAGACCTCCCAACGCATTTATGTACTTATCCCCACATCCGCGCCTCTTTCTTCGATATTCGAGCCTCTCTATCTACGCTCATGAAGGTCCTTCATACCTTTTTGGTAAAAACAGGAAAAGCGTATTATTTTGGGAATCCCACCTCTAAGTATTCTTTCCAAAAAACTGCCCCGGAGGAAAACCCTCCAGGGCAGATAACTATTTTATTTTGTTCTTTGTTATGAATATCTAGTAATTAGTATGCTCTATATCCATAAACATCTGCTAGTCCAGCGAACTCTGGTGACTGAACGAAGCCATCAAATACTGCTACTCTAGATACGCCATTATCAAGCTGTGCTGTCCAATTTGCATATCCTGTACTATCTGGCTGTCTACCAAGAATTGTATTGTAAAGCATTGTTACATAGTCGCCATTGCTTGTATTGTTGTTCACATACTCTAGGCTGAAGATGAATCCATATGCTACATCACGTAGACTCATGTTTCCGCTTGCGAGCTGATCTACCCAGTGCTCTACGCCTACTGGATCTCCCTGGCGACCAAGTACGAATGAGTAGAGTCTTTCAACAAATGCATGAGCTGCTGTGTTCTGGATATCGTCAATCTGATCAGCGATTCCTCTGAATTCCTGTGAACCTAAGAAGCCCTGATATACTTCTTCTCTTGTAGCAACGCCAGAATCAATTCTGTTCACCCAATCTGCAAGTCCGTTTGGATCAGCCTCACGGCCAAGGATTGCACGATATAGTGTCTGAACATATTCTTCTGTTGTCATCTCTGCAGACATTGCTGTGAACTCTGGTGAGTAATAGAAGCCGTCTGCAACATCTGCTGCTGACATATTACCATCTGCAATCTGTCCTACCCAGTTCTCCTGACCAGCTGCATCTGGCTCTCTGCCAAGCATGTTGTTGTACAAATCTGTTACGAAATCATTTACATAAGCGATATCCTCTTCGGATGGCTCTGTAGATGGAATCTCAGGAGTTGTAGTTGGAGGTACTACTTCTGGAGTTGTTGTTGGAGGAACTGGTGTTGGCTCTGGGAGTGCATCGATAACGATCTCAGACCATTCTACCGGATTCTCATAATCTCCATCTAGGAAGTACTGGTCACATACTGAACAATACTCGTGCTCAATCCAACCTTCCTCACCAATCTGTGCATCTTGTGCTGCAACTAATTCAATTGTATGAGAACCTTCTGTTCTTGTTACTTCATCAATCTCTGTTGTGCATTCTGCATCGGAGAAGTATGTGTCACAAACTGAGCAGTAATAGAACTCTGTATCATATCCACCAAGACATGGATCATAATCAACTGCCTGGTGCGTTGTGTCGTGACTTACTACTGTGTACTGACCAGCATTTTCTTCTACGCACATCTCAATTACAACGTAATTAGATGGATCAGCTGAGAATGTACCACCAGAAATCTCAAGAGTAGAACTAGCATCTACTGCATAACCACCTGTGAATGTACCGTCTTCAACTGTTACATTTGTTCCAAGGCTACCAGCTACTGTCTGAATAGCGATATCACCTGTAAATGTACCACCCGTGATTGTTGTCTCACCAGCAATCAAGGAACTCCATGAATAGATAACTGGCTTTCCTTCTGTCTCAATCTCGAATGTACCGCCGTTGATTGTTGCTTCATGTACATTAACGATACACTGTGACAAGCTCTCGCGTACTTCACAATCGTTAATCTCTAATACACCACCGTCGTCGTTCTTGATTGTAGCTCTACCACCAATGAATGTACCACCGTTGATTGTAAGCTCTGGATACTGTGCATTTACGCCACTTACATATCCGTTTCTCTCGTTTGTACTTCTGTAATTTCCGTAACCATTCTGAACAAGTGCTGCATAAGAACCTACGTTAGGATCTCTTGTATCTTCGTAGATATCCTCTACTGTAACACCGTCATTAATTTCCATCACGCCGTGATTACTAATTACATAATAACCAGACTGAGATGTTGATACATAAGTACCACCGTTAAGTGTTGTTGTACCTTCGTTAAAGATAACACTATAAGTACCATTTGCTGGAATAGAAACTGTTCCTGTTCCTTCAATAGTTAGTGTTGCGCCATTTTCTACGTGGATTACATCCGCTGTAGATGCGCCTGTGATTGAATAACCGTTAAGGTTAATTGTTACATTAGATCCTGATGGAATCACGTAATTTGCTTCTACATTACTAGAAAGTGTCAAATCTGACGTTAGTTCTGTAGTAGCTGTATCAGCAAAAGCAAAGCTTGCTGCACATGCAATTACGAGAATAACAGAAATCAATAATGCTAATAATTTCTTGTTGATCTTCATCATGCAATCCTCCTATGGAAATTTCATAGGATAATCTTACACCGCTTTTAAGGTTCAACCCATATATAGCCTATAAATAAAGAATTATTTAGTATTAACTTTTTGGTACTTTGTTTCCTAATTGTGAACAAAGCATACTAATGATAAATATAGCGACAGTAATAAGACAAATTGTACCGCCTGGCTTAAGCCCGAAGACAAAGGATAGAACTATTCCTAGAATTGTCGCGAAAACGCTAATTAATATTGCCCAAATTACTTGTGACTTATAGGATTTTGCGAATTGCATGCTTGTCGCAACTGGGACAATCATTAAACTAGTTATAATCAAGGTTCCGACGATTCGTGCGGAAATGGCAATAGTAAGCGCAGTAATTATCGTAATAATTATATTAATTAATCTTACATTTACACCCATTAATCCTGCGGACTGCTCGTCAAAGGACACAAGAAAGATTTGTCTATAATTAAGGATATATATTAATAGAACACTTATTCCAACTACTACTACAAGGATTGTTTCAAGCCAGGTTGTTGCAACGATGGAGCCGAACAAGAAGGACGAGAAGTCTGTCGGGTTCGAGGAGAATCCGGAAAGGACACCAGCTAGACCAACGCCAAGCGACAAAACGATAGCGACAGCGAGTTCTGAGTGTTTGCCTAAGGCTTTTCGGATGAGCTCGATTACGAAAGCGCCGACAAGGCAAGCTAAGATCGCGCCGATGGTTGGATTGATGCCGATGATAAGGCCGATTGCAACGCCTGCGAGAGACGTGTGTGAGAGTGAGTCGCCAATCATGGAGAGGCGGCGGTGAACCATAACGCTTCCGACGATGGCCATTAGGACTGCGACCATGAGCCCAGAGATGAAGGCTCTTAACATGAATTTATATGTAAACATCGATAGTAATAACTCAAGCATTGTGGCTGCCTCCTTCCTCACATGAACATGAGCATTCGCACTCGTGCGCGTGGTCGTGGGAATGATCGTGGGAATGGTCGTGACTGCAAACCTCGCAGTGTGCGTGGTCATGCTTTGGGTTGCAAGAAGCGCAATGCTCTGAATCGTGCTTGCTTTCGCATGCAGCGCAGTGTACGTGGCGACGCTCTCCTGACTTATGCTCGTGAGAATGCGCATGGACAATTGTTGCCTCTGGGCAAGCTGTCTCTGCCATTGAGTGGTCGCTTATGCAAAGCACCCTGTTAACATATGGGGCAACACGCGCAAGGTCGTGCGTTACCATAAGGATTGTCATCTTGTGGTCGATGTTTTGTCTATGCAAAATCTCCATTAGCCTATCGACAGAGTCTCCGTCGATTCCGACTGTTGGTTCGTCGAGGATCAGAAGCTTTGGGCTGTTAATGAGGACGCGTGAGAGCATTACTCTTTGCTGCTGTCCTCCAGAAAGCTTTGAAATCAGCCTGTCCTTATATTCGAGCATGCCAACGGATTCAAGCGCTTTGTTTACTAGGTCGGCGGTTTCTTTTCGACTGTGGCGGCCCATAAGTGAACTAGCTAGAATCTCTCCGACTGTCGCTGGGAAGCTTGACGCGAGTGCACCTGAATTTTGAGGAACGTAGCCTACCTCGAAAGTAGCCTTTCTGCTAAGAGCGTTCACGCCAAAAATCTTCACCTCTCCTTGCCCTGGGCGAAGAAGTCCGAGAAGGAGCTTGATCATCGTGGATTTGCCGACGCCGTTATCGCCAATAATCGCCGCGAAATCGCCCTCGACTACATCAAAAGACACCCCCTCAAGAAGCGCCTGCCCCTCATATCCGAAGCTAATATTATCGACAGAAACTACTGCGTTTTTTGTCATGTTTTTGCTCATACAAGTCCCTCCAAAATTCGGACCAAATTATTCTCTAGCATGTCCTCAATTTCTACCTCATAGCTTGCTGGCATTGCCTCTATCGCCATAAGTTCTAGGCCCGTCTCGTCCGCGATCACTCTCGCTGCCGCAGGATTTATCAGCTGGTCGTAGAAGATTACGTCGCATCCAAGCTGCCGCACCTCGTCAACTATTCGCACCATGCTCCTAGCGTCTGGCTCTGCCTCGCTCGAGAGGCCGTCCACTGCAAGCTGCCTTAATCCGTAGTCGTCACAAATGTATCCAAAAGCCTCGTGCGACACCACCAGCGTCTGCCCTTCAACCCTCTCGAAAAGCTGCTCGTATTCACTCGAAAGCCCTTCTAATTTCTCCATTAGGCTACTAGCATTCGTCCTATAAGTATCGCTATTATCCGGGTCTACCATAGAAAGACCTTCGGCGATTGCGCTTGTCATCACCATCAGATTCTCAAACGAAAGCCATGTGTGCGGATCTACAAATTCTTCTTCATGTCCTTCGCCATGTTCTTCGTCTTGATCATCTTCGTGCCCACTTATATCTTCGTCGTGAGCATCGTGCTCGCCACCGTGGCTATGGTTATGACTATGGTTATGGCCAGCTTCCATGCATAGTAAATCTACATTCGATGAACTATCGATGTGGAGGAGGTCATCATTTTCAATCGCGTCCATTACATCGCTAAGCCATGTCTCTAGGCCTGCGCCGTTTGACACAATGACGTCCGCTTCTTCTACTAGGCGGATGTCGGCGCTAGATGGCTCGTAACCATGTGCGTCAGTACCTGGAGTCATAAGCAGCAGAACCTCCGCACTATCGCCTGCAATTCTTTTGGCAAGAGAATAAACTGGATATACTGTACAAATCACGTGGAGCTTATCGGTCTCAAAATGTGGCTTGGTATCACACGAGCAAAGCATTTGTGTAGCAAAAGCTAGTGCCAATAGAATTGCTATTAGCCTTGTGTTAATCTGGACTATGTCATACGATTTTCTTCCAAACAAAAACAAGATTTATCCTCCACGATTTTAATAAATTGCTATACTATATGTATTAATACAGAAGAATTATACAACATATATTAACAAAATATATGGCTTTGGAGGAATTTATGTCTAGACGAGTTTTTTTGGTAGTTCTTGATAGCTTTGGTATTGGTAATGCACCTGATAGTGCAGATTTTGGTGACCTCGGCAGCAACACCCTTGCTGCGGTTTGCAAAGCAGCGACAGATGAGGGAGTCGATTTTCCTAATTTGAAAAGGCTGGGTCTTTTCGACATAGAAGGACACGAAGATGAGAGAATTTTGCCTTTTGTCGATAAAGCTAACAAGCCTATTGGAGCGTTTGGTCGACTTAAAGAAATCTCGAAGGGCAAGGACACGACTATTGGACACTTCGAGCTAGCTGGGCTATATTCGACGAAGCCTCTCCCAACATACCCAGACGGATTCCCACAAGAAATTCTCGACAAATTATCAAAAGCGACGGGACGCGAAATCTTGTGCAATAAGCCATATAGCGGCACTAAGGTAATCGCAGACTATGGCGCGAAGCATATGGAAACTGGCGCCCTCATCGTGTACACATCTGCCGATAGCGTGCTCCAAATTGCAGCACACGAGGACGTCGTTCCACTCGAGGAGCTTTACAATTGCTGCGAGAAGGCACGTGCGATTATGGTCGGAGAGCACGCAGTTGGACGCGTAATAGCTAGGCCTTTTGTTGGGTCAGAGGGTAACTTCACCAGAACAGCAAATCGCCACGACTACTCAGTGATTCCACCATCATCCACAATGCTCGACGTTCTTAAGGACGACGGCTTCGATGTAATCGGCGTTGGCAAGATTACAGACATCTATGCTAACCAGGGCTTAACGAAGGTCATTCGCACATCCGGTAACCAAGACGGAATCCGCGTGTTCAAGGAACAACTATCGGAGGACTTTAATGGACTATGTTTCATTAATCTTGTAGACTTCGATATGCTCTATGGCCACAGAAATGACAGCATCGGATACATGAACGCAATCAAGGAATTCGACAACGCATTAGACGATATCTTGCCAAAGCTTTGCGAAGACGACCTACTAATTATCACAGCTGACCATGGCTGCGATCCGTCAACGGAGTCGACAGACCATTCGCGTGAGATGGTTCCGCTTCTAATCTATGGCGACTCACCTATCGTAAATCCGGGTTCAAATCTTGGCACAATCGCAGGCTTTGCGGACGTATCGACAATTGTCCTAGACGCACTTCTTGCGCCGACAAATAAGCAAAAGTTTGCTCCGGAAGCTGATACAAACAAGCCAGACGAGAACAATATATGGTCATATGTCGATTTGACAAATCTTAAGAAAAACGCGACAACCGAAGACATCTCTAAGCTTGTCGAGACTGCTGTATCGAGAGGTTGTGCTAGCTGTTGCGTGCAGCCTATTTTCGTGAGGGATGCAGTGAAGTACGCCAAGGGAAGAATTGCAATTTGTACAGTAATCGGCTTCCCTAACGGCTACCACACAACCGCTTCGAAAAACTTCGAGACAATCGACGCAATCCGCAACGGTGCAAGTGAGATCGACATGGTTATCAACATCAACATGCTAAAGCAAGGTGACGACGACTATGTTTTGCGCGAAATTGCTACGCTTAGGAATACATGCCATCAGATGGGTGCGATTTTGAAGGTAATCGTTGAGACAAGCCAGCTTAGCGAGGACGAGAAGATTCGCATTTGTAAGATTGTTAGCGATGCTAAGGCGGATTTTATTAAGACAAGCACCGGCTTTGATACCCATGGCGCAACTATCGAGGACGTCCGTCTCATGAAGGCTAATGTCTCAAGCGATGTTCGCATCAAGGCCGCTGGCGGAATACGCTCTATCGAGGACGCTAGACAAATGATCGAGGCCGGTGCAATCCGAATTGGCGCATCAAACCTGTCGTAAACTAGGGGTTATCAGCAGAAGGTTCACCCAGGAAGCCTCGTTTTGATGAACTTCATACGAACAAATATTTGTATTTTGTTCGAAAAATTTCAAAATTTCTTTGAATAAGTCCTTTTATTCGCCCACCTTATGTGATATTATACGCACATAACAAACAGATGTTCTTATTTTAGACGCTATTTACGAACACTTGTTCGAATAAACGAACAATACGAACTAGACATGAATAACAACTACGAGGTGAATAAGATGACCGCTTTCGAGATTTTATTAATTGGATTTTTCTTTACTGCAATTATTCGCGCTGCGATTGGTGAGCACGATATGCTACAAGACGAGAGAGAACTCGCAGCTATTAACCACGCTAGAACTAGAGCTAGAGCTGCTGCTAGAGTTGCTGCTACTTCTACTTCCAGAACAAATACTAGAACAGTAACTACTAGAAGGAATACTAATGCTAATTACGATGTAAGAGTTGTATCAGGTAAGCCTAATTGGGAGAAGTCCTCCTATTCACACCACACACCACAATATAGACGAATTTCCAATTCGGCTACTCCTCTTACTCGTCATCCATATAAGCCGGCTGCACAGATTAAGCCTTCGTCCTCCTTTACTTCTTGTAAGAACGAGAAGATGTTTGAAGTAGCTTAATTCAATGTCGCTTGTACCTTCATTTCCATAAGCCATCGTGTTGTCTACTCACACCACATAGTCTTAACAAACACGATTTGCTTATAACAATTAGGGATGCTCTAACAAATTGTTGATGCATCCCTTTATTATGTTTCTATTCTAATATACTTCGCTTATCACTTCGCAAGCATAATCTTAGTTCTCATCTCAAGAAATATACAATTGCAATGAAGTGACAAATTGCTCCGAGGTCAACAAGAATATGCCATACCATATGAGCGAACTTAAACTTAGAAGCGAACAAAATTACTCCGATTGTGTAACAAATACCGCCAGATAGAATGAGCCAGAAGCATGGTGCAGTAGCAGCAGCGATGAACTGCTTCATGCATAATACAACCATCCAACCCATGAGCAAATAGATAGTTACAGTGAGAATCATGTTGAGCTTATTCTTAGAGAACATAAGCGACTTGATTATTGTTCCTGCAATAACGAGAACCCATTGTGCGATACATAGACCAAGGCCCCAACCGCCTCCGATTAGAGACAGTGTAATTGGTGTATATGTTCCAGCAATTGCGAAGAAGATCATTATATGATCAAGCTTATTCATTACATGCTTTTGTGGTGTTCCGTGCATTGATGTGTGGTACCAAGTAGACATAAGGAACATCAAGAAAACAGATATCATGAATACTGATACACCGAATGCATCGATTACTGCCTTGCCCTCTGGTGCATGAATATATGCTCTAATCGCAGCATATGGAAGCATGCCTAGGAAAAACAACGCTGGTACACCGTGAGTAATGGAGTTACCAATCTCTTCGCCAAATGTCTCTTGTGTCTTCTTAATCTTCTGCTTAACAATTCTCTTAGAATTCTCAAACCAAGACAACTGCTCAAGACCTGCCTCTAATGCGTCACTATCATTCTCAACCTCATGCGTCTTATCTGCACTAGTTGTAAGTAAATTCTTCCAGAAAGATTCATTCTTAGCCATATTATTTCTCCATACAAAAATAAATACTGTCTAATTTTACAAGGACTTTGCTATGTTTGCAATACTATTTGATTATCAAACTAATTACTTCTCTAGTCGTGGCTTAACGTCTTTGCTATTAGAAGATGAAGTCGGAAGATTGCTTGCTGATGCTACTGGAGAAGCCGAAGTTGGTGCAGAAATAATTGTTCCGAGAACCTCTGGCTTGCTTGCTGGCATCTCGCTATTCATACCAATCTTAGCTACGCGAGTTTGTGCCTGAACTTCAAAGCTCTGCTGCTCTGCAATATAACTTCTGCGATAGAATCTAAACAATTGAACAAATACATAAATAACAATAGGTATCCAGAGGAAAGCCTTAAGTGACCATGTTGCAAAACCGTTTCCGAAGACTACTGCAGTGCCAGCAAAAGGCGCATGAACAACAGCATAAATAGCCTTCGCTACAAAAGCTTGGAAAATCGCAACTAGACTTGCTTCTTCTCCAGCAAGCGGACCAGCCAAATGATTCATTAAATAGCCCGGAATTAGCGCTAACGCTCCATATGCAACAATAGCAAAAGACATCCAAATCTTCTTATAAATAGCCGCAAGAATCGGAATGATTAGCAAAAATGCACTAACAAAAGCAACACTTACAACCTTCTCAAACGTACCAATCTCTCGTAACAAAATACCATCAATAGTGAAGTAAAGCGGCACCATAGCCACAAATAGCAATGCTACTGCGAACATAGACAAAAACACGCATGTGAAATAATCTCTACGCATCTTACGCGGCACCTCCTTACCAAAATCCTTATACTTCTGTTTATTTTCCTATTTTTACCTAGATAAATCAATAGCCTAGGAATTAATGCCCCAAATGGCTTTCCTAGGCTATGTTTGACTTGATAAATAAAAGTTTTGGTTTGCTAGCGGATGCTTTTCGTAAGCGAAAAAGCAAGAGCCAAATCAATAATCAGAAGGCTTCCTTATGGAATATCCCAACGTAGGTCGGATAGGTCATCTGTGATGAACTTTAGGCGAATTTCCTTGATGCGAACACCGGTCTGAGCGAAATGCAATCTGTAAATTCTATTGCTACCGCCGCCAAAGCCACGAACCGTCTTCTCGACTAACTTGCCGCCTGTGCCATTCCAAGTGATGTTATATACCGGAATGCTTGTGTAGAAGATGGTCATTGGCATCTGAGCTACTTCGAGTGCGTCGGAGGACGCAACGAAAGTGAAATCATATAGACCAACCTTCTCGCCAGATAGACCAAATACGATATCGCTCATATTTGTAGTGTCCATGTTCTCGAAGGAAATCACTGGATTCTCGTCGATGTTGTAGTAAACATCTGCCTTGAGTGGCAAGTTCTCGTCTCCAAATGGAGAATCGATCTGCTCTACCTCCTCGTCAATTCCGAGAATTCTGTCCATAGCAGGAGTCTTCTCTACAAATGTAAGGACATTACGTGCAATTCTTTGGAGATCTGCTCTAGTAAGATGATTTGCGTCGCCTTTACGAAGAGCTTCGAGTGTGTCGAATTCGTTTATGTGTGATCTCTCTGCAGAAGATGTGCACATGTATAGGTCGTTTTGTGAACGAGCCTGATAGCTATGAAGTAGTCTATCCTCTGGCATGTCCTTGCCTGCGCAGCAATGTGCCCACCAGTCAGTCATTACGATGCCCTTAAAGCCCCACTGCTCACGGAGAATTACTGTGTTAAGGTCATAGCTAGATGATGTGAACACATTGTTTACTCTGTGATATGTTGTCATGATGCAAGAGCAGCCTGCTTCCTTAATAGCCTTTTCGAAGCCGCGGAGGTAGATTTCTCTTAGTGCTCTTTCTGAGATAACAGAATTCATTACCTGTCTCTTGTACTCGCGGTTGTTCGCGCAGAAGTGCTTAATGCAGCCTGTTACTTTGTGCTTATGTAGACCAGAAAGCTCTGCGGACGCGATTACGCCAGTAAGGAATGGGTCCTCCGAGAAATACTCGAAGTTCCTTCCGTTAAGTGGGTGGCGATGAATGTTCATGCCTGGTCCGAGGATTACATCAATCTTATTTGCTCTCATTTCAATTCCGAACCAATCGAAAAGCTCGCGAATCAAATCAACATCGAATGTTGCTGCGATGCAAAGTCCATTTGGAATCGAGAATGCGTTCTTTCCGCTATCAATTCTCATGCCTGATGGGCCGTCAGAACAGCAAGCTGCAGGGATTCCGAAGTCTAGAAGTTCAGCGGAAACACCACCAAATGCACCAGCAACGCCAGTTGTAACCTTAGGGCTACCCATGCCCTCACCATGTGAAATCAATACAAGATCTTCATCCTCGAGCTGCGCGATGAACTCATCCATCGTATTCTTGCCGCTATGCACATCTATAAACTTAATGCCCTTGTCGCCGCTATACTCTACTTCCTTCGGAAGCTTAGCAAGTCTATCGTCTAGGTGCTCTCTTGTGCGAGTTGGTGCCTTCTCATATGCAAGGACTGTATTTCCCTCACTGTCTAGCTTAGAAACCATACGGTCAAAATCCTCATATGGAGCAAGTGCAGATTCAAGGGCTTCAATACAAACAGTCTTCTCCTGCTCGAAACTAAAGGCCAACTTTGTGTCCGAGACACTATTTCCTGCATAGAAATTATATGTACCTTCTTCTAAGAACCAACCGGTTCCTTGTCCAAGGATTCCTGCGTCGTCAAAGGAAGCAATGTCCTCCTTGTTTACACGAACTGCGATGATTTCTACTCCGCCTGGCTTAAGAAGTGACGTCTTCGCAAATCCGCAAAGAACTCTCTTCGCCTTACCAAGCTTACCCATTGGTGCCTCGACAAATACGAGGATAGTATGCTTTCCAGAATAGTCACCCACATTCTTTACTGCAAAATCAAGCTCAACCTTACCAGAATTAGTAAGAGAGGACTTTACACAAGCAGTCTCGAATGTTGTATAAGATAGTCCATGTCCAAAAGGATAAAGAACCTTCTCTGGAGCAAATGTAGAGAAATATCTATAACCCACATAAATATCCTCTGCATAAATATCTACCATTCCATCGTCCTTACCGAAGTTCGCATGTGATGGATAATCTGTGATTTCCTTAGCAATTGTATCTGGAAGCTTTCCTGTTGGTGTTGCCTTACCAGTAATGATATTCGCAATTGCTCTTGCACCAATCATGCCTGCCTGCCATACATAGAGAACAGAAGATGGCTTATACTTATCAACAAAGTTCATGTCGATTACATTACCAACATTAAGAAGCACGATTACTTTCTCGAAAGCACCGCAAACGCTCTCAAGTAGCATCTCTTCCTCAGCAGAAAGACGGTATGCACCTGGCTCATCTACATTGTCCTTATCTTCGCCTGCAGTTCTAGCGATTACGATTACTGCCGCGTCGTTCTTCTTCGCAAAACGCTCTGCCATTTCAGAAGACACTGGCATCTCATCTTGTGACCATCTCTCCTTACCCCAACCAAAGCCCTGATCAATTGGGCTATCCTTCTCAAATTGCTCATAAATCTCTGTAAGCTCGCTATCAAGAACGATGTCTTCATCATTCATGAGAGCATCCTTTATTGTCACTACATATGGAACATTTACCATTCCGCCAGAGCCCGTTCCGCTCTTGTAATAGTTGTTCTGCATTCTACCGAACAATGCTACCTTAGCACCCTTGCCAAGCGGAAGAGTTTGATTCTTATTCTCAAGCATTACGATACCTTCTTCTGCCACCCTAATAGAAGTATCCATATACTTATTCCAGTCAAGTGTTAACTTTGCCATTTTGTTTTCCTCCAAATCCTATTACTCACGGGCCCTCTTTCCGCGAGCTTTTCGAGTTTCTATGCTGAATATTACATTTGTTCTTACAAAATTTATATAAAATCCTTGGCTATCAATATCAATTTCAAGGGAATGTCTGCTATTTCTCTCCAAAATCCCCCACAAATTTGATACCAACCACATCGATTTGATGCTTTCAATCGCGCCACGCCACTTCACACCACGCCGCCACCGCACAGCTTCACGTCACGCCGCCTCGTGTGCGCCTTTTGTAGCGAAGGCTTGCTTTTCGAGCAAGGCTAGTCAATTTGGAAAGTCTCGCAAACCCTCAAGAAAGTCGACATATCCTTGCCCTCGAACTCAGGAATCTCCTCGAGCCTATCAAAAGGCGTGTACCTAATCCTCGAAGTCAGCACCATCTTGTCAATCTGGTTCTCCTCAATCGACCTCCAAAGCGCGTCGAGCACCTCAGGGTACTTCAAAATTTTGAGCACCGTCGACTTCATACCGAGCTTGTACTCCAAACTTCCGCAAGTCACGCGCACCGTCGCGCCATACTCCGCACCATGAAGCGAGCCGCCAACATAGAACTCGTATAGTCCATCCTCCAACAAAAACTTCCCGAAGTCTTCATCGAACGCCATCAGCGCCTCAAGTTCGAGCTCAAAAACAACCTCCTTGCTCTCCCCAACCTCTAACCAGACCTTCTCGAAAAGCACTAGCTCCTTACAAGGCTTGTTCAAAGTCGATTCCACATCCCTGCAATAAACCTGAACCACCTCGCTACCAGCCATCTTGCCAGTATTTGTCACCGTCATTTTAAGGACTATCTTCTTCTCTCTGCTATCAATCACGCTATCTTTCACCCTGATATTCGAGAACTCAAAGTTTGTATAAGATAGTCCATGACCAAAGCCAAACAGTGGCTCAATCTTACGAATCTCATAGCCGCGATATCCAACAAAAATACCCTCGCCATAAATGCACGACTTGTTGTCTGGGCGACAAAGGAAACCAGGTGTATCCTCATATTTCTTTGGCCATGTAGCAGTAAGCTTTCCTGACGGATTCACTCGTCCAGCAATAATATCAGCAAGAGCTTTCGAGCCCATCATGCCAGGATAATAAACAAGTATTATTACTTCAAGCTTGTCTACATATTTACTAATATCTACTGGACCAGGTGTATTAAGAACGAGAATTGTTGGAATATTGTTAGTTACTGCTTCTTCGAGAAGCTCAATATCCCTCTCATCAAGCAACAAGTCTAATCTATCGCTACCCTCGCTGCTTGGCAAACTTGCGACGATAATTCTTGCAGTAGGATTTTCCTTGCTTTCTTCGTCGAGAACTCCAATACCGTTGTCCCTTAAGCATTCCGCTAATACAGTTGTTCTCGAAGTGATTACTTGCGCAGATCCGATACCACAGTCTCTAAATCTCTTAGCTCCAGTGCCCTCTATCTTCACCTTGTTTCCAGAGCAAAGTGGCAAAATACCATTGTTTTGAAGAAGGATTATTCCCTCGCTAGCAATCTCGTATGCAATCTTGTCTCCATCTTTTTCTAACTTGCCCTCTGCTTCTCGCGAAAGGCCTTCGGATACAGATGCATATTTGTTTGCAAAATTTATCATTAATGAAGCTGCTTCATCGATATATTTCTCGTCGATTAGACCATCGTTTACTGCATCCACAAGCTGGTTTGGGTCAACAAAGCCAGGCATTGCAAGAGTAAGTCCAGACCTAATGCACTGCCATAGTGGATCGCGGCATGCTCCCCAGTCAGACATGATGATTCCATCAAACTCCATTTTGTCACGAAGTATATCTCTTAATAAGAATTCATTGTTCGTGCAAGCACTTCCGTTTACCTTCGGATAAGATGCCATGAACGAACCAGCCCCAGCTCTCGCACAAGCCTCGAATTGCGGTAAGTATGTTTCTTCAAGAGCTCTTCTTGAGATAATCTCATTAATACCAATTCGATTGAACTCCAAATTATTTGCAATGTAATGCTTAGCATTTGCACAAACACCCTTATCCTCGATGCCCTTAACCATATTGCGTGATAGCTCACCACTAAGCCACGCATCCTCCGACCATGCTTCAAAATAGCGTCCGTTCAATGGGTCCTTAAGCAAATTACAGTTCGGCGTACCTAGCAAGCAATTGCGCTTAAAGCTTCGTGCCTCGTCAGCAAGCACGTTTCCAAGCTCCTCAATTTTTTGTCGATTCCACGTGCTTGCGGCCATAATTCCAGCCGGATAACAGCCCGGCGCAAGAGTGATGCTATTGCGATACTTCGTAATCTCTTCGCTCATTATTTGGTGCGCTTTCTTTTCGGCAGGGGGTAGAGAAGCAATTACTTCAGGCTTATAAAAATTGTGAACGACGAAGTCAAATCTGTCCTTGTCTAGTCCCCACTCGGAGGCCTTGTCTCCAAACAAATCTTCACAAAGCTGCTCGTAATTGATGCCAGTGCCGCCGTCTGCAAAAGACATCTGTGGCAAATAATGCTCGCCCTCGGTAGTACCAATTCCATGCGTTTTGAGAAAGGATGAACCACAAAGGAGACTAGCCTTCTCATATAGAGATAAATCTGAAATCTGCATAATAACCTCCGCAAAAACTAGTGATACGACATTTATACATATAAATGATACCATTTTGAAATCTTTCGTTATACAAATAAAGTAATCTTTCTGTTAAAATTTCTATATATTAAACTGCGGAGGAAGCCTATGCGTATTGTTCAATTTGCAAACTTTCTTCAGGACGAGGTAAACGATTTCCTTGCAAAATGCCTCCCTGAATCAGGTCGTGCGTTTGACCCTGAAGGCAAACACAAACCTCTTACAAACATTGCCGAGAATTTCAGACATTTCTGGGTAATGGTTGACGATGACCAAGAGATTGTTGGAACAGTTGCTATCAAGGAACTACCACACAATCAACAATATGCTTCGGTAATGCATCGTAACTCAGCCGAGCTAAAGTGCCTATTCTTGCTCAAGATGTATCAAGGACAAGGACATGGTGATAAGCTCCTTTCATTCGCTATCGACCAAGCAAAGCTCTTCGGTTACGTATGGCTATATCTAGACACACATAGTGATAGAAGTAGCACAGCAATCGAACTATACAAGAAGTATGGCTTCGAAGAAATTACTAGATACAACGACAACCCTGATGCGAATGTATTTATGAGACTTAGAATGAAATAAATTGTTTATCGATCAATTCAAAATAAACACCACAGAAAGATACTTTCTCTCTGTGGTGTTTTCTTTATGTCTTCTCTTATAGGGACAACTACGATAAAAATGTCATTTTGTTGTTTTTATCGTAGTTGGAGTAGTGGCTTGTTGCTTGTAATTTCGCTTGAGTTACGATAAAAATTCATTTCTTTGAATTTTATCGTAGTGTTTTTATTATGAATGAGCCTTTTTATAGAAGCTGACTACGATAAAAATTGGTTTTCTTGATTTTTATCGTAGTTTTCCATGCTGAATGGAGCTAATATACCTTGCTAACTTGCACAAATAGTACGATAAAAAAGCAGTTTTAAGTTTTTTATCGTAGTTTGAATGAAATGGAGCCTTGAGAAGAGCGTGTTTTTATACGATAAAAATGTGATTTTTCAATTCTTATCGTAGTTTGTGCCATGAAAGGAGCTTCTAGCTAGCGTTATGACTACGATAAAAATATGATTTTGAGATTTTTATCGTAGTCCGTCACTTAATTAGTTTGCATTCTTAATACTTGCGGAACCTCTGATATCTTTGCTCGAGGAGTTCTTCTATCGGCATCGACATCACTCTTACCAAATACTTGTCTAAGTTAGCATTTATCTCAGAAAGCACTGAACTAATTGACTCTGCGTCAAAACGCTCTGGCTCACTAATTACTAACTCAATGATACCAAGCTCTAGCATGTCTTGCGCTGTGAGTTTCATCTCCGTCGCTGCTTCTGGCGCACGCTTACTGTCCTTCCAAAGAATTGACGCATAGCCTTCTGGCGACAATATCGCATAAATTGCATTCTCTAACATCCAGACTTCGTCTGTCACAGCTAAAGCGAGCGCACCGCCACTTCCTGCTTCACCAATAATTATCGAAAGTAACGGAGTCTTCAAATTGCTCATCTCGAAAAGATTTCTCGCAATTGCTTCACCCTGTCCGTTTTCCTCTGCTTCAATTCCGCAGAACGCACCTGGCGTATCAACGAAACATATTACCGGTCTACCAAATTTTTCTGCCTGCTTCATAAGTCGAAGTGCCTTACGATATCCAGATGGTGATGGCATTCCGAAATTTCTCTCTATATTCTCCTTTGTCGTCCTTCCCTTGACTTGTGCAATGATTGTTACTGGTTGTCCGTGGTACATTGCGATTGCACCATAAATTGCCTTATCGTCTGAACCTACACGATCTCCATGTAGCTCTATCTTTTCTCCAAATAACTGTGATGTATAATCGAGTGCTACTGGTCTATCCATCTGTCTAGATAGATTTACTTTGTCCCAAGAGGACAATGCTTTTCGCGAAGGCTTCGTCTTAATAGCCTTTTCCTTGTCTGAGCGCTTCTCGCCTATAGCAGAATCGCTTGTGTAACATTGTGACAAAGTCTTATTTTGCTGGTGTAGACGGAGAATTCTGTCGAGTGTCTTTCTCATGAATTTGCGCTCTACGATTGCGTCTACGAAGCCATGCTCTAGCAAGAATTCAGCTTTCTGGAAGCCTTCTGGGAGCTTTTGTCCGATTGTTTGTTCGATTACACGTGGGCCAGCAAAGCCGATGAGCGCACCTGGTTCTGCGAGTATTATGTCTCCTAGCATCGCGAAGCTTGCTGTAACTCCGCCCGTTGTCGGATCTGTGAGTACTGAGACATATAGTAGGCCTGCGTCCGAATGACGCTTTAGTGCTGCCGATGTTTTTGCCATTTGCATGAGAGACTCTATGCCCTCTTGCATTCTTGCGCCACCTGAACAGCAAAAAATAATTACTGGAAGTCTCTCGTCTGTCGCGCGTTCTACGGCTCTAGTGATTTTCTCTCCTACGACATTTCCCATCGAGGCCATCATGAAGCGACAGTCCATTACCATTAGGACTGCTTCGTTGTCGCCAATTCGGCACTTTCCTGTCACAACTGCCTCATCTAGGCCTGTCTTCTCTTTGTTTGCGGATAGCTTCGCTTCATACCCTGGGATGCCTAGAGGGTTGTGTGTTGGCATAATTGCATCCCAAGGCTCGAAGCTCTCCGGATCTATAATTGACTCGATACGCATCATTGCATCAAGACGCAGATACGCACCGCATTCCGGACAAATTTTATAGTTATCCAAGAGCTCATCTGTGAAAACTGCTTCTCCACAGCTCGGACAACGCGTTACTAATCCATCTGGCGCAGAAGGTTTTAGCGTTTCTTCAGAAGCTTTCGCTTGTCCGCTAGTAGCAGACATTGTTCCGCCATTACTAGCATCCTCTCCTGTGCTAACTCCCATCGCCTGATTTTTTGTATTATTCTTTTTGAACAAATATCTTAGTTCCATTTCTTCTCCTTCGGCTTCTTCTTAGTCGCCTTACTTAGCTTATCTAGGAAGTCGACGTCTATCTCGCCCTCCTCGAAAAGCTTGGAATTCAAAATTCCGTACTGGTAATCGATATTCGTCGTGATTCCAGTAATGATTACTTCTCCAAGTGCGCTTTGCATTTTTGCTACTGCTTCTTTTCGAGTAGGTGCATGCACTGTAAGCTTTGCAAGCATTGAGTCGTAATATGGTGGAACCTGATAGCCTGCGTATATTGCCGAGTCGACTCTGATTCCGAAGCCTCCTGGCAAATACATCTCGTTGATTTTTCCTGGACATGGTCTAAAGCCATGCTCTGCGTCCTCTGCATTGATTCTGCATTCGATTGCATGTCCCTCAAGCTTGATGTCCTTCTGCTCGTACTCTAGTGGCAGGCCTGACGCAATCTTTATTTGCTCTTTGATTAGGTCGATTCCTGTAATCCATTCAGTAATTGGATGTTCTACCTGAATTCTTGTGTTCATCTCCATGAAGTAGAAGCTGCCGTTTGGCTCAAGCAAGAATTCGACGGTTCCTGCGTTCTCGTAATTGGTTGCTTTTGCTGCCTTTACTGCCGCCTTGCAAATCGCTTTACGAAGTTCTGGGTCTAGGCTTGCGCATGGAGCCTCTTCAATAATCTTCTGATGATTTCTCTGAATAGAGCAGTCTCTTTCTCCTAAGTGAATTACATTTCCAAACTTGTCTGCGAGAATCTGTACCTCGATATGCTTTGGATGCTCAATATAGTGCTCTATGTACATATTGTTGTCACCAAAGGCCTGCCAAGACTCGTTTTGTGCTAGTAGGAATTCTTGTTCAAGACTATCCTTATCTCGACAAACTCGCATTCCTTTTCCACCGCCACCAGCAGCAGCTTTGATGATTACTGGATATCCAGCCTTTGCTGCAAGCTTATGTGCCTTCTCTACCGTCGTTGCTGTTGTAGAGCTGCCTGGAATCGTAGGAATCTTATTGTCCTGCATCGTCTTCTTTGCAACTGCCTTGTTTCCACATGCTGCAATCTGCTCGGAGCTTGGTCCAATAAAAGTAATATTGCACTGCTCGCAAAGGCTTGCGAACCTAGCGTTCTCGCTTAAGAATCCGAAGCCTGGGTGGACTGCATCTGCACCAGAAACCAAAATCGCACTGATGATGCTTCTTATGTTAAGATAGCTGTCGCTGCTTTTCGCAGGGCCAATGCAAATTGCTTCGTCTGCTAGCTGCGCATGAAGTGCGTTACGATCTGCTTCAGAGAAAACCGCAACAGTCATGATGCCCATCTCTCGGCACGCGCGAATTATTCGAACTGCAATCTCGCCTCTGTTGGCGATCAAAATCTTCTTAATCATAATTCCCCTACTTTATGAATCAATTACTGCGAACTTGAGTGTTGCTGTGCAGCGAACCTCGCCGTCAACGCTTGCAACTGCTTCGCCCATACCCATTGGGCCTCTAACCTGAGTGATTCGTGTCTCAAGCTTTAGCTTGTCACCTGGAACTACTGGCTTTTTGAACTTTACCTTGTCAATTCCAGCAAAGAACGCGAGCTTACCCTTGTTCTCTTCCTTGGCAAGAATCGCAACTGCGCCTGTCTGTGCGAGAGCCTCAACGATAAGCACTCCCGGCATAATTGGTGTTCCAGGGAAGTGTCCCTTGAAATAATATTCGTCAAAAGTCACACACTTATAGCCGACTGCATATTCGCCCTCAACATAATCCTCGATTGTGTCTACCAATAGGAATGGATGTCTGTGTGGCAAAATTTCCATAATCTGCTGTGTATTAAGGCTCCTCTTTGGAGCGTTTTCTGTATTTGTATTTTCCATTTTGTAACCCTCTAATTCGTATTTGGAACTTGCGCCCTCGCTTTTTATGCGATTAAGAAAAGTGGCTGGCCGTACTCAACACCCTGCTCGTTTTTCACGAACACGTCTACTACCGTTCCATCAAACTCGGACTCGATCTCGTTCATCATCTTCATTGCTTCAATGATTGCCAAAGTCTGTCCCTTCTTTACCTTGTCTCCAACCTTTACGAAAGGCTTAGCTCCAGCTTGTGGAGCTTCGTAGAATACACCAACAAGTGGAGACTTAATCTCGTTTCCTACCTGCTTATTTGTAGTAGGAATCTCAGTTGTCTTTGTCTCTAATGAAGCTGCTTGATTAGCAATTACAACCTCTGATGGAGCAGCTACCACTACCTGCTCATTTGTTGCACCCTCTAGCTTGATTGTTGAATCACCTAGAGTAAATTCCATGGACTTTAGTCCTGTATTTGACATCTCTCTCATTAGTGTAATGATGTCCTCTGTTGTAAGTCCTGTATTTGTATTCTTCTCTGCCATTTTCTTGCCCTCCATCAAGCCTCATACTTCTTGAAAACAAGTGTCGCGTTATGTCCACCAAAGCCTAACGAATTAGACATTGCGTACTTAACATCCTTCATAACCGGAGCACCGAAGCAATAGTTCAAATCAAGCTCCTCATCCGCCTCACTAGAACCAACTGTCTGGTGAATGAAGCCTTCCTCGATTGTCTTTACGCAAACGATTGCTTCAATCGCACCAGCTGCACCAAGTAGGTGTCCTGTCATAGACTTTGTCGAATTGATATGTGTCTTATATGCGTGCTCTCCAAGCGCCATCTTGATTGCTCTTGTCTCGAACAAATCGTTGTGGTGTGTTGATGTACCGTGCGCATTTACATAGTCGATATCCTCTGGCTTTATTCCTGCATCATTAATTGCATATGTCATCGCCATTGCTGCACCGGAACCGTCCTCTGCTGGAGAAGTGATGTGGAATGCGTCACATGTTGCACCGTAGCCTACAACCTCTGCGAGAATCTTCGCACCACGAGATTTCGCATGCTCCTCTTCCTCTAGCACAAGAATTCCTGCGCCCTCACCAATTACGAAGCCATCTCTATTCTTGTCAAATGGTCTTGAAGCAAGCTTCGGATCCTCATTTGTTGACAAAGCAGTAAGCGAAGTGAATCCGGCAACACCGAGAGGACAAATCGCTGCCTCCGAGCCACCAGCCAAAATCACATCTGCCTCACCACAAGCAATCGATCTAAAAGCCTCACCAATCGAATTCGTACCCGAAGCACAAGCTGTAACTACATCGATATTCTTGCCCTTAAGGCCAAACTGAATTGCCACATTTCCTGCCGCCATATTAGAAATCATCATCGGAACATAAAGTGGATTTACTCTAGCAGGGCCCTTTTCAAGAAGCTTTGAATGCTCTCTTTCTGTCGCCTGCATGCTTCCTACACCAGAACCAATTATCGCGCCAACTCGAAAAGCATCCTCCTTCTCCATATCAAGTCCACTATCGTCCATTGCCATCTTTGCAGCTGCAATAGCGTATTGTGAGAAAAGCTCTGCTCTTTTCGCAGTCTTGAACTCCATATACTTTGTTGGGTCAAAGTCCTTAAGCTCACAAGCAAGCTTTACCTTGTAGTCTGTAGTATCAAACTTTGTGATTGGAGCTGTACCAATTTTGCCTTCCTTAAGTGAAGCCCAATACTCCTCCACGCTGTTTCCGATAGGAGTAACTGCTCCCATTCCAGTAATTACAACCTTGCGATTTGCCATTTTAGTACCCTCCATAACTTACATAACCATGCCGCCATCGACATTGATTACTTGTCCTGTAATATAATTTGCCTTCTCTGACACTAGGAAGCCGATTACACTTGCAATCTCTTTTGGATCTGCACATCGCTTCATTGGAATCTGTGCAAGAATTGCTTCCTTAATCTTGTCGCTTAACACTTCTGTCATATCTGTCTCAACGTAGCCTGGCGCAACGCAGTTCGCAGTAATTCCGCGAGATGCGAGCTCCTTTGCAACAGACTTTGTAAAGCCAATGATGCCAGCCTTCGACGCCGCGTAGTTTGCCTGTCCAGCGTTTCCAGTAACTCCAACAACGGAGCTCAAATTTACGATTCTTCCGTATCTTTGCTTCATCATGATCGAAGTAACCGCCTTCACGCAGTTGAATGTACCCTTCAAGTTGACACTAATAATCTTGTCAAAATCCTCTTCGCTCATTCTCATTAAAAGTCCGTCTGCTGTCTGTCCTGCATTATTTACAAGCACGTCCACGCGTCCCCACTTCTCCATCACCGCATTAACCATCGAAGTAACTGACTCCATCGAAGCTACATCGCACTTAATTGCAATCGCTTCGGCTCCTTTTGCCATGGCCATCTGCATTGTCTCGTTTGCCTTCTCCTCGTTACCCTGGTACACAATTGCCACGGCATATCCATTTCTTGCAAGCTCGAGTACTGTCTGTCTTCCGATTCCTCTTGAACCACCTGTCACTATTGCTGTCTTAATCTCACTCATCGTCTTATCCTCTCAATTCTTCTACTAATGTTTCTACATCTGCTAGCGTCTGCACGCCGATTACCTTCACCTCTGGGCAAATCTTCTTAACGAAGCCAGCAACCGTCTTTCCTGGGCCAATTTCCACGATAGTGTCCACACCTTCTTCTACCATTCTTCTTACGCCCTTCTCGAAAAGCACCGAGCTACTTACTTGCTTTACTAGAAGCCCCTTTACTTCGTCAGCATTTTCCACGATCTCTCCAGTTGCATTTGCTACATATGGACAATCAAGCTTTCCTATCTCTACATCCATGAGAGCTTCCTCTAAGCCCTTTGCTGCGTCGTTCATATATGGACTATGGAACGCTCCAGATACGTTTAGCATCAACGCTCTTCTCGCGCCACGTGCCTTTAGCTCCTCGCAACACTTCTCTAGTGCCTTGCGCTCTCCGGTGATTACAATCTGACCAGGACAATTAAAATTTGCTACATATGCACCCTCGATATTGTTAGTCACCTCTTCTATCGTTTCTGCGTCTAGACCAACAATTGCAGCCATCGCGCCGTCTACATCTGGTGACGAATTTTGCATGAGAATTCCACGCTTTCTAATTAGTGCGAGCGCATCGCTTTTCGCAAGAGAATTTGTAGCGTACAAGGCTACGTATTCTCCAAGTGACAAGCCTGCTGTGTAATCTGGCTTGATACCCTTCTTTGTAATCTCGTCTGTCATTAGTATGTAAGTACAAACGAGTGCAAGCTGTGTATACTCTGTCTGATTGATGTCCTCGTTGTCCTCATAAAGAAGCGCCTTCACGTCTACGCCAGTAATCTTGCTTGCAAGCTCAACCGTCTCCTTCGCATCGTTAGATGCTTCGTAGAAATCGAAGCCCATCTTTACCTTCTGCACGCCCTGTCCAGGATAAACGAAAGCTATCTTACTCATAGTGCTGTCCTCCAAGAAGCTTTTCTGCGTGACTAATAACGTCCTCAAGGATTTGCTTGCAGCTTCTTTGCTCCTTTACTAGTCCAGCAATCTGTCCAGCCATTGCGCTACCCATTACCATATCGCCGTCAACTACGGCTCTCTTAAGACCGCCTAATGTTAGCTGCTCTAGCTCATCAAAAGTCGCGCCCTCTGCCTCAAGCTTTAGATACTTTTGTGTCATCTGATTTCTCAAAGTTCTTACTGGATGTCCGGTGCTTCTTCCAGTAACCTTCGAATCGATGTCCTTCGCCTTAATAACAAAATCCTTGTAATTCTGATGAATATTTGTCTCGTCCGCCGCGAGGAAAACTGTTCCCATCTGAACACCCTCTGCACCTAGCATCATTGCCGCCGCAAAACCTCTTCCGTCCGCAATTCCACCAGCTGCAATTACTGGAATTTCTACACTATCGACTACCTGTGGAACAAGAGACATTGTTGTCGCCTCACCAATATGTCCACCTGCCTCTGTGCCTTCAACTACAATTGCGTCTGCGCCGCAGCGCTCCATTCTTTTCGCATATGCTACGGAAGCGATTACAGGAATAACAATCATGCCTGCTTCCTTCCACATTGGCATGAACTTCTCTGGGCTTCCTGCACCAGTAGTTACTACCTTCACGCCCTCCTCGACTAGCACCTTCGCAATCTGCTCTGCGCGTGGATTCATTAGCATGATATTCACACCAAAAGGCTTATCTGTAAGAGCCTTTGCTTTACGAATCTGCTCTCTAACCATCTCCTCATCCATACCGCCTGCGCCAATAAGTCCAAGTCCACCTGCATTAGATACAGCAGCTGCCAAATTGTAGTCAGCAACCCAAGCCATACCACCCTGAATAATCGGATATTTAATTCCAAGAAGCTTTGTAATTTTTGTCTCCATTTTTGTTTTCCTTCCTTTATCTACATGCTAATTTCTCTACTATTGCTTACCAATTGATGCGCGCCGCACCCCAAGTTAGCCCGCCTCCAAAGCTAGAAAGTACAAGCTTCATTCCTTCCTTAAGCTTTCCATCTCTCTTAAGCTCGTCGAGCAAAATCGGAATGCTTGCCGCAGAAGTATTTCCTGTCCTTGCAATATTCATCGGGAACTTCTCAATCTCAACATCGAGCCTCTTGCTAACCGACTCAATTATTCTCTGATTTGCCTGATGCAAAACAAACAAATCTACATCGCTTGCCACACAGGACTCCTTCTCGAGTACTTCCGTAATTACCTTCGGAACGCTACTAACTGCAAACCTGAACACATCCTTGCCATTCATAAAAAACTTCGTCGCCTCAGCAAATTCTGCGTCGTCTCTTCTTTGCATCTTGCTTTCACAACTTAAGCACTCGCCCCTACTTCCATCAGCGTGCATCACTGCCTCATACACTGCATCCTCTGCCGCCCTCACAACGCATGCACCAGCGCCGTCTCCGAAAAGAATACAAGTCCCTCTATCTTCCCAATCCATGAAATTACTCAGCGCCTCGACACCGATTACAAGTGCCGTCTTCACCATATTCGAATTCATCATTGCCTGTGCCACATTAAAAGCCTGAAGCCATCCAGGGCAAGCGGAATTCATATCAAAACAATTCGCCTTCTTATTACCAATTTCCTTCTGCACCATGCTCGCAATCGAAGGGAATATCATATTCGATGTAGTCGTTGCAACAATAATCAAATCAATCTCATCACTATCAATTCCAGCATCCTCGATAGCCTTTTTTGCTGCAAAAACAGACATTCTCGATGCACTCTCTTCCTTCGCATCGATTATGTGTCGCTGCTTGATTCCAGTTCTTTCTGTAATCCACTCGTCGCTCGTCTCAACCATCTTCTCAAGATCCTTATTTGTAAGAATCTTCTCTGGCAAGTAAGAACCACAACCTATTATCTTTCCGTACATTTGAATTGCCTCGTCTGTTCGGTTTTGTATTTACTTTGATTATCAAAGCATTTGATAATCAAAGTAATATCACATGTAAAGCTGATAGTCAAGACTTGTAAACCCTTTGCCTCATATTTACCTATCTATTGCCTATAAAGAGCGATTCCTAATTTCAAGTTCTTCGTGTTCTGTGGGATTAGCAGAAACTACAACTCTTGCTTTAGCTTGTGCTTTGTCTGGTTGAAGGAACGGTAGCGGTATCGGAAATCAGCAAATCTTAATACCAATGTACAAACCCCAACCAATACAAAACCCCCGAAGCATCTAGTGCTTCGAGGGTCCTTTTACATCATCTACAAATAAATATGTTTATCTAATCACTCTACTCTATCAACTGGATCAAAGCCTGCTGTCTTCTTAAACTTCATGTTTGCTCCAAGTGCATCAAGCGCGTCAGATGGATCAAGTCTATCCATGTTCATGTTGTCGAGCTTGTCTCTATCGATTGCAACTGAGAGAATTGTAACCTCTTCATCATTTCCTGTTGCAGAATCAAGAACTGTATCAACTACATGCACATAACAAGTGTTGACTGGCAACAAAGCGAATGTATCACGAGCTACACGGATTACTGTACTACATACATAGTCCTGCAAAAGTGCATAATAGTTTGTTTTCGACATCTCCTTCTCGGAAGTCTTTCCAGATGCAAGCTGCTTTAGCTCAACTGTTGGAATTACATCCTCCGACTTAACCTGGAATTCTACTGACATTGCATCACTTGTCTCTGTTCCAACCTCGAAGCATGAACCAAAGTCAATCAAATCCTCAAATGGATCCATTTCCTCTACAACCTGCAAATATGCATCGATATCTCCCTCGAGCACCTTATCCGCCAAGTCTACGAGATTTCTGAGGCTCTTGTATTCGTCAGAATTCTTCTTCACGCCATCCGGCATCTCTCCGCGACGAATCTCATCCCAATTGATTGTGTCATCGCATACTCTGTGGATGGACTTTAGCGCCTCAATGTATTCCTCGTACTCAGCTACATCCTCGTTTACCTCTACCTCGGACTCGTTATCCTTGCCCTTAGCCTTAGTCTTCTCAGACTTCTTATCCTTTCCGAAAAACTTCTTTCCAAGCTTCTTCAAATTGAATTGCTTGCGATAATAAATACCTGTTCCCGGAATACCAACAGATGTTGTACTCTTTCCTGTCAAACTAATTGTCTGACGAAGTCCACTCTTACCAAAACTAATGCTTGGTCCAGACTTACTTAGGTTAAGCTTTACTCCCTTACCTAATGAGATACTTTTTCTGAAACAAAGACCCATTATTCTACCTCCAATTACTTCATAATTTATGTCCTAATTATATCCCAAAGATTACATCGTGTCTTGTTCTACTTGCTCCATTTGTAAACTTTGTATGTCATCGCCATTTTCCTGACTTACCAAATTGGTAATAGACTTTTCTTCCAATTCGTGTTCTTCCATGTCGCCCTCATCAAGCGATGCTTCTTCATTTTCTCCATCAGTAACATTGTAGAATTCTCGCTCCTTCGCGATAATGTCTTCCTTCATTTTCTTGCTAATAGAATCGATTTCAGACTCGAATGCGAAGCCTTCAAAAATCTCACTCTTATCCTTCAAGATTTCTACAATTCTTTCGTCTACAGTGTTCTCCGCGAGCAGGCGATGTACCATTACTGATTGAGATTGTCCCATTCGATAACATCTCGATATCGCCTGGTCTTCAATAGATGGCTTCCACTGTGGCTCGCATAGAATAACTACGCTTGCGCACTGGATGTTAAGTCCAACTCCACCAGCTGTAATCTGACTTACTACTACGCTTCCATCTGGAGCCTTCGCAAGTCCATCAATGATTTCCTGGCGTGCGTTAGAATTAATCGCTCCAGTAATTACGCCATAACAGCGATCCATGAGCGCTACTTGTATTTTCGCAATTGTCGATAAGAAGTAAGAGAAAATAATTACTTTTCTGCCGTCTTCTTTGGCCTCATCGCAAATCTCGATAAGACGATTTATCTTAGATGAATCCGCACTGTTCTCTACCTCATAGGATACCTGGCGCATCTTCATCATATTCTTCTTTGCCAAGGACTTGATGTATTCCTTCTTCTCGACTTCGCCTAGGATACACCACTCTTCCTTCTCGATTAGCTCCGGAAGCTCCTTTAGCACATCGATTCTATTGCGCCTTAAGTATACGGGTGCAATAACTTCCCTGAACTGCGGTGCCTTGCGTAGCTCTTTGAATTTTTCTATATCTTTTGCAACACTTGGACGAAGGAGACTTACGAGGAATATCATTTCCTCTACCTTGTTCTCTAGCGGAGTACCCGTCATGAGCAAACAGTATTCGGAATTCTCAATAACCTCCTTAAGCGCGATGGTTCGCTTGGCTTCTGGGTTTTTTACATAATGCGCTTCATCTACAATGAGCATGTCGATGCTTCTTTCCTTGTTTATCTCAAGGCGCACAATCGTCTCAAAGGTAGTTACGCAAATACCACCATTTGAGAGCCATTCATTATATTCGTCCATTCTGTCTGTGCCATGAATCGCAATCGCTGTTTCTCCGAGGAACTTGGAGATTTCGCGCTGCCAATTCACGAGAACGCTAACCGGACAAACGACCATGAAGTGTGTGCGTCCTTCTTTTCGAAGGTGGGCCATACAAGCTAGAGCTTGCATTGTCTTTCCTAGACCCATCTCGTCGCCTAGGAGCACGCGTTGCTGGTTAAGAATGTACTTCGTTCCGAACTCCTGGTAACTACGAAGTGTTGCGTTTAAGGTGTCGACGTTTAGCTTAGTGTAGTTGATGCGCTCGTAAATTTCTGCTGGAAGCCCTAGGACCTCCTGCTCGGTCTTTACAAGTGTCTCTGGGACGAGCTTCTCTAGAAGCGCATAGAAGGCAGCGTTATTTGCCTTGAAGGCCGCGCGCGCTGTCTCGTGGCTTAGTTTTGCCTTACGCGATTCGAACTCATCGTGGATTTTCTTTACTTCGTCGCAAATGCCGCCGCCATAGAGATTGAGCAAAATCTCAAGGCTCTCATTGCACTTGTCCTTCTGCTCGCGCTTTGCGAAAAGCATCTTAAATGAGAATCTTGTTGCTGCTTTCGCGTTCTCATAATGGTCGAGCATGGTCTTGCCTAGTGAGGACGATATTGGTTTTGCCTTAGCTAGAATGTCACCTAACTCAATTAGCAAATGTAGATTATAAACGAGGTCACGAATCTGCTTTACTTCATCAAACAACGCAAAATCAATTGTAAGATTTGATGTGTCGCGATTTGCATCCTGGATATAGCGGATTTTGCTTGCAATTCTCATGGCCTGCGTCTCGCCGATGCCAGGAATCTTCATAAGCTCGCGAGGCGTCTTTCCCTCTAGGTCGTGAAGTGTCTCGTATCCAGCTTCTCTTAATGAAGCAAGCTTAATGCCCTCTCCGTTGCTGTTTAACTCGTCAATTGGAATCTGTTTTAGCGACTCTTTCGCGGTATTATCTCGAATAAGGCGGCTCAGTGTCTTGATTTCTACCACCGTTTTTTGCTCGAATCCATCTACCTTTGCGATTTGTTGTCTCGCATTTTCCAATTGCTCTAATATTTGTTTTGCTTCCTTCTTGTTAGGTGCTTCCATTTACTTAAATTTCCTCGTCATCATCGTTAATATCTGTCTCATTATAAGTCTCGCAGGCACACTTTATCATCTCTGCGTAGTCTTGCTTTGCCATTGCCCTTTGTACATCCGGATCGTTACGAATTATGCTCACAATAAGATCTAGCTCTTCACTTAATTCTTCATTAGATAATTCGCCTGTTCTCGCACGTAGTTCTTCAATATGCTGTTCCATATCATGTTCTCTTCCGTTTCCCATAATTCTCTCCTTTACATAGTTTATTATGGTAATAGCATACTAGTAAATTACCAAAAAGGAAAGCGACCAACGTGGGTCGCTTTACAACTTTTTGTTAACATATCTAGGCAAATATTGCGGACTATTCACATTTGTCTCAAATCTGCTTTTTTTACATTTCCTCAATTCTTATCTTTATGTAATTCTCGATAATATCCGTCGTCTTCTCGATGCCAAGAACTGAATCATTGATTGAGAATTCATAATTACGTGAATCTCCCCACTTTCCCTTACAATAGTAGTTGTGATACATCTTACGGCGGAAATTCTCTCTTTCAATCTTCTCCTCTGCATCCTCCTCGGACAAGTCAAAAATCTTAGAAATTCTCTTGACCTTCGCATCATGACTACCCAAAATAAATATTGTAATTAGCTTATTCTTGTACTCCTTGAGCACTTCCTCCGCACATCTTCCAACAACAACAAAGGACTCACCCTTCTCTGCCTGTCTCTTGAGGAAATCAAACTGCATATTTGCAACGTGCTCCTCCATAGAATTTGAATGTCCCTTTACCTTGCGCGAAAAGAGCTTAACGCGTGGAACCTCATCGTATACTCTAAGCTGCTCATGATCTACATCATGCTCATCTGCGATAATCTCTAGAAGATTACTATCATATAGTGAAACACCTAACCTCTTAGCAATTACCTCTGCTATTTCATGTCCACCACTACCATACTCACGGCTGATTGCAACAATAAACTGTTTATTATTCTCCTGCATGACTAGTCTCCTCCTACTTATCTATTTGTTTTCCACATCTATTATAATCGCATCTGTCAGAAATATCTAACATAAATAATAGCCATACCTACCACCATTGCGATAACAGTCGCAGGAACGGAATATTTACAATACTTGCCCCAACCGATTAAGTGGCCGCTTTTCGCTGCGGCAGAAATACCTACTACGTTTGCAGATGCTCCGATAGGTGTCGAAGAGCCTCCGATATCTGTTCCGATTGCAAGTACCCATGATAAGGATGCTAGATCCACGCCCATTGTCATTGAGAGGGCCTTAATTACTGGAATCATTGTAGCTGCGAACGGAATATTGTCTACGAACGCAGACGCGATTGCAGATACCCAAAGAACAATTGCTACCATTACTAGAACATTTCCGCCAGAAATCTTCTCGATATATGCTGCGATAATCTCTAGCACGCCTGTTTGCTCGAGACCTCCTACTACTACAAACAAACCAACAAAGAAGAAGATTGTCTCGTAGTCTACCTTCTTAAGCAAAGCAAGTGCGCCCTTGCCCTGAACAGCCAAAGTCAAAATCGCAACAAATAATCCGATTGTAGCAACTGTAAGTCCAGTAATAGAGTGTGTAATTAGAAGTGCAACTGCAATAGCGAAGATTACACAAGAAATAAAGAAGTGCTTACGACTCTTGATTGCTTCCTTTGGCTCTGGATATACGACGCCCTTCGTATCACCCTTCTTCTTTAAGTCCTTACGGAACACAATCATGAAGTAGATAATTTCAAATACCAAAGCAACAACAGCGATAAGACCTGTGTTCACCAAGAAATCTGTAAATGTATATCCAAGAGAAGTACCGATAATGATGTTTGGTGGGTCTCCGCACATTGTCGCTGCACCACCAAGATTTGCACAGAAAATCTCTGCGATAATCATTGGAACTGGTGAGAACTTAAGTAGCTTTGCAAGCTCTATTGTAACTGCAGCTAGGAACAAAATTACTGTAATTGAATCGATGAACATTGCAAGCACGAAGCTCATTAGCATAAATGTAAGGAAAATCGCTGAAGTCTTGTACTTAACAAGCTTTGCAATTCCGAGACAAAGCCAGCGGAAAAAGCCTGCCTTTGCCATACCCTCAACCATTACCATCATTCCAAAAATAAACACGATTGTCGCCCAGTTGATACCAGCTGTCGCCTCTTCGTGTTCTCCTATTGCAATCCAGAAATTCGGCTCAATAAATGCGTGGAAATTAAGCGTAGTCAAAAATGCTTCCGAGCTTCTCATACAAAAACCAAATACGATAATCATCATGAGCGCACCAGAGCCAAGTGTGACATAGTGTCTAGGTAGCCTCTCGGAAACTACCAATAGGAACATCAAAACGAATATGGAAATCGCCAAAATCTGTGTAAGCGACATAATACTCCTCCTACAAAAACCCAAAAATCTTCAAATATCAAGACTCCAAAGCACCCCCTGCTTTGAAGCCTTCTTGATAATAAACCTATTTATGTAAAATGGCATTCTTTTTTCTCTTGTGAAAAGCACCAATTTGAACCCTGAATTTTTTTGCCTTTTGAACAGAATTGATACTTATCAAATGTTTGGATAAAACGCATCAGACTTTCTCTGTGTTTGCAATGAACACATCTGCTACTTCAGTGATAGTAATATATGCCGTAGGATCTTCATCGTGAACAATCTCTCTTGCTTTTGGAATTTGGAATCTGTTAAGCACGATATACAAAACTGTCTTCTGCTCTCCAGAGAAATATCCTTTCGCTGGAATAAGCGTAACACCTGTCTCGAACGCATCAGAAAGCGCACCAGCAACCCTGTCCGGCCTACTTGTAACCACCATCGCAGCCTTCGATCTATCAAAGCCTTCTACTACGAAGTCAATCGTCTTAAGTGCAACAAAATATGCAACGATAGAATATAGCGGCAATATCCAGCTGTTAATTGCAAGGCCACAACAAATGTACAAGATCACGTTATAAATCATCACGAAGGATCCAACCGTTAGTCCTAGCTTCTTTGCAAAAATTACTGACAATACTTCCATACCATCAATTGCTCCGCCAAATCTAATTGTAAGTCCAGAGCCTACACCGGAAATAAGTCCACCGAAGATAGAGCATAATAATAGGTCAGAACCAGCTAGTGGCGAGATCATGCTAACATCAATCGGCAAAATATCAGTAATTAACCATGCAAACATAGAATACATCGCCACTGCATATAGCGAATAAATAGTAAATTTCACGCCCTGCTTCTTAAGACCAAACAAGAACAAAGGCACATTAAGAATAATAAGGAACATCGAGAGAGGAACCTTGTCCTCCGTTAGCTGAGACAGCAAAATGGAGGTACCAGAAATACCGCTGTCATACAAATTTACTGGCGCAAGAAACATCGTAACACCAATTGAATTAATTAGTCCTGCAACAGTCAAATATAAGAAATTTATCCACTTAATCTCAGCAAAAAGCTTTCTCATTAATTAAACAACCTCGCATCCTTCATTGCTTCTAAAATTACATCATCCATATCATAATACTTGTACTTGCCAAGTCTTCCTCCGAAGAATACGTTAGTAGACTTCTTCGAAGCTAACTTGCTATACTTCTGATAAAGCTCATTATTCTTCTCGTCATTCATTGGATAATAAGGCTCATCGCCTCTTTCCCAGCTACTTGGAAATTCCCTCGTAACTACAGTACCACTACAATTATTAAACTCAAAATACTTGTGCTCAATAATTCTCGTATACTTCGTCTTGTCATCCGTATAATTTACTACCGCATTGCCCTGGAAATTATCAACCTCTGGCATCACTTCCGTCTCAAACTTAAGCGACCTATATTCAAGCGGACCATAGCAATAGTCAAAGAACTCATCTATCATTCCCGTATAAATAATCTTATCTGCGCACGCTTCTAGCTCGCTTCGATTAGAATCTAGAAGATAGTCAACCCCAAGCCTTACCTCGATAAGCTCACTATCAAGCATCTTCTCCACCATCAAAGTATATCCACCCATCGGAATTCCCTGATACTTATCGTTAAAATAGTTGTTGTCGTATGTCAAACGCACCGGAAGTCTCTTGATAATGAAGCCTGGAAGCTCCGTCGCCTTACGTCCCCACTGCTTCTCTGTATAGCCCTTGACGAGCTTCTCGTAGATATCGCGTCCAATCAAGCTAATCGCCTGCTCCTCAAGATTTGCCGGCTCCCTACCATTAAGCATATCAAGCGCCTCTTGTCTTTGCTGCTTCAGCTTATTTTCTGCTTCTTCTGGTGTCGCCACACCCCACATCTTATTGAAAGTGTACATATTGAAAGGCATCGAAAAGATTTCTCCATTATAATTAGCAATCGGAGAATTCGTATAACGATTGAATGTCGTAAATCTCGAAGCAAATTCCCACACCTCGTCATCACTTGTATGGAAGATATGTGCTCCATACTTATGAACATTTATTCCGTTCTGGTTCTCTGTATAAATATTTCCAGCGATATGCTCTCTCTTATCAATTACCAAGCAACGCTTGCCACTATCTGCCATAATTCTTGCAAATGTCGCTCCGTATAAGCCTGCTCCAACAATCAAAAAATCATACTTATTCATTTCTAAGGTTTTCTCCCTAATAGCATCTCGGTGTTCATTTAGTTATTTTAACATATAAAACTTGTTGATTATGTGTATTGAAGTATATAATCAGTAAAGATTTATATTAAGGAAGTATACTAATGAATAAACTTAACAACAAGATTCTTATGAAGAATTGTGCTAAGACCATATTAAACTTATGGCCATATCTTCTTGCAACGATAATTATCACTCTTGCTATTCCATACGTATTATTTCTTGACGGAATAGACCTAACCAAATATCCTCTCATGTATCAATTTGGTGATGCGTCCAACGACCTTCTAAGATCTCACGAGATGCACTTTGACAAGAGCTTCTTCACATTCGATTCCATTGGTTCCCCATATGGCTCCGACTACTATGGCTTCTACGGTATCGACCTTGGACTTCTTGTTGTTCAGTATCTTTTCGCAATAGTCGTACCAAACTATATTCTCGGAAGCAATTTGTTTCTACTATCAAGCTTCTACATCGTAGCGTACACTTTTATTTATGCAGCTAAGCGTCTCGGCCTTAAGCCACTTCTTGCTAGCTTGCTTGCTGTAACCTACACGTTCTTGCCATACCACAGCTTAAGACTTAGCGGACATACATATTTGTGCTTCTACTTCATTGCGCCAATCGCGCTTTGCTTTGCAATCGAGCTGTTTACTTCCAGATTTGACCTGAAGCGCAAGAGCAATATTGTTTGGCTTATAATCTGCGGAACGACTGGAATTTACTATTCTTTCTTCGCTTGTTTCTACTTCCTTATTGCAGGAATTGTCGTTTCTATTTGTTCTAAGAGCATTAAGAAAATCAAGGATAGTCTCTTTTCCATCGGCCTTGTAGTTGCTGGCGTTGTGCTCTGTGTTATTCCAGTTTTTGTACATAATCTTTTCTCTAGCGAAGCTTCCAAAGTCGTTTCTAGAGCAAGACTTGGAACGGACATTTTCTCTTTCAGAATTGCTCAGCTGATTTTGCCTACTATTGGTCATAGAAGTGGACGCTTAGCAGAGCTTAGAAACACATATATGCAAGCAAACAGCCTGGCTATTTCTGAGTCCGATTTCTCTACGTTTGGTATCGTAATATCTATCGGTCTCCTTCTTGTGCTAATCTATTCGTTCTTCATCTTTAGCGGCAAGGAAATCACGTCCTACAAGGCAATTTGGTTTATGTCTCTTGCGACACTTCTTATTGCCACACAAGGTAGTCTATCAACTATATTCACAATGATTTTCCCACTCATCCGCTGCTACAACAGAATCTCTGTTTTCCTAGCATTCTTGTGTGCGATTTTCCTCGGACTGTGCCTTGGAAACCTTTACGACTTCCTAGTTTCTAAGCTTGACACTAAGAAGACTTCTAAGCTTATCAAGACATCAATAACAATCATCTTAAGTGCAATGATGTTATGTGTCTGCGCGTTTAGCATCTGGGATCAGTCTTCAACAAACAATCAGTATATCTACGCACATCAGAGCGATTATTTCCAGAACAACAAGGACACAGTAGATAGAATTATGGAAGTTGCTATGCAAGATAATCCGGAAGATGGAACAGTTGATTTGTACTTCCTTCCATACATCCAGTATCCAGAGACAAATGTGTCCGTAAACTATTTCCTCTACGAGCCAATTCACCTCGTAGTGCATGACAATAGACTTCAGCTTTCCTATGGAGTTTTGTACACAAATAGCAACGCTACTACACTACAGAGCATCTCTACTTTGCCTCTCGAAGAACAGCTGATATGGGCCGAAGAGCAAGGCTACGACGGCATCCTACTAGCTTCTCGTGCAATCGACGATATGGAAGAGCGCGAAGAGATTATTAATGAATTAAGGGAGCTTTTCGGAAGAGAAGCAGATGTTGTTAATTACGACTACTATTATTACGATTTCGAATAAGAGCTGCAACGGAAGTCGCGATGAAGATTACAAAAATCGCAATCATTAACGCGTTGTCCATCCAAATTGCATTGCTTTGATGCGTTGCAAGTCTATAAACATACGCCTTTGGCACAAATAGGAGTGCGCAAATCGCAATATACGCAAAATAACGCTTCTGCACCTTCTCTCCTTCTGGCCTTCTCTCGAAAAGCAACGCAAGTGTTGGCGCAAACATATAGCAAGCATTATACACATATGAATTCGGTGTAAGCCATGTCATTAGCGCAACTAATACAAGAGCCTTCTCGGCGAAGCGGATATCGTCTCTACGTAGATATATTAGAATATAGCAGATAAGTGCTACGCTCGCACCAACAAGGAACCAAATGAGCATTCCTGGTACTTCAAGATCCTTTGCGATATAGCTAATTAGGCCTGTAAGTCCAACAGTAAAATATTGTGGCATATAACCGCCGCCGCCGAAGGAGAATAATCCTCCGCCAAAGCCACGGACATTATCAATTATGCTGTGCTTAAATGTAAGAATCGGAAGGATTGTTACGATAAGTCCTGTCGCACAGCAAAGGAAAATTTGTTTTCTTAGGTCTTCTCTTGCCTTGATAGACTTCTCTTTAATCATGTCGAGAATCCACTCGAAGAAATAGTATGCAAGAATAAATAGTGGATAAATCTTAAGCGCACTAGCAAATGCCAACATAACTGCCGCTGCATCCTTCTTGCCAATAGTCTCGAACAATGCCCATAACATAGTCGCAATTATAGCAAAAGACAAATAATTTCCTCGGTCGATAAGAAACATGGAAGGCGTACTGCAAATAAACAAAGCAGTAAGACCAAGCGTAAGAAGAATCGAGCGAAGTGGGTGATTTTTCTTACTAAAAGAGAATGCAGCCACTACCGCCAAAATGCTAATCAAATAAATAACAACAAACGCTATCATTCCTGGATAATTTGCTTCTCTATCGAGAGCCTCTAGCTGTGTATGTAAAGTAATATCATCCCAGTCTCCACCAAGGCTAAAAAAGAATGCAATAACTAAGCAAAATGGTGGATAATTCGTAGACCAATCGAAATATGGATCCCAGTCATGAATAGCCTCTGTAATACAAATGTAGTCACGGAAACGGTCGTGTGCATAGAACAATGGGTCATAAACTACAACCGTCTCATCGATATCAACATCGTAAGTAAGCGGATTAGAATCAGCACCTTCTTCAACAACCGCATCTACCATCTCTCTTGGTGCACCAGAAACTTCAGCTGCTACATAATATATAGTTGTGCATACTATAAAAATTAAGAAAAACAACAACAGTAAATAGTAGTTTGTCTTCCCCATCAAATCTTTCTTTGAATTCATATTCTCTTCTTCCCGAATCTTCTCTTTTATCTCGCGTCACCAACACGGCAACGCTACAAGTCGAATGCATAGCAGAGAACTGTTATGCGTTCTTCTCGTTATTATCTTTATTATCGTCGAAATTAATTCTCTCTGCCTCAATTACAAGCGGACGATTCATAATTCTGTCGTTGATATTAAGAATGTACTCGCCAAGTAGTCCAATAAAGAACAACTGAATCGAACCAAGCACAAACATACCAATTACAACAGGCGCCATTCCTGCAGGGAACGAATCCCACATGCAAAGCTTCATAATAAAATATACAAGCGCAATAATTAAGCTGATACAAGACGCAACCGCACCACCAATTGTCGCGATACGAAGACCAATCTTCGTATATGAAGTAATTGATAGCATCGCTGCATCGTAAAGTCTATAGAAATTATTAGATGTCTTTCCAGCTCTTCTTTGTGGCTGCTCATAAGGAATCTCCTTACGCTCAAATCCAAGCTCTCCAACAATTCCACGAAGGAAAGGCTTTGGATCCTTAAGGTCGCGAAGCACCTGAACAAAAGCCTTGTCATAAAGACCAGAACCCGTAAAATGCTCAATCTGCTCAACGTCAGAGAACTTCTTAATCACCTTGTAGTACACGCTTCTTAGGAAATACATAATCTTGCTTTCCTTCGAGGATGTCTTAATTCCAATGACAATCTTATATCCATTCTCCCACTCACGAATATACTGCGGAATGAGCTCAATCGGATCTTGGAAATCGCAAACCATCGAGATAGTACAATCACCAGTCGTCTGAAGCATTCCATAATATGGCGAATTAAACTGTCCAAAATTCTTCGCATTGAAAATTGCCTTAATGTGCTTGTTCTTTTCGCAAATCTGACGCAACTTCGGTCTAGTCAAATCCTTAGAATCGTTATCGATAAAAACTACTTCATAGTCATACGCCTTAAGCTCCCCCTCGAAAAGCTCCGTAAGGGCATTTGCCATAGGCTCTACATTCTCTTCTTCGTTATAGCAAGGAATCAAAATACTTATCTTCTTCATATTTGTCTCGCACCTTCAATTATTAGTCTTCTCATTCTATTAGTAATTGCACACTGCTATACTCAATTGCAAATGCAATACCGCCCTAATTATACTCTACAAAACCTAGTTTGTCAGTCAGAATGCCTTATTTACTAGGCGTTGTCACTCTTTTGTAATGTTCTTAATCCACAAATACTTCTTATAGTGAATATATACCGCCGGAATTTTAACAAACTCATCGAGTGTCAAGATAAATGCAACCACCAAAACCGGAAGCTTGAATACAAAAGCGGCAAGCATTCCAAGCGGAACTACTACAGCCCAAAGCGTAACTGCATCACAAATCATTCCGAACTTCGTATCTCCACCAGATGGGAAAATTCCAGAAATAATTACCGAATTAAGTGAATTTCCAATAATGTAATACGACGCCATAAGCATCATGTATTTAAGATAGTACTGCGCTTGTGGCTTAAGCACGATGAAATGTAACACAAGCGGAGTCAAAGCAAGTATTACAATACCAGAACCGATACCTATCCATATCGAGAATCTAACAAAGCTTCCTCCAGCAACCTTAGCCTTGTCATATTCGTTACGACCTAGCATACCTCCAATAATTATTCCTACACCAGACGCGATACCCCAGCATAGACTTGCAATCATTGTTCTAACAATACTTGCTATCGAATTTGCTGCTGTCGCATCAGTACCTAAGTGTCCCATAATTACAGAGTACATCGTAACTCCGCCTCCCCAACCAATCTGGTTTATTAGAAGCGGAACTGTGTATTCCCAATAATCGCGAACTAATTCTTTATCATCTGTATGTAGCATCACCTTCAAATCTAATGGCATACACTGCTTTCTGCAAACTGCGATTATCACAAGAACTGTTTCTAAAACACGAGCAAGGAGTGTAGCAAGTGCAGCTCCTTCGATTCCCATTTTTGGAGCTGGTCCAAGGCCAAAAATAAATATAGCATTGAGTATAATATTTACTACAACAGCGATAGACCCTATCATGCTACTTAGCGTAGCCCTGTCGCACACCTTCATCATCGCAAAATAAGTCTGTGTATAACTAGTTAGTAAATAAGATACAGCTACCGTTCTTAAATACTTTCCACCCAGCCTAATAAGTGCAGGATCCTTTGTAAACACAAGCATAATCGTCTCAGGAATTACGAGAGCAGCAAGTGTAAATACAAGTCCAACAATAAGTGAATAACGCATTGTGATTGCGAGAACAGCAGAAGTCTTCTTCTCATCACCCTTGCCCCAATACTGCGCAGCAAGAACATTAAGACCAAACACAAATGCTCCGTAGAACAAGCTGAACACGAAAGCCACCTGTCCAGCTAGTGAAGATGCCGACAATGAATCCTGGTCCAAAAAACCAAGCATAAAAGCATCCGACGCCGTAACCAACGAAGACATCAAATACTGAATTGCAATCGGCGTCACTATTGTCCCAAGATTCGAATATAACTCATGCTTAAACTTCTTATCGTGCCTCAAATCTGTCATATGTCAGCTCTCCTCTTTTATTCGCGACAAGCATATTACTCCACAACCGTAGATTTAGCAATATTCTTATTTGAAATATGCATGATTATTCGGAAAAACTAATCGCATAATAAGAAGGACCCACGAAATATCCTTTCGTAGGTCCCTTAAGTTTACAAGAATTTTTTGGCAATATTATTTCGACTTTTCTTCTACTTTCTTTTCTTCTACTTTCTTATAGTATATGAAACCGTTGCTTTCCAACACATTCAAGAATTGAATAAGTCTTTCGTATACTGGCTCCGACTCTTCCTTATGCTTCTCTCTCACAAGGTCTCCAATTTCTTTAATTGTTCTTTTCCCATCTATCAAAGGGTATACAGTATTTCCCTGTCCCTCCAGATGAATATTTGTATGTGTCGGCTTAAGTTTAAGTAGTTGAAGTAAGCGATTGAAGAAACCCTTGTTTTCTCTAACAATAGTAACCTTGCCTTCTTCATCCACTTCAAAGCTATGATTGTCGCGTCTTATTGGAATGCACTCGTCATAGCTTACCTTTTGCGAAAATAACTTCTTGCCCATTATTACTCTTATACCTCTTCACTATCATCGTCATCGGAAGCTTCAATCACAACTGCTGGCCCTGTCTTTCCTACCTTGAAAAGCAAGAGTGCAAGAAGAACGATCATTCCAATGCCTACTACATAGCTATATACTGTACTTGCAACTCCTGGTAGCATATCAGGGAGGAATGACAAATCAAATGTATCTGCTACTCCAACAACTGTAAGGATTGCAAGGAGAATACCAACAAGTCCCTCACCTGCGATCATACCAGAAGAGAACAATACGCCTGCATCTGTATCAGAGTTTTCCTTCTCGTAATCTGTCTTTCTCTTGTCAATTAGATGTCTAATTACACCACCGAGCATGATTGTTGTCGAAAGCTCAAGTGGCAAGTAAAGTCCAATAGCAAATGGAAGAACAGAAATTCTGCAAATCTCAACAACAAGTGCAATAAGTGCACCAACTCCAATAAGAATCCATGGAAGCTGGTTACTCATAACACCTTCAACAATCATCTTCATGAGTGTTGCCTGTGGAGCTGAGATTTCTTCAGAACCAAATCCATATGCGGAATTGAGAAGAATCAATACATAACCAATTGTAAATGCAGAAACTGCTACACCAAGAACCTCAGCAATCTGCTGCTTCTTAGGAGTAGCACCAAGAATGTAACCTGTCTTAAGGTCTTGTGATGTATCACCTGCAATAGCAGCAACGATACAAATTACAGAACCAATAGAAATTGCAGCAATCATTCCAGCAGCACCTGTTGTGCCTGTTGCCTTAAGAATGAATGTTGTAACAAGAAGTGTAGCAATAGCCATACCAGATACTGGGTTGTTACTACTTCCTACAAGACCAACCATTCTAGAAGAAACTGTTGCAAAGAAGAATCCGAAGATTACGATAATCAATGCACCAAGGAATGAAACTGGAATCATTGGAAGGAGCCATACAGCAAGTGTAAGGAATGCAATTGCACCAATAATGATTGGGAATGGCAAATCCTGTTCTGTTCTAAGAGTAGCCTTTGTTGACTCACCCTTAAGGCTCTTGATTGTATCCTTAAATGTTCTAATGATAAGTGGAATAGACTTAATTAAGCTAATGATACCACCCATTGCAACTGCGCCAGCACCGATATATCTAATGTAGCTTGACCAAATTGCATCTGGGCCATTCTCAGCATAAACTTCTGCGATAGAAACTGTAGCTGGGAACAAAACTGTATCACCAAATCCAAGAACGAGGATTGGGATAATAATAAACCATCCAAGCATACCACCAGCAAACATGTAGCTAGAAATCTTAATTCCACAGATATAACCTACGCTCAATAAAGCTGGATATGGCTGACCAGAGAAAGCTGTACGTAATGGCTTTACTGGAATAGAAATTGTAGCTGGAATAAGCTTAAGTCCATCTACAATAAACTTTACTATTGCAGATAATCCCATACCTACAAATACTGATTTTGCATTTGCGCCACCGGACTCACCAGCGAGAAGTACGTCTGCACAAGCTGTTCCTTCTGGATAAGGAAGAACACCATGCTCCTTAACAATCAAAGCATTTCTTAGTGGTACCATGAAGAATACACCTAGAAGACCACCAACCAATGCGATCAATGAAACTGTAAGAATTGATGGCTCCTCACTTACACCTTCACTTGCCCACAAATATAGAGCAGGAAGTGTAAAGATTGCTCCAGCAGCTACAGACTCACCTGCTGAACCCATAGTCTGAACGATATTACTCTCAAGTACGGAGTTTCTCTTAAGTAAGATTCTGAGAATACCCATTGAGATAACCGCTGCTGGAATGGAAGCCGATACTGTCATACCAACGCGCAATCCGAGATATGCATTCGCTGCGCCAAAGACAACTGCTAAGATAAGTCCAATAATGATTGAAACTGCTGTTAGCTCTGGCGTAACCTTCTCAGGCGCGACGTATGGCTTGAATTTTTCTTTGTTTTCCATAACACACTCCATCAAAAATTATTTTTGTCCCTTTTCGAGACTAAAGCATTATGATTGTAGCAAATCCAAAAGAAAATATCACCTTATATGTAAGATTTTTATATTTCTTTAACATTTTGCTTTTCTCCCCCATACGAAAAGCACCACGATTCCTCGCGGTGCCCCTCGCTTTTATTTGGAGTGTTTCTGCTATCCCTTAAAGACAAAATCTATCTATAAACCTTTTATTGTTATTATTGCTATTGAAGTCATTTGCAATTATTCTTCGCGTGACTTCTTCTCCTTCTTCTTCTTTTCTGGATGAATCTTCATAGTAACAATATACTGTGCATCAATTACAGTTGTATAACCTGTCTCCCAGTCTGGATCAATAAAAATCTTATCGCCAACAACATCTTTAATCTCACCTGACTGCTGTCCTACGATTGTTTCTACTGTAATCTTTCGTCCAATGTTTTCCTTTGCAATAGTAATCATGTTCTTAATCTCCTCTTCTCTGTTTAAATTTTGAAATTTGTTTTTTACTATCTGATTTCTTATCTTTTTCTGTCTATTCTCCTCGGCAATTGCTGCTGCATTAGCAGAAGACAATAAAGCAATTGTTACCGCTGTCGACATTAGCTCTCCTCCTTACTATTAGATATAATCATTATTGTAATCATTTGAATATACGTTATTTGTAACACCTCTAGAAACGCCAATGTAGAATGCTGCACCAGCTGTCTCCATATATGTAATTAGATACATACTAGGAACGGTTATTATAAGAATATATGCTAACATTGCTACTACGCCCAATACTTCACTTGCTACAAATGCCACTGCTACTGGGAAAATCAAAACAATGACTAATAGCGCCAAGAGTAAAGCCCATCCAATAAAACTCAATCTCAAAAAGAACAATTTTCCCTTATTACCATTCATCATTTCTCTTGACATTGTTATTGCTTCATTCGCACCGACATTAGGATTCTCTGCCATAATATAAGGAGTTAGTGCGTAAGAAAAACTTTTTACTATTCCAACAGGGGGGAAAAGTAACGTCCATAACATTAGATATATTCCAGTCAAAAGGTTCATAACAAAACCTGAACCGATTCGACTATACTCGCTAAACAAATCAGAAACAGCAACCTCTTCTTTGTTCAAGAGCTTAAACAAGAAATTAGCATATCCATATTTTGTTGCTCCGCCAAGAATTATACTCACTAACCCTACAATAGAAAGAATTCCGGAAACCACCAGTAATACTGCAATTAACGACTCATAATCTCCATATGAGTACGAGACAATCGCGGATGATGACGAGCTTCCGCCACTGCCACCGCCAGTTACCATATACGAGGATGAGACAGCCGAGGATGACGACGAGCTTCCTCCGCCACCGCCGCCACCAACGCCACCAACGCCAGTTACCATAATAGTTCCTCCTAATAGAGAAGCTACAAATGTTGTTAGGCAAGCTATTTTCCATCTGCCACTTAATGCTTCTAGTGCAATTCTTTTACATATACCCGACTCCATGTTTTTCCTCCAATAATTAAATTAAAGCTGATTATTTATATCGCAACGCGACCTTTACACTATCAAAATACAGTATCATGTTTAAGGAATTATAAAGACAACTTCATAAATTCATATAAATAGCAGCAATTTTCTTTCTATCGAATATCTTTTTTATGATGAAGCACATAACGACCCTTATACTCCTGTTTGATTACATAAGCCATCTCCTGACACAAACAAAGAGGTTCCCCACAAATACATGTGAGGAACCTTTTTCTTTATATGCTTCACATTTATTCGAGCTTAATTCCACCCCACTCAACAACGGTGAAACCGATTCTTTCTGCAGGATTAATAGCTGACAGATCCTGCGCTTCTATTTCTACATATGTGTCTACTTCGTACCACAGCATCATCGCTCTAATCACCGTATCTGGTTCTGGAGAAATATTAAGCGAAGCGACTCTCTCATAGGCATCCGTTTGGAATGTGATTACATTATAGGCGTTTGCTTCCATTTGTGGTAACCAATACATTATGAAGTCATTTGCCTCTGTGTCGGATAAACCGAGCTTTTCGAGGGAGTCTTCAAGAAAAGCTGCTGTATCTTCTCCTCTAACGCAGAAGCCACGGCTTAAGTCAGGCTCAATTGCAAGGTCGCCTTCCCAGAAAAGATATGAATATCTACGACCACTTGCGTCCGTTAGTACGCCTTCTGGGGTTGCTTCTACATTCCATCCTTCTTGGCTATCATAAAATGGGTATGTCGTCACAAGCTCTCCTACTAAATCAAGTCTAACAGAAATGTCTGTCGTTTCTTCTGGATACAAATATATTATCGGAGCATGTGCTCTAGATAAATAATCAGGGATAAGCATCATAAATAAATATGAGAAAATGCCAACTATTATGAGCAAAGCAGTAAAAATCTTAGCGAGAACCTTACGTTTTTTGTTATAGATTTTGTCTTCGATAGCCTTGCAAATAGAAACTAATCCCAAAACGACGAAGAGACTACAAATCGACAAAGACCATGCATCGTTTATTACATAATTAGGTACTGCACCGTATGTAGCGAAACATCGTATTACCAATACCATTTGCCTTGCTGTTGGAAAACATAGAATAAAAGCTACTACTAAAGTAATAATCCTAAGAATAATACTCTTCTTATGTATAAGCTGCTTCTCGTTCTCTTTTACTGGAACTTCAGTTTCGTTATTATCTTTCATATACATCATCACCTCGATTTTCATCTCCACCGTGAAACATATACGGATTCGAATCTTTCATCATTAAGTTCAATTCTATAAACTTCGCCATTTTCTATGATTATTCCTACATAACCATCTACAACATACCAACCAAACATCTCCTCATCAGGATTGTACGTTCCCTCGTTTTCTATAAACCACTCTGTAGCAAAGAGATTTGTATCACCTGCATATACATCATTCTCATCCGAAGGTGCATTCCGTGTTCCGTCGATTTCGACAAGTATACTCTCAATTAACTCGTCAGCGTCCGGTGTATGTGAAGGAACATATATACCAGACGTATACATTCTTCTTATTGTTTCTATTTCTGTTGTTGAAAGGATCTGCAAAGTATAAGTTTGATATTCTGACTCTATATCAATTACACAAAATGATTCGTCATTCTCAACTACAGGATGTAAATCTACTATTACAGCATCTCCATTTCCAGAAATACGAAGAATTCTTCCTTCGTATATTCCATCTTCAATATGCGAACAGTTTATCTGCTCTGGAACAAAACTAGGATCTCTTTCTTCTAGCAATTCCTCGTTTGATTCTTCCGCACTGCATATAATTACTCTTTCAGCCTCATCAATTAAATCAAAAAATGCAAGATAGAAACTTTCTGCTCCTACATCTTTCTCGATATTTCCCTTATATAGCTGATATTTGTTCCCCTCGCCATCATAGAAATTAAATACTCCATTTAAACTAGAACCCCACATATGGTACCTATTATCAAAATATTCTCGCGGCTCAATCCCAAAGCCCTCTTGTTCAACTACTCTATTTGTCCTTCGATAAAGCGTCACCAAATCCGCATCTGACAAATAGAATTCTCCCTCTTCCAAAACTCCATCGGCACTCACATATTCATAGGAAACGCAGCCGTCGTAGTAGACTCTCACATCTCTTTTCGCATACTCACCATATTCGTCAGAAGAGTGTGGTGCGAAAGTGTCTGTAATCACTTCTAGCATCAAACCATCTTTTGCTCGTATCTTCTCCAAATCATTCTTATACAAGCACGCACATACTACTCCGCCTATCGCGAAAAGCACTAGCAATATAATAGCAATTCCAGTAATTCTCTTTCTCATATAAGATAGCCCTCCTGAAAGGCAATACCGATTACTTCACCAACCCTCGAAGCAGTGCAATTAGTCTTTCTTCGCACTTTTCCTTAACAATAGGAAGTGCTTGATTCTGACTTACAAAAATGTAGAAACGATCCTTTGTCTCTATCACTTTATAAATTTGCTCGTATCCATAGCTTAGGCTTCCATTTGCACGGGATACCTCAAATCTTTCTTCAAAAAAAGTAAAATAAATAACCGCATTTTGAACAGACTTGTTAGTATTATATTCTTTCTTTACTCTATAAGCGTGCGCTACAAATACGGCCAGAGGAACAATCAAAGAACCCATTAAATAGATAATGCCCGAAGTAATTTCTCCCAAGGCAATAGACATAATAGCAACAATGAGAAAAACCAAAGATGAGCACACTACTACAGTCAAGTAACCCTTTGAAAGTCTAACAAAGACTTCCTTGCACATCTTTTTATATTCTTCCAAAGTAAATTCTACGGTAGTCTCATAAACCATATTGTCACCTTCTCTTAGCTAGTTATTGTTGTATTGTTAATCTAATAAAGATTGTAGCATCTACTAATTGATTTATCAATTTTCTTTAATTCTTTTTGTAAGCGTCTTAACTAAAATACAAGAACCAGGAAACGCTGTAATTTCAGCATTGCCTGGCTCATTAATTCTTTCTTCAAAATGTATGTATAAGAGCCTTGATATCTATTGATATTATGCTGTTTACTTGATAACGCTGTCATGAATCATTGTTATCATCTTCGGGATCGTCAGACCCAGTCTTCGATTTGTCTTCTAAAGCTGAATCTGCGTCAGATATCAACTTATCAAAATCACTCTGATATAGTTTGTCCTGAATAACACGGTACTGCTCAAATTCTTTCTCCGCAAAAGCCTTCGCAATCTCAGCAGTAACTTTCCCCTTATCTTCAAGTATCTCTGCATCGTTGAACTTTAAGAAAGCATCAAGCTTTCCTGCCCAGTCAGCCATTGTCATAGGAATATGTCTTCTTGCCTGTCGGGCAGCATAATCCAAGTACATCGTGACAATCTCATTTAGTTCCTGCATCTCAGGTTTTGTAAGATAGTTCTTAGCAATTGAGACATCAGCCTTGACGGTCTTACCATCCGGAGCATTCTTCCAAGAAGTAAGCCCCATGTTTTTCTTCTCGTGATCAGCTCTGTTGTATATCACCTCAGCCGCTGTATTGCCGTGTATTGCATAGTGCATTTTGTTCTGCACGGTAGCAAAGAAGTCACGAGTAATCTTACTATCAAGCGAATAATCAACTGCCGTCGCATATATATCAGTTATCTTTTGATAGAAACGCCTCTCGCTTGCACGGATTTCCTGAATCTCGGATAGCAAGTGATCAAAATAGTCATCATCGAATATCTGACCGTTAATAAGTCTTTCCTTATCAAGCACATATCCTTGCTTTGTAAAAGTCTCTAATACCTTAGTAGCCCACTGTCTAAACTGTGTTGCACGTACAGAATTTACTCTATATCCTACAGCAATAATAGCAGCAAGGTTATAAAACTTATATTGATATGTTTTACCGTTATCGGCAACTTGTGCAAAATTTGCACAAGTTGATTTCACGTCAAGTTCACCTTCTTTAAAAATATTCGTCAGGTGCTTAGCAATAACGCTACGGTCAACATCAAACAACTGCCCTAACGCCTTCTGCGTGAGCCAAACATTATTGTCTTGCACTCGAACCTCAACAGTATCACCGGCATTCTTAGTAAACACAAGAAAATCGGCTGGGCTTTTCTTTATATATTTTTTCTTGTCATCATTATCTTTCTCCGACATTCATCATGCCTCCTGTTTATCCAAATAATGCAAAGGAACTTCTTTAGTCAGCCAGACACCATTAACAGATTGATAGAATATATATCAAGCGCTAAACGACTGTTATCCTCGTTATATTGTAATTGTCGATTAACACTGAAGATGTTCTTCTCAATCTCGTATTCAGGGATTACAACATCTCTAACATTAATCTGACCAGTAACAACATCTGCTATTATCTTCGTACGTAATTCTGGATTTGTCAATTTAAGTTTAGTCTTGAAGAGTCCTACGGTCTTCATATAGACCAGATAGACGGAGAACTTGTTCTAAGAATGGAAGTTTACTTATCCGCATCCAATCAACAGGAAAAAGAAATGATAACAAAAACAGAGCTATCCGATCTTTCTTAAGTCAGATAGCTCTGTTAATAAGCTTTATTCAAAAATCTGTAGTCTTGACAGAACTGTTGCCAAAACGTTGCCACAGACTAAACCTTACAACCTAATGTCCCAGTGTTTTCAGGGACTCCTAAGGGCAGAGATATTATTCCCACTCAATTGTTCCAGTTGGCTTTGGTGTCAAGTCGTAGCAAACACGGTTAACGCCATCAACCTCGGAAATAATTCTTGCTGTAATCTTTTCGAGGATGTCGTATGGGATTCTCTCGATTGTAGCTGTCATTGCGTCTACTGTGTTTACTGCACGAATGATTACTGGGTATTCATAGCTTCTTGCGTCGTTCTTTACACCTACTGACTTGAAGTCTGGAATTGCTGTGAAGTACTGCCATACCTTGCCCTCGAGGCCGTTCTTCTCGAACTCTTCGCGGAGGATTGCGTCGGACTCACGAACTGCTTCGAGACGGTCGCGTGTGATTGCTCCGAGGCAACGAACGCCGAGACCTGGGCCTGGGAATGGCTGACGGAATACCATGTTGTCTGGAAGTCCAAGTGCGAGACCAACCTCGCGAACCTCGTCCTTGTAGAGGAACTTGAGTGGCTCAACGAGCTCGAACTGCATATCGTCTGGGAGTCCACCAACGTTGTGGTGTGCCTTTACTGGGCCTGACTCAAGAATGTCTGGGTAAATTGTTCCCTGTGCGAGGAAGTCGATTCCTTCAAGCTTACGAGCCTCTTCTTCGAATACACGAATGAATTCTGCTCCGATGATCTTTCTCTTCTGCTCTGGCTCTGCTACACCTGCGAGCTTGTCGAGGAAACGGTCTACTGCATCTACATATACGAGGTTTGCATTCATCTGATTTCTGAATACTTCTATTACCTGCTCTGGCTCTCCCTTACGAAGTAGGCCGTGGTTTACGTGTACGCATACGAGGTTTTGGCCAATTGCCTTGATAAGAAGTGCTGCAACTACTGAGGAATCTACTCCACCAGAAAGTGCGAGAAGTACCTTCTTGTCTCCTACCTGCTCCTTTACTAGCTTTACCTGCTCTTCAACAAAAGCATCTGCTAGTTCGCGTGTTGTTATTCTTTCCATTGTCTCTGGACGAACATTGCTCATAATCGTTTCCTCCTAAAAAAATATCCTTAATTATATCGCATCATAGTTTTATGTTGCACTATCTCGATAGCAAAAAATCAACAAAAATTCTTATTCATTTTTCTCTAGTTTTTGTGCGAATTCGAATGCTTTTCGCGCCTGCTCGAAAAGCAAGCTCTTTTGTAATAAAAAAGTGCGACGCATTTTTGCAAGTCGCACTTCATGTGTTTTATCTGTAGATAATCTCGTCGCGCTTTGGACCTGTGGAGACGATTCCAATCTTTACTCCTAGCTCCTTCTCAATGAAGAGCACATAGTCCTGTGCCTCCTTTGGAAGCTTGTCGAAGTCTGTCACGCCACGCACATCGCACTTCCAACCTGGTAGCTTCTTGAGAACTGGCTTAGCACGGTCAAGCTTTGTTGGATTAGGGAAATCTGTTGTAATCTCGCCGTCTACGTCATATGCAACGCATACTGGAATCTCATCAAGATATCCGAGGCAGTCGATTGCTGTAAGAGCAACTGTTGTAGCTCCCTGCACGCGGCAGCCATAACGAGACGCAACGCAGTCGAACCAACCCATTCTACGAGGACGACCTGTAGTAGCACCGTACTCACCAGCGTCTCCACCTCTCTTACGAAGCTCGTCAGCCTCTTCACCAAAAATCTCAGATGTGAAAGCACCTGCTCCTACTGCGGAAGAATATGCCTTAACAACTGTAATTACTTCCTTTATCTCATATGGTGGAATTCCTGCACCAACTGCACCGTAGCCAGCAAGTGTTGAAGAAGAAGTAACCATTGGATAAATACCCATGTCTGGGTCCTTCATGGAACCAAGCTGACCTTCGAGCAAAATCTCCTTACCGGACTTGATTGCGTCGTGCAAGAAAGCCTGTGTATCAGCAACAAATGGCTTAACCATATCTGCATAGCTGCAAATCTCTTCATATAGTGTATCGAAGTCAATTGGATCCTTGTGGTAAACAGCAGTGATAATTGCATTCTTTACCTCGAGAACACGCTCAAGCTTCTCCTTCAATGCTTCCTTGTCAAAGAGCTCGCAAACCTGGAAACCAATCTTCGCATATTTGTCAGAATAGAAAGGAGCAATACCAGACTTTGTAGAACCGAATGCCTTACCGCCTAGTCTTTCCTCTTCATACTGATCGAAAAGCACATGATATGGCATAACAATCTGTGCTCTATCAGAAACAAGAATCTTTGGAGCTGGAACACCAGCAGCGATTACATCGTTATATTCCTTCATGAACTTTGGAATATTGAATGCAACACCATTTCCAATAATGTTTGTAATATTTGAATGGCACACACCAGATGGCATCAAGTGCAAAGCGAGCTTACCATATTCATTGATAATTGTATGTCCCGCATTCGCGCCTCCCTGGAAACGGATTACAATATCGGACTTGCTTGCAAGTAAGTCTGTAATCTTACCCTTACCTTCGTCACCCCAGTTAGCACCTACAATTGCCTTAACCATATTTACCTCCCACTTGCTCCTCTAGTTCCACTAGCCCTAATACTAGTCCATATCAGTACCTATCAGTACGCTAGAGCAAATACCATTTTAACCAAGGTATTATAAATCATTCGTTAACGAGCTTCAAGCCAAATTGCTCGCTAATTCTTCCACGAATATTGAACATCGCCGTATAATTTGGCAAAAGATATAAGCATTTGTCCTTCGGACACTCAGAAAGCGCCTTCTTGAAAAGCTCCATCGCCATCGGCGTATCCTCTGCGACTACCTTAAATCCAGCCTTCGTAAGCCTCTCTCCTAGCTCCTTATAGCATGAACCGCTAACATAAACCTTCTCTGGAAGCTTACCCACGCGACCCTCAAAATCTACATTCTCAATCCACGAGATATCGCGTCCATCCGACTCCGTATTGTTAAGAAGCACCATCCACGCACCGAGGTCATCCACTTCGCACGCCAAATCGAGTGAGCTCTCGTATCCTGCAGGATTCTTCACTAATAGCATACAAATTCTCTTGTCATCAATTCTGAACTTCTCCATTCGTCCAAAAGCCGACTTTATTCCAGCTGCATAATCCACAACCTTCTCGAAAAGCTTACGCTCTTCTCCCTCATTTCCAATAGAAACAAATGTAGTAATTGCAGCAACTGCCGCACATGTATTATAAAGATTATGAAAGCCCGGAATACGAAGCTCCAGTTTCTTATATTCATCGTCCATTCCAATGTCGAATGTGAAGCCTTCTACTGATGGACTACTACCCAAATCATATTTCACGTCAAACTTCCACTTACGATTAGAATCTTCACGAGAATTAACGAGATATGGCACCTTATCAGCATATTTAACATTGTTAAACTTCACGCTCTCACCATCTAATCCATAGAAAACTGTTCTTTCTGGACAAATAGTCTCAAGCTTATTTACATATGAATTGTCGCCATTTATTACAATCTTCGCATTCGTAGCTTCTATGCCCTTCTTGATATATGCATAGATGCCATCTAGACTTCCATATCTATCAAGCTGATCTTCGTAAATATTTGTAACAAGACAAACTTCTGGGTTAAGTGCTCCAGCTATTTTCGAGAAAGCACCTTCATCTACTTCAAGAACATACACCTTCTCACTGCCTTTATTACCCTTAGTCTTCTTACAAATCATTGCTGTTGCAATACCAATAGCAAGGTTCGCGCCAGCTGAGTTAGTACAAACTTCATAACCCATATCTGCCAAAATATCAGCAATCATGTGCGTCGTCGTTGTCTTGCCGTTTGTACCAGTAATAGTAATGATACGCTTGCCCTTTGCTTCTAGCTCAATTATGTTTGGACAAATCTTGATTGCAATCTTACCAGGCAGAGCTGTTGCACCCTTTCCTGCCAATTTGAGACAAAAATGAACAAATTTCGCAGCAATTCGCGCTATAAATCTTCTAATACTCATTATTTCACCTTCTTATTCAATAAATTCAAATTCCATCAATTAGCTTATTAGCCAACATTTCCTTCTGGTGGCGCTGGAATATGTCCTATTACTATAAGCCTTTTCTTACCCTCATTTGTATACGTACAGGTGACAAGTGTGATTTGTGATCCAGTTCCATCGTCGCCATCAACTAGGTTTGGAAGCTCTTCTGCTTCTACAACCAAAATCTCATCAACCACATATTCAATTTGTTCACCAGAAATCAAAGTAACTTCAATGATATCACCAAATTCAACTTCTCCCAACGCATTGAAAAGCACACCCTCTCTTCTAGTTCTGTGTCCAAGAATTGTGCAGTTTCCCTCTTGTCCTGGAAGAACTGAAGTCTGATGATGTCCTGCGCCATATCGTAAATCAATAACAGTATCGTTATCCCAAATCGGCTCATTAATATCAACAGATTCAATATTAAGAATACCAATACAATTAAGACTAACATTCTCTGGTAAAGCTGCCATCTGTTGATTCATCTCAGCCATAAATTGTGCTCTTTCTGCATCACTTCCGAAAAAATCAGTATCTTCACCATTTATCTGATTTGCATCTCTTGGAACAATAATTGTCACCGTTGGCAAAATCTCATTATTAATATCACCATTAGCTCCGTTTGCTATGCCATTTTCGATATTCGCACTTATGTTAATCTCAATTTGTTCATTGATATTTACTAAAGCATCATCGACAATTTGTTGTCTTCTATAATTCTTGATAGGATCAATTGCAAGCAAAATAATAGCAGCAATCAAGAAAACCGATGCTGTCGTCATAATAATATTAGAGATGATTTTATTCTTCTTGCGCCTTCTTTTCTGCTCTTCAGAATAAACGCGTCTAATTCCAAGATCATTTCCATCCTGTTTAATATTTCTATTATCGAAATCATTATTTGTTCTATCATTCATCTTTATAACCACTTTTCAAATTTTGTTCAACACAACAAAATTATAACAGTAAATTTGTAACAATAATACTAAGATTTCGTGATATGATAGGTGTACTTTTTCGTTTAAGAGGGCAAGGGGGTAAATATGTCTATCGAATTGTGGAATAAAGCGCTAGAAATTATGGAACTCGACTCCAGAATCAGCACTACTATCTTCGACAATATCATTAAGAAGATTAAGCCTATCAAGTATCAAAATGGCTTACTCATTCTCTCATGCCGCGACGAATATTCTAAGGGAATTATCACTAGTAACGAGATTAATTCTCTTATCCAAGGCGCAGTATCTCTCGTTGCTGACGGTAATGTTAAGCTTTCCTTTATAGTAGGCGGTGACGACACAGATATTACTACAGTTAGCATCGCAGAGAAGAAAGTTATCGACAACACAGTAAAAAGCACTAGCAAGACAAATATCATCTCTAGTTTTACATTCGACAATTTCGTTGTTGGTGATTGTAATAGATTTGCCAATGCAGCATCTATTCAGGTAGCCGATAAGCCAGGACAAAGTCATTTCAATCCACTATTTATCTGGGGTAATTCTGGTCTTGGCAAGACACACTTAATGCATGCTATTGGTAACAGAGCACTTGAGAAGAATCCAAATCTCAATGTTATTTACACAACATGTGAGCAATTTACAACAGATTACATCTCATGTATTAATTCTAAGCAGTTTGAGCCTTTTCGCAATCGTTATAGAACTGTAGATATTCTTCTAATTGACGATATTCAGTTCCTTATTAACAAAGAAGGTACACAGCAAGAATTCTTCAATACTTTTGAGGCGCTAATTAATGCTGGTAAGCAAATTGTAATTACTTCTGATAAAGCTCCATCAAATCTTACGACACTTGATGAGCGACTTACTTCACGCTTCCAGAACGGCTATACAATGGACGTTCAGCCACCAGATTATGAGACTCGTAAGGCAATTTTCTTGAAGAAATCTGAATCTGATGATATTACTATTGACCCAGAAATTACAAATTATATTTGTGAGAATTCGACAGATAATATTCGCTCCCTTAATGGTGCGTACAATATTGTTACTTCCGTTATCGCGCTTTCTAACAAAGTCGACATAACTTTGAGTGATGTTAAAGTGCAGCTAGATAATTTCTTCTCGCCAAATAAGCGTCAAACATTGACTTATGAGATTGTAATTAATAAGGTTTCTCAATATTTTGAAATTAGTCCTGAGAAGATTGTATCTAATGCTCGTAACAGAGACATCCTTGTTGCTCGTAATACAGCAATGTATCTTTGCCGTGAATATCTCGATTTGCCACTTAAGAAGATAGGTATGCTATTTGGTGGCAGAGATCATGCAACAGTAATGCATTCTATCGAGAAAGTATCAAGCGACGATTCTTATAACAAGCATATAGAAGAAATTAAGAAGATGCTTCCACTTTAACTAGACTTTATCAAGACTACAATGAGACAAAAATGAATCTTGTAAACAATTATATGTTTATGAGACTTGCGAAAATATCATATTTTTGTTTTCCACATTTTTGTGTGCATATGTTAATAACTTCGTGTTGATAAAATGTGGATATTTAACAATGTTCAAAAGTGATAGTTTTCAACATCATAATCAACATGATATTCACAAGTTTTCCTCTTCGAAAAGCCTTATTTATCAGTACTTAAGAGCAGTTTTCAACAAATTCACACTCTATAATAAAGCAAATAATAAAAAGTTTATTCACAAAAAAATGAATATATGTCGGCTGCTTTTCGAAAGAGAAGCAAAAAATATCAAATCTATGCTTCTTTATTCATAATTGTCCCAAAAAGCCCTAATTTGATTCTAATAATATAATACATCTAATGTTCAAAAATTCTCTCTTATAGTATATAATATGTAAGTTAGAAAACTACTTATGAAGGGCAGGATATTATTTATGAAGTTTACATGTAATAAGGCTAATTTAGATCACGTTGTTTCAATTGTTCAGAAGGCTGTTAAATCTAATTCTACTGTCAGAATTCTTGAAGGAATCTATATTGAAGCAATTGACAATAAGGTAAAGCTTGTTGGTTATGACCTCGCAACTGGAATTGAAGCAGAAATTCCTGCAGATGTTATGCGTGAAGGTACAGTAGTTATCAATTCGAAGATTTTTGGTGACATCATTCGTAAGCTTCCAGATGATATGATTTCTATTACTTCAGATTCTATGAATAATGTTGTTATTGAGAGTGGTTCTGCTTGCTTCAATATTAAGGGACTTGGTTCAGAGGAATATCCTAAGATTCCAACAATTGAGAACAATAATAAAATCATTCTTCCACAAGCTATTCTTAAGAAGATGATTAGCAGCACTATTTTTGCTGTATCTAAGGATGAGCACAGACAAAATCTTAACGGTTGCTACTTCGAATGTGATGGCAGCAATATTACATTAGTTGCTGTTGACGGATTTAGAATGGCTATTCGTACAAGTCATGTAGGTTCTGAATATCCAATTATGAACTTTATTGTTCCTGGTAAATCTTTGAACGAAGCAGCTAAGATTTTTGATGACAAGAATGACGATGATGAAGTAATTCTATATACATCAAACAACCACATTCTCTTTGATATTGGAAATGTTAAGATTGTATCTCGTTTGATTACTGAAGAATTTATCGCATATAAGTCGATCATTGCTCACAATCCACAATCTGTAGTAACAATTAATAAGCAGCTAATGCTTGATGCAATTGAGCGTGCTTCTATCGTTATTAGTGCAGAATCTGGTGATCACAGAGCATCTGTAGATATTTCTATGAATAATGATCAGATGATTACAATCGAAGCTATTACAGAGCACGGTAATTCTAAGGAATCTATTCCAGCAGAAATCAGCGGAAATAATATCGATATCAGCTTTAATTCACGTTTCTTTATCGATGTTCTTAAGAATGTTGAAGATGAGCAAATTTGTATCGAATTTAATGGTTCTGTAGGCCCTTGCTTCATTAAGCCACTTGATGGCGAAGCTTATACATACATGCTCTTGCCACTTCGTCGTAATTCATAAGATATATCTGGATAATTAATTCATATGATTATTAAGTCTATTGAGCTTAATGATTTCCGTAATTATCACGATTTGAAGATAGAAGTTTCTCCTTCAATTAATATCTTTTACGGTTCTAACGCTCAGGGTAAAACTAATATAGTTGAAGCAATCAACGTTTGTTCATGTCTGTCTTCTCATCGTACTTCGAAGGATTCAGACATGATTCCTTTTGGTATGGATAATTATTCAATCGCTATGAATTGTCTTGATAAAGATGGCTACGAGACCAAGCTTTCTGTCGATTATTCTCTTCAGAACACGCCAAATCGCAAAATTGCTCAGGATAATATCAAATTATCCAGAATATCTGAATTTCTAGGCATTTGTAACACTGTTATTTTCGCTCCGGAAGACCTATCTCTCATCAAAGGAGCCCCTTCAGTACGACGCAGATTCTTTAACCTCCTAATCTCGAAAAGCATCCCGTCTTACACCAAGCTCCTTCACACTTTTAATCATATTCTTATGCAGCGAAATAAGACTCTCAAGGATATAAAATTCAACAATTCAGCTGATGTAAATATGCTTCTAGATTATTGGGATTATCCACTAGCAGAAGTTTCTTCTGAAATAATAATTGTACGATATCGCTTTGCTCTTTTGCTTTCTGAATATGCTCATAAGCACCATTTGATTATTTCTTCGAACAAAGAAGACTTGCAGATTCGATATGATACCATTTCAGGCGTTTCTGAGGCTCTAGAAGCCTTTGTAAAAGATGAAGATATTCTTTCTCGTTTTATTAGCGGAACGGCTTCTACGGCGATTCTAGAAGGTATAAAGGCTAATGTCCACGATATTGTCTTATCTCGCCTTACCAAAAACCGTCAAAATGACATTGAACATGGCATCACAATGTCCGGAATTCATAAAGATGAGCTTGATATTTCTCTTAACGGTTTATCCATGAAGAATTTCTCTTCTCAAGGCCAGCAGCGTTCTGCTTCTCTCTCAATTAAGCTCGCTGAACTTGAGATATTGCGCCAAATCACATCCACATCACCAATTCTTCTTCTTGACGATGTCTTCTCAGAACTAGATATCAATCGAAGAGTGGCATTATTATCAGGAATGGTTGACGCACAAATCTTCATTACCTGCACAGATCGTTCCTATATCGAAAAGGAAATCAAGCAACTCCTTAAAACTAATGAAGAACCAAAATTCTTCAAAATCGAAGCTGGAAAAGTTTATCCAGATTGTTAATTTCTATATATTATAATAAGCATATTATATGATATAATATTATAGTAAGATTTATACTAGTCTTCAAATTGAGTTTGTTATGCGATTTGTTTATTTAGTTTTGGAGGAATTATTATGTATGTTCATATTGGTGATGACATGACAGTTATTGATTCTTCCATATGCTCAATTATTAATTTAGATGAAGTATCACCTTCTAACAAAGATATTAATGCTTTTTTGAAGGCTGAAGATGAATCTAACAGGCTTGAATATTTACGAGGTGATATACCTAAGAGTCTTGTTCTAACGAAGGATAAAACTTATGTATCTCCAGTATCAAGTTCTGTCCTAAATAAGCGACTTAACAGCAACAAATTTGACTTGAATGACTAATTTAACATTGTTACAAAACCTTATAAATCAATGCTTATAGCTGATTTCTAAGAGAAGAGAGGATAAAGATTAAGATGGAAGACAAAAATCAAGAATTAGACCTTTATCATCAGCCAATTGAGGATGATGACGAGCAAAGAAATCTTGCTGAGAACCCACGAGCTCTTCTTGATGACTACAATGAAGAGTCAATGGAACATATCAAGGCTGCAAGTGCAGGTCAAGATCAGTTTGATACATCTAATGCTAAGGATTATGCAGAAGAAGATATTCAAGTTCTGGAAGGACTTGAAGCTGTTCGTAAGCGTCCTGGTATGTATATTGGTGACACAACAGAAAGAGGTTTACATCACCTTCTTTATGAGATTGTTGCAAACTCAGTAGACGAAGCTCTTGCTGGTCGTTGTGACACAATTGATGTTGTAATCAATAAAGATGGTTCTGCATCTGTTACAGATAACGGTTCTGGTATTCCAGTTGGTGAGCATCCTAAGATGCACATTCCAACTGTTGAAGTAGTACATACAGTTCTTCATGCTGGTGGAAAATTTGGTGGTGGAGCTTATTCTGTATCTGGTGGACTTCATGGTGTAGGTGCTTCTGTAGTTAATGCTTTATCATCACATATGGTTGTTCAGGTTCGTAGAGAAGGTAAAATCTATGAGATTGAATTTGAACGCGGTGCTACGACTGTTCCTCTTCATATTATCGGAGAATGTGATCTTTCTGAGACAGGAACTACAACAACATTCTTACCTGATAACGAGATTTTCCCTATTATTGACTTCAATTTTGAGACAATGCTTAATCGTTATCGTGAGATGGCTTTCCTTAATTCAGAAGTTACTATTATTCTTAATGATTTACGTCCTGAAGAGCCATTTCGTAAGGTATTACATTATGATGGTGGTATTATCTCATTCGTTGAATACTTGAATAAGAATAAGGAACCTCTTCATAATCCTCCAATCTATATGGCTACTAAGTCTGCTGATGGAGAATGTTTTGTAGAGATTTCTATTCAATATAATTCATCTTATCGTGAGAATGTTTATTCTTATGCTAATAACATTGCAACAGTTGAAGGTGGTACACACTTAACTGGATTTAGAACTGCAATGACTCGTGTTGTTAACGATTATGCTAGAAAGTATAAATATCTTAAGGATAGTGATGCTAAGCTACAAGGTGATGATACAAGAGAAGGTCTTTCTGCAATTATTTCTGTTAAGATTCCTGAACCACAGTTCGAAGGTCAGACTAAGTCTAAGCTTGGTAACGCAGAGATTCGTCCAATGGTAGAAGCTGCTGTCACTGATAAATTAATGACTTTCTTCGAAGAAAATCCAGATATTGCGAAGATTATTATGGATAAGTGCCTTTCAGCATCACGTGCTCGTGAAGCAGCTAAGAAGGCTCGTGAGATGACAAGAAGAAAGACTGTATTCGAGTCTAATTCTCTTCCTGGTAAGCTTGCTGACTGTCAGTCTAATGAAGCTGAATTCTGTGAAATCTTTATTGTAGAGGGAGATTCTGCTGGTGGTTCCGCTAAGCAGGGTAGAGAAAGAAAATATCAAGCTATTCTTCCACTATGGGGTAAGATGCTTAACGTAGAGAAGGCTAGAATTGATAAAGTATATTCTAATGAGAAGCTTCAGCCTGTAGTTATGGCTCTTGGTGCTGGTATTGGTGATGACTTCGATATTTCTAAACTTCGTTACCATAAGGTAATTATCATGGCCGATGCCGATGTAGATGGTTCTCATATCAGAACACTTCTTCTTACATTCTTTTATAGACATCTTCGTCCACTAGTTGAGAATGGTAATATCTATATTGCTTGTCCACCATTATTCAAGGTTTATAAGGGTGAAGAAGCTTATTACGCTTATGATGATGCAGAAGTTGAGAAGATTAAGCAAGAAACAGGATGGGCAAACCCATCAATTCAGAGATATAAGGGTCTTGGAGAGATGAGTTCTGAACAACTCTGGGATACAACAATGAATCCAGCAACTCGTAAACTACTTAAGGTTACTGTTGCTGATGCTCAAGCAGCTGACGAGACATTTACTCTTTTAATGGGTGATCAGGTTGAACCACGTAAGTTGTTTATCCAGGAGAATGCTACTCTTGCTAATATTGATTCATAATTCTCATTATTGTTATTATTTTGATATACGAGCGGCTAGAAGACTTAATTCTAGCCGCTTTCTTATTGTTCCACGTGGAACAATAGCATTTTTTATATTGTTTCACGAGCTTCAAAATTTTGTTCGATAATTATCATATGTTTTCTTATATGTAAAATACCAACATGTTCCACGTGGAACATGTTGCTTTATAAAAACAACTAATTATTCTGATATAGTGTTATAAACTCATTTGTCTATTTATAAATTAAAATACAATAGTGTATCATTTGTTCCACGTGGAACAATTATTGTAAAGAACATGAAACACGGAAAATGAAGTAATTCTGTTATATTATATGTATATAATTATAATAATAAGGAGATTTCACGATGACAAACATTATTTCTATCGTAAATCAAAAGGGTGGAGTTGGTAAAACAACAACAACAGTAAGTCTATGTGCATTTCTAGGAAAAAAGAAAAAGAAAGTCCTAATGATTGATCTTGATCCTCAAGGAAATGCAACAAGCGGATTTGGTATCGATAAGGGAGCATTAGAAAACTCTGTATATGATGTTCTTGTAAATGAAGTACCAATTAGTCAAGCAATTTGCAAAACAAGTGCAAATAACGTAGATATCTGTCCTACAAATATCAATCTTGCTGGAGCAGAGGTTGAATTAGTAAGTGCTATGTCTCGTGAGATGATACTTAAGAATGCAATTAGTGAAGTAGTTGATAACTATGACTATATCATGATTGATTGTCCTCCTTCACTAGGATTACTAACAATAAACGCTCTTACAGCATCGACAGGTGTAATTGTTCCAATTCAGGGTGAATACTACGCATTAGAAGGACTTACACAGCTTATTGATACAATCAATATTGTGAAGAAAAAGCTAAATCCATCTATTGGCATTCTCGGTGTAGTATTAACAATGTTTGATCAGAGAACTCAACTTACAAGACAGGTTAAGCAGGAAGTAGACAACTATTTTGGAGATAAAGTATTTAAGACTGTAATTCCAAGAAATGTACGTCTTGCAGAGGCTCCAAGTCACGGTCTGGCAATATCAGATTATGATGCTAAGAGTAAGGGCGGAAAGGCTTACGAAGCCTTAACAAAGGAATTCATACAAAGAACAAAGGAATAAATATTATATAGACAACTATCTATATTATGGGAGGTGCAAAATGGCTGCAAATAAAGGGTTAGGCAAAGGTTTGGGAGCTTTATTATCTACAGAAGGAATCCCAGAGAGTGCGAAGGATTCTGTTGTTGATTTGAAGATAAATGACATCAGTCCAAACGAAGGACAACCAAGAAAAAAATTCGATGATGAAGCACTAAATGAGCTTGCTGAATCAATCAAAGAAAATGGTGTAATTCAGCCTATTATAGTTCAGAAAAAAGGAACTGGATATCGAATTGTTGCAGGTGAGAGAAGATGGAGAGCATCTAGATTAGCTGGTCTAACAGTTATTCCAGCAATTGTTCGTGAACTAACTGATAAAGAAACAATGGAACAAGCTCTCATCGAGAATATTCAAAGAGCTGACTTAAACCCACTTGAAGAAGCATACGCAATGGATAATCTTCTTAAGACTCACAAGATGAGTCAGGAGCAGCTTGCCAAAAAGCTCGGAAAGCCAAGAGCAACAATCGCAAACACAGTTCGTCTAATTAATATCGATGAGTCAATTCAAGACTTTATCATTAATGGTGATCTAAGTGCAGGACACGCTAAAGCCTTGCTATCTCTTAAGAACAAGGAAGATCAGCAAAGGGCTGCAGAGACAATCATTGCTAAGGACATGACTGTTCGTCAGGCAGAAGAATATGTTAAGCGCCTTGCTCAAGCTGGAGAAAACTTTGGAAATGCGACAAAGAAGACTAGTGAAGTAAGCGAGCAAGTAAAACTCTCCACAAAAGAGGTAGAAACTAAGCTCAAGAAGAGTCTTGGTTCTAGAGTAAAAATTAAGATTACAGACGCAAGCCAGGGCAAAGGCAAAATTGTAATCGACTATAAGAATTTCGAAGATCTTGATAGATTAGTTGAAATTCTCGGCTAAACCAAGCATTTTCTGCCGCCTCTATCGAAAAGAAACATTGACATAAAACACAAATCCGAGTATTATATCAAGGCAGTAAACGCGGATAACATATGGAGATGTATCGAAGCGGTCATAACGAGGCGGTCTTGAAAACCGTTTGGTGTCAAAGCCACGTGGGTTCGAATCCCACCGTCTCCGCCATAATGAGTGAAGTTACCCCCATAAGTTGGACAGTGATGTTACAATTTACGGGGGTACTTTTATGTTCAAGAGCTGTTAAGAGCATATTGACGAATAAAATATTGCCAAAACGCCGAAAAACATCGAACTAAAACGCCGAAAAATATTGACATTATTCCTGCAAAGCCCTATTCTTTATACAGTGAGGTGACATAATGAAGAATTACAAAAGACGCATAGCAGATAGTATACTGATAGATAAACTCGAAGAAAAAGGTGCAGTTGTTATAGAAGGACCGAAATGGTGCGGTAAAACTACTACTGCTATGCAGTTGGCCAAAAGTATTATTAGAATGGATGAACCAGGGAAAAGGGACGTAAATATCCAGATGTCTGAAATCGATCCCGCCAGGCTTTTGAAAGGCGATACCCCTCGGCTCATCGATGAATGGCAGATTGCTCCCAAACTCTGGGATGCTGCGAGATATGAAGTTGACAGTCGTGATGAAGAGGGACAGTTCATATTAACTGGTTCAGCTGTACCTGTCGAATCCAATGAGATCATGCATTCCGGAACGGGAAGATTTACATGGCTTACTATGCGGCCAATGTCTTTATTCGAATCGGAAGAGTCAAGTGGAGAAGTGAGCTTGGGAGAATTGTTCTCATCTCCCCAAACGATCTCCGGAACAAGCGATATGGATATAGACAGATTAGCCTTTCTAATATGTCGCGGAGGGTGGCCGCGTGCTATAGACATGAAGGAGAGAGCGGCTTTGGCTCAATCTGTTGATTACTACGATGCAGTTGTTAAATCGGATATAAACCGGGCTGATGGAGTGAACAAAAACCCTGACAGAGTTAGAAAACTAATGCGTTCATATGCAAGAAATCAAGGCAGTCAGGTGCCTAATACTCTCATTAAAGATGATATCGCAACTAATGATGTAGAATCGTTGAACGAGGACACTATTGTAAGTTACATTAATGCTCTCAAGAAGATATTTGTAGTAGAAGAAATGCCAGCGTGGAATCCTAATCTCCGTTCAAAGACAGCTATTCGCACATCTAATACCAGGTACTTTGTCGATCCATCAATCGCGACTGCTGCACTTGGTATTAATCCTGGAGATCTGGTCAATGATCTGAATACTCTTGGATTGCTCTTTGAGACTCTGTGTGTCAGAGATCTCAGAGTATACAGTGAGTCATTGGGTGGAAGTGTATACCATTACAGAGATAAGTCTGGTCTTGAATGTGATACGGTGATACACATGAGAAATGGAACGTATGGTCTTATAGAGATCAAGCTAGGCGGAAACAAGCTCATAGAGGAAGGGGCTGTGAATCTCAATTCTTTACAGGATAAGATTGACACTACAAAGATGAATAAACCATCGTTCATGGCAATAATTGTCGGAATTGGAGATTATGCATACAGGCGTGAAGATGGAATATACATTATACCGATATCGTGCTTAAAAAACTGATTCATTCCGTGACCGTTTGAATGTAGACAAATACTAAATATATCGATGTTTGTAGGTATATACAGTAAATAGAAGCATCACTTAGGTGGTGCTTCTTTTATTTCCAAAAGAAAGAATTTCTTTCCTATTTTTCTTTCCTTTGCTCCGTCAACGTGTATAATGGGAAACACACAACTGAATACGGAGATGTATCGAAGCGGTCATAACGAGGCGGTCTTGAAAACCGTTTGGTGTCAAAGCCACGTGGGTTCGAATCCCACCGTCTCCGCCAAAAAAACCAGTCCGATAGGGCTGGTTTTTTGTTTTTGCCTAGGGTGGAACAGTAATTGAAGAAGTGGATTTGGACCTTGTTGGTTAAATCGGTTATTTGCTTCAATTAATTACTGGCATATTAAAGACCGTGAGTAGCGAAGCCGTCGATAATGTATTTTGCTTCGATATCGCTTAATTTTTTGGTTTTGATTATATTGTCGTGTTTGTTAAATTCATTCATAAAGGCATCGAATGTATCACCAGTGAAAACAATCCAGCAAATAGACTGTTGCATTCGAGGAGAAGCGAGACCAAATGTACTAAGCAAAAGGCCAGAATTAAGTTTTGGTATCATACATACTTTGTGATTCTGGTTTACCATTAGTTCTGTGATTTTGAAAGTGTCTTGCGCAGTGGTATTATTTGCATTTAATGTTGGAATTATTGAGCTAGACAAAGACTTCGCGATTTCATCTTGAGTTAAAATGCGATAAATAATAACTCGTGGTATTGATTCAAAATCAATAGAAATAGGTAACTTAGATAAGGTTCCTTCTGGAGCTTCTGGAATGAGGCGGAAAGGAGAGTTTTCTTTTTTGGCTGCGATCTTATAGAACTTGATAAGGGAAATAATTATAGCCGGTAACCAGATGAGAATAGAGAATACAATAAAAATCAAGGCAATTACGGCCATTGCGTACTCGTCGGGAGCCGACATTAGAGCGAACATAAAAACGAAAATTGGAATTAATATAATTCCAAAGACAATAAAAAAAGGAAGAATGAGAAAAGTTCTTCTGATTTTTAGTGGGAAAAATAAGATTGGTGTAAGGTTTAACATATATCTATCCTCCATTAAACAAAAATTGTTATTATTATATTAGCATAGTTATGAGAAAGTATACAGACTAGGTGTTTTTAGAAAAACGATTTGGTAGGATAGCAAGAAATGTAAAATATGAATTAAACAGAATAGAAAACTTGGGGTGATATGAGGACGGAGCCTTGCTTTTCGAGGGGGGCGGAAGATGAAATAATGAGGGCAGCAGTTTACAGAGAAAGAGACCTAAAAGAGTATACTGTATACAGTGATAAAGGATTCAATTATCAAGAACTTACATAGAAAGCTTCTTGGCTAATAGTATAGCAATAGCTTTTGTGATACGATATTGGTCGAATAAATCATCAGTTTTCCTTAGTATGGGGAATGAGGATAAAATATAGGTTAAATGTATTAAAATCAAACAAGACACATCGTGTCCGGTTCTTAAATACGGCTTTTTCTCACTTTATGTCGTGTTAAAACTGAATCGGACGAGACATACTTGAAGCATTGAAAGGAGGTAAGCCTAATGAATCAGGCAAAGATAGGTTCATTTCTAAAGGAACTTAGAAAAGAAAAAAATCTGACACAGGAACAGCTTGCCGAGAAATTTAATGTTGCTTCAAGAACTGTGTCACGATGGGAGAACGGTAATAATATGCCGGACTTGTCAATTTTGGTTGAGCTGGCGGATTATTATGATGTGGATATTCGTGAGCTTATTGATGGAGAAAGGAAAAGTGAGAACATGACAGAAGAAATGAAGGATACCCTCGTAAAGGTAGCAGATTATTCAGAAACAGAGAAGGAAAACCTAATCAAGAAACTTTTCGGAAGCATTTTCGGATGTGCGCTTATATTTCTTGCATTGTGGATTATTCCGTTTGTCATAGATATTGTTCCCGGGGAAAGTACATTTTTAAGGTATTCACAGCTTAGAGGATGCATATTTTGTGTTGTTGTAATTGGTCTTGTGATTTCCGGCATGGGTGTTATCAGAATAACGCAGGTTATGGGAAGAGTGAATAAGGGGAAAGTTAGAAAACTTCGCAAGGTTCTTCTCCCAATAAGTGTTGTTGTATTTGTTCTGGCAGTGCTTTCTATCCTCGGACTTCTCACAACCATGTTTCATTGGAATGTTTCCGAGACTAGTACGTTATCGGAATACAGCAAATCAAATATTATCTCTACCTACAATAGAGATTTAGACAGCAATCTGTCCATATTTCCTGACGAAAATATCGTGAATAATGAGAATAGCAATTACATTGCCAGATTTAGTACAGGAATTTTTGATACAGATTCAGTCATGATTTTAGAATGTGAATTCTCTTCCGAACAGTTTGATAGCGAGATGGAAAGACTTGAAAATCTGCAGATGACTATAAGGTCAGGAGGAGAAGAATATACAAATATAGTGTGTTATGACAGCGATTCTTACAATTATCCTGCCTACATTACGATTGATGGATTTGCGGGCACATATGAATACGCCTTAATAGACGATACTAATCATAGAATAATCTATGTATATCTTGCATATCCTGAGATAGAAACTTTTGAATGGAAAGATTATCTGAAGATAGATTTGTCTTCATATAATAATGAAGATAATACGTCTATGTATTCAATGTATAATCATTCTTTCGATGGTGGAAGAACTTTTGTAAGGTATGATGACTAAAATTGGTACGAAGCTCTTTTGTGTTTGATTGTTTGTTAGTTATATTAATTCCTGATTTGCCTGACTAACATTCAAAAGGAACTTAATTCATCTTGCTAAGATCTATTCTCATAGAGACAATTCCATTCTCTTCGGATAATTCTTCAAACCCCATTCGTTTATACAGACCGTATCCAACGCTCATGACAGCCGGTTTGGTCGTGAAAACAACTTCTTTGAATCTAAGTTCAGAGGCCTTGTCCGTCATTGCTTTGATCATTATCCGGGCATACCCTTTTCCTCTATATTCAGGTTTGATAAATAAGCGTTTTCCTTCACATGTTTCGCTATTTATCTTTTTGACAGCTACACATGCCACAGGTTTGTCTTCTTCATATCCGATCAATATTGCTCCGCCGGAATAATATCCTTCCAGATCATTCAATTCTTTATCAAATGAGACAAAGCAGCTTTCTGCCCCTTTGATATGAGAATACTCAACAAATAAACCCTTAATTATTTCTGTATCAGAATGCTCTTCAACTCTAAACACCATAAAACATATTCCTCTTTACTGCTTATGTGAATTATAAGTTACTTTTGTATATGGTACCCGCCGTCTGCAAATACATTGGTTCCGTTTATATAATCTGAAAGATCCGAGAGAAGAAACAAGACAACTTTGGATATATCTTCAGGTTGCCCGAGCCGTCCTTCAGGTATAAGGGTTTCTGACTGCTTCCTTATCTCCTCGTTATCAAAAGATCCTTTCGTCATACCAGTATATATGAATCCGGGAGCAACAGCATTTACTCTGATATTATATGGTGCAAGATCTAAAGCCATTGCTGATGTCAATGCAACAACAGCGCCTTTTGATGCTGCATAATCAGTCATATTATTTCTGAATATTGTACTTCTAAGGCAACTTATATTAACGATCTTTCCGCTCTTATTAGGTATCATGGCATTGGCCACGAACTTTGAGACAATATAGGTTCCAGTGAGGTTAACAGATATGATCCGTTCCCATTCAGAAGTCTCCGTATCAAAGAACGGCTTACTGTTCCCCCAGATTCCGGCAGCATTGACTAGTCCGTCTATCTTTCCGTAATTATATATGACATCATCAGTGATCTTTCTGATAGCTTCTTCGTCCGTAATACTTGCCATGTAATGCTTGTAAGTATCATAAGCAAGATCGCTTTTTGCCAGATCAATACCGATTACCATTGCACCTGATTCCAGAAGCTGTTCGGCACAACTTCTTCCGATACCGGATGCCGCTCCTGTAACAACAAATACTTTGCCCGTAAAATCTAATTCTTTCATTTTGATACCTCCTGTTTTATATTAATAATTGTTGTGCTATGTTAAAAATGTATCCCACCAGTATTATCCCGATTACGCATATTCCTATAAAAACTGCCAGTAGTTTCGGCTTTATAGCTTTCTTTAGCATCACAAGTGACGGCAAGCTTAGAGTTGTAACAGCCATCATAAAGCTTAATACAGTACCCAGTAATGCACCTTTACCCAACAAAGCTTCTGCTACGGGAATTACTCCGAACATGTCTGCATACATCGGAGTCCCAAGCACTGTTGCCAACACAACGCCAAACGGATTCGTGCTTCCTAGAACGGTTTGTACCCATTCCTGCGGTATCCAATTATGTATTACTGCACCGATCGCAACCCCGATCAGAATGTATGAAAATACCTTTTTAAGTGTTGATATGACTTGATCTTTTGAATAGATTAATCTGTCCTTAATCCTAAGTTTTGGAGAATTCACATTAACCTTGCTCTTGTTTGCTTTGATGAAATCCGCAACCTGATCATCCATCTTGAGCCTTTCGATGATTGTTCCGCCCGCAACTGCGATTATCAGGCCCATGATCACATATACGATTGCTGTCTTTATTCCGAAAATACTCATCAGAAGTATAAGGCTTCCAAGATCAACCATAGGGGAGGAAATCAAAAAAGAGAACGTTACACCAAGAGGTAGTCCTGCACTTGTAAATCCCATGAAGATGGGAATTGAAGAACATGAACAGAAGGGGGTTACAGTCCCCAATAAAGCTCCGACAATATTTGCTCCGATCCCGTGAAATCTTCTCATTATCTGCTTACTTCTCTCCGGGGGAAAGTAACTCTGAATAAACGATATAACAAATACCAGAAAGCACAGAAGAAGAACTATCTTTATTACATCGTAAAGAAAGAACCGAATAGCTGAAACAACTGCTGATTCAGTATTTACCCCGAACGACGACAGCAGAAACCCAATAATATCATTTAGCCACTTCATTCCAAACAGTTGGTCTTGGATAAACTCCCACATATTAAATCACCTAGAATCGAAATATAACTATATTTCTATATGTTTCCCTTTTATTTAGCCGCCTTACGACGGCTGTAGTTAAGATCAAATAACTCCTTCTTGCCTTACTCAAACACTGATTTCAAAGATTCGGATAATTCAATATACGCATCCTTATCAATTGAATAATATATATTCTTGCCTTCGCGCCTGTCGTTAACCAATCCGGATTCGACGAGAACCTTCATATCATGTGACAATGTTGGTTGGGTTATATGAAACTCTTCGAGTATTATGCATGCACACAATTCGCCTCTGGAAAGCATATCTATAATCTTAAGACGCTTGGGATCCGATAACGCTTTAAGCATTTTGGCAGTGTTTGTATACTTATCTTTCATGTGTCACCTCAGATAGAAAAGTTCCTATCTGTAAGAATAATAGAATAATTTCTATTTGTCAATATGTTCTTTGTTTGGAATATTCAATAGTTAACTGACCCACACATCTTTCTTATTGCAAATACTGTATTTATCATCAACGCATATCAAATCGTACTCCATGCATCTCGCATACCTGCTTCCGAAGTAATAAGCGATCAGGGCTTTCCCTTCTTTAAGAAGGATGTTGAAGTGAATTTCCGGACGAAGATATAAGCCTTTTTCGTTCACCAGCGAAAAACAACTTCCTTCATACCGCACGCCTTTAAGCAATTCTCCGTTTTCAAAGAGCCAATACATTTCTATATCCGACTTTTTGCTTTCATAGTAAAGACTTGTCGAGAGCTTTGTGTCATATAAGATCCAGACACGGTCAGAGATCCACGGGAAATTGCTTTTGTGTTCTTTATGCAAACGGTTGCACTCCTCTACCATGACCGGTTCAATTTGTTCGATTCTGTGCATGTTAACCACGTATTCAACATTAGGCAGAAGCTTCTCCTCCACTTTCCCTATGTTCTCTTCAAGGATCGGGAAAGGCCCGCAGACATAAGAAGACAAAAGATCCAAGGCATCTTCCTTAACAAACCGTGAGTCATCGAAAACTATTACTTCCTGTAATAGATCTATCAGCTCATCCTTAATATCGGATATATCCTATCCGTAATAAGGATCCATGAACCAGTCAAGACATAAAAGCAAGCGGAGTTTTGCAGATTCATCATTGCCGATCAAAACAGAACGGATTGCTCCGATCCCCTGTCTGACTATCTCTTTTTCGTCGCCTGAGTAAGATACAAATCTGCTTTCACCCATATTTAATTAACCTGCTAATTATCTCGACTATGGAATTTCCTCGTTCTTAAGTATTATATCATCAAAGTTTGACATTCCCAAGAATCCCGTATTTCAAATGGGCCTTCATCCGCAAAGCATACAGGTTCATTCTTGCCAACCTTCTCATAAGACCGTTATAGGAATGTATCGGACCTGGAAAAACTACTTGACATCACTTGGCAAGTGTATATAATGTGTATATACACTAATTAGTTTGAGCGGTGAAGACTCTGAATGCGCATAGGTTGTCTGATCCGCTGCAACAAGCGCAGTTGCAAAGAGGTAAAAATGGATATCATCATCAGCAATACTTCCGGTGTGCCCATCTATGAGCAGATCGAGGAGCAGATCAAAAGTCAAATCATGACAGGCTCTTTGGTTGCAGGCGAAGCCCTGCCATCCATGAGAGTCCTGGCCAAAGAGCTAAAGATCAGCATCATCACGACCAAGAGAGCATATGAGGATCTCGAACGCGACGGTTTTATTGAATCTGTAACCGGTAAGGGCAGTTTTGTTAAAGCTGTTAACAGCGACATAGTCAAAGAAAACATGATGTTTGAGATCCAGGAACTCCTGGATAAGGCATGTGATAAAGCTGTTATCGGCAAGGTGACGCGGGATGAACTCAAGGAAATGATCGACCTGCTGTACGATGAGAAGCAAAAGTATTAATCAGAGGTTTACATGGATAATTATACGAATGTTATTGAGATTAATAACGTCATAAAGGATTATGGTGATTTTAAGCTCGACAATGTAAGTTTTGCGGTCCCAAAAGGTTCTGTCTGTGGATTTATTGGTCAGAACGGCGCAGGTAAAACGACTACGATCAGGATCCTGCTGGACGTTATAAGAGCGGACAGTGGAAAGGTAAGGCTTTTCGGTGAAGACATAAAAGGCAATGCACCGAGGCTTAGAGAAGACATTGGAGTTGTTTATGACGAGATGGGCTTCCATGAATTCATGACCGGTAAAGACATCAATATAATGATGAAGCATATCTATAAGAACTGGGATGAGAAGGTCTTTTTTGATTATCTGAAGAGGTTCTCACTTCCTTCCAAAAAGAAGTGCGGAGATTTCTCCCGAGGCATGAGGATGAAACTTCAGATAGCTGTTGCCCTGTCTCATAACGCCAAGCTGCTCGTCATGGATGAACCGACGGCGGGACTCGATCCTATAGTAAGGAATGAGATCCTGGATATCTTCCGTGAGTATGTTCTGGAGGAAGATCACTCGATCTTAATATCGTCTCACATTACGGGGGATCTCGAGAAGATCGCAGATGAAGTTGTCTTTATCGATGGCGGAAAAGTATTCCTGCAAGGCAATAAGGATGAAATACTGGAAAAGCACGGTATCCTCAAATGCAGGAAAGATGAGATCGGCAGTATAAGCAAATCCCTGATTGTCGGAGTGCATGAGGGAACATTCGGTGTTGAGGTATTGATAAACGACATGAAAGCTGCCGCAAAGCTCTATCCGGAACTTGTTATCGACCGGACAAGCCTTGAGGAGATAATGCTCTTCTATGTTGCTTCTTCCAGGAGGTGACGATATGAAGGGCTTGATCATAAAAGACCTAATGTGTCTTCGAAAAATGCGTGCCACTTTTGTTCTCGTGACAGTATCGTCGTTTGTAATTACTGTAATGGCGTTGATATCTGCGCGTATCGGTAATATAGCACTTGCCGAGAAGGAGTATCTTGCCGGCGGAACGGATATGCCTATGTCGCCTGTACAATTGCTCTGGTATGCGGTATCTGTCATGGTGCTCTTGCCACTGACTTCCCTTGGAGATTCACTGACATTGGCCTTTGAAGCTGATAAGAATTCTGGTTTTACGGGCATCGCCAGCGCTCTTCCGTTATCTGTAAAGCAGCGCGTCACTACAAGATATATAACGCTGTTCCTGACATGTGGAACTGGCACGGTCATAAGTCTCGTGCTGTCATTCCTATTATCTATATTCACGGATATAATGACCTTCGGGGATTTCACTGGGCTCGTGTTGTCAGCAACCGCGCTGATCCTGATTTTCTCTTCTTTAGAGATGATCCTGATTTTCCTTCTGAAGATGAGTAATGCTGATTATGTCAGGATAATATCTCTTCTTATCATGACGGCAGTTATCCTCGTTTGTTCATCAGGCAGGATAATCGGTGCTGTACGTGCAATGAAGCCTTTTGAACTTATTACAGAAGGTATCATCTTTCTGGAGAACCGATGGTTCATTTTGACAGCAGCTGCTGTAGTCTGCCTGATCGTATCTTATTTTGTTTCGACCGGTATAGCAGAGAGAAAGAGAGGTGAGATCTGATGGGCGGATTAATGTATAAAGACTTCGTCGCTATCAAAGGCAAAAGAATCTGTATCATACTGTTATCAGTTATTGCACTTTTATGTATCCTGCGAGTTATCTTTCCGGGAAGCATGGCAGAAGGAATGGATCTCATTGAAACTAACGATGCAGGCGTAGAGATAAATTTGCTGGATTTTTTGTTCGTTACTTTATATGGCTGTATTGTTATCACAATAATGACTTTTATCGACACATGGTGCACAAGAATATCTGAAGCGGATGCTTCATGCACAAGGATAAGGAATTATGTATCATCGCTTCCGGTCCCGGCAAACGCTTATGTTGCTTCAAAGTATGTTTTCATAACGATAGCTGCGTATGTCTTGATATCGTTACTGAGTATTGCAGGAATAATCATTGCAGCATTTGCGACCCCCGGAATGGGACTGGATCTGATCAGGATGTGTGAGGTGTTGATCCTTCCTGTTGCATCTCTGCTTATCCTGGTTGCTGCTGTTGAATTACCTTTATATATCCTGCTCGGGAAGGAAAAAGGAAATCTTGCCAAGATTGCGATTGTACTTTTTATCGTGTTTGTTGTGATCTGGCTTATGCTTTTTGCTGATATGAGCTGGCTCTCAGAACGGAATGAGTTTTTTATCAGATTCTTCAACTGGTTTATGAAGTATCAGACGGAGATAACATTGTCATCTAACCTGTCTCCTGTCATAAGCCTGATCATCTTATACATCTCTTACAGGATTACAGTTTACTTTAAAACACGTCAGGAGGCGTGACATGAATATAGAAAAGAAAAGATTATTGATCTATCTCGGATTGGCATTCGGGATGACATGGCTTGTATTTTTTGTTTTTATCCTTACGGGACACACTTGGTCCGGCAGTACGCATGAGATGATTTCTTTTGTAAGTCTCGGAATGTTCGCTCCAACTGTTGCTCACATAATAACACGTAAGATCACCGGCGAAGGTTTTAGACTGTCCGGCAAGGATTCAATGATGCTCGGTATTGATCTTAAGGGGAAGAAATGGTTGTTTTTCCTGGCGGCGGTAATCCTTCCGGTCATATATGCAACATTGGGAGACGTTATAATTTGGCTGTCGTGTCCTGAGGCTTTCGGGATAACTGATGTGAGACCGTTTGTCGCGATCACATATCCGCTTCTTGCGGTTGTATCCGGTGTAGTGTTATCATTTGCCGCCTTAGGCGAAGAACTTGGCTGGAGAGGTTATATGATGCCTAAGCTTATTGAACTGATAGGAATGCCCAAAGCAATTATCACTGGCGGTATCATCTGGGGTCTGTGGCATGCACCTCTTACATGCGTGGGGCATAATTACGGGATGGATTATCCGGGCTTTCCATATGTTGGAATAATCCTAATGTGTCTTATGTGCATGGCATTAGGAACCGTATTGACATACGTCACCATAAAGACCGATTCAATATGGCCTGCAGCATTTATGCATGCAGTCAATAATTCTTCCCCGAGTGTTATGGTCTTGTTCATGAACCAGGATGTTAAGATTCCGATATGGACACATGCTCTTTCGAATATTCCGCTAATACTATTAGCGATACTGTGTTTTTCCCTGATGATGAAAAAGAAGGAACAGACCCGCTGAAATTGACAATGCGTATGTAATGATTTACTATTACCAACAAAAGGAGGCTGTATTCATGCGAACAAATATGATGCTCATGATGTATATGTACACTATTATGTATGATCGAACATCATATGGCATTGATAGCGCGCAAGAATAACAGTCACTAATCAATAAGACAGTAAGATAGTATCAAGGCCATTTATCAGATGATAAGTGGCCTTTTATTTTCGAGGAGGAGATAATGAACATTAGAAGATTTGAAGAACAAGATGCAAAGGCAGTATCAGAGCTTATACGTAAGACCATACGGATATCGAATACCAAGGACTATCCTGTTGACCTTATGGAACAGCTTATCGAAGCTGAGTCGCCGGAACATGTTCTCGAGAGAGCCTCGTGGACGCATTTTTATGTCGCGGAGGAGCAGGATAACATCATTGGCTGCGGTGCCATCGGACCATATTGGGGCAAGGAAGATGAGAGTAGCCTGTTTACCATTTTCGTTTTGCCGGAGTATCAAGGGAAGGGCATAGGCAGAGGCATTATCGACACGCTCGAAAAGGACGAATTCTTCCTAAGGGCGAAGCGCATTGAGATCCCCGCGTCGATAACAGGTGTCCCTTTCTATCTTAAGATGGGATATAACTACAAAAACGGAATCACTGAGCCTGATGAAGAACGCCTGATCAGGTTGGAAAAGCGGAGGGATGTAAGATGAGTATACGACAAATCAGGGAACAGGATATAGCGGATTGTGTTGAAGTTATAAAGGGTTATTCCTGATTTAGTTATCTATACTGATTATTATCTCGACTAAGAGTCTTCCTCAGCCGTGTACCAATATTATATTAGTACGCGGCTGTTTCCGACTCAACTATAATTGTTCGAAGAAATTAGTTTATTGTATAAAAACATAAAATAAATTTTATTATTGTGTTATAATGCATTTGTTAAATAGTATTGGCCGCTTTATTTTTAAGTAAGGATAATTGCTTATGAGAAAGATATGTTTGAAGGTAAATAGTATAGTTCTATTACTATTTTTATTTAGCACTATGTGTGCTTGTTCGTACTTGTCTAAAAAAGAAATTGATGAATTACATTCTAATGATGGTGTGATGATGGAAATTTCTTATATTCATTCAGATGGGTTTGATGCACTATCCTATAAAAGAGATAGTAGGATTATAACTGTGTATTTCAGTGGTTTAGTTGTCGAAGAAATTATCGATTATGATTGTACTTATAGATTAGTTGAAGAAATAGATGATGAAAACGATATGATTACTGAAACAGAAATAGTACAAAGAAATGAGTTTTATCTGTCAGAAAGTGATTTTACAAATCTTTATACGAGAATGAACCGTATTATTAATGCTGGTAGTTTAGATATCGATACTTCCTACTATAGTTCAATGGTATATGAGAAATATTATGGAGTTAGTACAGAAGTAGAATATATTTTTTATGATAGAGAAGGTGATATTCATCGTGTTTATAGTGGGTGTATTGACGAATGTTTAGGTGCTGAAGCTTATTGGGAATGGTTTTCGAATTTTATTGATGAAGCTTTAGATAATGCAGAAGAAATAACAAGTGAATCATTTGACTCGTTAGAAGAACATGATTATCAATGAATACAGAAGTAATAAGGGTAAAAGGTGATTCTTATGATAGAGAATACGGAGAATAAAGAAGTACAAACTACTATTACAAGAAAGAAAAGTGTAACAGTTGTTATTCTAAGGATAATTGTAGTAATAACATCCCTAGTTCTATGGGGACTAAAAGGTTTGAAGCAATTATGGACCGTTTATCAATATTATTATTTATGTGGGGCAGTACCTTCAAATGTTGAAAGAGATTTGAAGTATATTTTTGTGAACTGCGGATTATTTATAACTTTAGGATTAATATGTTTATGTTATATCGTTGAGCTAATCATAAAGCGTAAGATAAAAAAAGCGACAATAATAAGCGTATTACTAATTTTAATATATACAGTTTTGATAATTTTTGATTTTGGACGTATCCCTAGAGAAAAAGATATAACGGAAGCTAGAGTTGAAATTCATGTATTTGCTCCGATAATCTATCTATATCCTGAGCAGACCGAACAAATTAGTGTTAGCCTAGATCTAGAAGGAGAATTGACAACAACATATCCTTTGTACGAAGAAGAGAATAACGAGGGATGGAATGTGACAGCGACGCCTGAAGGCGTGCTTACAGATAGTAGTGGAAGACATTATTCGTATCTTTTCTGGGAAGCTATACTAGATATGGAGCCTGATTTTAGCAGAGGATTCTGCGTAGCGCGAGAGGATACAATTGAGTTCTTGGAGACTTCGCTTAATGAGATGGGATTAAACGAAGAAGAGGCAAATGGCTTCATCATGTATTGGTTGCCACAGTTAGAAGCAAATGAGTACAACTACATATCTTTCCAGACAGAATCATATGAGGCGGCAGCAGGGTTAGAAATCGAGCCGCAACCGGATACAGTGATTAGAGTGTTCATGATGTGGTGTGGAGTTGACCACTATATTGAAGTTGAGCCGCAGGATTTGACAGTAATGAATCCTAGTGAGAGAGAAGGCTTTACTGTTGTTGAGTGGGGCGGAACGGAATTAGAGGATTTGGATTTAAGTTCAATTAGCTGATAGATTTGTTGCAAAAAAGAAGGTCTTAACAAAGACCTTCGGATATCATGTCGTCAAGGATTTGAAGAGCTAACTTCTCGTCGATGCCCATTTCTGTCGCAAAAGAAGTGAACACGGCCTACGAGCAATTGAAATTGTTGTTGTAATAATCTACGGCTTTTGTTGAGTGTTCCATGCTAATTCACCTTGATAAGGACCCGATACAATGTACCGAGTCCAAAATTGTTAATTGCCTGACTTATTGTCGTCTTCATCAAGTGCTAGTCTCGTCACACAGTATGGACAAACCTTAAATTCTGGGAGTTTGTGGATTGAGTTGTGGCAGTGAGGACAAGTGAAAACAAAATAGCTAGCAAGCACCATTACACAGATAATTACAGAAAGAACAAATAGAAATATGAGAGCAAGACTAAAGGTAGAAATGTTTACCAGGAACAAATCGTAATACGCTAGGATGCAAGAAATGATTGTTAGAACAAACCATATACCAAGTGTCGAGAACAAGCATTTGTAGAAAATGTCTACTCTTTTGTGAAAAGCTTCGTTCTTCTGTTTAATAATAATCATTTCTATACTGTTTTTGTTGTATTTTCTGTATTCTCCCATAATAAACCTCTTGCCACTTAGTAAAGTAAAAGTGTTGCCCACATAGATTTTATCACATTAAAGTCCATGAGAAGCAAAGTCAAGTGAGATAGTTAGCTTAAATTAAGCATATATCTATCATCCATTTTATAAATATTGCTTTTATAAACTAACATAATTATGAAAAAAGTTGCAAATAGTGAATAATAAATAATCCGCATAAAAAACAGCCTCCATAGTGAGAACGAAATGTTCATCACACTATGGAGGTAAATTTATGCGCGGAAAAAATACTTCGTGATTTGCCAGAAATGAATTTTCGAATCAATGATATAAATGTAGGAATGTCATTTAAGGAGGAAATTTATATGGCAAAAGTTTATGGTTACACTCGAGTTTCGACTCGAGACCAGAATGGAGCGAGACAGATAATTGCGCTGACGCAGTATGGCGTGGAACGTAAGAATATTATCTGCGACGAACAATCTGGAAAGAATTTTGAAAGACCTGGGTACAGGTGTCTTATCAAGATTTTGAAGGAGGGAGATACGCTTGTAATCAAGAGTATTGATCGCCTCGGTAGAAATTACGATGAGATTATTAAGCAGTGGCAGATTCTAACAAAAGAGATTCGTGTCGGAATCGTTGTTTTGGATATGCCGCTACTCGACACTAGACAAGGAAAAGACTTAACGGGCACGCTTATCGCGGATATTGTCTTACAGCTGCTATCGTATGTGGCACAGACGGAGCGCGAGATGATATTGCAACGTCAGAAGGAAGGTATTGCTGCTGCGAAAAGCAGAGGCGTGCACTTCGGAAGAAAGGCTATGGATAGGCCACAAAATTATCAGGAGTATAAGGAAGCATGGCTTGCTGGAAAAATATCAACAAGACAAGCTGCATATGCACTTGGTATATCGCACACTAGTTTTCGAAACTGGGTGAAGAATGACGGATGAGAAAATGACACGCATAAAATGTAAAAATAATGTAAAGATAGTTTTTGTAAAGAAAATTAGGATTTAGTTGCCAGACAAATTTCCTTCTTAGATACAATTAAATTCAATGAAAAACTTAATCTATCTTGAGATATTTTACTACACAATATGTGACAAGAAAACTCTACATTAGTTGCCAAAAAAAGGAGGCAGTTATGGATAACAAAAAGAATGGATTTGCAATTGGATCATTTGTATGTGCATTGATTGGTCTTATTGGCTCTTTTATTCCTGTAGTTAAGTATTTTGCAATTATTCTTACAATCGTAGGAATTGTACTTGGTGCTAAGGGAAGAAAGAAAGCAGCTGAAGGATGCAGCGGTGGTGGTCTAGCTACAGCTGGTCTTGTTCTAGGAATTATTGGAACAGTATTCTGTGGAATAAGTATCCTTTGTGCACTTGTATGTGTAGGTGCTGTTGAAGGACTTGATGCTGCTGCAAGTGCAAATGCATATTCAGCATAATTTGTAATGATTAGGTGGGCATTTATATAGAAATGCCCACCTTTTTATACAAAGGAGAAATAATGATTCCTAATTTTACAATTATTGATAGAGAGATTAGTGCATATCTAATCTGTGTAATTGTTGGAATATTCGTTTCGGGAATAGTAACACTCAAAAGTGTTGATAAAGAAAAAGAAAATGACCTGTTAGATATTCTACTATGGAGTGCGCCTGGAGCGTTCTTAGGTGGTCATCTTCTGTACGGATTAACTAATCTACAATATTTGATTCGGTTGTTTAGCAATGAATTTAACATTGTTACTTTAATTAATTTGTTTGCAGGAAGTGTTTTCTATGGTGGAATGCTTGGAGGTTTGTTGTCAGCGTGGATTTATTGCAAAGTAACTTCACAGGATTATAAGAAATATTCTGATAATGGAGCGTTGTTTATACCGCTTTTCCATGTCTTTGGACGAATAGGTTGCTTTTTGTCAGGCTGTTGCTATGGAATAGAAAGTTCAGTCGGTATTATTTATCAGCATTCAGCGATTGCTATGGCAAACGGAGTAAGAAGATTTCCAATACAGCTTGTAGAAGCACTTGGAAATCTAATTTTGTTCTTAGTTCTTTTCCATCTATATCGAAAAGGAAAATTCCAAGGAAAATTATTAACGATTTATCTACTCTCATATGCAACTATGAGATTTATTGATGAGTTTTTTAGAGGTGATGAGTATAGGGGTTTTGTATTGGGCCTGTCGACGAGTCAAATTATTAGCTTGTTAATAGTGATTGTAGTTTTGATGGTGATGATAATCGATAAGAAAAAGAATTATAAAAATGGAGGTAATCTCGATGAGAAATAAAATAAGAAATATTGTAGTAGTAGTTTTGGCTTTGTGCTTGTTTGGAAGCATGGTTGTTGGATGTACAAAAATGCAGGACAAGATTGTAGGAACATATTGCGGTAAGAATGGAAGCGTATTAGTTCTTTTCGAAGGAGGAGACGCAGACTATTATTACATTGGATTAACAGAAGTTTCTCAAGGTAATACTTGGGGATATAACAAGAATGCAGACGAATTAAGAGTGCAGATGATGTCGATGCTAGGAATTCCTGGATATTCAGTGTACGCTGACATGAGCAATGGTGTAGAAAGCTTTACACTTGAGGCTAGAGGTCTAGAAGCAATCATGTGGGATGCAGAAGAGTACATTAGAGTTTCAGACGAAACAGAGCACTTAGATGTTGAAGCATGTAATGCTTTGATAGAAGAACACATAGGAATTGATGCAGGCTCTAACCAGGAAGACACGGAGCAGGCAGACTCTGCAAGTGGAACAGAGACAAATACAGAAGCAGCCACAGACGCAGCTTCTGAGGGTGATGATCTTGATCCTGAACTGGTTGAAATGCTAACTTCTTATGAGAATTTTGTTGATTCATATGTAGATTTCTTCGAGGCTTATATGGCAGATCCAATGAATGCTATTAGTATGGCTGATGATTATCTAGAAATGATGAGTGAAATGGAAGAATATTCCAACATGATTGATAACTATGATACATCGAACATGACAGAGGCAGAACTTGAGTATTTTACAGAAGTAACAGTAAGATGTACTGAGAGAATGGCAAGTGTAGTATTCTAAAAAACCTTTTTGTAAAAAGTTGGAAAGAGGGGCGTGGGCGCGGTGAGCGGACACGCCTCTTGCTTTTCGAGGGGGGCGGAAGATGGTATAATGATGGCGGATTCTGATTTCCGATTTTGATAGTAGTAGGAGGGGAATATGGGATTTGGAAAGAGACTTATGAGGACGGCGCTAACGGGTGCGGCGTTGACGATAGGGGCGAAGGTGGCGTCGGAGGTTATCTCGAACCATGTGGTGGATAAGGTTGATGCTACGCAGCGAAGGATTCTAGAGCAGGTTGGCAGGAATGTACAGATGACGGCGGAGGACGCGGCGCGCAAGGCTTTCAGAGGGGCTGTGGGCGAGTTTACTTTTGCTGGGAATAATCCTTATGATAGCGAGCAGATGGCTGGTCAGACGGTGAAGAAGACGACGAAGAATCCGCTTGCGGTTTATGAGAACAAGCTGCTTCTCGCGAAGCTGGCGATTTGTGTTTATATCTCGAGGGCTGACGGGAATGTGAATGATGCGGAGCGTGCGGAGATTAAGACGATGGTTGAGCAGATTTTGCAGCATGATACGAGCAAGATTTTGCATAATGAGGCGCGTAAGATTTGCAATCATGAGGGTTCGAGCTTCGTGTTCTTTGAGAATTATTTGCTTGGGATTAATGAGGACGATTTGAGTTCTTTTATTGCGATTATTGAGGAGATGGGCAATGTTGATGGTGCGCTTAGCGAGATGGAGGCTAAGGCGATTAAGCGTGTTCGTCAGTATGTGTCGGATAGAACGGGCAAGGATTTCAGAGTGAAGGAAGAGGTCAATCTGTCTTGCGAGGGGTGTGGCGCGATTTTGCACGTGAATTCTGATGAGACGATGGCGCATTGTCCGTATTGTGGCTCGACAAAGCTTATTTGATGGGCTTTTGAGCTTGTTTTTGATTTTTTGTGGATTGCATATTTCACATCTAGATATTTTGAAGGTGATGTGTTACAATATGCAATGCATTTGGAGAAGTACCCAAGAGGCCGAAGGGGAGGCTTTGCTAAAGCTTTAGGCGGGGCAACTCGTGCGAGGGTTCGAATCCCTCCTTCTCCGCCAATGACCCGTAGACTTAGTGTTTACGGGTTTTTTATTGCCGTAGATCAACTGTCGATGTATAAGGAATCACAGATGTTCGTCTGTATTTGTGGTAATCAATGTCAAAAGTTAGTCCGAAAAAATGTAATATCATTTGTATTTTCGTCCGAAAAAATGTAAAATCATAGTAAGGAGGCGATACTATGGATAGATTAGCGTATGGAAAACTGGTTGAGTGGAAGAATAGTAACAATAGAAAACCTCTTATATTGAATGGCGCCAGACAGGTCGGGAAAACATGGCTTCTTAAGGAATTCGGATCTGAAGAATATGAGAGTGTTGCATATATAAACTGTGACGAAGATGAGGCTATAAAGGGGGCTTTTACTGACTTTGACACAGAAAGATTAGTACGAGTGTTTTCTGCCATTTCCGGTGTGGCAGTCAAGCCTGGCAGGACTCTTGTTATATTGGATGAAATACAAGAAGTTCCTCTGGGATTGACCGCGCTTAAATACTTTTGTGAAAATGCCCCAGAATACCATATAGCAGTCGCGGGGAGTCTGCTCGGTATTGGTATACACCAGGGAACGGGATTTCCGGTTGGTAAAGTTGATAAGATTGATCTTTATCCGCTTTCATTTAAGGAATTCTTAATGGCGCTTGGTAAGGAGATCCTTATTGATAACATGGAATCACATCGATGGAATGAACTGTCTTCTTTATCACCGACTTTTATTGAACTGTTGCGCCAATATTATTATGTTGGCGGAATGCCGGCTGTTGTTAAGTCTTATGTTGATGAGCAGGATATCATTAAGGTTAGAAGGATACAAGATCAGATCCTGTCAGATTACAGGCGTGATTTCTCCAAACATGTTCCTGCGGATATCCTTCCTAAAGTAAATATGGTATGGGACTCTATTCCTGCACAACTCGCAAAGGAGAATAAAAAATTTATCTATAGCGCTGTAAAAAGAGGCGGTCGTGCTAAGGAATTCGAAAATGCTATCCAGTGGCTTGTTGATGCGGGTCTAGTATATAAGGTCCTTCGAGTATCAAAGGCAGATAAGCCCTTAAAGTTTTATGAGGATCCGGGAGCATTTAAACTGTTCATGTTGGATCTTGGGTTGCTTGGTGCACTGTCTGATGTAGATTCAAAAGATGTTTTAGTTAACAATACAGCGTTTACAGAATATAAAGGTGCTTTTACTGAGCAGTATGTATTACAAGAACTGAAGTCGACAGATAGAAAAATATATTATTACTCCAAAGAACGATCGGAACTTGAACTGGATTTTATCATTCAAAAATACTATGTTTATCCGATCGAAGTAAAAGCCGAAGAAAACTTGCGCGCTAAGAGTTTAAAGTTAACATATGATGAAAATAACAGTTTAAGACCGGTTAGATTTTCTATGGCTGATTATAGAGAACAGGAATGGATGGTTAATATTCCGCTATATTTGGTCAGCGAATGGTTTGAATCAGCAGAGTAAAGCAAGATAGCGCGTGACCGTTCGTCACCTTCCTAATACGCTATATATCGGATATAGAACTAATACACAATAGAAATACCCATACTCATTTATGAGTGTGGGTATTTCTATTAGTATGGAAA
>CALEFT010000026.1 GCA_937876985.1 uncultured Clostridia bacterium | reverse complement strand
GGAGCGTGTTTTTCTACGATAAAAATGTGATTTTTCAATTCTTATCGTAGTTTGAGCCTTGGCGGATGGCTATAGCTGGCGTAAGTCATACGATAAAAACTTATTTTTGAGATTTTTATCGTAGTCGTCCTTCCTCGTAGCAAGCATGAATTAATCGCAACAAGGACACACAAAATAAGCCCACTAGTTAATAAGAACTAGCAGGCTCTAGGTTGATAATAGGTGCATTACTTCTCAACCTGCGTTAAGAATAACACGCTAAGATGTCGATTAATCGGACAGCCCAGCCTTTTTCCTGAAGGAAGGAATATTAAACAAAATTGTCGAGATAATAATTGCAGCAAGTGCCTGAATCGCATTGAACGGAACAGACAACAGCGCCGCGCTTACTCCATACATAAATGGAAGCGACTCGAAGCAGAAGTATCCAAGAATCATGATTGCCTCGCACAAAAACGCGATTCCAATGTGTGCTAGACTCGACATAAGTTTGTTAGCTTTCTCGTTCTTATCAGCTAATGTAAATAGGCGCTTATAAAGAATACCAGAAGCAAGTCCCATGAGACCTTTGATTATGAAGGTTGGCAGAATGTAAACCGCGTATCCAGAAATGAGGTCTGCTAGTGCTGCACCAAGTGCGGCTGGGATGGCTGCGACAGGTCCAAGTACCATGGCACAAACAAGGATGACCGCGTCGCCTAAGTTTACGTACCCAGGACCCACTGCAATCGGGATTTGAATAAGCGTTCCAAGGCAGGTTAGCGCTGCGAAAACGCCACACATCGCGATGCGCAAAGTTGTCTTGCTTGCAGACTTTTTGTTTGTACTCATGAGAGCCTCCTTTAGAGTTTTTGGATAATATAGCACATTTTTCCTGGTTTGAGCGGGTTTGGCTGTAATTAGGCAAATTTCGTTCAAAAAACTTTTTCTGCTTGCTCGAAAAGCACACAAAATTCACATTTGTCGCAATTTTTCTGAAATAGTCTCATTTTGTCGAATTGACCTATAAATCGAACATATTTTCTGATATACTGTGCAAGTAAAAAAATGTGTGCAAATAGTTAGAACAAGAGGTGTAAAGTGAGCAGTTTTGAAGATGGATTTGAGACGTTTGATTTGATAGGAGATTTGGGCGTGCCAGAGCCTTTTGGTGATGGGTTTAGCGCTGGGAATGATTTGTTTGACAATGGTGCAGATAAGCTACTAGAAGGACTTAATCCTGAGCAGCGTGAAGCTGTAATGCATTTGGATGGGCCGCTTCTAATTTTGGCTGGTGCTGGTTCTGGTAAGACTAGAGTAATTACATATAGAATTGCATATATGATGCTGAAGCATAATGTTAGGCCTGGATCAATTTTGGCGATTACATTTACAAACAAGGCCGCTAATGAGATGAAGGAACGTATTGAAGGACTTGTGTCTAGTGGTTCTCAATATATTTGGACTGGCACGTTTCACTCGATTTTTGCGCGTATCCTAAGAAGACATGCGGAAGTTATTGGATATGGTAAGAATTTTACTATTATTGATACTGATGACCAGCAGAAGATGATTAAGCAAGTTATGCAGGAACTCGAATTGTCGGAGAAGATTTATAAGCCGAGGAACTTCTCTGCGATGATATCGAATAACAAGAATCAGATGATTGAGCCAGAAGAGTATTCGAAGATGGCAGGCAATGACCAGAACATGGTCGTAAATGCTCGCGTATATAAGAAGTATCAGGCTAGACTTGTCGAGAATAATGTAATGGATTTTGACGATATTCTTGTGAATATGGTTAAGCTATTTAGAACCGATAAGGAGATTCTGGAGTTCTATCAGCGTAAGTTTCAGTACATTATGCTAGACGAGTATCAGGATACGAACAAGGCGCAATATATGGCAGTTAAGGCTCTTGCAGGCGGACATAGAAATTTGTGCGTTGTAGGTGACGACGACCAGTCTATTTATGCCTTCCGTGGTGCTGATGTAAGAATGATTCTTAGTTTCGAGAAGGACTTTACTGATGCGAAGGTAATTAAGCTTGAGCAGAATTATCGTTCGACGAAGACCATTCTTGATGCAGCTAATGAAGTAATTGCACATAATCAGAGTCGTAAGAGGAAGACCTTGCGTACTGATGGTGAGCAAGGCGACAAGATTATTCTGATGAATGCAGACTCACATAACGAAGAGGCGAGTTTTGTAGCTGAGACGATAAAGCGATTTGTGGACAAGGGCAAGTACAAATATTCTGATATCGCGATTTTGTACCGAATGAATGCATTGTCGAGAACGATTGAAAGTGCGCTTCGTGAGAAGATTATTCCGTTCAAGGTCTTTGGTGGAATGCGATTTTATGACCGTAAGGAAATCAAGGATATTCTCGCATACTTAAGGCTGATTAATGATAGTCACGATAACTTAGCCTTCGAGAGAATTATCAATGTGCCGAAGCGTGGAATAGGTGATACAACAATTGATAGAATTCATCAGATTGCGATTGAAGATGGAATATCTTGTTTGGAAATCGCTGGAGATGCATATAGCTATCCTGAGCTTACGAGATCTGCTAGTAAATTAACTGAGTTTTATAGTCTCATAATGGAGATGAGAGCTGAGCTTAATAAGGATGAGATGCGCTTCGATGAATTCATCGAGATGGTAGAGAACCGTTCTGGAATTGTTGATGATATCGTTGAGCAACGCGAGAAGAAGGGCGAGCTGATTGATAGAGTTGAGAACTTGAAGGAGCTCTTGTCTGAAGCAGTTGAATTCGAGAAGAAGCGTAGGACAAATCCGAATAGCGGTGTTCATTTGAATCAGAATAGTGAAGATGTGGACACGTCGCTTGGCGGTGGAGCAAGAAATGTGGCTAAGGCGACTGGAGAAGTTCTTTTCGAGATGGAAGAGGATATGCATGCAAGTGAGGTCGAGCTTGATCCGATGCTCGCTGAAGAGACTAAGACGGTTGATACGCTGGCTGGACTTTTGTCGGTTTACCTAGAGAACGCGGCACTTTATACGGCTGGCGACGAGGCGGTTGAAGGCGACGATTTTGTTAAGGTGATGTCGATTCATAGTGCTAAGGGACTTGAGTTTGGTGCGGTGTTCTTGATTGGTGTGGAGGAGTCGATTTTCCCGAACTATAAGAGCATGTCGTCGGAGAAGGACTTAGAGGAAGAGCGCCGACTTATGTATGTTGCGATTACGAGAGCGAAGAAGAATTTGATGATAGTAGTGACGAGGCGAAGGATGCTTTTTGGACAGACGCAGTGCAATGCGCCGTCGAGGTTCTTAAGAGAGATATCGTCGGAGCATTTGTATAAGATGGGTTCAGCAAGACCTTCGCGTGACATTGAGATGCCGCAAGTTGGAACGAGCAAGGCAAGAGATGAGGCGAAGAAGAATATTGCTAGTGCATTGTCGTCGAAGTTCGTTTCTTCAAAGCCTGCTTCTGTATCTAGGGGCGTTGCACAAGGGCAGAGCGGTAGTTCAGGTGGTTTGGCAAGTAGAGGTCAGACGAAGAAAATTGGTGGGCTTGATCCAGCTTCTGTATTCGTTGGCATGAAGGTGTCGCACGCGAGATTTGGAGAAGGTACGATTATTAAATGCGAACAGATTGCAAACGATGCACTCGTTACGGTGGACTTTGATGGAAATATGAAAAATATGCTTGTTAGGACTTCTGGCCTTAAAAAGGTATAATATAAGAAACGATAGAAGCGAAGCATGAATATGTGATTATTGAAATTAAGTTTTGCGAGCTTGACGGAGGTTAGAGATGGACAATAATTTGTTTGAGATGTATGGCAATGTTTTTGACTCTAGTAACCCAAGATTCTCGATGGGCAAGGATTCAGTCGAGGCGGATTTGGTTAAGATGATTCATGATGGACAAGAAGACAAATTGTCTCCATTTGCTTGCAAGAGTTCGAAGAGTCGAGGTCGTAAGGTTTATGAGGAACCATGTGTGATTAGGACATGTTTTGAAAGAGACATGGGGCGAATTATTTATTCGCAGGCTTTTCGAAGGCTAAGACACAAGACGCAGGTTTTCTTCAGTCCTCAAAATGACCACATTTGTTCGAGAATTGAGCATGTAATTTATGTGAATTACATTTCTACGATTATCGCGCGTGCACTTAATCTCAATGTCGAGCTAACGCAGGCGATTGCGCTTGGACACGATATTGGGCATGCGCCTTTTGGACATACTGGCGAGAGAGCACTCTCGAATTGCATGAAGCAAGTTGATGAGAATTTGTTCTTTAAGCATGAGAATCAGAGCTTGCGCGTGTTGGATGTTCTAGAGCAACGCGCTGGCAAGAATGGACTTAATCTTACATTTGAGGTAAGAGACGGAATTGTTTGTCATTGCGGTGAAACGTATAACGAGAAGTCGCTCGTTCCACTTAGGTGCAAGGAAATGGATTCGATTGAGAAGATGAAGGCGAAGGAGTTTACGCTGCCAGCTACGCTTGAAGGCTGCATTGTTAGATTTGCGGATAAGATATCATATGTTGGTCGTGATGTAGAGGATGCATATCGAGCAGGTTTGGTAGATAAGGAGATTTTCGATAAAGATATAACAAAAATTCTAGGAAACACCAATTCTGATGTAATTAATACGCTAGTTGGCGATATTATAGTAAGTAGCCTAGACAAGGACGAGATTAAACTATCTGACGACATCGCTTGGGCGTTCAGCGAGATGCTTAAGACTAATGTTGACGCTATTTATAGAGCGAAGACACTCAATGTCTATGAGGAGACTGTGAATATTAAGATCAAGGCTTTGTTTGACACATTTATGGAGTGCGGCACAGACTATGAGAAGGCAATTAGTTCGAATAACAGCGTTGTCGCGAAATTTGGACATTATGCGCTCGCGCATCCAGATGTGAAAGGAGGAAATTTCACACAGGCAGTAATCGTAGCAGATTACATTGCTGGAATGACAGACATTTTCTGTTCTGATTGTTTTGAGGAGCTATATAGAGTGTAAGCTCGGTGTGAGCAAATAATTAGGCGCGAACAAATAATATAGGATAGAAGAGCAAAGAAAACAGAGGTAAGGAAATAATGAAGAAATTTGGTTTTTATGCGATGCTAGACAGAATGCAGTACATAAATAGATGGGCACTGATGCGCAATAGTCGCACCGAGAATATTAAGGAACATAGCTTCGATGTAGCGATAATTGCGAGAGCGCTTTGCGTTATTAGAAATCATATGATAGACACAAAGCGCGAAGCTTTAGTAGACGAAGCGCTAATAAAGCTTGACCCCAATAAGGTCGAGTCCTATGCGCTTTATCATGATTGTACAGAGATAATTACAGGTGACCTTCCGACACCGATTAAGTATAGGAACAAGGAGATTACTCGTGCATATCGTGAAGTAGAAGAGGAGGCAGCTAGTAATCTTGCGAGCATGCTTCCAGAGTTCATGCAGGATGATTATCGTGAGCTCTTAAGTCCTTCGGTAGATAGCGACGAAGCAAAGCTTTGCAGGAAGATAGTAAAGGCAGCTGATAGGATTTCTGCATATATCAAGTGCATTACAGAAGAGAAGTCCGGTAACGACGAATTCGCGTCTGCGAAGCAGACAATCGAGGATTCGATTATTGGCATTAAGGCACCATATGTTGATTTCTTCATGGCGCAGTTCATTCCTGCATATGGCATGAACCTCGACCAAATTAGCAAGGGCGAATAAATGCAAATGGCTTCGTGCGTAAGTCTTTTTAAGAAGCCTTTTGCGAAAAAAGCAGCAGGAGCTACTTGTAAGAATAAGGAAATTAGAAAAGGAAAAGATTAGGAGATATATAGTGAGAAAGAGTTCAAATGTCACATATTTAATATTGTCGGCGGCGGCACTTGTGTGTGGAATTGTCGCGGTATTTATTGTGGCTTTTATGTGTAGTACGGGTGCGCCTGTTTCTAGGAGTAATATTATTGATGACGACGCTGAAGAAGTTTTGGCTAGAGTAGTTCAGACGACAAGCTTTGGACAGTATTCCGATGAAGAACTAGAAGAGCAGGTGGACTTTATATCTTGCAGAATTAACAGTGGAGCTTATACACTTGGAGATTATGTTTTGACATCCTTTACTAGCTCTACATATTTGATGGGCAATGTTACAGATGAAGTGTTTGTTAGAGATTTTATGTTTGTAATGACGGGCAATGTAGACGAGGATGATGCTTCTGACTATGTAGAGGAAATTCACGGAAAATCTCGTAAGTTCTTTATGGCTGAATATATTAGAGAGATGGATGAAGGCGATATATATTTGGTTTCTGCAGATATCGAGGACGAAGAGGGAAGCTCGTTCTCGGATTGTGTTATCACGAGTCAGTTAGAGGGAAGTGCTGGTTATACAGTGGGTGTTCGCTGTGTTGAAGGAAACTTCCAAGTTGATGGAGAAGAGGTTCGTACAGATTTCTTTGTTGACGGAGTTCTTCATCAAGGCGCACTTACTATTGATAATGAGGCGGATTCAAATAGGCAAAATTTTGTAGTGTCATGGGATACTGCCGGAGTTACCTCGGGAATGCATGATGTTTTAATTTTGCTTCGTTCTTCTGATGGACGAGGACAGATTATTGAAGGTGGAGAGATTAATGTTCCAAGCTTCTTATCTATAATGCCTAATGGTGTATCACTTGGAACTATTAGACAAAACTATAGAGAATCTTGGTATCGTTATGATGCTGGAGAATCGAATTCCTATGTAAATTTTGTGGATTGTTCAGATGATATCAAGGTAACATTGTATGACTTGTATGGAAATATTATTGGAACAAACGATTTGCCAGATTCCGATATCGAGGTGCTTCGTGGTCTTGAGCAAGACGTTGAATTGGCGCGTGAAGAAACTGGAATCGATGGGCTATCGAATGTTTATTACATTCATGTCGAAAGAGGTGCGACTTGCGAATCGCTTTCAGACGAGATTAGCTATACGATGGTCCAAACGAGAGATGTAGCAAGATATGATGGTGCATACATGGCAGTTGTTCCACCAGAAGACTTGACATCAACATCGGAATACACTCTTGTTGACTTAAGTGGAAACACTTATGAGTTAAGCAGAGATAATTTCAGTATCCTGCCGATAAACGGAAAACTACTTAGCTTTGACGTGAGAGAATTTGGAAATGGTTATGTGGTAGGAACAAGCCCGCTTTTCGATATAGAGGAAGAGAATTACGGATACTATAATGACCGTGGCGCTACGAGCATTTGTGTTAATGCGGATGCGCTAGAGGGATATGCGGCGACTGTTAGCATACTTGTCGGAGGGCCAGGCGCTTCGCAGACGGAGGTTTATCAGGGACAGGAGATTGTTTTGCCAGCTGGCGAAGTGGAGATAGAGGTTAAAGTGACTTCGTTTGATGGACTTACTAACACATATACACTCTATTTGCTTAACGGAGACGACCAAGGAGAGTTCTGTGAGGACACGCTTTCTAACTTCCCGACATCGTATTATAGCGGACTGTGGCTACTTCATTCGCTTCATCCGGCGTATGAGTTCCGTGCGTACAACACGGGGCTGGATTACTATACGGTTTTGGATAATGAGGATCACTATGACAGAAGTCTTGCGTCGGGATATACTCATCCGAATTGGGTGGTTCCATCTAGTCCGATTTATGACGGTGGTGGCTGGATGCAGGCAAGCTATGATGTAGTGAATTATTTCCTTGATCCAAGAAATTACTTAAGCGAAAGACGAGTCTTCGCATTCGAGATGCTTTCTTTTGACTCGACTTCACATACGCGAGAAGGTATTGAGGCTATGGTTGAGGGTTCGTTCTTGGATGACGATTCTATAGATTATGTGGATATCTTGTATGAGGCTGGACAGACTGCAAATGTGTCTCCATATTTCCTCGTTAGCAGAATTATTCAAGAGATGGGTTATTCGGGACAATCTGCACTTTGTCATGGTACGCTTGAAGGATATGAGGGCTATTACAATTTCTACAATATTGGTTCTACACCAGATCCTTCGATAGAAAATGGTGCCTTGATTAATGGTGCGCGTTATGCGATGTGGGGACTTGATCCAGATGAAGAAGAAATCACAGATGTAGAGGCATCGTTAATGCTTCCATGGAATTCTCCAGAAAGAGCTATTACTGGTGGCGCACTTTGGATTGCTTCACGGTATACTGCGGCTGGGCAGGATACATTATATTTCCAAAAGTTCGATGTAATCGACAATGAAGATGGACTTTATCAGCATCAGTATGCCCAGAATATCTCGATGGCGTATACGGAGGGTGCTCGTTATTATGACGGATATGAAGCGATAGGAATGTTAGATCAGCCATTTACGTTTTTAGTTCCTGTATATAACAATATGCCAAGTAGCTATGGATATTTACCAGAGGGTGATATCTAATACTTTGAAGTGTTTTGAGCTCGTTTGGTATATAATGAGAAATGGATGTTTTATATTTTATTACGAAAGGAGAAGCCGAATACTATGAGCAAGAATAGGGCAGTGATGAGACTTACAAAGAGCATAGTGTCATTAGTAATATGCTTGTCGATTGTAGCGAGTAATTTGATGTTTGATTTTGGTCTTGGATTTGGCTTTTCTAACGCGACATCAGATGTAGGATTGTCACTTCGATTCGAAGAAGAATTAATTCGAGCTGGAGATATTATTAGTGTGCAAATAGTTGCATCAAATATGCCGAATATTATTACTTTTGGACCGATAGAAGTGTTGTTTGATAGTAGCATTTGTGAATTTATGTCTTGTAAGGTATCAGACGAATTGTTCTCTAGGTTTGCTGTGGCAGCTGAAGTAGGTGTATCTGGTGATGTAGTAAATATCACAGGTGCTGATGAGGTAAGTGAGACAGCGATTCTTGAGAATAATATGACAAATAACGCTGCAAGTTCAGAAGTACAAGAGGATTTTGTCGAGTTTGTTGACCCTTCTTATAGGTCGGATAGCGAGGTTACTATTTGCACATTGAGTTTCCGTGTAAAGCTAAATGTTCCTGAAGGAAGTAATGTTGCTTTTCGATTGGGAAATACAGTTGGATTTGTAGATAGTAATTTGGATATTCTCAATGTATATAGTGATCAAGTTGTGCTCAATGTGCCAATTAGCGAGGGACTGTCAAATGACGCGACGCTTGCGAATATTCGTTTGGCGGGAACAACACTGACACCTGTGTTTGAAACTGGTGTTTTTGAGTACGAGACGATTGTTGGTCGAGATGTGACTTCTGTGGACGTGACGGCGATTCCAAGTAATGCAGGAGCGACAGTTGTGATTAGTGGCAATGAGGATTTGGTTTACGGCGAGAATGTCGTGACGATTGATACAATGTCGCACGATGGCTCGACGATGCACCAATATAGAGTGTTTGTTACAAGGCAAGAAACGATGGCGCAAGAAAGCATTGTTCTGGTCGACGCCTTCGGTGTGAACTATTCGTTTGTCGCGCTTCCAAGTTCGTATACTTTGCCAAGTGGCTTTAGGCAGACAACATATTCGTTCGATAACCAAGAGGTGTTAGGATTTACTAGAGAAGGTGTTGCTTCTGTACTTTTGTATTTATATGATGGTGTGACTTCGCCAGCTTTCTATTTTTATAATCCGACTACGAATACAGTAATGCTTTATGACTACGACAATACTGTAGTTAGACAAAGCAGAATTCTGACTGTTGTAAACGTCCCAGATAATGTTGCGATTCCAGAGGGCTATGAGCCGACTACAATTACTCACCAGGATCTGGAACTCAATGCATTCAAGAATGAGGATGGTGACATAATTATCTATTTGAAGGACGAGCTTGGTGATGCACGCTTTTACGCATATGATGACGAGATAGACAATTTCTTCGAGTTCCGTGTGGAAGATAAGACGGTTGAGACCTTTTATAGGATTTTGTTTAACGTGGTTTTGTTAGTAGCATTATTAGAAGGCTTGATGATTGTCATTATCGTTCTTGTTTTGCTTAAGATGCAAAAGGACAGAATCAATCCTAGACCACGACGAGTGTAATCATAGATGCAAGGCCTCTAGGAAAATTACAAATGTGCATGTGCAAAAAGAACAATAGTCAGAATGAACGAGGATAGAATACAAGAGATGGATAAAGTAAAAATCACACTAAAAACTCTTCTTAGAGGGGGCGATGGCTTAACCGAGAAGCAAGAGAAAATACGAAGTATTTTTATGTATCTTGTTAGCGGTGGCCTTACGACACTAGCAAATCTTGTCTGCTTCTATTTGTTCGATTATTTTGTTAAGGCAGAATTGAATGTCGTAATATTTGGTAAAGAATTCGACATGCTGCTCCTAATAAATCAAGTAATCGCGTGGTTCGTTGCTGTAGTTGTCGCATATGTAACGAACAGAGCCTTTGTATTCGTGTCGAATAATAGCATCATTAAGGAATTCCTCTCCTTCGCGGCAGCAAGAATCGCGACGCTTGTTACGATTGAGCTTGGACTATTCTCTGTGATGGTAATGCTTTGCGAGAGCGTACTAAAGACGCCAGAGGATGCGGTCATATTCTCTATTGGTGGCTTTACTGTAACCGCGTTGTTCGTAGTGAAGATAGTAAATTCAGTTATTCTAGTAGTAGCAAATTACGTTCTTAGCAAGATTTTTGTGTTCAAGAAAACAGACAAAGAAACGAATAAGTAGAGGACAAATAAATGGCAACGCCACAATTTCTAGAAGACGCACTCAAATTTGGAATAAACCTCGGTCTAGAGCGAATGAACGAGCTTCTAGCGCGCCTTGGAAACCCACAAGATAGCCTTAATGTCGTACATATCGCAGGCACAAACGGCAAGGGCTCGGTTACAAGTTTTGCGTCGACAATACTTGCTTCGCACGGCCTTAAGGTCGGCATTTTTACTTCGCCCTTCCTCGAGCGCTTTAGCGAACGAATGCGCATCCTCGATGGCGAAAAGGGACTAGCCAAATACGAAGCAGACGACTCGTATGGTGAGATATCAAATGATGACCTTGATAGAATAAGTGCTCTTGTTAAAAATGCATCTGATTCAATGGTGGAAGAAGGCTTCGAGCATCCGACAGAATTCGAGCTCGTAACTGCGATTTGCTATATTTGGTTCGCGGAAAAAAATGTCGATGTTGCTGTCCTAGAGACTGGGCTTGGTGGTAGACTCGATTCAACAAATGTTTGCAAAAATCCACTTTGTACAGCAATTACTGCGATTGGATATGACCATACAGATAGGCTTGGAGAGACCATCGAAGAGATTACTTCTGAGAAGGCGGGGATTTTCAAGAAGGGTGTGAAGGCCTTCTGCTTCGAACCAGAATACATGATTCTCGATAGTGAGGATAAGGTAAAAGTTCGTGACGTTCTTTGCTCTAAGGCTAATGAAGTAAATTGTCCAATAGTATTTGTTGGTAAAAATCCTAAAGAGGCCGATATTACTTATAACAATAGTGGACATATGGAGTTTACTATTGGTGATAGCAGATATGAGACAAGGCTACTCGGTGAACATCAGGTGCAAAATTGCTATCTTGCTATCAGCATAGCTGAATATGTTATAAGACAAGAATTCAACCTCGAGTGCACAAGCGAAAGTCTCGTAGAAGCTGTTTCCAGGACTTTTTGGAAGGGTAGGATAGAGTGCCTATCGAGAAAGCCATTAGTGATACTTGATGGTGGACATAATGTGCAGGGTGCAACGAGCCTTGCATCGACATTTGTAGCAATTGGTAGTGGTGAGCTTGTAAATAGTAAGGTTCGAGTGGTGCTTGGAGCGATGCGTGACAAGGATTTTGAAGAGATGGTGCGCGTTTATATGCAGAAGGGACTTAGAATTTATGAGGCATATTGTGCGAGGGTGGACAACCCAAGAACGATGGAGCCAGTTGAGGTTTCTAATGCAATTAAACTCGTGTATAATGACGAAGTTCATACGTTGCTTTACGAGGACCCAAAGGATGCGGTGCGTGATGCGATAACAAGTTCAGTGAAGGACAATATGCCACTTCTAATTACGGGTTCTTTGTATTTGCTCGGACAAATTAGAGGCGTGGCGATAGAGACACTCGCGCAAGAAGGAGAAACAGATGTATAAATATCAACAGCTTGCAGCTCAGATTAGACCGATAACGGAAGTTGACCTAATTCTCTTTAAGGTGTCGCCTGAAGAGAAGACACATATTGTGAAGCAATATAATAAGGCGCTTTCGAATTCTAAGGGAGATGGAACAGATGTGGCTCAGATTTTTCTAAAGCCGCTTATTACAGAGTACCCAACTTGGGGAGAAGCATCTCTGATTTATGGCTTGTGCCTGGCTTATGAAGGTGAATATGAGAGAGCAGCTGGCGCGGTAGAATACGCGATTAACAATGTGCTTTCTACGGAGAATACTTTGCAGATAGCGCAAGAGGCTCTAAGGCTTATTCGTGAAGATATGAAGAAGCCAAGAAGAAGTGCGAATGTAAATTCACAAGACAAGGATTCTATGGTTGCAGAATTTGGCAATAGAACAGCAAGAAGTGGTATGCAGGCTCCGATTCTTATGCGTGCGTCCTCTGGACAGGGTAAAGCTAGAATGGCAACAGACAAGGAGCGTCGCGAGGTAATGATGCGTGCTGCGTCGAGTAATGGCGAACTAGCAGACGATGATATCAATGTAAATATCCCAATGACACCAGCAGATAAGGCAAGACTTACAACACTAATTGTTGGTATCGTTTTACTTGTTGCATTAGTGATTTTGGCAGTATATTTCTTCGTGATTCCGATGATTGGAAAGATGAAGAGCGCTGATGACAATAGTGCTCGTCTAGAGTATTTAACAAGAGAGCTTGGAAAGAACATGGACGACGAGACAGTTTCTTCAATTATGGCTGGTTATCTCGAAGAGTTTGATATTGATATCGATGTAGATGCTACTGCTACTGACGGTGAAGGCGCAGATGAAGGCACAGGAGAAGAAGCAACAACAGCTGATACAAGTATAGATGCGACTAGTCCAACAACTAGCGAAGAAGCTGGTGCGACAAGTCAGACGGCAGAAGTTACAACAGAAGGTGCAATTGTACCTAGTGTCCAAGGAACTGATGCTGCATCTTCGGAAGTAGGCGTAGAGTCTGGTGCAGAAACTGGTGTAGAAACAGCGGCTGAAACATCGGCTGAGACGGCTTGAGAAGCTTGATGTTAGCTTTGTGTTTTTGGTAGGATGCTTTTCGAGAGGGTAAGGCTTAAGTGGTGGCGAAGAAATGCTTTAGGGTGTATAATCTCACGCGACGACTTATATTTATTATTTTAGAAGAATTAGAAATGCTTATTAGGAGGCAGATATGAAATATATTAGTACAAGAGGTTACGAGCAGAAGTTTACTGCGGCAGAGGCGATTGTGAAGGGCATCGCTCCAGATGGAGGTTTGTTTGTTCCGGAGTCAATTCCGACTATTGGTCGCGACGAGATTGAGGAAATGATGAACATGCAGTACTACCAGATTTCTGCGAGAGTATTGTCTAAGTTCCTCGAGGACTTCACTGAGGCAGAGCTTCTTGAGTATACATCGAAGGCATATGACCTAGAGAAGTGGGAAGACAAGGGCGTAACACTTGAGCAGCTCAATGCATATAATGGCAGAGAGTACATTCTTGAGCTTTGGCATGGACCAACTTGTGCTTTTAAGGACGTAGCATTGCAGCTTCTTCCATATCTCATGACTGCATCAATGCGTAAGACTGGCGAGACAGCAAAGATTTGCATCCTCACAGCAACTTCAGGTGACACAGGTAAGGCTGCACTTGAGGGCTTCAAGGATTTGCCAGGTACAGAGATTATCGTATTCTATCCATCTGAGGGCGTGTCCGAGGCACAAAAACTCCAGATGATTACAACTGGCGGAGCAAATACACATGTAATCGCAGTTAACGGTTGCTTCGACGATGCACAAACTGGAGTAAAGAATATCTTCGCATCAAGTGATTTTGCATCTAAGCTAGCGGCAGCAAATGTTAAGCTATCTTCTGCAAATTCCATCAACTGGGGACGTCTTGTACCACAGATTGCATATTATGTTTACTCCTACGTAGATCTCGTTCGTCGTGAGAAGATTGAGCTTGGCGACTACATCAACGTAGTAGTTCCAACAGGAAACTTTGGAAACATTCTCGCTGCATGGTACGCAAAGCAGATGGGAATCCCAGTGCGTCGCTTGATTTGCGCATCTAACCGCAACAAGGTATTGTGCGACTTTTTCGCTACAGGAAAGTACGACAGAAAGAGAGAATTCTACAAGACAAATTCTCCTTCAATGGACATCCTTATCTCCTCTAACTTGGAGAGATTGCTCTTCGAGGTTACTGGCAAGGATGCAGCTAAGGTTTCTTCTTGGATGAAGGCATTGTCCGAGGACGGCGTTTACCAGGTAGACCCAACTACACTCAAGGCATTGCAGCGCCAGTTCGTAGGCGGCTTCGCTGACGAGATTGGCATTACGAAGACAATCATTGACGTATACGACCGCACAGATAACGTAATCGACACACACACAGCCGTAGGCTTCAACATCTACAATCGTTATCACCAGCGCTCGAAGGACGAGACAGTGACAATCTTCGCATCCACTGCATCCCCATTCAAGTTCGCGCCTGCAGTAATGGACGCAATTCGCGGCAACGGCTACAGCAACGGACGCTCTAATGAAGTAATCATCAAGGAGCTTTCTGAAGAGAGCGGACTTGCAATTCCTGAAGGCTTAAACAACCTCGCGCAGAAGGAAGTTCGCCACACAACCCGCATCGAAAAGGAACAGATGATGCAAGTAGTCGAGGACATTCTCACGAAGTAATGTTTCATGTAAAACAGTTAAGTCTTATGGCCCATTTGCTCTAAAGTGAGCAGGTGGGCCAATTTCAGCAAGAAGTTCATCAAAACAGGGCCTCCTGGGTGAACTTTCTGCTGATAACGCTAAGTTCAGCAAGAAGTTCATCAAAACGAGGCTTCCTGGGTGAACTATCTGCTGATAACCCCTAGTTCAGCAGGAAGTTCATCAAAACGGGGCTTCCCGGGTGAACTATCTGCTGATAAAAAACTTGTCTGTATTTGTGCCTCATTGATACATCGTCTAACAAATCCAATTCAATCAACAAAAAAGCCTACCCCATCGATTAATAGGGTAGGCGTTATGTTTTGTAGAAAATGAAGCTCGAAGTAAAGCCTATCAGATTCCCTTCTGTGTAGCTTCATGGATTGTCTCGAAGCGAAGCTCGAGGGACTTGTTATGGTCGATAGCCCAATCGATTGCCCACTCCGACTCGAAAAGCACAACCGGTTCTTCGTCTCGGTCTAGTACGAGCATCGATGTAGATGTGAGTGTCAGGTCGTTATAGTCGAAGTCTGGCTTTGCTTCACTCTTTACCCAGCGAGCTACTCGATAGGAAAGTGGTGTGCGGATGATGTCGACTCCGTACTCGGCCTTCAAGCGATGTTCTAGTACCTCGAATTGGAGGATTCCGACTACACCCATGATGTATGTCTCTGTACCAATGCCTGGCTGCTTATAAAGCTGTACGGCACCTTCCTCTGAGAGCTGTTCGATTCCCTTGAGGAACTGCTTACGCTTCATGGAGTCCTTCGGTTGAACCTTCGCGAAATTCTCTGGTGGGAAGACTGGAATCGGATCGAAGAGGAATTTCTTATTCGAGCCGATTAGTGTGTCGCCGATTCGGAAGTGACCTGGGTCAAAAATTCCGATGATGTCACCAGCGTATGCGTCCTCTACGATGTTTCTGTCTTGTGCCATGAATTGCTGTGGTTGTGCAAGCATGATTTTCTTGCCAAGGCGCATGTGAGTAACGTTCATGTTCTTCTCGTACTTTCCGGAGCAGATACGAACGAATGCCATGCGGTCGCGGTGGTTCGGGTCCATGTTTGCTTGGATTTTGAATACGAAGCCAGTGAAGTCATTGTCGAGTGGCTCTACCATGCCAGCTGATGTGTGGTATGGCTGTGGCGCTGGAGAAATCTCGAGGAACTTCTTCAAGAATGGCTCGACACCGAAGTTTGTGATAGCCGAACCGAAGAATACTGGTGTGAGTTGGCCTGCGAGGACCTTTTCGAGGTCGAATTCGTCGCCTGCCATGTCGAGAAGCTCGATGTCGTTGCAAAGTGTCTCGTAGTGGTCGGCGGTCATCATGGACTTGAGTGCAGGGTCGTCGATACCGGTTGTGGAATTTCTAACCATGGAGGCACCGTGGTCCTGATTCGATGAGTCGAAAAGCAATACCTCGTTAGTCTCGCGCTGATATACGCCCTCGAAGTCGCCGTCTGTACCGATTGGCCAGTTGATTGGAGTGGAGCGAATGCCGAGCACCTTCTCGAGCTCGTCGATTAGGTCGAATGGGTTCTTGGCAGCACGGTCCATCTTGTTGATGAATGTGAAGATTGGAATTCCACGCTTACGACAAACCGTGAAGAGCTTGATTGTCTGTGCCTCGACACCTTTCGCGCCGTCAAGAAGCATTACTGCGGCGTCAGCAGCGCAAAGTGTACGATATGTGTCCTCGGAGAAGTCCTGGTGTCCAGGGGTATCGAGGATGTTGATGCAAAAGCCGTCGTAGTCGAACTGCATTACGGAAGAAGTAACGGAAATACCACGCTGCTTCTCGATTTCCATCCAGTCAGATGTCGCATGCTTGGTAGCCTTACGCGCCTTGACCGAGCCGGCCATATGAATTGCGCCTCCGTAGAGAAGGAGCTTCTCTGTCATTGTTGTCTTACCTGCGTCTGGGTGCGAAATGATCGCGAACGTGCGTCGACGCTGGATTTGTTCCGAAGTGGAATAACTCATAGTTCACCTCAAATATAAATAGTGTATAATATGCTAGTCATAAACCAAGATATTATAGCAAGAGAGTTTGTTTTGTGGAAGTGCTTTTCGAGCAAGGCAAGCTTTGGGGCTCTTAGACTTCATCTTGGCATTGGAGGGGCTTATGAGAAGAGGTGCAGGAATCTTGATGCACATTTCGTCTTTGCCAGGACCTTTTGGCATCGGCGTATTCGGCGAGGAGGCAATCTCGTTCGCCAAACAACTTAAATCACAAGGAATGACGTACTGGCAGGTGCTTCCGTTCTCGTATCCGGGAATGGGCAACTCACCATATCAGAGTTTCTCGGCGTTCGCTGGAAACTGGCTTTTTATCGACCCAAGAAGACTCATGAAGCGCGGCTTGCTTTCCGCAGACGAGGTCGTGCAGGCAGAATTTCACGAGAATAAGTGGCGTATTGACTTCGACTTCATCCGCGTCCAGCGCGAAAAGCTGCTGCGTACCGCCTACACACGAATCACTGACGAGATGCGCGCAGATGTAAACGCGTTCATTTCTGAGAACAAGTGGGTAGATGATGTCTCGCTTTATCAGGCAATTAAGGACGACAACTATTCGAAGCCATGGTGGGAGTGGCCAGATGATGATTTGCGTGGCTATAAGGAGAAGGCGATTTCCAAGTATCGTGGCACTGACAATTATTTGTACCATGCTTTTGTGCAGTGGCTTTTCTATACAGAGTGGGCAGACATTAAGGCGCAGATTAACGAACTCGGAATTCAGATTATTGGCGACATGCCAATCTATGTTTCTGGCGACTCGTCAGATGTATGGGCTGCTCGTGACTTGTTCAAGATGAGCAAGAGTAAGAGTGCGGAGCAGATTTTCGAGAAGGTTGCAGGAGTACCGCCTGATTATTTCTGCGAGGATGGACAGCTCTGGGGCAATCCTATCTACGATTGGAAGAAGCACAAGGCGCAGAACTACGCTTGGTGGATGAGTAGACTTCGCGAGAACTTCAAGCTATACGATGTGGTTCGCATTGACCATTTCCGCGCATTTAGCTCCTACTGGGAGGTTCCTTCTACGGCGAAGACTGCCAAGGAGGGTGAGTGGGTAGCTGGTCCAGGAATGGATTTCTTCCGCGTAGTCGACGAGACCTTCGGAGATTCTTCGAAGCTAATCGCAGAGGACCTAGGCGAGATGACGCCAGACCTTAAGGACTTCATGCAAGAGTGCGCTTTGCCGGGCATGAAGGTATTGCAGTTCGCATTCAATCCAAACGATAATGGTCCATATTTGCCACACAACTTCCCAGCAAATTGTGTAGCATATACTGGAACACATGATAACAATACAACACTTGGTTGGCTTTGGGAGGCTCCTACAAATGAGCGCGAGGAGTGCCTCAAGTATTGTAACTACGATAAGGATAACTGGGGTGATGGTGGTTCTCATTCTGGATCACTTCGTGCAATTATGAGAACACTTTGGTCTTCACATGCTAACGTAGTAATTATTCCAGTTCAGGATGCACTTGGCTATGGTGGAGATACACGAATGAACACACCTGGTACCGCAAATGGCAACTGGATGGTAAGATTCTCTAACGAGGACTTAGCATCAATTGATAATGCGTGGTTTGCAGAGCTTAACCGTTTGTACCGCCGTGGATGGTAAGTCATGCCAACATATCGCGGAAGACATATCGCGGAAGACATGTTGCGGAAGACAAATTGTGGCTAGCAGGCCACGACAAGAAAATAAGGAATTAGTAGTATTGAAGAGGACTCTTTTCGAGGAGGGGAAATGAAGGCTTTAGTAGTAATTATTATGCAGATGCTTTTTATGATGGGCATAGGCTTAATTCTTCGCAAACAGAGAATTATCGACGAACGCATTCAGCAGGGCCTTATTGCGATTTTGCTTAAGGTTGCGCTTCCACTGTCGCTTCTGACATCAAGCCAGACGGAGTACTCTGAGGACATGCTTCGCGCACTTCTCGCTGTGGCAGGCGCGTCGCTTATCTATCACGCATTCGCACTAGCATGCTCGAGCCTCTTGACGAAAAACATCAAGGCCGACGACAAAGAAAAGCGCATTGTTACGGTTACATCTGTCTTTGGAAATACTGGCTTCGTTGGTTTTCCAATAATGCAGGCACTATTCGGAGGCGCAGGACTTTTGCTAGCTGGCTGCTTCAATATGATATTCAATTTATTCATGTATACAGTTGGTGAGCGAATCATTTCTAGCAAGAAAACGAACTACAAGGAACTAGTTACAAATCCAATTACGCTTTCTACTATTGCAGCGTTGATACTTTTTGTGCTCCCTTGGAGAATGCCAGTGATTGTGGTTGATTCGATTAATCTTCTCGGAGACATGGCGCTTCCGCTATCCATGATCATCGTCGGCTCATCCATCGCGACAGTCGACATCAAAAAGCTATTTGTTGACAAACTATCTTACATGGCAGTTTTCCTCAAGATGATTGTGTATCCAGCACTAACCATCGGCCTAGTGTTTATCGTAAATAAATTCACTGATGTCCTTCCAGTAACAATGGCAACAATCGCGATTATGAGTGCACTTCCAGTAGGCTCGATGAACGTTATTTTCGCAGAGAAACACAACTGTGCACCTAAGCTTGCGGCGCGAACATTCTGTTTGTCCGTCGTCTTGCTACCGTTCATCATTCCACTAGTAATCGCAGTAACATACGCACTATTTATACACGGATAGTCAACACATATTTAAGTAGAGGGTGCGCCATGCTTTTCGAGCGCGCCACAAAAATTAGAAGAGGGTAAATTTAATGGACAAGCAAACTAGCAGAATCAACAATCCAGCGCTCATGGCGGCGCTTCGCAAGGTTCGCGAGAACGAGACTGAGCAGACTATGCTCGAAGTTTTGCAGGAGGCAATCAAGGCGAGTTTCATCCTCCCAGTCGAGGGCGAACTTGAGGGTCAGATGAGCTTCCACGCTCTCACAGGACCTGACGGCGAAGTTTACCAGGCAGTTTACGCGGACTCAGATTCGTTTGACAAGGCTTTTGGTGCGCAGAAACAAAACGGCATCGTCGCAGGCTTCATGGACCTCGCAGAGCTTAGTCTTGCCCCTACCTCGAAAAGCAAGGGCTTCGTAATCAACCCAGGTCAGGAGGAAATCCTCTTCAAGGCCGACATGCTAAAGCTCATCCTCGACCAATTCGAGAAAGAGGGAGTCAAGTTTAACACAGAAATCAAGGTAGGCGACGCGCAGTCTTATCCAGACGGCATGCTTGATGCCATCAAGAAATATGGCGAAGCAGAATCACAAGTATCTCGAATTTTTGTTCAGCTAATGCAGCGCGAGGGCGAAGAAGTACCATCTTGGTTATTCGTTCTTGACTATTCAGGAATCGAGGACCGCGAGGATATGTTCTCCCGTTTTGGTAACTACATCGCTCCATATCTAGACGGCCTTAAGATGAACATCATCGATTATACCGAGACCTTCTCACAACAGGTATGTAAGGACAAGACTCCAATCTATTCCGAGGAATAATTTCCTCAGACTACGTATATGTAATAGTAAGTGTTAGATATACGATAAAACTGTGATTTTGAGATTTTTATCGTAGTCGGAGCAGTGGTTTATTGCTTGTAATTCCGCTTGGATTACGATAAAAATTCATTTTTTTGAATTTTATCGTAGTGTTTTTATTATGAATGAGCCTATTTGTAGAGGCTGACTACGATAAAAATTCATTTTTCTGATTTTTATCGTAGTTTTTCATGCTGAATGGTGCCGCGTTACCTTGCTAACTTGCACGAATAGTACGATAAAAAAGCAGTTTTAGTTTTTTATCGTAGTTTGAATGAAATAGAGCCTCTGAAGGAGCGTGTTTTTCTACGATAAAAATGTGATTTTTCAATTCTTATCGTAGTTTTAGCATTGAAAAGGGCTTCTATCTAGCTTTATGACTATGATAAAAACTTGATTTTGAGATTTTTATCGTAGTTTATCAATTGTAAGCCTTCAATCACCCTGCAAGTTCCTAGCTCATTCGGATAAAAATCTGGATTTGCAAAATTTCTTATACCGATATTCAAACCGCTTCCCATACACATATAAATATTCATATACATGCACATAAACAAACAGGGAGCCATAAGGACTCCCCGTATCTAACACATAGTTTTATTACTTACTTAGCACATGCCAGTCACAAACCAGCTAGCAACCAGCTTGCCACACGAATCACTTGCTAGAATCAACATCGGAAGTAGCATTGTTTGTATCAGAAGTGGTATCTGACAAATCGTGAACCTCAGTCTCAGCCCCAACTTCATCTCCACTAAAAGCCGAATATATAGCGCCTGCCTTCGAGGTAATTGTGTCCTTCACATCGTGTGCGCCATGACGAATCTTGCGACTGATATTTTTGCTCTTGCGCACCACTGGCACAATCATTTTGTCTGTGCCAGTGATTGTCTTCGTCATTGTTGTATTGATCTTGTCGCGAGTCTTGTGTGCAAGCTTCACGGCAGGATTCTGGTCGCGGTCAATCTTGTTTGCTAGGTGTGCGTTATAGGTTGCAATGTACGCCGCTTCGATTCTGTCAGCGAACAGTTCTGCATCGAATTCCTTCACGCTGGCTCTCGCATTTGCTGAGAGTGTGTCGCGCATATCGTCCTCAAGAATCTTCAGCATCTTTGAAGGCAATTCTTCTTCCTTCTCGAAAAGCATCGCATTTACACCATCAAATAAAGTCTCTAGAATACAGTCGTCGTATCGTGCGAGAACAGGTAGGCCCGCTGCAAGTGCTTCGTAATATGTAAGACCTTGGGTCTCAGATGTAGAGCATGAAATAAATGCGTCGCCTACTTGGTAGTATTTTCCTACTTCGGCAAAAGGAACTGCACCAGCAAAAATTACATTGTCATAAACCTTGAGTTCACGAGCAAGCGCCATCAAATCTTCCAGCGCAGGACCGTTTCCGATGATTACGAGCTTTATGTTCGGGTTTTTCGCGAGGGCATTTGGGAGAGCCTTGATTGCAACATCGAGGCTTTTCTCGTGTGCAACTCTTCCGATTGACAAAAGCACCTTGTCAGTAAATTTGATACCAAAGGCGAGCTTGATTGCGTCAATCTCTTGTCTGGAATAGTTTTCTGGAGCAAACGGCTTCAAATTGATTCCGGATGGGATTACATGAATTGGAACATCCTCTGCGCCGTAAGAGAGGACGGCATTCTTGACCTTTTCGGTAGGGACGATGAGTGCGTCCATTGCGTCGCAATATACGCCGGAATATTTACGAGCAAAGCCTTCGAGCTTCAGCTTACCTCCAGCAATGTAGTGAGTGTAGTCCTCGAGCATTGTGTGATAAGTGTGGATATGTGGAACTCCTATAGCGAAAGCGACAACAGAACCCATTAGCCCCATAGAAAACTCAGTATGTGTATGAATGATGTCTATCTCAAGCTTCTTAATTAGTTCAATAAGTCGAGTATAATGTGGAAGCACTGCACGATATGGCTTAAGCCCAGCAATCGGCAAGGATGGAATTCGATATACAGGAGGATTAAGCGAGATGAGCTTAATCTGCTTCGAAGGCTCAGAAATCGAGAAAATAAAAACGCGATGTCCCTTCGCACGAAGTCCATTGGTCATCGTGTAAATTGAACTTGCGACACCATTGATGTCTGGGAAATATGTATCTGTAAAAATAGCAATATTCATATATGACCTCCACTTCTTGCATTATAGCCAAAAAAGGGAAATCGTCAAATTGCTACGCCTAGGAATCTAAGTTTAGGCTTCTTGTGAATCTTTTCGAGAAGTCTTATTGTTCGTTATGAAGGAATAAATTGACGCTCCGATAATTATTACGTAGCCGATTATACTATACACATCTGGAACTTGGTCTAAGAAAATCATTCCGAGCACTGCCGCGAAAATAACCGAAGAGTAGTCGTAGATAGAGATTTCTTTTGCAGGGCAGTTCGCATATGCCGCTGTGATTGTAAGCTGTCCCATGCATGCCGATAGTCCCGCAAGCACCAAGCAAACGAGTTGCTTCATAGAGATTGGCTCGTATGTCGCGACCACAAAAGGAAGTAGAACAATCGTGCTGAACACTGAGAAGAACGCTACGATTATTGTGCCGCGCTCGCCTCGAAGACTGAGCTTTCGCATGAAGGTGTACGCGATTCCTGCAGTAAGTCCGCCAAGCACACCGATTAGTGAAGGAAATAGGTAGGCGGAATCGACCGCGCCTGCATTTCCTCCCATCGCGAAAAGAAACTCTGGCTTAACTACAAATAAGCTTCCGATGAAGGCGACTAGAATGGAAATCCATTGCTTCGAGGTTGCTACTTCGCCGAGCACGAAAATGGACGCGAGTATCGCGAAAAAAGGCGACAATTTATTAAGTATCTGTGCATCAGCGATATTGATGTGCGATATTGCGTAGAAGTTCGCGACGATTCCGATTGTGCCGAAGGTCGCGCGAAGCACCAGATATTTGATGCTGCCCTTCTGTATTTTGAATTTTTCTTTGGAGCGGGCAAGCAAGCTAAGCGAGAAAATGACAGCGACAATGTTGCGGAAGAACGCCTTCTGGAAAACAGGCATATCGCCAGACATATTTACGAACAAACTCATCACTGCAAAAGATAGCGCAGACAAAAGGATATAGATAATTCCCTTCATCTTCGGATTAAAGACTTCAATTCTTTTGTTGCCCGTGTTGCTCGTGTTGTTTTGTATTTTGTTAGACATAAAATACCTTCGTTTGCTTGCATATGAGATTGATTTTGTAATATTATTACTTTATTAAAATATCCGCAAGTAGAGGAGTCGCTTATGAAGAAGAAATTTAATATCGGTATTATGGGATGCGGACAGATTGCAATCAAGATGGTCGAGGCAATAATGGAACTGCAGCAGAGCGAGGAAGCACTTTACGACTATCATGTGTGCGCAGTGGCATCGAGAAGTGAGCAGAAGGCGAAGCTTTTCGCGAAGGAGCATGTGACGGGTAAGGACAAGAAGACTGTTGCGCTACTTGGCTCGTATGAGGAACTTGCGGCGATGGATGACATCGACTTGATTTATGTGGCGACACCGAATCACGCGCATTTTGAGAACACGATGCTTTGTATCAAGTCTGGCAAGAATGTCCTTGTCGAAAAGCCTTTTATGATGTCCAAGGACCAGGCTCAGCAGATTTTTGTAGAGGCGACAAACCGACGTGTTTTTGTATGTGAAGCAATGTGGACGAGTTTCATGAAGCTTCATGCGAAGATGCTTGAATGGATTGACGCTGGCAAAATTGGCGACGTGAAATATATCTCATCGAACTTAGGCTATGAGATTGCTCATAGAGAACGCCTGACATCTCTTGCGATGGGCGGTGGCGCATATCTAGACCTCGGTGTTTACACGACACATTTGGCTCTTTCGGTGCTAGGTGACGACCTAATTGTGTCCGATGTTTTTTGCAAGAAAACATCGACGGGCGTCGATAGAATTACTGACTATAGGCTTGAGCAACTTGATAAGGGCGCATACTCGACTAGCTATGTTGTAATGGATGCGAAGACGGATCGTTCTGGACATATCATTGGAACGAAGGGCCGAATTGATATTCAGAATATTAATTGCTATGAGAGAATAGACTTGTTTGACCACGACTATCAGCTTGTGGAAAGTGTGGTAGCAGAAGGCCTCGGAGGCTACGCTCAGGAATTACAGGGCTGCGCGAAAGCGATTATCAACGGACGTATTCAAGCAAACGAGATGCCATGGAGCAGAACGATGGCACTTGCTACTATTAACGATGAGATTTTAAGGAGAATGAATCGATAATGAGTAAGGAAAGTAAACCAACGAAGAGAAGTCCGCGAGAAACTGCACTTCGAACGAGAAATATTGCGATTTCTGGAGTCCTCGCGGCGCTATATGTTGTGCTTACACTCCCATTTGCGCAGATTGCTTTTGGCCCGATTCAGGCACGTCTTGCGGAGATTTTGACGATTTTGCCTATCTTTACACCTTACGCAATTCCTGGAATTACGATAGGATGTTTCTTGGCAAATCTATTTAATCCATCAAATTTGGGACCAATCGACATTATTTTTGGCACCCTTGCAACATTGATTGCTGGTCTTTTGACTCGTAAAATTGGTAATAGTCAGTCGATGGTGGGCATCGTTCTTGGAATTTTGCCGCCAGTCATTGTGAATGCGCTAATTGTAGGAGCATATCTTGTATTTTTGCTCCCAGCAGATGTTACTGGAGGAATCACTTTGGCAGCGATATTTACTAGTGTCGCGTCGGTTGGACTAAGCGAGGCATTGATGCTTACAATTCTCGGAATCCCATTTGCGTTAATGGTGAAGAGAATGAAGCTTTTCGAGAGGAGATAAGAACAAAGATGGCGTTTTACTATGATAGCGAGCCTACTACGGCGTCTGACAAGAAGCTGATTAGTTATAGACAAAATGGTATCAATTTTGATTTTTATACGGATACGGATGTGTTCAGCAGAAGCGAGGTTGATTTTGGAACGAACCTGATGCTAGAGGCGATGATTGAAGACATTAAGTCGATGGACAGTAGGCCTGAGCGTTTCCTCGATTTGGGATGCGGCTATGGTGTTGTTGGTATCGTAATGAAGGCAAGCTTCAAGTCGATGTCTGTTACTTCCGTGGACCGCAACAGTAGAGCGGTGAAGCTAACGAAGGAGAACGCCGATTATAATAGAATTCCGCTTAGTAAGGTGGTAGCTAGTGACGTGTTATCTGAGCTTTCTTCCGATGAGATGTTCGATATGGTTGCGACAAATCCTCCGGTTCGAGCAGGTAAGCAGACGGTGTTTGCTTTTTATGAGCAGGCATATGCGCACATGAATGAGGGTGCTTGCATCTATGTTGTGCTTCAGCGTAAGCAGGGTGCGCCTTCTACAATGAAGAAGCTAGAGGAGCTTTTTGGTAACTGCGAGACGCTTGCTATTTCTGGTGGTTATCGTGTCATGAAGTCTATCAAGGGAGCGTAATTTTGATACTTGGCTTAGGCGCAACAAAGACGCGACAAAGACGTGACACCTCACAGTATTAGAAGAAATAATAGATTTGAGGAGATATTAAGCGAAATGCCATTTGGATTCATGAATGCACTTTCAATGTTTTTTATCTATTCCTTCATCGGCTGGATGGTGGAAGTGATTTACTATGGACTAACAGAAGGTCAATTCATCAACCGTGGCTTTCTTAACGGTCCAATTTGCCCAATTTACGGAATCGCATTTTATGGAGTAATTGCATTCTTGCATCCGGTCTCGGACAGCTATCCACTTCTGTTCTTCGGATCGATGCTAATCGCGACGCTTGCAGAGCTTATCATCGGCTTTCTTTTGCTCAAAATCTTCGGACTTCGCTGGTGGGATTACTCGGAATATAAGTTCAATTTCCACGGATACATTTGTCCAAGATTTAGCATCTACTGGGGTATCGCGTGCACTCTTGGAATGAAAATCCTTCACCCGGCAGTGCTCTTCATTTTGGCTATGATACCGGACGTGCTTCAAATAGTTTTGCTAGTAATTCTAAGTGTCATCCTCGTCTGCGACATCGTGACAACTGTGATGATGATCAACAAACTCAAGCAGAAGATCAAAATCGTATCTAACATCTCGACTGAGGTGCGCAAGTTCTCAGATCAGTTTGGCGCGAAGCTATATGACGGAGTCGAGGCAATCGTCGTCAAGGCACAGCCAACTATCAATTCCTACGACACAGTTCGTGAGATGTACACCCAGCACCGCGAGGTCGAGAAGGAAATCGCGCGTCGCCACAGGGCCAAGGAGCGTGAGGTGCTCAATATGCTCATGGAGCGCGAGCTTTACAAGGCGCGTAAGGCAGGTAAGACCCTCTCGAAAAGCGTCAAGAAAAAAGTTTCTTTCTTTGAGCACTATGAGAAATATTTTGTATCGAGAATTAAATCCATTCGTGGCGACGCCAATGACATAACGCTTAATTTTATTAAGGATTCGATTAACAATAAGGACACAATTGTCCCAGAAGACAAAACTACTGATACAATAGAAAACAGAAACGACAAATAAGATAATAATGATAACAAATAAGTGGAGGGAAACACTATGAGAATTATGATTGCATCCGACATTCACGGAAGAGTAGAGCCTTGTAAGAGGTTGCTTGAGCTTTTCGAGCAGGAGAAGGCAGACAAGCTATTGCTATTAGGCGACTTGCTATACCACGGACCACGTAATGGAATTCCTAGCGGCTACGATCCAACTGAGGTGATCGACCTATTAAACGGCATGAAGGACAAAATCTGGGCGGTGCGCGGAAACTGCGATGCCGAGGTAGACCAGATGGTGCTCGATTTCTCGATTACTGCGGATTACATGAATTTTATGTCTGGCGACGTAGAGATTTTTGCGACGCACGGACACCTTTATAACCCACAAAACCCACCAAAGGGCCTTAATGAGGGCGCGATCCTTGTGACTGGACACACACATGTTACTTGCGACAAGATAATTCCAGAGGAGGTTACACACAAGTCTTTCCGTTACATGAATCCAGGCTCAGTTTCATTGCCAAAAGAGAACACAACTCCATCCTACATCATCGTCGACGATGGCGTAGTTTGCATGAAGCCACTAAATTAAGTGGAAAAAACTGACAAAAGGGTTTATAATACTAGCCTACAAAAAAGAAATAACTATTTTACATATTAGGAGGCATTATATGTCAGCATGTGATTCATGCCCATCTAAGGCATCTTGTACATCCCAGAGCTCATGTCCATCCGCAAGCGGCGAGGGCGCAAGCTCCAATAATGAGCAGACAAACCAGATTCCATTCGAGAAGCTTAACGACAAGTCTTCCGTGAAGAAGGTCATCGGCGTTTGCAGCGGTAAGGGCGGCGTAGGTAAGTCTTTCGTCACATCCGTTCTTGCAGCACGCCTAGCTAGAGACGGCTATAACGTAGGTATCATTGACGCAGATATCACAGGCCCATCCATTCCGAAGGCATTCGGTCTAACAGAGAGCCTCAAGGGCGACGAGAACAAGCTCATCATTCCAGCAGTTACACACTCCGGTATCAAGGTTGTTTCCGTAAACCTTTTGCTCGAGAATGCAGACGCTCCAGTTCTCTGGAGAGGTCCAGTAATCGCAGGTCTCGTTAAGCAGTTCTACACAGACGTAAACTGGGGCCCACTCGACGTGCTCCTAATCGATATGCCACCAGGCACAGGCGACGTTCCACTCACAGTATTCCAGTCCATTAAGCTCGACGGAATTCTTCTAGTATCTACACCACAAGACCTAGTTTCCATGATTGTAAACAAGGCTCGCAACATGGCTTTGATGATGCAGGTTAAGGTATTGGGCTTCGTAGAGAACATGAGCTTCGTTAAGTGTCCAGACTGCGGCAAGGAAATCAAGCTTTTCGGCGACAACAACAACGTTGAGAAGGCTGCTTCCGAGATGGGCTGCCAGGTTCTCGACAAGCTTGGCCTCGACCCACAGATTACTGCACTCGTTGACTCAGGCGACATCGAAAAGGTGCCAAACGGCACTCTCGACGGCGCTACAAAGCTCGTCGAAGACATGATCGGAGATTAATCCAGATGCTCGCGAAGATATATCACAAAATATATTCTTTGTCGCGTAATTCTGTCTTAATACCATACAGGCGCTCGTTAGTGTCTATTGCTGTGATTATGAGTTTGTTCTCAGCAATGGCTCTAATGGGCGCTTGTTCTATTTCAAATCCGACCAACACCAACATTGCTGGCGACGGCACTGCCATGTCCAACACCGATGAACAGCAATATCCAGATGGCAAAGCCTACTACCAGTTCCTCGGAAACGAATATTATGATGTTCCAATTTCTGCTATGGTAATGGAGCCAATCGAAGGAGAATCCTTCCCGGGCATCATCTATCGTGAGGTGCTAGACCTAGACGGCTTGTCGCTTCAGACAGAAATCCCAGTATGTCTATATTTCTACACATCAAGCTCTAACAACTATAACGGTGTCACAGCTGGAGTCGAAGACCTAGCGGAGCAGTTTGATGGGCGAGTGCTTTTCGTGTCGGTCGACGCGATGCAATGCCAAGAAGTTGTTTACGCATATGAGATTGGCTTCTTGCCAGAATTCGTCCTCTTGAACGACGGATACCAAATCTCAACCTTCAACGGCAGCCAATACTCGACATGGTCGACGAGCGTGGAAGTTTACGACTGGCTTTTGGCAAATGGTATATAATGAAGCTAAGTTAAGCAATGCAAATTGAAATTTCATATCGATTGGATTGATAAAATAAGGAGTTTTTATGTCAACATACATCTCTACAATAGGTCAAGATAGTCACGCATTCGACATGAGTTTTCCAGAGGGCGAGTACCTCGTTAGACTTGCTGGAGTCGATATCCCAAACAAATATCCTATCTATGCAAATAGTGACGGAGATGTTGTCTTGCACGCGATTACAAACGCCATTTCTGGATACACTTGTGTAAATGTCCTTGGCAAAATAGCAGATGACATGTGCTTAGTTCAAGGTATCAAGGACAGTCGCGAATACTTGAAGGTAGCACTATCTCATATGCCAGCTAATTCTAAGATTACACATCTATCGATTAGCATCGAATGTAAATATCCAAAGCTTTCTCCTCATATCGATTCAATGCGTTCTAGCATTGCAGATATCCTTGATATCGCACCAAACTCAGTTGGCATCACAGCTACTACTGGTGAAGGCCTTACTGGAATGGGTCGCGGTGAGGGAATAGGTGTGCTATGCATATTGTCCTTGCAGATAGGATAAGTGTAGTTATTTGATTAAGTTTGGTTAGACAAGTTTCATTGTTAAGATATGCGTGTCAAAGCAAGACAGCACTAAGATGGCACTGCAAGTGACGAAAGTATTCCTAAAACAGCAAAAAACTAATTTAGGATTCCTACTACCATCTACACATATCAAATCCCACAAAAATCGTGAAGGACCCTTTTTGATGAAAAAAGAGGTCGCCATCTTAGCAACCTCTTAATTATATTCAATGCTTATAAACTCGAATTAGTTCTGGCTCTCTGCCTCAGCTGCAGCCGCTGCCTCTTCTTCGGCCTGCTTCTTAATGAGTGCTTCAGCAAAAGCAATGTCCTCAGGAGTTGTAATCTTGATGTTGGAATAAGAACCTTCTACGAGATGAGCCTTGTAATGCATTGCTTCTGCAAGTGATAGATCATCAGTAGCTTCGATATTCTTCTTGATTCCATTTACATAAGAATTAAGTAACTTATTGTAACGGAATACTTGTGGAGTCTGAACCTCCATAAGCTCATCGCGCTTAGGTGTAGAAGCAACCTCTGGCTCGCTAGCTGGCTTGCCCTTCTTAGCAGGTGCTTCTGCCTCAGCCTTACGTGGAATGAAAGGCTTGAATGGAGAAGCAGCTGGAGATTCGTCCTCGATGTGTCTATTTACTAGAGAATTTCCTCTTCTTGCAATTGGTGGAACGTTCTCTGAAGAATTGTCATCACCCTTGTCATCCTTGTTAAAGATGTTCTTGAAGATAGAACTTCTGAATTCGAACTTACCAAGTCCATCAGTATCAGCTTCTTCCTTCTTTGGCTCCTCCTTAGCTACTGGAGCAGTATCCTCAGTCTTAATCTGCTTAATTGTGTTCTTAGATGGAACTGCAGCAGCACAGATGTCGTATTTAGATGCGCCCTCGAGACATCTTAGAAGTGTGTCCTGGTCAACGAGGCATCTTGCACCATCGTGAATGAATACGATGTCATTGTCTGTTGGAGGGAATGGTAGGTCAGAAAGAGCTTCAATACCCTTCCAAACGGACTCTGTTCTAGTGTCTCCACCTTCAACTACATTCTGTACAAATGTGTACTTCTTATATCGAACAACGCTATTAATCTTGTAAACTAAATCCTTGTTTGTAACAACAACTGCCTTAAGTACAATGTTCTTCTTAGAAAGCATCTCGTAAAATTTGGAGAATGCCTCGAGTGTTCTCTCAATAACTGGTACGCCTGCGATCTCAATGAGTTGCTTGTTTGTATCAGTTTCCATTCTTGTTCCAAGTCCAGCGGCTGGAATAATTACAAATAGTCTCTTAATATCATTAGATATAGAGTAGTTCTTAAATGTGACTGCCATAAATTCACTCCTTTACTGGTTGTAAAACAATTGTTGATTCGCTTGTATAAGTGCGTTTTCCCCTATGCGAAAAGCATATCTATCGCCTCAGCAATGTTGTCTACATAGATTTTGTCGATTGTCTCTATTTTATCACACTCGTTTACGATTTGTTCATTAGATATAAACTTTTTTTGTAAATTGTTGTCATTTTTATCACTTTCGACGCCTTTTTTATTCGAACTTGGCAAAATTATCGTTTTTACACCCGAAGCAATTGCTGAAATTAATCTCTGATTAACCTGCGATACTGGTCGAATCTCGCCCGTCAGGCCAACTTCTCCGAGAACGAGAGTATCAGGCTTGATACTTATTCCTCGTGCCGAAGAAAGTACAGCAGCTATAATTGCCAGGTCGCATGCAGGATCGGAAATCTTAAGACCACCTATTACATTGATGAATGAATCCATCGAAGATAGTTCGAGCTTTAGGTGCTTTTCGCAAATGGCGAAGAGCATGCTCATTCTATTTCTATCGACACCTGTCGACATTCGTTGCGGATTAGAGAAGGCTGTTGGCGTAAGAAGTGCTTGGATTTCTATCGCGATTGCGCGTGAGCCTTCTAAGACTGAAGTAAGTGCGGAGCCTGGAGCGCCAATTGGGCGACCTTCGATTAGTGCGCACGACGCGTCAACGATAGGGAGAAGACCACTAGATGTCATCTCAAAAAAGGCAATCTCGCCTGAACGTCCGAAGCGGTTTTTGACGGAACGCAAAATGCGGTAGTCGCCAACATTGTCGCCCTCGAAGTAAAGCACAGTGTCAACCATATGCTCGAGAGTCTTCGGGCCAGCGATTGCGCCGTATTTTGTGATGTGTCCAACGAGTATGATCGACAAGTTCTTGGTCTTTGCAAGCTGGACTAGGCTCGCAGTAACTTCGCGCGCTTGAGTTACAGAGCCAGCAGTTCCTGAAGCTGACTCGGTGTAAATCGTTTGAATTGAATCCACAATGCAAAGCGCAGGTTCATGGCTTTCAACCTCGCGTACAATATCCTCCAGACTGGTTTTGGTGCAAATCAGAATTCTGTCGTTCGTAATCCCAAGCCTTCTCGCACGCCCACCAATTTGACTAGCAGATTCCTCACCAGATATGTATAGAATTTTCTTGTCAGTTTGAAGCGTATTTGCGACCTCAAGAAGAAGCGTCGATTTGCCAATTCCAGGCTCGCCGCCAACGAGCACGACAGAGCCGCAAGTTAGACCTCCGCCAAGAATATAGTCGAGCTCATTAATCCCAGTTCCAAGTCTAGTGTAGTCAACAAAACTCGCCTCCGACAAAACAACTGTTTCCGCCTCGCTATTCCAAAGGGCTTGCCGCTTAGAGTTCTTCTTCATGCTAGTGCTAGTGCTAGCTTCCGGCGCCTCGACAAAAGAATTCCACACTCCACATGAAGGGCACTTGCCCAAATATCCAACCGACTCGTAACCGCATTCCTTGCAGAAAAAGGTATTCTTCTTCGCCATAAATTCTCCTCCTAGGCCTCTCTCGAAAAGCTCCCTGCCACAAACAGCACCAAGCTCGTTTTTATCATGAACATATTATACCGCTGTTGCTGTCCTAATAAAGGGAAAGCTGCTATTAAACCCATTTAAACCAAGCCAACTTATCACCCCCCAGATTTGACTTTGAAAAACCAATAATGTATCGTACTAGCAAAATATCGAATTGTAGTGTTTTTGGAGGAAGGCAAAATTGGAACAGATTTGGCTTAAGCATTATTCGGATGAGGCGATTTCCAAGCAGGTATCTGACTCGGAAATTACTTGCTACGAAATGCTTGCAAGAACTGCTGCGTTGACCCCTGATAAGACAGCGATTTTGTGCGATTCCGGTAAATTAACGTTTGCGGAACTTCTCGGCAAAATAGATGTAGTTTCCAAATCCTTCCAGTGCCTCGGAATAAAGAAAGGCGATGTCGTTGCGATTTACATGAATACTAGCGTGGAGTCTATCACATGCTTCTACGCGCTCAACAAAATCGGCGCGATTTCTTTCTTGCTGAATTCGATGCATAGCACTAGCGTTGTCGAGATGTGCATTGAGAGGACCAATCCAAAGCTGATTGTCGCGTCCGAGGCAGACTTGAAGCGCTTGCTCGGCGTCATCAACAAAAGCGACAACATAATCGCCATCGTTTGTGAAAGTAGTAAGCTTGGCTTCTTTTCGAGATATAGAAGTTGGGTTTGTAGTGAGAAAAGTCGCGTTTTGACTTGGCGTGGCTTCGTAAACCTAGGCGTTTCTTCCCCTCTCGAAAAGCAGGCTTCCGCCTCAACAACCAACGAGCCTTCTGACGATGAACCTTCTAGTATGGAAAGTGATTCGGAGAGGGTCGATGTGACGATGAAGGCTTATGCGGATGATCCGACGCTGATGATTTTTTCTGGTGCGTCGATTGGTGTCAGAAGTATTGCGGTTTTTAATTCGGTTGCGCTCAATACGAAGGCCCATAATTGCAACATCTCCTTCGTGCAGTTCGCGCGAATTCCTTCGGACGAGTTCGAGAAGAGAGCCGTTGTGCTGTCGGTGACGGAGCTTTCGAACGGCTTTGGCATTGCTTTTTCCGTGCACATGATGCTTGCAAACGCCCTGACGATTGTGATTCCGTCTGGCTACGACGGCAAGTCGGTTGCTAAGGCAATTCGTAAATTTCAGCCAAATATTTTCGTTGCATACCCAACATGGATGTACGAGGAAGCAGAGAATCCTGTTATGAAAAACATCGACCTATCCTGCGTCAAAATCGTCATCGCAGGCGGTTCCAAATTTCCACCGCTTCAGAAGCAGAAGGTCGAAGAATTCCTAAAAGACCACGGCTCCGACGCCGTCATCCAGGTCGGCTACGGCTTGTCCGAGCTTTTGTCGCTTTGCACTATCACTCCGCCAAACAAGTACAGCTCGAAGTCTGTCGGAATTCCGTTCCTTGGCACCATGATTAAAATAGTAAACCCTGAGACGCAGGAGGAACTTCCATTCGGTGCGCAAGGCGAGATTTGCATTTGTTCGCCATCGCAGCTCATGTGTTTTTATGGCGAGTCGGAGCAAACAGATTGCCTCATCAGGCGCCACCGCGACGGACGTTACTGGGTGCACACGGGCGACAACGGTTACCTTGACGAAGATGGCTACTTGTACTATTGTGGCTCGAACAAGCGAAGCGTCAAGGTGCGCGACATTACCGTGTTCCCAACTGTCGCAGAGGAAGCAATCGCTGGCGTCGTTGGCGTATCAGAGGTCGTCGTCATCCCCCGCGAGGAAAACGGCGAGACCTACCTCCACGCAATTGTTGCGCCCGATGAAAGCTTGCTTTTCGACGAGGAGGCGCTATCTGAGCTGAAGGCTAGGATTTTCGCGGAGTGCGAGAGCATGCTGCTTCCTTATACTCGCCCGAAAAGCATCGAATACAAAGTTTATTTGCCGCGCAACCACAGAGGCGAAATTGATTATCGCAAGGTCATGGAAGAGGATCTGAAGGCCGATTCGGACGCCTAATGACGGAATTTGACGGCGATTCGGGTGATTTTTCTTAAAATTAGCAGAGTTTTTTGCGAGAAAAGTCTTTCAAAAAGATGCATTGTGTTATAATAAGAATAATTATGACTTTTTGGAGGATTCATTCATGGCTAGATTAGCACGCCTCGCGAGCACATTAACAGCTAGATATTTCCCATCACAGAATATAACTGATGCATTTTATCTTGACGGTCGCTTGTTTGGAAAGAGAGAGACACGAAGTGCAGATATAACACTCGACAAGGAAGAGAGGGGATTCTTCTATTCCGTATTCTCACATCCTACAATTCCAGGATACGAGCCTGGTATGTTGCCACCATACGAGCCACAGCTTCGCGACATCTGTAACGAAGTGAAGTATGGTAAGAAGGAAATTGATACAATCGTTTCTCAATTTCTCGCAACTGCAGTAGAGGTTACTGGCAAGATGAAGCTCCAAGATCAGGAGGTTCGCAACCCATACTTCTCTGGTGTAATCGTGAAGGAAGCAGAGATGTTCGCAGTAACAATCGGTACAGGTCTTGCTTTCCTCTATCGTAACGACACACTTTATCCACTTACAGATGCAGGCATCCCAATGGAGCCAATAGACGCATTTGGTAACAGAGTTTCTGATTTCACAAATTACATGTCTTCCAAGAAGGCAAACGCACAGTGGTCCAACATCACAACACTTTCCATGAACGACTGCATTATTCTTTGTAACAAGGAAGTTTACGATGCACTCGGTCAGCGTGAGATTCTACGAATTCTAGACGAGGCAGAGGATCAGTGCGATGCAGCAGGAATGGTAATTACACTTGCTTCTGCTAAGATGCCAAATGTTCCAATGCAGTTCTCCATTTCTTTTGTAGAGAGCATTACTGTTGAAGAGAAGCGTGGTTTGTTCGGCTTTAGAAAGAAGAACAAGGAAGAAGAAGACCAATATATGAGCGTAGAGTCTAGCTTTGATACAGGTGTTGTAGGTGAAGCAGCCAAGTCTATTTCTGGCAATGCTTCCTTTGAAGCACCAGAGGTTTCTCAAGAAGAGATCCCTACAGCTATCATGTTTGGTGATACAGCAATTGAAGGTGCCGCTAGCATTGCGGCAGCTGGTGCTGGTGTAGCAACTACAGCGGCTGCTACTAACGCAGGTGTTTCTAGTGCAGCGATGGCTTCTGCTGATCCATTCGCTACTCCTGTTAATACAACAGGTGCCGAGGAGAAGATTGAATTCTTGGATAAGTCAATTACAGAGCCTGAAGTAACAGAAATTTCAGCAGAGGATATGATGAAGAAATTATATGCTGACATGAAGTCTGCTGAACCTGTTTCTGCACAAGAAGTAATTGAGAAGGTAGAGAATAAGCCAGCAGAAGAGCCTGTTGATGACAAGGCTTCTGAGGGTATCGTAATCGAGGAAGACGCTAAGGAGGAAACTCCATTTGTTGGTGGATTCAATCCTTTCGATATGGGAGAAGCAGTTAACACGACAGCAGATGAAGTGAAGATTGAGACAGTAGGACAGGTTCTTTTCGAGACAGAAGAGGATGATGCTGGAGAGACTAAGGCGATTGCAGACCTAAGCAAATTTATTTCCGAACAAGAAGAAATTAATAAGTCTGATGCAAATGTGATGAATTCTTCTGATAGCATTGATGTAAAGGAAGAAGGCGAGGTTGAGCTTAAGACTGACGAAGATACTGTCAAGGAGGATGAGCCACAGCCAGTAACAGAGGTTGACGGTTCGATTGTATTCGAAGTGAACCAGAATAATAACAACGTAAATGCTACAAGCGGCGCGGGCCAGATTGATGTGAATTCGCCTTTCAATCCTTATAATGCAGGCGATACAAATATGAATAGCGGAACCCCTTTTGTGTTCGGTGGACATGTAATTGACGAGATTCCAGAAGAGGTTAAGGTTGAGGATGCCAATACAATTGGGCAGACTACTGCAGCTTCTGAGTCTGAGGAGGAAGTGAAGATAAACCTACTAGATTGGGACGAGAACACTGCTCCTACGATTGCTTCCGCAGAGACTTATGAAGAGCCAGTAGTTGGAGACGATCTATCTGGAAGTGACATGACTACTGCTGAAGAAAGTCAGATTCAGTTCGTAGAGAAGCCACAGGCGTTCGAGGATGGTGCTTCTTTTGTGCTTCCTTTCGCTGAAGAGGTAGAGGTTAAGGCTACTAACGAAGTAGACGCCAAGGACATTCCTGACATGCCAGTATATGATGCTGATACATACGATTCACCAACATACGCAGTTGGTTCTGAACAAGAGATTAATGCGCCAAGCGATGCTTACGCAGTCGGACAATACAATACAAACGAGGAAGCAGCGCAGACTACACCTTATCAGACTTTCGGCGAGGAGGCTTTCGACTATACAAGTCAAGGTATGGAAGCTGCAATGCAGGTAGGAATTGAGAATAGTCAGGATGGATATGCTGAGCCAAATTACGGCGAGCAGACATATACTGAGCAATCTTATGGTGAGCAGCAGGTTTACGGCGAGCAACCATACGGAGAGCAAGCTTACGGCGAGCAGCAGGCTTATGGTGAGCAACCATACGGAGAGCAGCAGGCTTATAGTGAGCAGGCATACGCAGAGCAGGGATATGGTGACGCAATCTATGGAGAACAGTCATACGGTGAGCAACCATATATGGAACAGCAAGATGCATATAATCAGGCAGCCTATGCTGGCGATTATGAGACGGCCCAACAGGATCCATATGCTTCCTATGAGCAAGAAAGTCCTGTTTCTAACGAGTATGGAGAAGATGGCTTTATGAACAATGCAGGAAACGATGAGTGGATTGATAACATTTTAGGCATTGATGATGTTGACTCTGGCTTCGATTACCAAGAAGATGGTTATTCATATGCTAATCAGAATGCAGGTGGAAGCAATGTAGCTTCAGGCTATGCGCCAGTTGCAGGACCTCAGGGACAGGGTGCTCGTCCAGTAAATGGTGGAGCAGGTAAGGGCTCTAATGGTGGCAGTGGTAACCGTAATGGCAATGGTGGTAACGGTGGCAATGGAAGAAGACCAGCTTCTTCTGGTGGACAAGGACCACGTCGTCGTCGCAAGTTGTCTCGTAATGGAATTATCTTCCTTACAACTGTTGGTGTATTGTTAATTTGCTTCGTCTTGCTCATCAGTGCAATTGTTAAGGCATGCTCTAAGGATGACAAGAAGGACGAAGAGACAAAGGAAACAACTACTGAGACAACTACAGTAGAGACAACAATTCCAACAGAGACTACAGTTAACCCATCAGCTCCAATCGGTGTTTGGGTATTCTCAACAGATACTGGCTATAGAACATGGTGGGATGTATTCTACAATGTTTATGGTATTGAGCTTGAAGATGAGTCTGATTCAAGAATTGACATCTTCATCCAGTACAATGGACTTGACCCAGAGGTATATAGACCATCCGCTGGAGATGCATTAGTAATTCCACCAGCTGGAGTAATCAATGGATCTATTCCATTTACACCAATTGGAAGCACAACAGAGACCACTGCACCAGTAGAAGGAGCAATAGAGGGTTCTGCTGCAATTAGTGGAGAGACTCCTGCAGAGACACCTGCTGAGAGTGCTGATCCTAATGCGACAAGCTCCACAGCAGCCGCTGTTTAATAGGTGGTCTCTCTAATTGTAGAATGGTTGTCGTTAGATTGCGATAGACAACAATCGACTACAAGCTTTGATGTAATAACAAAGATAAGATGCGATTTCTTGTAATAGGAGTCGCATCTTTTTGATTCTTAATGTTGTTAATACAGTATTAATAAGTGGAGTGACCATACATATAAAAATTAAAGCAAGCGATAGATATCCTCTTATAAATTGATTCCACCCAAAACGTGAAGAGTATCTATTTTTGTTAATATCTTTGTTAAGTCTTGTTTGTGATTTTTGTCATCAAAAAAGTTATCATATAGTTATGATTTTCTACCATAGGAGGTAAATGACAAAATGGCACAAAGATTTGTATTAAATGAGACATCGTATCACGGCAAGGGTGCAATCAATTCGATTGCTGACGAGTTCAAGGCAAGAGGCTTTAAGAAGGCTCTTGTATGTGTTGATCCAGACCTAATTAAGTTTGGTGTAGCAGACAAGGTTTTGAATGTTCTTAAGGCAAATGATATTGCTTATGAGATTTTCAGTCAGATTCAACCAAATCCAACAATTGAGAATGTACAGGCAGGTGTTGAGTGCTTCAAGGCCTCCGGTGTAGACTCCATCATCGCAATTGGAGGCGGTTCTTCAATTGATACAGCGAAGGCAATTGCTATCATCATCGCTAACCCAGAATTTGCTGACGTTCGTTCTCTTGAGGGTGTTGCTCCTACAAAGAATAAGTGTGTTCCTATCATCGCAGTTCCTACTACTGCTGGTACTGCAGCGGAGGTTACAATCAACTATGTAATCACAGACGTACAGAATAACAGAAAGATGGTATGCGTAGACGTACACGACATCCCAGTAGTAGCAGTTGTAGACCCAGACATGATGAGCACAATGCCAAAGTCCCTTACAGCGGCAACAGGAATGGATGCGCTCACACACGCAATTGAAGGTTATATTACACTCGGTGCGTGGGAGCTGTCTGATATGTTCCATATCAAGGCTATCGAGATTATCGCAAAGCATCTTCGTGGCGCAGTAGAAAATACTGATGAAGGCCGTGAGGGCATGGCACTTGGACAGTATGTTGCAGGCATGGGCTTCTCGAATGTTGGTCTTGGAATCGTTCATTCTATGGCACACCCACTTGGCGCACTTTATGACACACCACATGGCGTAGCAAATGCGATTATTCTCCCTACAGTAATGGAGTATAACGCAGAAGCAACTGGCGACAAGTACCGTGACATCGCTATCGCAATGGGAGTGAAGGAAGCCGCAACAATGTCTATCGAGGACGCTCGCAAGGCTGCAATCGACGCAGTAAAGCAGCTCTCTATCGATGTTGGAATTCCAACAGATTTGAAGGACATCGTGAAGGCAGAGGATTTGGACTTCTTGGCACAGAGTGCATACGACGATGCATGTCGCCCAGGAAATCCACGCGACACAAGCGTTGCAGAAATCAAGGCGCTTTACGAGTCTTTGCTCTAAACTCATAGCATAATGTAAATTACGAGGCTGTCTTCTTAGGAAGGCGGCCTTCTTTTTGGTTTCTTTTTTTCCCCCTCGAAAAGCATCAGAGCATCACAAAAATGCGATAGAAAAATCGATTTGATAATCACTTGGACAATATAGCAAAAAAAGAGTTTTGCTTCGGCTGCTTTTCGAGCAGAAAGTAAGAGAATTGTCGTTTGCAAAATTCCTAATACAGTGTACAATATCATAGATTTATTTTATTTAAGTAAAGAGGGAAAAATATGCATAAGAAGTTGTTCATTCCAGGTCCTGTAGAAGTAAAGGACGATATTCTAGAGCAGATGAGTAAGCCAATGATTGGCCACAGAACGAAGGATGCAAGTAATCTTCAGCAGGGGATCTCCGAGAAGCTCCAGAAGGTTATGGGGACAAAGAATACAATTATTTTGTCGACATCTTCAGGAAGCGGATTGATGGAGGGAGCTGTTAGATGCTTCACGAAGTCACGCGTTGCAGTTTTCTCGATTGGTGCTTTTGGTAAGAGATGGCACAAGATGTGTGTTGCAAATGGCATCGAGGCGGACCTATATGAGTCAGAGCTTGGACAGCCAACTACACCAGAGATGCTCGAAGCGGCTTTGGCTACTGGCAAGTACGACTGCATTACAATCACACAGAATGAGACTTCTACTGGTGTACATAATCCAATGAAGGAGCTAGCAGAAGTTTACAAGAAGTATCCAGTAATCGTTTGCGTTGATACAGTTTCTTCAATGGCAGGTGACTACATTCCAGTCGACGAGCTCGGAATTGACGTATGCATCACATCCACACAGAAGTGCCTTGGACTTCCTCCAGGAATGTCAATTGCTTCTGTTTCCGACAGAGCTCTTGAGAAGGCAGAGACAATTCCAAACAGAGGATTGTATTTCGACTATGTAGAGCTAGCAAAGTTTGTAAAGAACAAGCCATATCAGTATCCATCAACTCCATCCTTGTCACACATGTATGCACTTGACTACCAGCTTGACAAGATTTTGGAAGAGGGTGTAGAGAACAGATACAGAAGACATGAGCACCTTGCAAATATCGTAAGAGATTGGGCAACAAAGAATTGCGAGCTCTATTCGAACAAGGATCACTTGTCAGTAACAGTAACATGTATCACAAACACAACAGGAATTCCTTTCTCCGAACTCAACAAGGCAATGGGCGAGAGAGGCTACCTCATTAGTAACGGATATGGTGATCTTAAGGACAAGACTTTTAGAATCGCACATATGGCTGATACAACAGAAGAAGAAATCTACGAAGTATTGGCAGCACTTGATGAAGTAATCAAAGAGAAGAAGGCTTGATGCTTTTCGATGGAGATAAAGAAAGCGAATAGAATTTGACGAAGAACTATCGGAGGAAAATGACATGAAGATTTTGGTAACAGAGAGCATTGCAGCAGATGCAATTAATTATTTGAAGAACGAGGGCTTCGAGGTTGAGGAATATCTCGGCCACAAGCAGGAAGAGATTGAGCAGTACATTAAGGGCTTCGACGGACTTATCGTTCGTTCCGCAACTAAGGTAAACGAAGCATTGCTTGCAAACGCAGATTGTCTTAAGGTTGTTGGTCGTGCAGGTAACGGAATCGACAATATTGATGTAAAGGCTTGTACAGCAAAGGGCGTTATCGCAGTAAATACTCCAGAGGCAAACATTATGGCAGCAGGTGAGCTTGCAGTAGGACTTGCTTTTGCAGTATTTAGAAATATTTGCCTAGCAAACGATGGCGTACATAATGACGATTTCCGTCGTGGAAATTGGATTGGAAATGAGCTCGAGGGCAAGACAGCCGGTATCATTGGTCTTGGTAGAATTGGTTCTATCGTAGCTAGAAAGCTCAAGGGCATCGGAATGACAGTAGTCGCATATGACCCACATGTACCACAGGAGAAGTTCGATCTTTGCGGCGTAGAAAGATGCAAGGAGCTTGATGACCTTCTTAAGGTTGCTGACCTCATCACACTACACACACCAAAGAACAAGGAAACATACAACATTCTTGCGAAGGAGCAGCTTTATAAGTGTAAGAAGGGCGTTCGCATTGTAAATGCAGCTCGTGGTGGTCTCGTAAATGAGGCAGACCTCGCAGAAGCACTTGCATCTGGACAGGTTGCTGGTGCTGGTATCGACGTATTCGATGTAGAGCCATCCTACAATAAGGAGCCAGGTTCACAGCAGTTCAAGAATGTGCTTCTCGATGCACCAAACTGTATCATCACACCACACCTCGGTGCTTCTACAAAGGAAGCAAATCACAACGTAGGTGCACAGGTTACAGAGCTTGTAGCAAAGGCTCTTAAGGGTGAGCTTGTTGCAGCAATCAACATGCCATCCTTCTCTGGAGATATGGCAGCAATCAAGCCATACATCTCACTTGCAGAGAAGCTTGGTCGTCTCTACTATCAGGCAGAGAACACACCAGTTAAGAAGGTAGAAGTAACATACCGTGGTGCAATTGCTAATCAGGAGGTTGGTCTCATTACACTTAGCCTTCTTAAGGGAATGCTCGAGGGGATGGGCAACCAGCACGTGTCTTTCGTAAATACACATGAAGCAATCAAGGAGTGCGGTATCACATTCAGTGAGAATAAGACAACAGAAATCAACAAGTATAACAACCTCATCAATGTAAAGTTCTACACAGATGATGGTCGCGAGCTTGAGCTTAACGGAACAGTATTTGGACAGGAGACAGAGGTTCTAGTATCTTTCTTCGGATATGAGATGAACTTCGAGTTTGCTGATACAATCATCGCAATGCAGAACGATGACGTTCCAGGTGTAATTGGTAAGGCTGCTACAATTCTTGGTTCCCGTGGCATTAACATCGCAAGCATGCACTGGGGCAGAAAGCAGGATAGCGCTAAGAAGGCACAGTCCTTCATCGCTGTTGAGCAGGCAGTAGATCAGGATGTATTAGATGAGCTTTCTAAGGTTGATGGAATCAACAGAATTTCACTTCTAGAGTTCAACTAATCTGGTTTTGTTTGCAGAGAAGACAGAAGATAGAAGTCGAATAGACATAAAACAATTCATATTGAATTTAAGGTGCAACCGAGATAAATGGTTGCACCTTTTTGTTATGGAGTCGTGACTCCGTCGAGCTCGCGAAGCGTGCGAGACAAAAAACCACCC
>CALEFT010000025.1 GCA_937876985.1 uncultured Clostridia bacterium | reverse complement strand
TCCAAACTATTGAAAATCTCTTACTCATATTTAATCCTCACAATCTTTATATATAACGGTAATTCGGTATTGTTCCCGTTACGCATTTTGTACTTTTCTGTATTTATCATATTTGTTCTGAAAAAACAATATTATCATTATTAGCGCAATCTGCATCCCATACACGATAAGTGTTTTCATATTTGGAAAATAATTAAGAGAAGTCAATGTGTACATTCCCCCTAAAACCGTGTTCGCCCAAGCATGAATTAGAATAGTCACCCAAACACTTTTTGTTAGTCGATATGCTGCGGCAAGAGTCAGTCCTATCGTTATACAGTAAAGCGTAAAAGCGATAAAGTCATAAGTTCCTTGTGAAGTATTCGGAACTAACCATAACGGCAAATGCCAAACGCTCCAAATCACACCCTCAATAAGAGCTGCAGCCCAAAAAGAAAAATGCTTTTCAAGCAAAGGCTGAAACACGCCTCGCCATCCTACTTCTTCCAGCCCACCGCCCAAAATCATCATTGGCATAAAGAGAATAAACAGATACCACGGATTTCCTAAATAATCCTCCTGTACCACGCAAGCCACAAACTGAATCAATGCAAAAACTATAAGAAAGACAACCGATTTTCGGATATTTTCGGTATAGAAAATCTGTCTACAAAATTCTTTGAATGTAATATTGCTATGCTTTTTCTGTACAATAAAAGCCGCATATGCAGGAGCCATGCCCGCACCGAAGCCAATCACCATAAAATGCACAACCATTGCAATATTTCCATTTAACAAATTTAAATGGTACAATGCAATTAACAAAAATTCTGTTACCCAAGCAATAGTGAAAGTATAAAACAAATAACGCCAAACCATAGACCAATCTTCTTTTAACACAGTCTTTTCCTGTTTCATACCAATGTCTCTTCTTAAATTATCTCTTTCTTCCATTTTCATTCTCCCTATAACTCCAGATTCATAATAAAAGCAGTTAATTTATGAATTAAGGAAGCCATGTATAAGGCTTCCCTTTCACGAAGGTCACCTCCTTACTTGCGTCATTATAAGGTTGGTGGGAACCCCCAGGTCAACAGGAAAACAAAAATTATTTTAGCGGCATCCATACCTCGTAATAATTCTCGTCTGTATGTTCCTCTAATTTCACGAAACGGATAAAAATATGCACTATGCCCCGAAATGTTTCTTGATGCTCTTTTGCCCACTGGTGACATAAGACAAACATTTTTTCCAAGAGAGTATTGTCGTTGTTCTCTGCTATCAGCGTAGTATAAAGACATCTGCCGCCCTCCAAGAGATAAGTTTCATTCTTATCTGATGGGTTTTGCATGACAATAAACATTCCAGCACCTTTATATCCCGTCTCATCAAAGGTAATGGAACGAACCATTTTTGATAAAATATCCTCACTGTCTAAATTCAGATATGTCAGTACCTTCCCCCTGTATTCTTGAACGGACAATATGGAATCTATGGATTCCCTTACATAGTATGCAGGCATTGTCCGCACTTCAAATCTTCCAATGTTAGCTGTTGAATATTCATAAAAATCTCTTGCCGTTTCAAATCGCCGCAACATTTCCTGCAAATGTTCAATCTCATTTTTTAAGGTATCCCTCTGTTCTTCTAATATTTCTTCATATTCCTGCCGACTGCCTGCTCCTAATAGATTCTTAATCTGAATAGGCGTAAAACCTCTTTTTCTGTAAAAGTCAATCGCCATAAGGTGGGATATATCGTAAAAGTCAAATTCTCTGTACTGGCTATATTTCTCCCTTTTAGGACTAATCAAGCCGATTTCTTCATAATATCTCAAGGTTTCTCTGGTAAAACCAAGATGATGTGATACATCTCTTATATGATAAACTGCATCTGTATCTGCTGTTTCCATTTCTGTGACAGGCTCTGTCTGCATGATATTATCCTCCGCAGGCTTAACCTTTTTCCTTGAACGCCGCTTATCAGCGGGTTTCTCTGCACGAGAAGGAATGAACCAAGTCTTTCCCTTTTTTACAGCCCCCGCAATCCGTCCCGTTTCACAATAATAAGCAACCATGCGGCTTGATATATTCCATAATTTTGAAATTTCTATAGCGGTCAAATATTCCATGCATTTTTCCTCCTATGTTTTCTATATTTCAGTTATCTGAAATATATTATTTGTTATATCATAACAGAAGTCGTTTTTACACCAAGAATTTAAGAATGCGAAATTCGCTGGAGTTTTTATTTTTGGCACCGCCTACCCTATTTTTCGCTATTCTTTCCACTTTTTTCAAGACGCAAAAAGGGCTTCCCGATTTCTCGGAAAGCCCCATAAAATCTAGCTTTTTAGAGACACTATCAAAGATTACTCGATGATAGTTGCTACTCTACCAGAACCAACGGTTCTACCACCCTCACGATGGTCGAACTGAAAAGTAAATAGGAAATGGTTGTGATACGATTTAAGTAAAAGTACACACAAGTTGCTCTTGTGTGTATCTTTACTCGAATCATTGATACTGATTTTGCGAAAAATAATCTCCCAAAACCAAACTATATCCTACATAACAGCTTGCATGTTCACATGCAAGCCACAGGTAAGTGTTTATATTTATTGCTTATTTTTTTATAATTCCTCAAACATATTATTCTTCTTCTCAAAAATGGCGACATGTCGACACTTTTAATGCAATATAGCTTATATACATATCTCATTTTTACCCACGTATTTCTTCATAAAACTACCCTCTATCTGTATATGTCCTTCACAATATACTCTGCATTATTTGTATTTCCATCTGCCTCTAGCACATCTGCCTTTACCAATATTTGTAAATAACGCCATGCCGTCGCCAACGACTTTCCTGTTATCTGTTTTGCTATCTGCGTCGTAATTGCAGAATTTGTTTCCAAATACTCCATAATAGGCAAAGTTTTTTCATAATCTTTCTGATTCAAAACTTCTTTCAAACTTCTTTCATTATTTTGAATTAAGTTTCCATCTTCCTTCATTTTGGCATCTTCTTTTTTCAAAAACGAAAGCGACAGCACCGTTCTATCCGGGTCAAATCTCTCCTCAATCACCGGTTCTTCCCAACCTTCGTCCTGTTGGTCTGTTGTCTTTGATTACCAATGAATGCCTGAGAACTAAAACACTATTGTCGGGGCTTAGTGTTATTACTTGTCTTTGATTACCAATGAATGCCTGAGAACTAAAACAGACAATCCGCAGATTGACGCAAGGCGAAAGTCTTTGATTACCAATGAATGCCTGAGAACTAAAACTCGATAGATGGTGTTTAGGAAATGCATGTGGTCTTTGATTACCAATGAATGCCTGAGAACTAAAACGCTTGATTAGTCTCTTAGCGCCTCTAATCGTCTTTGATTACCAATGAATGCCTGAGAACTAAAACAGTTGCTAGAGTCATTTCGTCAAACTTATAGTCTTTGATTACCAATGAATGCCTGAGAACTAAAACAACGACCTCGTTAAATCATGGGTTGCTGTTGTCTTTGATTACCAATGAATGCCTGAGAACTAAAACGCGGCATACTTGAAGGAATCTGTTGATGAAGTCTTTGATTACCAATGAATGCCTGAGAACTAAAACCGAAAGTACCGCCGGTCTTAACTATTTGTGTCTTTGATTACCAATGAATGCCTGAGAACTAAAACCATTGAGCCAACGGATGCACCCTCATTAGGTCTTTGATTACCAATGAATGCCTGAGAACTAAAACGAAGAACTGATAGAAGCACTGATATTACATGTCTTTGATTACCAATGAATGCCTGAGAACTAAAACCTAATGTCGAATTACTAACTCAAAAACAATGTCTTTGATTACCAATGAATGCCTGAGAACTAAAACGTACTTCCAGCGACCAGTCGAGCCAGTGCAGTCTTTGATTACCAATGAATGCCTGAGAACTAAAACCTTCCAACTGCTTTTTTGTGTTCAACACCTGTCTTTGATTACCAATGAATGCCTGAGAACTAAAACGCGAGTGTAATATGTGTATTTCACATCACAGTCTTTGATTACCAATGAATGCCTGAGAACTAAAACTGAATTGAACTTTTCTTTTGACACATACTGGTCTTTGATTACCAATGAATGCCTGAGAACTAAAACTAAATATATTATTTATGTTGACTTTGCCAGTCTTTGATTACCAATGAATGCCTGAGAACTAAAACCTACTCCAAACGATTTTCATTGCCCTCATTGTCTTTGATTACCAATGAATGCCTGAGAACTAAAACAGTTCTCGGAGCTAGCCCCTTTTTTCCGCTGTCTTTGATTACCAATGAATGCCTGAGAACTAAAACCATATTTGGATATCAAGACGCAGTATGAGCGTCTTTGATTACCAATGAATGCCTGAGAACTAAAACGAGTCTCTTCTTCTTATTAGTAATCATTCTGTCTTTGATTACCAATGAATGCCTGAGAACTAAAACTTTTGCCCTTGTCGTGCGTGTTTGTAGCGTGTCTTTGATTACCAATGAATGCCTGAGAACTAAAACTTAACGCCCACTTCTTAGCCCCTCGCTTTCGTCTTTGATTACCAATGAATGCCTGAGAACTAAAACCGACTCTCGAAGAAGTACAAGCTTACTGTTGTCTTTGATTACCAATGAATGCCTGAGAACTAAAACCTAAAACTCGTCCCATAGACTACCTAGTTTGTCTTTGATTACCAATGAATGCCTGAGAACTAAAACTGTTTTCTTCTTGTTAAATAAGTCTAGTAGGTCTTTGATTACCAATGAATGCCTGAGAACTAAAACTCATTACAGACTACAAGACTCCATCTATCAGTCTTTGATTACCAATGAATGCCTGAGAACTAAAACAGGATATCTAGCTTTTCGGTCTTTAATTCTGTCTTTGATTACCAATGAATGCCTGAGAACTAAAACTGGATACTATCATTCTAGAAACTGAAACAAGTCTTTGATTACCAATGAATGCCTGAGAACTAAAACTGTTACTTTCATGTTATTCGCCTTTCTGGTGTCTTTGATTACCAATGAATGCCTGAGAACTAAAACCTTTATTCAGAACAATGTCACAGAAACCATGTCTTTGATTACCAATGAATGCCTGAGAACTAAAACCTTTTACTCGGTTGGGTAACTATCTCTATCGTCTTTGATTACCAATGAATGCCTGAGAACTAAAACTAGATTTGTTCGGAATCTCGCAAATCTCCGGTCTTTGATTACCAATGAATGCCTGAGAACTAAAACGCGAATGTCTCGGCCTGCAATGGGATGATGGTCTTTGATTACCAATGAATGCCTGAGAACTAAAACCCCGCTTGATAGTTCCACAAGTCGCTAGTAGTCTTTGATTACCAATGAATGCCTGAGAACTAAAACCAAAATATGTATTAAATGTTTCACTATTGTGTCTTTGATTACCAATGAATGCCTGAGAACTAAAACATCACTGTAAAGACATTTTAACATTTATTCCTTAGAATTCCAAGAAGTCTTCATCTGTATAATCATTCTCTTTTTCATGTGAACCAATAATTACCTTCATGGATTCATACTGCTTCTCTGTTACAGCCATACAACGAATATCACCCTGAGGTGGTTTATTACACTCAATTAGTGAAATATATCTATTACAATCATCATAATTTCTAGTAATTCTTTCATACACAGAGAATTGGAGCATAGTAAACCCTTGAACAATTAAGAACTTCCTAAATTTTGAATACAATTTTCGTTCTCTTTTTGTTCCGGTAGGCAAATCGAAGAATACAATCAATCTCATAGTTCTATTTCTCATGATATATAATAATTTCTGGTAGTAATAATCTGGATGGATTATTTGTCTCAATTGCAGTTACAAATGAGCGAGCCATAATATCTATTGCATATCTCACTTTTACTTTTTTTGAATCTATTAAAACCTCAATATTCAACAGATCAACTAGAGAATTCTTAACATATCTAGTAAGACCTTCTTCTACATCTTCAGGATGCGTCGCTACCCATTGATCCACTATTGGACGCAGAGGTTCAATAAAATCATCAGCTAAATTAAAATCGTTTGTTTCACCTATATGATGAACTCCTAATACACAATTAAAACCATGAGCAATCAAGGATTTTGCTACACCAGATCGCATAATCGCATACCCGTAGTCCAAAGCATTATTAATCGAAGTATCTTCATGTCTAACAAAATCCGAACCATATAGCTGTTGGAAAAAGATTCTAGCTGCAATTCCTTCACACCGTGTTCTATCATGATAATCAACTGCCTTTGATAACTCTTCAAGTCTTGTTGTGACAGTTTTATCAGCCCACAAGCTGGATAAACATCTAGACTGATTCATTATTTTTGCTTCGACAATTAATCGCCATACTCCGCCTTTAAATTCATACGTCATATCCAATTGTTTCTTAAGCACCTTGTAGCAACGGTAATTTGCATTAATAGGGTATGTTATTGCTACCGGCATATGTTTTTCATCAGTAGTAACAAGCTGTATCTTGTGTTTTGCCAATGCTGACATTAACTGAACAGTTATTGTCAGCATTGGATTATCAATTACAACACAATACAAATCAGAAAGAGGAACTCTATTCTCATTTCCATCTGGCATATGAATTACTAACCAATCATTTTCTAATTTCAGGTGTTCTCCACTATAAATAACGACTGATCTCCACATTTAACCTCTCCTTCTATATGACCAAGAATAGAAACATTGACTTTTTTTATAGGTGTTGAAAGCGTAACAATTATATCCTCTCCTTTGTAATTCTTTGAAGAATACAATCTCGCATATCCTCTGTTTGCATTTATATTTTTTACGCTTCTATATGTATACATGCCGTTCTTTTTTAAATTTCCCTTCTTATCACATAACCTTATATATTCATTATGAAATAAATACATAACATGCTTGCAGGACTTTGGTAGCGGTCTAGTTAATACCAAAGCACCTTTCTTTCTATCTCTGCGAATGTCAAAAAATCGGATTCCGCGAATTTGATACTTGTTGTTTTCATCAACGTATATTTCTATGCAATAAAACTTATTAGCCGCATAGATAGAAAAGTTTAACGGTTCTCCCTCGCGATTGTTTATTTTTACATAATAAGGACATTTCAAATCCTCTAGTTTTAATTCAAATTCTTTCATCGTGGTAATATTTAACTCTTCAAATACTTTTCGACAAGAAACTGGATTTGAACTAGAAACCATATCGCCACGATATCTTCTGCTAATCTTGTATGAAATATATGGCACCTTAATCTTAGAAGCAAATTCCTTATCATCATAATAATCCATGACTCGTTCAGAGTATTCTTCTTCAAAACAGAAATGAATATCCTCAATGTAATTCTTCAATTCAGGTTCTTTCATAGACTTAATATACTCTTTAAGATCAACACAGTTTTCTTTTATCGTTTTTTCTACACGATCACCGTCACACTTAATTAATTCGCCATTTTCGCTAATAGCAGCTAGTTTTGAATCATAATCCGAAAGTCTCTCATTAATCTGTTCGACTAAAGTTGGAGATATTAACAAGAATTCTTCACCCGCATCATTATCTGTTTCTAATTGGCTTAGTGCCCTTCCAAGTAACATTTTGAGTTCCTTATAATTTTTGTTATCTCTCTCATATTCATTTACTTTCATATCAATAACCAATGGAACTCGAACTTCAATTTCTTTACGGAAATTATCAACAATACTAGGAACGTACGCATATTCAAGACAATTACGCACGTAGTCTTCAGACATATGATATTGATTATGCATCTTTTTTACTGTCTTCTCGATTTCATTATTCATTGAATCAAACAATGTCTTTGCATGTGCTGAATTACCGTTCTTGCTGTGATAATCATACTCTTTTCGAATACTGCTAATCTTCTCGTAATCTTGTCCCAATTCGATATATTTTCTTGTCAAATTAGCAACAACAGCTGCATCAATAGCGTGATGGTAATAATGCAAATCTCTTGTCTTTTTTTCTAAGCCGTATACCGATGTTGGTAAATTAATACGAGTTCTTCTACCAAGCCAACGTCTTCTAAACCTACTTGTAACCGAACCCTTTATAACATTTACTTTAATTCCCTTTCCGCGGTATGCCTTATCAAGCAGTACAGCTACATACTTACTAATAGTCCTTGTGTCGTTAATATTTCGGTCTACAAAGCCACTTATTACTTCGCTATCATTTAGATTTGGAAGCAACAAGTATTCTTTTTTTATTCTTGAGATATTATTTGTTCTATATAGATTTAGAACACGATTCTTATACTCTTCGGCTTGTTCCTTATTCATATACTCAAGAGGAACTTTATTTCCCTTTTCCTGATTTTCCGTTGTAAGAACTAATACTTTATTATTTAGAGTTTCATCCAATACTATAGATTGAGGAATTATGTGGTCAACCTGAACTGTAGTTCCCCTTATAACTTGATCAAACGTTATTTCTTCACCAGAATATATACACATTTTCTTTTGACTTTCCCAAAGAGTATAACGAGCAATTACCATATCACTCATAGGCACGTTATATCCTTTGTTTATCATCTCGTTATAAAGCTTGTTTCTCAAAGCTTCATTTTTCTCCGCATTCTTATCCTGATACTTCTTAGTTTCCGCTCTTTGCTCAAAGGATTGACCTACATCTTTAGCAACCTCAACATTGATAGCAGTAACATCCTTATACTGTCTCATCAATTCGTTAACAATTTTACGTGTCTCATTTAGAGAACGATAAACTACTGGATTTCGGACCATATCCTTATCCATAATTGGCAATATTTTACCTGTACTACTAACTATCTTGTACTTCTTACGATCATCTGCTGTTTCATTTGTTTTTGCTTGGAAATCTCCATATTTCACTCCATCAAAATATGCTCTAATTGCCTCCAGCATATACTTGAAGGATATACTAGCTCCTCCACCCATTTTTTCAACTTTAATAGCTTTACCATAGTTCATTTTTACAAACTCTGGTTTTAATCCTCTTTTGTCAAACTCCTCCTGTAGTTCATCCTTTCTACGACTTGGAGTTGCATATTTCGACATAATATAACCAATCTTCTCAGCCAAAGAATTCTGGTCATCGTAATGTGTCATAGCAAATTCTTTTCGAAGAGTATCAGTAAAATTATTCTCTTTCATTAAGAACTTTATGTACTTACCTGTTATTTGCTTTTTCGTAATACCTTCAGGCTTCTTACATACTACTCTGTTTTTCTTAGCTAATTTATCAATCTCCTTGTACTTGAGAACGCCTTCGTTTTCAAACATCATGAGAAACATTTCTGTTACCATCGTTTCAGGACAGCAAATTTCCTCATTGTCGCTATTATAAAAATGAAGTTGAGATAACTCATTAATTAAAACATACATATCATAGATTAAACTATTCTGATAACCACGGTTTTCCGTTGGATAAAATGGACAGAATCCAATCAGCTCATCAAACCCTGAATAATGCTGGTTACCCCTGTTAGCTTTTTTCATTGCTTCATACTTAACTGGATTATTCTTTGGTCCTGGGCCATCTTCGAAATCCCTTTGATTAAAAATAATATACTCTATAACAAGGCATGCATCAGGAGTTAACTGCTTATATCCAAATTCATTCTGCTTATTAAGAAGAATATGTAACTCTTTCTTCAAGTATTCTCTATCGATAAGATACTTAAAGTGAGGTTTCTTCTTACCATCCTTATTAATAGCATTATTACGAATCTCAAGTCTTCCCTTGGAATCACGGAAAGACTTATCAAGGTATATCATTTCTCCAATCGTTCTATACTTTTTTAATTGAATACAATCGTTTTCATACTTTGCTGAAATAGCATTCTTAGCTTCTGTAAGTTTCCCTTCTTTATCCTCTTCTGAATCTGCATAGAAATCATTGTATCCACGATAATTCGCAAAATTAATCAAGACAGCAGTTAACTCAATAGGATCAAGCTTTCTATCAAGTCCTTCAGCACGAAACTTCCAAACATCAGGGTTAAATCCCTTAGTTGAATATGCAATATCAATCTCTTCAGGAGTAATAATTCCCAATACATTTAATTCTTTCTTCAGTGCAATCTTTCTTTGGTTTCGCCTTTTGTTTAGTCGCTTAGTTGATCGGTATGCTCTTCTTTTCTGACTAGCTCTGTCAGCTGATTTGGTAGCACCTTCCTCTCCACTTTCAAAAATTCTTACACCTAAATCTTCAATTCGTCTCTTATCTTCATTGATAACAGCCCAACCTAAAGAACCAATTCCTACATCCAAACCAATAATTTTACCCATAATAATTCCTCCACAATTAAATATGTATTAATTATAAATTCCAATCTTTAATAAATAAAGATAAACTTAAGACACTTTACAATTCGTTTTCTAAATTGTATAATGAACTCAAACTTAGAGAGGTTGTTGATTGTCAATGAATGTCTGAGAAACGATTACCAACAACACAGATGATTACCAATGAATGTCTGAGAATCTAAGATAAGGCTATATGCCGTGGGGTAGCGTATCCCCTAGAGTGAACGTACTAGACGAACTTCGGTTCGTCTTTTTATTTGCTAAGAATTCATCACTCAATATACATTGTCAAATAACACACCACTTTATCTAATTAGTTATTTAGATTATATACTATGCAATATCCCATTAATCGCCCAGCAACTTTTGCATAGTTTTTCAGGGCTTTATTTGTCCCTTTTAGCGTTCTAAATCAATTTCCTTTGGTATCAGGTGATATATCTTCAATGATTCACGAACCTAAACAGTATTATTGCAGCAACAAAAAACTCTAGCATTTGGATTGGCTAGAGTCTTTAATCATCGATTGTCAGTAGGTTAAGGGATTCTGGGAAGACTTCGAAGCGCATGCGATGTCCGAAGAAATCTTCGCCGTCATAATTGCCTTGTAATTGGAACGATGCATCGTCGCAGGTGATGATACCGCTAGTAGCCTTGAAGGTGCGGAAGTGCGGATTCTTTTCGTGAAGGCCGAGGCGGTAGAGTAGGAGTAAGTAAACTATCTGGAGTTTGGAGACCTTCTCAACTGCGCAGACGTTGACGACGCCATCGCGGATGGATGCGGATGGGGCTGGGTTGAAGCCGCCGCCATAGTAGCGTGCGTTGCACATGCTGATTAACATAAATTCTTCGCCAGTACTAACCTCGTTTACATCTTCGCCAACGACTTCGAGATTGTACGACATCGGGAAGGCAGCAAACTGCTTAAACTTCTTGAAGATGGCCTGGATGTAGGCAGTCTTACGATTGAAAGCAGTGTCCTTAGCGCGAACGATGTTCTTTGCCTGGAGCTGAACCTGAGTGTCGACACCAACGGAAGCGACATTCGCGTAGTATTCGGACCACATTGGCAAGTGATTGCCTAGGACATCATAACTATCAACACGCACTAGGTCGATTGCGTATTTCTTAGCGCTGTCGAGCTTCGTGATTATGGAGCAAGGCTTCTTCAAGTATTGCTTGGAATAGATGGTACGCGCGAAGTCATTTCCTGTTCCGATAGGGATAATGGCCATCGGAGTTGACCTATATGCAAGCGCATTAACAACCTCGTGAACTGTGCCGTCACCACCGCAAGCTACGATTGTCACCTTGTCTCTGTGCTGCTCTGAATATTCAGTAGCAAGCTCTGTTGCGTGTCCTGGATAGTATGTGTAGCGCAGGTCAATTCGGGCACGAAGGTCATCATCAAGCATTGCAATAGAATCTTCGAGTTGTCGAAGCTTCTTCGGATTGCACTTGGAGTTAATGATAAACGCATACCTCATGGCGCTACGCCTCCCTACCAACTAATATTGCGCGATAGCAAATCTGCTATTGTATTTTGTATTTTGTGTCTTGTGTTTGTATTTTTCCTTATGCTTCTCAGCTATTTGTCAATTTGTATACTAAGTCTACTACGTCTCTAATTGTGCGAACCTTGTCTAGTTCGTCATCAGACATTCGAATGTTGTATACTTCCTCGAGGTCTACTACTAATTCATAAACCTGAAGCGAATCAAGATCAAGATCATCGAAAATCTTCATATCTATCTCGATATCTGTTGGCGAGATATCAAGCATCTCAGTAAGAAGCTTAATCATATCGTCAAAAATCATGTCCTGCTGCTTCATCTTCTCAGCCTCTGCCTCGCTCATCGCGCTTATGTCTATGTAGCTGTCACTTGAAGCTGAATCATTTGTGTTTACATTTGTAGAATTCACATCAAAACGTTCTCGGGGAATACCATTGTCATCCATTGTTGTCTCTCCTTCGGGTGTCCTCTGACACTGTCTTAGCAATTTTCCTAATAGAATCTGCATCTGTATAACGCTTGAGCTGCGACGCGATAAATTCGTCAATCTCCTGCACCATCTGTAGTAGCTTGTCCTGCTCCTCTTCCGTATATGGCTCAAGAATTCTCTTCGCGAGAACCATATGGAACTTCTGATGGATTCGGCACGCAAGCTTACCTTGTCTTGTCAAACTAATTCGTACAATACGACGGTCCTCAGAATCACGATTGCGCTCAACATATCCCTTCTTGACTAGCTTATCGATAGCAACAGTAAGCGTGCCAGTCGTAATGCCAAGATCAGCTGCAGTCTGTGTCATCGTGCGAGCCTCATATGGACCAATCGCGTCGAGCGTGTGCATCTCAGAGTTCGAAAGATCAGAGAAATAGCCCTTCGACAAAGCCATCTCCTCAGTAAGAAGTACGTTATCGAAAATCTTCACTAGACGCTCAGAAAGTATTTGTTCTTTGTCCTGCATCTATATAACCTCCTTCTCTCTTCCACTTATAGCTCATCAAACTCATAAGCTCATTCTTATCGCATTGTCATTGTTAGACATTATATTCTACCGCTAAAACCAACTTTTGTAAATGAAAGCGACATTATACCAAGCACTATCACACAAGATAATCTAGTGTCTCTAGTCTAGGGTACTTACCACCATATAGTGCAAGTCTTGTTACCTTGCAGTTCGAAGCTACCTCCGAAGGAAGGCCGCAATATTTAACTAGTGCACTAAGAAGCACATCTGGGCGCAGGTTCGAAGAAGAACCAGCCTTGACGTAGATGGAGGCGGTGCTTTTCGAGGAAGACTTATTCTGCTCAAGAGAGAGAATCAAATCCTTGATATCAACTTCGATGATTTTGCCCTTAGACTTCTTGTCGACAAGGATTTTGTCCATCGAAGTCAAGCGCTCAAGCATGGCTCTAAGGCTGTCACCCTCTGGGAGAGCCGAATCGATAGTTAGCTCGTACTTAGCCGCAGTAACGACGCTCATGAGGCTGTTCTTCGGCTCGTCGATATTCACGCCAGAAAGAAGCCTGATACCACGCGGCAGGAACTTGTTAATCTCCTCGATAGCACTAGCAACTGGAACAGTGCGCTCGAACGAGATGTCGATGTAGTCTCCCTTGGTGTCAATGCCCACGCCAAGCGGCAGCGCGAAAACCATCATTGGCTTCGGATTGTAGCCCTGCGAATACAAAATCGGAAGATTTGCTCTTCTAACTGCGCGCTCAAAAACGTGCATCAAGTCAAGGTGTCCGATAAACGAGCAGTCTCCAACCCTCTCGAAAACCATCCTGCACACATATTCAGTCTGATGTGCAAGTGTAGTCATTTGCAGATTTCTTTCCTTATTACTTAGCATAACATTCACCTGCCTTGAAACATGTTGCGCCGCAAGCAGAACACTTCGTGCGACACGGTGGCGTTATCTCTTCGCTATATGCTTTGTTTTTCTCACGACGTAGGAATTCCTTGGTTACGCCCACATTAACGTGGTCCCAAGCAAGTGGATTCTCATCGTTAGCAAAGCCCTGACCAAACATCTCCCAGCAAAGTCCGTGTGCCTCAAGTATGCTCATCCACTTTCCATAGTCGAACTTGTCGTCCCACGCATCGAAGTAGCAGCCCTGCTTATAGCCCTCCAAAATAACATCGCAAAGGCGTCTATCGCCACGCGCCAAGATAGCCTCCCACAGTGAAGACTTTACATCGTGCCAAATGTAGCGAATATTACGCGACTTGATAAGAGACTTAAGATACGCCTGCTTCTCCTTGAACTCCTCACGAGTATTCTGGCTCTCCCACTGGAACGGAGTAAATGGCTTTGGAATAAACATCGAAGTAGATACAGTAATCTCTGGCTTACGAGGCTTAATTCCCTGCTCTCTAGCAATGTCATAATAAAGTGTCTCAATCTTATGTGCGAGCGTCGCAATGCCCTCAACATCTTCCTTGGTCTCAGTAGGAAGGCCGAGCATAAAGTAAAGCTTAACAGTAGTCCAGCCACCCTCGAAAGCAAGTCTTAGCGAAGCCATAATATCTTCTTCCGTTACACCCTTGTTGATAACATCACGGAGCCTCTGAGTACCAGCTTCTGGAGCAAATGTTAGTCCAGACTTACGAGTTCTCGATACCTTCTCCATCAGGTCTAGTGCAAAATTATCTATTCGAAGTGATGGTAGTGACAAGCTAGTGTGGCGACCCTCGAATGCATCAAGTAGTCCATCTGTTAGCTTCTCTAGACCAGTGTAATCGCTAGACGAGAGTGACAAAATTCCAAGCTCGTCGTAACCGCTTTGATTCTCGATAGCAATACCTTGCTTGCACAATGTTTCTGGGCTCTTCTCGCGAACCGGACGATAAATGAAGCCAGCCTGGCAGAAACGGCATCCGCGGATGCAGCCACGGAACAACTCCAGATATGCTCTATCGTGAACAATTCTAATATTAGGAACGACTGGCTCAGTTGGATAAGTAACTGAGTCTAGGTCTTTGATGATTCTTTTCGTGATAGTAGAAGGAGCCTTGTCGTTAAGCTTAACGAGCTTATCAAAACGACGGCAAGCACCCTCGCCAACATATTGCGCCTCATAAAAGCTTGGGATATACACTCCCTCAATAGACGCGAGAGATTCAAGAAGCATCTGCCTAGACATTGTGCCGTCTTGGTCTTTGTACTCCTTAACCTTAGCCATTACTTCGACGAGGACCTCTTCACCCTCACCCATAATCACTGCGTCCATGAAGTCTGCCATAGGTTCGATATTGTATGCTACTGGACCGCCACAAATTACAAGTGGATCCTCGTTACTACGCTCTTTAGACTTAAGAGGAATCTTACCAAGTTCTAGCATAGCAAGCACATTCGTATAGCACATCTCGTATCCTAAAGTAAAAGCAACTACATCAAAATCACATAGACGAGTTTTACTCTCAAGGCTAAACAATGGAATATCCTTCTCACGCATAAGCTTATCCATATCAAGCCATGGGCTGAACACTCGCTCGCACCAACAATAATCTATATCATTTAGCACCTTGTACAAAATCTGAAGTGCCAAATTACTCATGCCAATCTCATAAATATCTGGGAAACAGAAAGCTGTTCTAACTAGCGTTCCATCATCCTCTTTTATAATTGAATTGAACTCGCCACCAACATATCTGCCAGGACTTTCTACAGACATTAAGTCTGCTCTATCTAATTCAACTTTGATTCTTTCTTTTCTACTCATTCGGAACCCCAACTCTCTTAAAAAACTCGTTCCTACATTCTAACAAACTTTGAAACAAAAAGGAATTCAATATAAAGATGAAAGCAAGTTTAGATTTGTGATTTGGCGGTTTGAATAGCAGCAGACAAACGGACAAATAAACTTGCAAACAAAAACTGCCTCACGCCCAAATGAGCGAGAGACAGCTTTACTTGTTTTTGTTTTGTGTTCGAAGCTTTTCGAAGAAGGATTAGCCGTTGAGGCGAGCCTCTAGAGCGGCCTTCTGATCTTCGTAGCCTGGCTTACCGAGAAGAGCGAACATGTTCTTCTTGTATGCCTCAACACCTGGCTGGTTGAATGGGTTTACTGCGAGGAGGTAGCCGGAGATACCGCAAGCCTTCTCGAAGAAGTAAACGAGCTGACCAAACCAGTATGCGTTAACTTCTGGCATGTGGATGATCATGTTTGGAACCTTACCATCAACGTGTGCAAGAACTGTACCCTGCATAGCCTTGAGGTTTACTTCGTTCATGTCCATGCCGGAGAGGAAGTTCAAACCGTCGAGGTTGTCTGGATCGTTTGGAATCTCGAAAGAACGACGAGCCTTGTCAATCTGAACAACTGTCTCGAAGAGGATTCTCTGTCCATCCTGGATGTACTGTCCCATGGAGTGGAGGTCTGTTGTGTTATCTACGCCTGCTGGGAAGATACCACGTCCGTCCTTACCCTCGGACTCACCGTAGAGCTGCTTCCACCATTCTGTCATATAGTGGAAAGATGGCTCGTAGTTTACCATTACCTCTGTGGAGTAACCACTTCTTAGTAGGCAGTTTCTTGTAGCTGCGTACTTGTAGCATGGGTTTTCTTCGATGCTCATTGTCTTGAATGCCTTTGCTGCATCCTTTGCACCCTTCATTACTTCCTTGATGTCGATGCCTGATACTGCGATTGGGAGAAGTCCTACTGCTGTGAGAACAGAGAAACGGCCACCAACGTCATCTGGTACTACGAATGTCTCGTAGCCTTCCTCGTCTGCGAGGCCCTTAAGTGCTCCGCGTGCCTTGTCTGTTGTAGCGTAGATTCTTGCTCTTGCGCCTTCCTTACCATACTTGTTCTCCATGTATGCCTTAAAAATACGGAAAGCGATAGCTGGCTCTGTTGTTGTACCAGACTTGGAAATGATGTTTACGGAAATGTCCTTACCATCAATGATTTCCATCAAGTCTGCAAGATATGTAGCGGAAATGGAGTTACCGCAGAAAAGAACGAGTGGGCTCTTTCTTACCTTCTTGGAAGCAATGTTTGCAAAAGAGTGGTTGAGTAGCTCGATTGCTGCTCTAGCACCAAGGTAAGAACCACCGATACCGATTACTACGAGTACATCGGAATCTCTTCTAATCTTAGAAGCGGCCTTCTTAATTCTGGAAAACTCCTCTTTGTCATAATTATTTGGAAGATCTAGCCATCCGAGGAAGTCATTTCCTGGGCCATTCTTCTTATGAAGCATGTCGTGAGCAACCTTAACCTGTGGCTGCATTCTAGCGATTGCCTCTTCGCCTCCGATAAAAGGAAGCACATTAGATACATCAACTGAAATCATAAGTTTCTCCTTGAATTTGAATTTATTTTGTAAAAAACTCCTTGCAAGTATAACACCGCTTTCGCGTTTTTTCTATCAAGTTTTTTAGATTTTGAGCTATTTTGCTATCATTTTCGGCAAAATTTTGCGCTCGAGTGTATTTTTGTGCTTTTTTGTTCATTTCTGCTATATGTTTGTTATAATAGTTATGTCTTTTTCGTGCCCCTCTCGAAAAGCCTTTGCCTAACAAACAATCAAGTTAGCTTATTGGCCCGATGGCACGATTAGCAATTAGGCATAGACACCAAGAGTCGACCAATAGTCAGACCAATAGTCATAGGAGAAAAGCATAAGACACATATGGTTAATTATTCTAACGACTTAGCTAGCGTAAAGATGTTCATTTTATATGTCGTGGCGAAGGCGCCAGGGGCGACATATCATTTGCTGATGAATAAATTAATCGAGAGAAATTTTGTGGATTTCTTGCTCTTTTCGCAGTCGATTGAAGAGTTATCTAAGGTGAATATGCTTCTTGTGAGAAACGAGAGCGACGGCACTGGCAATAAGCTAGAGTCCTCCGAGGAGAAGACTTATGAGATTTCTGCGTCTGGCAAGGCGGTGCTTGGCGACCTATTAGGTTCAATTAATCAGCTTACTTCCGGTGAGCTTGACGAGATAAGTTCCGAGATAAATACAGAGCTTGCTAAGAGAGCTCGAGCTACATCGAGGATGAGAATGAATGAGAAGATGCTTTTTGAGGTGGAGCTAGAGGCAAAGGACGAGGACGGTAATCTTGTGATGAAGACGACGCTTATTGTGAAGTCTGAGGCCGAAGCGAAGCGGATTTGTGAAGAGTTCAAGCGCGATGGCGTGCGTAAATATGAGAAAGTTTTTGAGATTTTAACAAACAAAACTTGACTTCAATCCTTATAGTAGTAATAATAGACTTTCACGAGGTTTTGACGGCCGGTCTTGGAGTGTGTTAATTCGCGCTTTTCGAGCAAGGCTTGGTGTCGGTTTTGGCTAGACCTTGTGTAAATCTAATTTTTAGGAGTGTTTTATGAAGAAGATTTGGGCAAAAATTGTATCTTTGGCAGTTATGACAACTATGTTGTTTACTCTTGCTGCTTGTGGAAACGACAGAGAGGGCAAGCTTATCATGGCTACAAATGCGCAGTTCCCTCCATATGAGTACTACGAGAACAACGAGATTGTAGGAATCGATGCAGAGATTGCAGCAGCAATTGCAGATTACTTAGGACTCGAGCTCGTTATCGAGGACACTGAGTTTGGTTCTATCCTTGGCGGCGTACAGTCTGGTAAGTACGACATCGGTATGGCTGGTATGACAGTTACTGACGAGAGACTTCAGTCAGTAAACTTCTCCACTTCCTACGCAACAGGAATTCAGTCCATCATCGTTACTGAGGATTCCGAGATTGATTCTATCGACACATTGATTGCTGGTGACTACATCGTTGGTACACAGGATGCTACTACTGGTGACATCTACATGAGAGACGAGATTGGCGACGACCGTGTTTCTAGCTTCTATTCCGCTGGTGAGGCAGTTCTCGCACTTCAGACAGGCAGAATCGATTGCGTTGTAATTGACAATCAGCCTGCGCTTTCTTTCGTTGCGGCTAACGAGGGTCTTATGATTCTTGAGACTCCATACGCAGTAGAGGACTACGCTATCGCTATTGCGAAGGACAACGAGGAGCTCCTAGCTGACATCAACGAGGCTCTAGCTGCACTTACTGCTGACGGAACAATCGACGAGATTATCTCTAGATACATCCCTGCATAAGCTTTGAGTAGCAAATTAAGTGGGTGGATGAGCTTTGGTTCTTGTTAATACTACTTTAGTCTTCCACCCTTTTATTTTGAAACTCAAATGCCTTTAGCGAAAAGCATTTGCACTACAACACACATATTGACGCACTATATATGCGGTAAACAGCATATAAACCTGGAGGAAACAATAATAATGGATGCACAGCTAATTAACACGATTTATCGTCTAGAATCCACTAATTGGTTCGAAGACATTTTCCAAAAATATCTCGATTGGTTCAGTGGAATCAGAACGGAGTTCATAAACAATTTCATCACTGATGATAGATACATGTACTTCCTGAATGGACTTGTCGTTACACTTCTCATCACTCTTGGTTCACTAATACTTGGAATCGTGCTTGGAGTAGTAGTAGCAATTATTCGTTCTACTCACGACAAGATTATTGACGAGATTAATTCTAAGCCACTTAGAACGATTCTCAAGTTACTCAATTCCATATCGAATATATATTTGACAATTATCCGTGGAACACCAGTCGTTGTTCAGCTATTGATTGCATACTATGTAATCTTTATCTCACTAACGAACGGTACAATCGTAGCAATCCTCGCATTCGGTATCAATTCCGGTGCATATGTTGCAGAGATTATCCGTTCTGGAATCATGAGCATCGACAACGGACAGTTCGAGGCTGGTCGTTCCCTCGGCTTTAACTATATTCAGACAATGCTTTATATCGTAATGCCACAGGCACTTAAGAACGTATTACCTGCACTTGCTAACGAATTCATCGTGCTTCTCAAGGAGACATCCGTTGCAGGCTACGTTGGACTACAAGACCTAACGAAGGCCGGAAACACAGTTCGAGGAATTACTTTCTCGGCATTCATGCCGCTTTTCGCTGTAGCATTAATATACTTGGTGCTAGTAATATTCTTTAACAACCAGGTTAGCAAACTAGAGAGGAGACTACGTAACAGTGAGCGATAATACACTACTTCGAATTAACAACTTAAGGAAATACTACAACGGCGATGAGATCAAGGCTCTCGACGGAATTAGCACTACTATCGAGCAAGGCGAGGTAGTTGTAATTATCGGGCCTTCAGGAAGTGGAAAGTCCACATTCCTTCGCTCCTTGAACCTTCTAGAGAGACCAACAGACGGAGAGATTTATTTTAACGGTCAGGATATCATGGCTCCAAGCACGAACATCAACGAGATTCGTAAGCAAATGGGAATGGTGTTCCAACACTTTAACCTCTTCCCTCACATGACAATTCTTCAGAATATGACACTTGCGCCAACAAAACTTAACGGCATTGGCCAAGCTGAAGCGGAAGCATTCGCATTAGAATTATTAGAGAAAGTATCCCTCGCAGATAGAGCAAATTCATATCCAAGCCAGCTAAGCGGCGGTCAGAAGCAGCGCATCGCGATAGTCCGCGCACTTGCTATGAATCCACAGGTTTTGCTTTTTGATGAGCCTACTTCTGCCCTTGACCCAGAGATGGTTGGAGAGGTTCTTGACGTAATGAAGGACCTTGCTAAGTCCGGCATGACAATGGTTGTTGTAACTCATGAGATGGGCTTCGCGCGCGAGGTTGGCACACGTGTAATCTTCATGGACAGCGGCAAGATCGAGTTCGAAGGCACTCCAAGCGAAGTATTCGACAATCCACCTACTCCACGTCTTCAGAGCTTCCTAGCGAAGGTTCTATAATTAATAATGCGAATTTGTTTATCGCATTTACTTATGTAATTCATAGTTGTTGTGAAAAATAAGGCTGTCTCAATCAAATGAGACAGCCTCTTTATTATCATTTAGAACTGTTATTTACTAGAATAAACGCTTTAGATTGAGCCTCTAGTAATACCATACTCAGCGCAGATATTTGTGAACTCTTGAGAATATGCAAATCCACGGAAAACTGACATTCTGTCAGTTTCATTATAAAGCTGATTTACCCAGTTGTTGAATCCTGCCTGGTCAGGATGTCTACCAAGCATTACTCTATACAAATCAAGCGCATACCACTCTGGAGAATCGTCATATACCCATGAAATCTCGTCAGAGAAGAAGAATCCATATGCCACACCTGCACCAGTATTCTCATTGTTAATGAGCTGTCTTACCCAGTACTCGTGTCCTGAATAGTCGCCTGTTCTATTTAGAACTATTCCATATAGTCTTGCAACGAATGCATTTACATTCTGCTGTCTCTCAAGTGGAACTCCTTGAACATAGTGTCCAGCTGTAATTCCATAACCAGCACACAAGTTAAAGAACTCTCTTGAATTTGCTACTCCAGCGAAAACCTGCTCTCTACTAGCACCAGCTTCAAGCTGTCCTATCCAATTCGCCATTCCTTGAGGATCTGGATCTCTTTCGAGGAATACATTATATAATGTTGTAACAAACTCCTCGTTTGTCGTGTTCATATTTATGTATTCCTGTGAGAAGAAGAATCCATATGCAGTATGAACACCTGTATTTCTTAGACTCATAATAGCATTTGTCCAGTTATCAAGACCTGTCTCATCCGGAAATCTTCCAAGAACCAATTCATAGTTTCTAGTTACAAAAGCTTCTACAGAGGAACGATCAGTCCAATCCATATCAGTATATGGAGGAATTATATACTCTGGAGTTGTTTCTTCTTCTGTTAATCCAAGGATGTATTCATTATAAATCCCCTCAAGATTATCCTGAGCAACAACTTCTTCTTCAGCTTGACTAGTAAAACCATAACCCCAAATATTATCAGCGCCATCTAAGATTACAAATAAGTATTCCTTATTTAAATCCAAGCCAATCTCATCCGGGTCAAATATGTAGTCTATATAAGGGAATCCTCCTGTAAATTCAGGTGAAGCATAAACAACTTCATTTGTATCTGGATCGATTATCAAACATGAATATCTATAAAAAGCGTAGTATGACTCCATAGAATCAGAGCCCAAAGTAAAATCTACAGTAAACTCATCATAACAATAAAACTTTGCAAATTCTACCAATGACGCAAATGGAGAAACGTGATTACTTGTAGGTTCTACTTCAGTAATACCAAGACCATGAGCAGTCGTCATATAAACTAATTTGTCATCTGAATCATAAATCTTAATCTCGTATTCGCCTTGTTCAAAAGTAATATTGCCAGCAGTCGGTCTAATTCTAGCTGAATAATGGCATAGATCGAAAGACTCCTCCGATATTATACCTACAAATTCCACTTCATACTCAGCATACTCAACACCATTAAGACTTACTTCAATATATCCACCTTCGAACATATCCTCATCATTACCATAGATCATGAGTTCTGCCTGAAGGTATCCTAATTTATGGTAGAACAAATACTCCCCAGATGATAAACCCGTAACACATCTATTGCCCCAAAGATCAAACGAGCAAAAATCATCTGCAAGCTCGCTCATCGTATCAGCACTAGCATCAACGGACACATGGCCAAGCATCGCTCCAACAATCAGAACGACAGCCATCAAAAATGAAACCAATCTCTTAAAGCCCTTCACAATATTCACCTCCTAGATAATTTTACAAATATATTTTATCATTATCGCATTTTGCATACAATATCACTCTCTCTATTTTCACTTTTTTTCGCCCTATCTTCATCTCTCTCGAAAAGAAAAACGCAGCCTGCTTTCACAGACTGCGTTCCATTAATTCTAATTATTCTTATCGAAAACTATTACACTGTTCCTCTTGTAATACCGTAGTTATTACAGATATTTGTGTACTCCTGTGAATGTGCAAATCCACGGAAGATGCTCATATCACTTTCACCCATATAAAGCTGATGCACCCAGCTGTTATATCCTGCCTGATCTGGTGTTCTTCCCAAAAATACTTCGTACATTGTTGTTACATAATTCTCTGGTACTCCACCAAATCTTGCCTGCGCCTCTGGTGAGAAGAAGAATCCATATCCTACTCCTGCTCCAGAATTCTCGCCATTAATGAGCTGTCTTACCCATGAAGCCTGTCCATCGTAGTCTCCAATTCTTCCAAGACAAATTCCATATAGTCTTGCTACGAATGCATTGATATTCTGCTGTCTTGTATTATCTACTCCCTGTACATAGTGTCCAGCTGTAATTCCATAGCCAACACATAGGTTGAAGAACTCTATAGAATTTGCTACACCAGCAAATACCTGCTCACGAGTAGCACCTGCCTCTAACTGTCCTACCCAATCTGCCATTCCTGCTGCATCTGGCTGTCTATTAAGGAATACATTGTAAAGTGTTGTAACGAATTCTTCGTTAGAAGTATTTCTGTTAATGTACTCCTGAGAGAAGAAGAATCCATATGCAACATGTGCACCTGTATTTTGATAGTTTACAAGAGAATTTACCCAGTTGTTAAGACCTGTGCTATCTGGTGTTCTTCCAAGAACAAGCTCATAGTTTCTTGTTACAAATGCTTCTGCTTCTGCACGATTGATTTCTACGCCAGATAGATTTGCGATATTGTAGTTTGGTATTTCTACGCTTACATTTTGTCCTTCAATATACTGAGCATAAATCGATGACAGATTATCTGGAGTTTGATAGTCCTCTTGATCAATAGGATAATCTGTTCTAATAGAATAAATTATATTATCAGCATAGTCCAATGCGATAAAAATATAATCTTTATCAGAACTGTAATTTTCAATTTCTTCAAACTGAATAGATACACAAGCATCATGTCTGGCAGTATAATAATCAGAAGAATACACCACATCAGTAGAATTCACTTCATATCCCAAAATTCTATATACATAACTATAATCATCATTACTTGCAATCTCAGTCATTATGAAAATCGATTCTGTGATTTCTTTCTGATGACAAGCATAATAAATGTTAGCATTTAGTGGTGAAACATGGTTTGAAGTAGCAGACACTGGATATAATGGATAAAACATAGTAGTTAAAGAAACTAATATTTCTTCCTGATCATCAAAGAAAGTAAATGTATATTCACCAGCATCAAGATTATTACGAGCCATACCAAAATCTGAATAAGAGAATTCAAACCAATAAGTGTAAGAATCACCATAATCAACGAAGGATTCATATGGATCAAACTGCTTGACCATCAATACCTCGCCTTCGTGCTGTACTTCTACAGAAAACTCTCTTAAGTAAGTTTCTTCCACAACATCAAAATCCATCAAAATCCTAACCATCTCATTGTAGGTGGATATGCATGTTCCAGTATAACCATCCAAATCCTCAAGTATAAAACAGTCATTTAAATACTGTGTCAGATTACTTGTAGCATTAGATGTATCAAACTGATACTCTTCGTCAGCCCTACTCTCCACAGCTGGAACCCCAGCAACTACCGATATTGCGAATGCAATTGACAAAACTGCGGATGCAGCCTTCTTCCAAAATGTTTTTGTTAGCATTTCCCTTACCTCCATGATTTATAAAACTAACAATTTGTAATAGCGAAAAACGTTTCGCGTTTGTGACATTTCTACAATAAAGCTAACAAGACACTTTGTATATCAAATCCTTTGTTTTGATATCAAATTTAATGCGATTCATAGATAATCATCGTTCTTTTCGAGATGGGACATACAAAACTATGATTCAAAAGGAAGAAATCAGAGCAAAACAAAAGCACCGACATCATCGGTGCTCCAAACTCAACTATATTCAAGAGGTCAACTAGTAATAACCTTATGTTCTTAGTATAAACTACCGTTGTGAAGCAATTTCTTTTATTTATGAACAATTTGTTAACAACGAAGTCCAATTGTGGCAACTATTCGATAAACTCGAATTCGAAGTCATCAATACGAACAATATCGCCCTCTTGAATGCCTGCTTCGCGCAAGGAATCTATGACTCCGGCGTTGATTAGGCTTCGCTGGAAATACGATAGAGAAGTTGGGTCACTGAAGTTTGTAGACTCCATAACCATGTGTGCCCAAACGCCCTTGATGCAGTAAACGCCGTCCTCGATAACAATCGAATATTGCTCTTCTGCCTCGAACTTATAAATCTTCTCTTCTGGTGCTTCCTCGACAATAATCGTTGGTGGAAGCTTGCTTACAAGCTCCGTTGTCTTGTTACGGATCTCGTCAATTCCAATTCTTGCAGCAGCACTTGCAACAAATACATCCTCATAGCCTTGCTTTCTTACTTCCTCGATGAACATCTCGATAAGTTCTTCGTCTGCCTGGTCACACTTATTTGCGACAACAATCTGCGGACGATGAGAAAGCTGCTCGTTGAACATCTTAAGCTCGTTATTGATGCTGTTAAAGTCATCAATCGGATCTCTTCCGTCAGTTGCGGACACATCTACTACATGGATGAGAAGACGTGTTCTCTCAATATGACGCAAAAAGTCATGTCCGAGGCCAGCACCATCATGCGCATCCTCGATAAGGCCTGGAATATCTGCAATTACATAGCTCTGGTCAAAATTCTGAACAACTCCAAGAACCGGCTCAAGAGTCGTAAATGGGTAGTCTGCAATCTTCGGACGAGCATTTGTCATAACAGAAAGAAGCGTCGACTTACCAGCATTAGGGAAACCAACAAGTCCAACATCGGCAATGAGCTTAAGCTCTACAGAAAGATTTCTCTCCTCGCCAGGGACACCGGCACGAGCGAATTGTGGAGCCTGTCTAACGGAATTTGCGTAGTGCATGTTTCCGAGGCCACCCTTACCACCCTTAGCAGCAATGACCTCCTGACCATCCTCCGACAAATCTGCAACGAGGCGTCCAGTATCAAGGTCCTTAATGATTGTACCAACAGGTACAGCAATGCGAAGGTCCTCACCGCCACGACCATACATCTTGCGGTTCATGCCCTTCTGTCCGTTGTCTGCTACAAACTTATGCTTGAAGCGGAAGCTCTGGAGAGTAGTAATCTTAGAAGTCGCAAAGAAAATGACATCGCCACCCTTGCCACCATCGCCGCCGTCTGGGCCGCCATTAGTGACATATTTCTCAGTATGGAAAGAAACACAACCGTTTCCGCCGTCTCCAGCCTTTACATATAGTTTCGCGTGATCAATAAACATCTTCTTCTACCGGTTCCTTCTAGAATACTTTGGTTTTTGCGCCCTCGCCCTTTTCGAAAAGGGCATAAAATGCAAACAGAAATAGAAATAAAACGGTCTGCCGGAAATTTACGTCCAACAGACCGATTTGTCGTCTAACAATTGTCGATTACTCTACAGGATATACGCTAACCTGCTTCTTATCCTTACCAACGCGCTCGTACTTAACACGGCCATCAATACGGGAGTAGAGTGTATCATCAGATCCGATTCCAACGTTTACACCTGGATGAATCTTTGTTCCACGCTGTCTAACGAGAATGTTACCAGCAATAACGATCTGTCCGTCGCCCTTCTTAGCTCCTAATCTCTTGGACTCTGAGTCACGACCGTTCTTTGTCGAACCCATACCCTTCTTATGAGCAAAGAGCTGTAAATTCATCATAATCATTTTTACACCTCCGATGTGCTTTTATTTACTGTAAATAATCTCGATATATTCTTCATTATTCTCTTCATCTCTATATGAAGTCTTGACTGCATCAAGTCCAATCAACATACTCCTTAGAAGAAGCTGAACGTCTCTTGACTTATCTTCATCTAGCTGCAAATCCTCTGGGACAAAAATCGAAGCATTTACTTCGTTATCGTTTCCTTCGAGAATTCGATAGAAGTTATTGATTCCAACAATCTCTTCGATAGAATTAATTGCTGTTAATAGAAGAACAGACACAGCCGAACAAATAATATCATGTCCAATATCTGCATAACCCGCATGTCCAGAGAAATGAACCTGCGAAATTGTCTTATCTTCTACTGACTTGTAATCAACTATAATAGTAATCATATATCAAGGTTCAATTAGTCACATTAAGCATTGATAGCTGTAATGCGTACACGTGTATAAGCCTGTCTGTGTCCGTTCTTACGACGGTAGCCCTTCTTTGGCTTGTACTTGAAAACAACAACCTTCTTGTTCTTGCCCTGCTTAACGATCTCAGCAGAAACTGTAGCCTTACATGCATCACCAGCTACGATACCGTTGTCGTCTGAAACAGCTAGTACATTATCGAATGTGATAGCATCTCCTGCCTCACCCTCGAGCTTCTCGATGAATACTTCCTCACCAACAGCTACCTTGTACTGCTTTCCGCCTGTCAAAATTACTGCGTACATATTGTGTCCTCCTGTTCTTCCAGTCTCGCTGTCTACCTAGGCATGCTCTTCTTCGTCTTGCTTCTAATAAAGCTTCTCGAAAAACGCGCAATTTAAAAGGCCCGGCACATGCGGTCACCGAACCATTATACCATCACGATGGATTATGTCAAACACTTTTTGAAATACTTCGTTACGACTATTATATACGCTTACTCTTCGAGCTTCTTTACAGAATTACCATACTCGATTACTGTATTAACCTTACGCTTACGCGCTACTCCCTTGTCACCAGTCATTCGCATATACAAAAGCTCGGAAGCCATCTTGGCAATCTCATCCATTGGCTGCATACCAATAGTAAGTCGTGGATTAAAGACACGAGCAAGCTCCCTATTCTCAAAGCCAATAAAAGAAACATCCTCAGGAATCGAGATATTGTTCTCAGAAATGTATGTAAGCGCACCCGTCATGAGGTCGTGTCCAGCAGCAAAAACGCATGTTGGTGGATTATCAAGTCGCATAAATTTCTCCATGCCCCTATATCCGCTTTCTTCATTAACAATATCTTCCTTATATACATAATCAGGAATCACAGACAAGCCATTATCAAGATGAGCCGCCCTATAACCTTCGATACGGTCATCATTTGTGCTAGCACCGCTACCACCAGTAATGATTGCAATTTGCTTATGTCCATTCTCGATAAACTGGCTTGTAATCTCATATGCAACCTTCTTGTTGTCAATTACTACTGAATCGTGATAATTATCCTTGTCCTCGACATCCACGAAAACAACCGGAATATTCGCATTACGAGCAACCGCTAAATCTTCCGACTTCACACTAACTGGCTGAACAATAATTCCATCCACACAATAATTCATGAGGAAATTAATCTTCTCTGCAATATTGGTATCCGTCTCGTTCACGAACTGATAGTCGCATACGATAGTGCTGTAATCGTATTCATACATACACTTGCTAACCTGAGCAAGAATACTTACACCATAGAAATCTTCGAGATTTGGAATGAGCACTCCGACTGTACGAGTGCGCTTCGTCTTCATTCCTCTAGCAATAGGATTAGCCTTATAATTGAGTTCCTTCGCAGCATTGAGAATCTCAGTTCTCTTCGGCTCAAGCACGTTTCCTCCGTTAAGAGCCTTAGATACAGTGGATATCGACGTTCCTGTAATTCGCGCAATATCCTTAATTGTTGTTGCCATCTTCAATCCTCCAATACTGAACTTAAAGAATATCTTCTATAATATAATAAAAACTTGATTTACGCCACTATCAAAGGAAAGCAAGCAGTAAAACAAAATACAACAAGCCATGCGTTAACCCAGTCGCCAAAGGACTTCCTGTGTGCCTTTTCTGGACCGCCGCGAAAAGCATCGGCACCACATACAAAATAATAGCGCACATTCCGCCAATAACAGCAATCTCGAATCGAGTAATAAGCCCCATCAAAATCGCGAATATAGCTGGAAGCATCACAATATAAAACTTGATATTACTCGATGCTGGCTTATACACCTGCTGACTACGAGTAATTCTAATAATCTCCGAACTCGTAATAACAGAAATCGACACAAAATCAAGAAGTGCCAACAACAAAGCAAGAACGACTTGAATTCCACTCATCTCGTAAGAAAACAGCCCAACAATGTTCATCAAGGCTAGCAACACAAAAATAGCTGGCACCAGAATAATCACCATCTGCAAAGACTTCGCCTTAGACTTAATCTTATACGAACGCCTGTTTCCAATATAAAACAAGAAATCCGGCATCGCCAACACAAGATAGAACACACATGGCAAAGCACAAAGCAAAACAGGCACCATGAATGAGATTTCTCCTACAAAAATCGAGACAAATGTAAAGACAACAACGAGCACCGCAAGAATACCTGTAACAACAGTAGCAACCTTATTCCTGCGATCAGCCTTGGTTTGGAAGAGCTGGCGCTTTTCGCTATAGGCTTGGTTCAAGGAAGACGCGGCTTTGGATAAAGACGGCAAAAAGCTAATGCGCTTCTTATTCAAGAGGAAAAAAGGCACGCCAAATGCAAAAAGCATCACCGCGATAACGAGAAGAATGTTCCATGAAGCAAATCTAGCCGAGTTGTATTCCTCGAAGAACGCACCAAGATAGCTAGCAAGCTGTGCCTGGAAGCCCACATTAAAAAGCATGCCACGAGAAATCTCCTCCGAGCTTCCTATGCCAATAGAGCCGCCGCCAAAAATACCGCCTGGCAAAATAGAAAGCTGTCGCGTATCAGCAGGATTAATATATGTAGTGGCACCAAACAATGAATCATCCGATATAGAAATTCCATAAAGCGCGTCCTCACCAGACAAACGCTCATAGATATTACGCGCATCCCTAACAGCTACATCAGTAACACCATCTGCTACAAAAATCGCTACCCTAGAAGCAGGATTTTGCTGGCTTAAAGCTTCCATCGAGAAGTTGCCGTCATTTACTGGATTAATAAGAACGAAGCCAACCACATTAGGAGTGTCTGAAAGCTCGTTCATCGCAGGAATCGCCATATCACCAGAAGCAATAACCACAACATCTCTATCAGTATACTTACCAGGAACATAGTAACCAAGCTCACCTTCTGGAACACTAGACGCATCAGGTTCAATCAAGTCCAATTCGAAGCCACACGAAGCCATACTATTACGAAGACTAGTAAGCGGCAACATATTATGCACGCCACCAATTTCTTCGCTACCATAGTAAATCACAACTGGCGAATTCTCATGTACACCAACAAAAGACGCCACATATAAGCCCACCATAATAAGAAGGCTAAGCAAAACCGCAACCGCGCCAACTAAACCTGTAATCTTTCGATTCATAGTTTAACTAATACATCTCCTAATTCTCTAATATCTTCCGGTCCAAGAATGAGCACAAGGTCACCCTCGCTTACAAGCTCATCCAATCTATCAATAATCTTCTGCTTATCGTCATAGAATTCTGCATCGCCGCCCTCGCTATTAATCCTGTCCGCGATATGCTTACTGGACACACCCAAAGTATCAACCTCTCTGTCAGTAAAAATCTCATCAAAAATCACCTTCGGACAATTCTTAAGTGCCTCTACATACTCCTCGAAAAGCATCTTCGTCCTATTAAACGTAAGTGGCTGGAACACAACCCACATCTTATTATGTGGCATATGACTTGCTGCATCAATCGTAGCAACAGCTGCTGCTGGATGGTGAGCATAGTCAGCTACAACAGTAGCACCCTTATACTTACCCTTAACCTCATATCTACCATCTGCACCAGTAAACTTGTTTAGCGCACTAATCGCCTTATCAGCTGGCACTCCATTAAGAAGCGCACTAGCTAGCGCAATAAGGCTATTATCAACATTGTGCTTACCAGGAATCAAAAGTTCAACATGACCAACAATCTTGCCAAGCCACTTAACATCAAAGCATGGAGTTCCCTTATCAAAGTTCACATTGCATGCCTCAATCACTCCGCTAACCTCAAGATTATCAAAGTCATTTGCTGCAATATTATCTCCTTCAACAACACAAGCATATAGATTAAATTCATTACCAGAATCCTTTGCTAGACTAATACTCTTTGCAAGGTTCTTATCTCTACCAGTAACAACTACATTGCCACCAGGTACTAGCTTATCAATAAACTTCGCGAAGACATCAATTACATCTTCAAGAGTTGGATAGCAGTCAACATGATCATGGTCAACATTAGTAATTGCAGCTGTTGTAGAACGGAACTCAAGAAAACTTCTCTTAAATTCGCAAGCCTCTGAAACAAGCATCTTCCTATCAGCACCCATTCTAATTGTTCCACCAAATGCATCGAGCTCTGCACCTAAGTGCACAGTAGGATCAATTTCTGCTTCAATCATCATCATTGAAAGCATTGCAGTAGTAGTAGTCTTACCATGTGTACCAGCAACATTGATTACTTTCGAATAGCTTCTCGTGATAAGTCCTAAGAATTCAGAACGATCAAAAATAGGAAGTTCATTCTCAAGTGCATAAGCAACTTCTGGATTCTTTGGCAAAATTGCAGCCGTCTTAACAATATAATCTGCACCAAAAAGTTCAATGCTCTCTCTACACTGTTTATCAAAAACCTTGATACCCTTCTCCTCAAGCATTCTAGTGCGCTCAGATAAATGCATATCCGAACCGCCAACTTCAAATCCGAAGCCCTTCGCCATGAGAGCAAGACCGCTCATAGAAATTCCGCCAATTCCAATAAAATATATTCTCGAACCTCTTGGAAGCATATCCAAGGATTGAATCTCTGCTACGTTAGATGTTTCCATTAAAAATTCCTCCAGCTATATTCCTGATTCGTAAATACTTATACACCAACAGGAAATCACATCTACATATTATATCGCTATTTGCATCAAACCACCATCTTTTTACAAATAAGCTAGCATGTCTAGAGTCTTCGATTATTATATGCATTAAGAAGACGACTGTTTGTGGTGACTTATATGCAAACTCATATAAAATAAAAAAACTATTTTTATATGAGTGGGGGTATCTACCATGGGTGGATGCGAACTTATAATGTGACAGACTACGATAAAAATCAAGAAAATCAATTCTTATCGTAACTAAAGAGAATTGTCCAACAATGAAGCAGCTATAATATTCTATGAGATATTATCAACTTCAATAAAGTGTGTTGACAAACGGAATACTGAAATATTCAAATAGCAAAAAATCGTCTCATATGTGTTGCCACATACAAGACGATTAATATCACTATCTAAACTAGCAAATATAAATTACCAACCGCGAGAAACTGCGAGGTAAAGAAGCACAGAAGAAATAACGAATGCAATTACGCAAATTGTTGTTAGCTTCTTAAGTCTTTGTTCGAAAGAACGGCCCTGTGTCTTGCCATAGAATGAATCAGCTCCTCCTGCGATAACACCCATTCCGTTGTCATTACCTTCCTGTACGCAGAAAAGAATAATCATTGCGATTGCAAAAACGATATCTAATACTGCAAAAATAATAGAAATAACGCTCATATTGTGCCTCCAAATTTATATTATAAGAATTTATTATTACTCAAATTATTAGCCGTTAGATAATATCACAACATATTACTAGTTGCAAATGATTATTTACACCGCGAAGTAATTATGCCTTCTTGTTCTTCTTAAGGCTACCACGGATAACCTTGAAGACCTCACTACATGTAAATGGAATGAGTGCAAGTGGAATAATTGCTAGCCATGCTGAAGCGTTAAGTGCAACAGCCTCGAAAACAGTGTTTACTCCAGGAATGTAAATTACTGCGAACAAGAGTGCAAGTGCACCAAGAACAGAAATGTTCATGAACTTGTTGGAGAATAGACCAATCTTGAATACAGAAACATTCTCAGAGCGTGCAGCGAATGCACGGAACAACTCAGCAAGAATAAGTGTTGCAAATGCAACTGTTCTAGCACCTGTGAGTTTCTCTACAGAAGAACCAAAGAAGAAGTCAGAGGAAGTTGTAAGTGCAAGAATAAATGCTGTGAATACTGTTACGAAGATTGCAACAGCCTGAACTGCGATATTGCTCATCATTGCCTTGTTAATAATTGGCTCATTCTTTGGACGTGGTGGAACAGACATGATGTCTGGCTCACCCTTCTCTCTACCGAGAGCAAGTGCTGGGAATGAGTCTGTTACAAGGTTAAGCCACAATAGCTGAATAGCTGTAAGTGGAGCCGCGATACCAGGAACTAGTGAATCCGGAATAAGTGAAATCAAGAAGATAACAAGAATCTCACCAACGTTACAAGATAGTAGGAAGCTTACGAACTTACGGATATTAGAGTAAATTACACGACCCTCTTCTACTGCCTTAACGATAGTAGCAAAATTGTCATCCATGAGAATCATGTCAGCTGAGTTCTTAGCAACATCTGTACCTGTGATACCCATTGCTACACCGATGTCGGCGGACTTAAGTGCCATAGCATCGTTAACACCGTCACCAGTCATGGAAGCGATGTGATCCTTCTTACGAAGTGCTGTAACGATTCTTACCTTGTGCTCTGGAGATACACGTGCATATACATTTGTTGTCTCGCAAAGTTCCAAGAGTTCTTCGTCAGATACATTATCAAGCTCGCTTCCGCTCATTGCGTTTGCAGCGTGCTCACTATCACCCATCATGTTAAGGTCTTGTGCGATAGCAACTGCTGTATCCTTGTAGTCACCAGTGATCATTACTGCACGAATACCAGCCTTCTGGCAAACTGCGATAGCGTCCTTTGCCTCTTCTCTAGCTGGGTCAATCATTCCGATAAGACCAATGAATGTCATATCCTTCTCGTGATCGAAGTCTGGCTCAGTAGCCTCTTCTAGTGTGTGCTTACCGTATGCGAAAGCAAGTACACGAATAGCCTTTGTAGCGAAGTTGTGGTTCTCTTCCTCAATCTTCTTCATCTGCTCAGCTGTCATTGGAACCTCAGTTGTTCCATTGAAATACTTAGTACAACGAGAAAGCACGATATCCGGAGCACCCTTTGTAAAGGAGATGTATCTATCAGCCTCTGTTAGGATGTTCTTGTTGTATGTTGTCATCATCTTTCTGTCTGAATCGAATGGTAGCTCACCCATACGCTCATACTTCTTGAAAGCATCGTCTCTAACGATTCCGCACTTTGTACCAAGTGTTGTAAGTGAACCCTCTGTTGGGTCACCGATACAAGAATAGTTTCCACTCTCGTCAATTGCGATATATGCGTCGTTACAAAGAACAGCCGCCTTAACGAGGAGATCAAGCTTACTATCAAGTTCTACCTTGTTGCCATTAGCATCCTGTAACTGACCTTCAGGACCATAGCCATTACCAGAAACATCAACGATTTTCTCACCATCGTAAAGCTTCTTAACTGTCATCTGGTTCTGTGTAAGTGTACCAGTCTTGTCGGAGCAAATAACGTCTACGCAGCCAAGTGTCTCAACTGCAAGAAGTCTTCTAACAACAGCCTTGTTGGCCGCCATCTTTGTCATACCAATTGCAAGTACGATTGTAACTACTGCGGAAAGGCCCTCTGGAATAGCAGCAACTGCAAGAGAAACGGCTGTCATGAGGGATTCATCCCATGAAGCACCCTGCAAGAATACGTCTACACAGAATACTACTAGGCAAACAATAATACATACTACCGCAAGAATCTTACCGAGCTGGTTTAAGTTCTTTTGTAGTGGAGTCATCTCATCTTCGATGTTAGAAAGCTTGTTAGCAATCTTTCCAAGCTCTGTGTCCTTACCTGTAGCAACTACGATACCGCGTGCACGGCCATATGTAACTGCTGTACCCATGTAAAGCATTGTCTTACGGTCACCAATAGAGCAATCGTCTGTGAGGATTGCAGTCGCATCCTTTTCGACAGGGACTGATTCACCTGTAAGGGAAGCCTCTTCTACCTTAAGTGAGCTAGAAGTAATAAGTCTGATATCTGCAGAGATTGAGTCGCCTGCGTCTAGGTTAACGATATCGCCTACTACTACGTCCGCGGAATCAACAAGGAGAACCTTGCCGTCACGGATTACCTTTGTTTGTGGTGAGCTCATTTTCTTGAGGGCAGCGATAGCTTCGTCAGCCTTACCCTCCTGATAAACTCCCAAAATTGCATTAAGGATTACAATCGCCAAAATTACGATTACGTCAATCCATCCCTCGAATCCACCTTCCTTCGCAGCCATGAAAGCTGAAAGACCAGCAGCAGCGAGCAAAATGAATACCATTGCGTCTGCGAACTGTGATAGGAATCTCTTCCATAGTGGAGTCTTCTTCTCTTCTCCCAATGTGTTTGGACCATTCTTCACGAGGATTTCTGCTGCCTTCTCCGAAGTTAGTCCCTTCTCAATGTCTGTGCCGAGCGCGCTTCTGATCTCCTCGACTGACTTTGAATACGGATTTTCCATACTTATCCATCTCCTTGAACTATGATTATAGCCTTAATCTGCGTTTGTTTTTGCTCTCGAAGCCTATCTCGAAAAGCATAAACGCACACCTTACGAATGATACAACATTCGCCCTAATAAATAAAGAAGAAAAAAAGCATTTTCGAGGCAATTTACTATGCAATTTATAGTGAAATTGCTAAAACAATCAGCAATCTCAACAAGAAGACTTATGTCTGGCATATTGCTAACTGTCTCCCAACGTTACACTGTTCGGTTAGAAACATTAAACTTATCAGCTAGTTGCTCTTGAGTAAGATCTTTTTCTTTACAGAGTTCTCGTAAAAACTGGCCGATTATCTTCGAATTCATATCGATAACTCCTTTCAACGATGAAAGCATAGCCATGGGTTATCAATTCTTTAGTATCCTATTTGACTTTTGAATAATAACGAATTAGTATTAGGCATGCTTGTATTTAAGGAGGAGATAGATATGACAAAGAAAACAGTACAAAACGATGGTCGCAATAGAACTCTTTTAGAGAGAATCAGGAACTATTGTATTTGGTTCACTATTATTTATTCTGGAGGAACTGTCGGAGTATTACTCCACGAATATTATCAATATAAAGACAATCCTCTGTTCCAAGAACACTTTTCCTTATTCGAGTTTTTGAAATATAATTTAACATTTAACGGAATAACACTTCTAATTCTTATCATTACGATAATTGTTCTAAGTGTGATAATTAAGAAGCAGAAGCTTAAACTGATGGACTAGACTTCTCCATAAAATAGAATGGCATGCAATTATGCAGATTAAAAGTAATACGCAAAATTCAAAATCGTAAAAAGCGTATGAAAGATGCGAAGAGAACTAATTCAGTTCATATTTAAAGAACGGTTCTCGTAGGATAGCCCCACACACTCGACCATTATTATGCCATATAAACAAAAACTCACCGCCAGTATAACCAGCGGTGAGCCTAGCTTATTTATTAAATACTCTCCAAAGTATTTGAGCTAGCAATTAGTTTTGCTTAGAAAGAAGGTCACGGATTTCTGTGAGAAGTTTAACCTCTTCACTTGGCTCAGCTGGAGCTTCTTCTGCTGCTTCTTCCTCTTCCTTCTTCTTAATCGCTGCAAGCTTAGCAGAACTTCTTTGAATAATAGTTACAATAGCGAATACGCAAATTGCAATAATAAGGAATTCAATAATTGTATTAATGAATACGCCGTAGTTAATAGCAACCTCTGGTGTTACAACCTCGCCAAGTTCGTCGAGAACTTCTGGAGTAAGAACATACTTCATATCCTTGAAGTCTACATTACCTGTAACCTGTCCTACTGCTGGCATTACGATATCGTTTACAAGAGATGTTACAATCTTACCGAATGCACCACCTATGATAACACCGACAGCCATATCTACTACGTTACCCTTGTTAATAAATGCCTTGAAATCTGAAAATAGTCCCATGACAATCACCCTCTTAATATAAATTTCTTTCTACTAATCTAATCAACTAGAATGAAGTTAGAAAGATGAGCGCTAGAATTATATCAGAAATTAGATGTACTTTCTAACTGCTTCTGGAAGTTCATCAATCTTGCCACTTAGGATAAGTGTAGCTGTGATATTTGTGTTAGCTAAGAAAGCGTCAAGCTTTGTGATGAAAGAATCGAGGCACTCTGTGCAATCACTATCTGCTACCTTGTAAACACTATCAATATAGATGTGTGTAAGATCGTAATCCTTAGAACAAATTCCTCCAATAAATGCAAGAAGCTGATCAAAACCTGCTACTGGATAGCCAGTCATGTTAATCAGCCTTACCTTGTGCTTAAGAAGTTGGTCCAAACGATTTCCTCTCTCGATGCATACAACGTTGCTATCGCCCTCTGCTACTGCATTAATCTCGTCAACCAACTTCGCTGTCTTTCCTGTTCCCTTCTCACCTGCAATAATCTTAATCATAATGTTTGTCTCCTTAATAATGAATTTCCGTATAAATCTGGATGACTATATTTTACTCGATTTTTCGTATAATTTGAATAGTAGAATGGAAGAAAATAATGAACTTTTTGTGGAATTTAGCAAGAGGATGCTTTTCAAGAGGGGCGAAGATGCTCCCAAAGCAAACAAAAAGAGCTGCGCGATATACTCACACAGCCCTTGAAATAAGCGTTTTACAGTATTAGTAGTTAATCACACGCTGCTCGAAGTAAGCCTTAGGGTGGCTGCAAACTGGGCACTCCTCAGGAGCCTTCTCGCCGTGATGAATGTAGCCGCAGTTGAGGCACTTCCAGATTGTAACGCCGTCTCTTTCGAAAGTCATACCCTTCTCAAGGTGCTCAGCGATCTGACGATATCTAGCCTCATGCTCCTTCTCTACGCCAGCAACGCCCTCGAAAAGCTCAGCAATCTCAACAAAGCCCTCCTCGCGAGCCTCGATAGCGAACTGCTTGTACATGTTTGTCCACTCGTCGTTCTCGCCAGCAGCTGCGTCGAGCAAATTTGTTAGTGTATCAGGAACGCCACCATCGTGCAAAGCCTTGAACCAGAGCTTAGCGTGCTCCTTCTCGTTGCCTGAAGTCTCTGCAAAAATGTTTGCAATCTGAACGTATCCTTCCTTCTTCGCCTTTGAAGAATAATATGCATATTTGTTTGTAGCCATTGACTCACCAGCGAAAGCGGCCTGCAAATTAGCTTCTGTCTTTGTTCCCTTAAGATTCATTGGAATGTCCTCCTATAAAGTCAAAATTTTGGCTTTATGCCAACGCATATATTTTACACGAAGGACGCATTTCTTGACAAATGAATTTATGGTAAAGTCGGTGTTTTATAAACTTCTTCGCATCAACCAATCGAATCAAAGAAAATCGCCAGCAGCATTTGCCACCAGCGACTTTCCTTAAAGGAGACTTTTATTTTTACTTATTAATCTTTCTTCTTATTCTTCTTGTCTTTCTTATCCTTCTTATCCTTTTTGTCTTTCTTTTCTTTCTTGTCCTTTTTGTCCTTCTTGTCTTTCTTGTCCTTTTTGTCCTTCTTATCCTTCTTAGGCTTCTTGTCCTCGTCAGACTTATCGTCGTCTCGAGCCTTCTTATCGTCGGATTTCTTTTCCACAACCTTCTTTAACTTAGGACCAGTTTTCTCTGCATTAGGTAATTCAGAAACATCTGAAACGACAGAAGCCTCTTCTTGTGAGATAGCGAGCTCCTCGCCCTTTTCGAAAAGCATCTTGATAGTCCTTAAAGTTCTACTGTTTACAGAATAATACACAAGTCGTCCAACCTTCGATGCCGTTAAGATTTCTGCTTCTACGAGAAGTGCCATGTGATGCGACAAAGTTGGCTGCGTAATTTCAAAATGTGCCAAAATATCCTTCGCACACAATCTTCCATTTGGCGCATTGAGAACAATATTAAAAATCCTGATACGCATTGGCTCTGCAAGTATCGAGAGCTGATTAATTGTCTTGCCACTAATTCTGTTTGCCATCTTTATTCCCTCATTTCATTCACATATTAATCTACAAAATGTTCGACTGTTATTCCTAATTCCATCAAGCAATAAGCTGATCCTTGAGAGCCTCTTCGAACTCGATAAGATTTGCACAAGCAACAATCTCAGTATTGTCCTCAAGCAAAATATCGTCTTCGCCACGAACGAGCACAGTCATCGGAACACCAAGCTTACGAAGTAGAAGAAGCTGATAATCCTTGCTTGCTTCTACAGACAAATATTTGCAAAGAAGCTTGAGCACCTGCTTAGCGTCCTCCAAATAAATGCCGGAATATTTCATCAAATGATCAACCACGTAAACGCCAAAAACGTCATCAAAATCCATGCTCGTCTTGTTTGGGAACGAACTAGTAAAAGCCGTAATCGCAAGCTTTGACACAAGACCTAGCTCCACAAAATCCTTGAGTGGAACCTTAAAGCTTTTTACATTCGCAGAGAAAAGCTCCTGCATCTGCTCAACAGTCAAATCCTTCTTGAGCTCCTTGATTCTAGTAATTCGAGCAATCACCTTCTCTCTAGGCAAGAAAGTCTCTTGTCCAGTCTCAGTCGCCTTATGAATAAACCAGCTTTCCGGAATCAGCCCGAGTCTCTTCCAACGGTATAGCGTGCCGTAGGAAATGTGTGTTGCCTTAAGTAGCTGCTTCTTCGAAATATATTCATCGCCCATAGTCGTCACCGCCCATTTTTGATTTTATATCCCCATTATAAATTAACAATGTTACAAAACAGATACACTCGTATGGCAAAGTGCTTGCTTTTCGAGAAAGCACACGCCTTACGCCCCTCTCGAAAAGGCTGATTCTCTTACAAAACAAAAGGGCGCCTTCTATGTGGCTTTGCGTTGCTTATGACATTGACTTTTTAATATCAAAAATGCTAAGTTAACTGACAGATAGACTTGAATAGGTCGAAGAGATTGTAAAATAATAATGCTTGAACAGATTGAATTCGACATTATTTGGAAGGTGAGTGGAAGAATGAATAATTCAGTAATAGTTGAGAATATGCTGAAATGGGCGGAAGAACAATTAGGAAATGCACAGTATGCAGGCTGGTGCTTATCCTTTATTGAAGATGCATTAGAAATCAGTAATGGCATTGAGATATTCGGTGGGGCTTCTGCAAGGGAATCATGCGAAATGTATTATGATGCGATTCAAACAGGCGCTCCTGAAAGAGGTGCATTTGTATTTTATGATTGCATGTGTCCGGGTGATGATGGATTAGTGAATTGGGGACATTGTGGAATTTGTCTTGGCGAAGGACGTGTAATTCACGCATGGGACACAGTGCGAATTGATGATTATTTGAAGATTGAGAACTTGAATTCTATTGTAGGAGAACATCCAAAGTATATCGGATGGGTTCCGATTGCGCGTGTTTTGTTACAAAAGTCTGATAAATAAAAACCTTGGAAAAACCAATTTGTCTAACTGAATATGAATAAAAATCCAGAGAAGATTACATTCTTCTCTGGATTTACTTCTTTACGACTACTGTCCTTATAAAAGGCACCCTTAGTTAATCAATTTTGTCGATAACGACAAGCGTTTGTAGTTATCACGCTAGGCGATTAGAATCACAAACCAATTGCACTCAAAATCTCAGAAATTCCATCGATAATTGTCTCAGAAACCTCTGGGAAGCCGAGAGATACAATCACTCCTCCGATGAGGCTAACAATAAGCGGAATCGCAATGATAATAAATGCGCTTTTTGCAAAATTCTTGAGATTGCGATTACGTGGAATGAACGAAAGCAATATCGTTGACAAGAATCCAATTCCTGGAATACCAAACAAAACTGTAAGCCAGAAATATTTACTAACAGACATAGGCTTATATGTAGCTGGAATAGCATCAATGATTTCCATTTCCTTAGCCTTCTTATCAAGAATCTTCTGACGCTTAGCCTGCTTCTTCGCTTCTTTCTTAGCTTCCTTAGCAGCAGCCTTCTCTATCTTTCTTGTTGCCTTATCACTAGCAGCTGCTCCAGCTACTGCTGCGCCAGCCACCGCCGCGCCTGCTACTGCTGCACCACCTGCTGCACTTGCTGTTTCAACTGTTCCCGATGCAGGTGTTGTTGTAGCTGGCTCAATTACCTTCGCAAACTTAGAAGCAGTCTCTACTGGCTTAACTTCTTCTACAATCTCTTCGGCCTTAACCTCTTCGATAACTGGTGCTGCTTCTACCTTAGCCTCTTCAAATACATCTGCAGTAGCTTCAGCCACATCCTCCGCTACTGCAGCAGCTGCAGCAACAGTTGAAGCATCAGGTGTTTCTACATCATCAACCAACTTCTCACCACAACCAACACAGAACTTCATTCCATCCTCATTAATTGTGTCACACTTCTTACATACCATGGGTCCCACCTCCAATTTTTTGATACTATATTATACCAAATTATGAAGCCTACATGCGAACTGTTATTGTCAATATTGTTATTTATTTGTATAATCTCACTTGTTCTTTGAGAATCGTTATATAACAAGTAAGTTATCTTCGTATTCTCCTCAGAATGTTACGGGTGGTTAGCTCAGCTGGTTAGAGTACTTGCTTGACATGCAAGGGGTCGATGGTTCGAGTCCATTACTACCCACCAGTTATATTCCGTCTATCTAGTTCATATTAACTTGATAGGCGGTTTTGTTTTGCCAACAGTTTTGTCTACAAAAATGGGCTGGTCTATTAACAGATTTGTTGACAGAACTTCCGTCAACAGTTTTGTCAACAAAATCGGGCTAATCT
>CALEFT010000024.1 GCA_937876985.1 uncultured Clostridia bacterium | reverse complement strand
TTTTGTTGACAAAACTGTTGACGGAAGCCTTGTCAACAAATCTGTCAACAGATTAACCCATTTTTGTTGACAAAACTGTTGACGGAGGGGATTGTACCTTAGCACGCTAGTGCAAGAGTTAGAGTTTTTGATTATCCCACAAAAACGAAGAGTCTAATGATTAAGTTGCTTATAGTGATTATCTAGAAGTTCTTTCATAATAGAACATGAATTGCTGAATGATTCCTGCGTCATTTCCATAGATTTTGTAATCGAAACTACCAGCATAGTGGCGGTCAATAATCCGCGCTATCCAAACATCGATAGGGAAGGCGCTTGTTCTATTGAATCCAAATAGGCTTACACAATTTGCAACCTTAATACCGACGCCCTTCATAGATAATAAGACTTCGAGAAGCTGTTCGTCAGTTAGTGTGGACAAAGAATCTAAATCGATTTTACCTGATAGGACATCTTGTACTGCAAGCCACAGGTAGTCTGCGCGGTATCCTACGCCTGCATCAGCGAAATCCTTGCTAGTTACATTTTTAAGCTCGTTAGCGGACGGAAAAGCAAAATACTCGTCATACATCGGCATAACGAAAATGTCCTCATGCGACTTAATGTCAGAAATGATCTGTGTCATGTCAATTTGCTTACCATAGCTTCGAGCGATTCGCTCTACGGATGTCTTGATAGCAGGGATACTTCTTCTTTGTGAGATTATGTAGCTCATAATCATTTCCCATGGGTCCTGTCGCAAAATGCGGATGCCGCGACTATAGATAGCGGCACGCTTTAGGTAGGAGTCGCCGTTATCAATTGATGATTCAATTGCCTCGTAGTCGCGTCCTAAGTCAAAGTATGGATGCCATATCTCTTCGAATTCAGTCTCATCACAAGTGAATGCATATGTAAAGCCGTCTCCGCTATCGCAGAACGAAGTCTGTGCGATTTGTAAGTAACGACCAAAGGCGACGAGTTCTGTGTGTATCTCGTCGATAATGTTAATGCGGAAAGCCTGTCCGCTAAGGGCAATCTTGCCCGGATCAAAATACTTTAGGTCACGAATAATCATATGTGTATGATAACACAAAGTGTTTTTTGAGGGCAGTGTGCTTTTTAAGAAGGGTAGAGTTTTATAATCAATTTGATTTTTGATGCTTTGAGTGTTATTGTATTAACAAATTTTTTTGCGAGATTGAGAGGCTTAGAGAGCAAATGAAACTTAATGAGATTTACAAGAAGCAGGGACGAGTTTTGTCGTTTGAGATTTTTCCGCCGAAGTTTGACGACGAGCTTAAGGACATTGACGAGACTTTGGGCCTTCTGTGCGAGCTTAAGCCTGACTATATTTCTGTTACCTTTGGTGCGGGCGGCTCTTCGAACAACAACAAGACGATTCGTCTTGCACGCAAGATTAAGGACGAGTATGGCGTTGAGCCTGTGGTGCATTTGACTTGCCTTCACTATGATAAGGCTGAGGTCAATAACTTTTGCAAAGAAATTGCGGACGCTGGCATCGAGAATATTCTTGCACTTCGCGGCGACAGAAATCCAAACCTTCTCGAAAAGGATGATTTTGCGCACGCATCTGACCTGATTAGCTATATTAAGAATAGCAGTTACGACTTTTGTATTGCAGGTGCTTGTTATCCAGAGTGCCATCCAGAGTCAAATGGCAGAGTGGACGAGTTTAGAAATTTGAAGACCAAGGTTGATTCTGGTGCAGAAGTGTTGTTGTCGCAGCTGTTTTTCGATAATGACATGTTCTATAAGTTTGTTGAGGACTCGCGCATTGCTGGTATTGATGTGCCAATTACGCCAGGAATTATGCCGGTAGTAAACGCGAAGCAGATAAAGCGAATGGTAACTACATGTGGTGCGTCACTTCCGGTTAAATTCGAGCGAATTGTTAGACGTTACGAGGATAATAACGAGGCTCTTCTTGATGCGGGTGTAAACTATGCCGTGTCGCAGATTATCGATTTATTGGCGAGCGATTGTGACGGAATTCATCTATATACGATGAATAATCCGAAGGTAGTCAAGAAGATTTGCGATGAAATCAAGAACATAGTGTGATACAATATGCTGACTAATGAGGAAGGCGTGTTCGAAGTAGCTTGTTTGAAGTAGGGTAGAAGACCTATAGTAACAAACCTAACTCAGAAGAAAGGATGATTTTATATGTATAACCCAAAATCCCTCAAGGCAGAGGAATTTATTTGCCACGAGGAAATTCTTGCGACTCTTGAATATGCAGAAGAGAACAAGAACAATATTGAATTAATCGATTCCATTTTGGACAAGGCTAGACAGCTTAAGGGCTTGACGCACAGAGAAGCGTCGGTCTTGCTTGCATGCGACAACAAAGACAAGATTGAAGAAATGTATTCTCTCGCTCGTAAAATCAAGGAAGATTTCTACGGCAACAGAATCGTTATGTTTGCTCCATTATATTTGTCTAACTATTGTGTAAATGGCTGCGTATATTGTCCATATCACCATCAGAACAAGCACATTCCACGTAAGAAGCTTACTCAGGAAGAAATCAGACGCGAGGTAATCGCGCTTCAGGATATGGGTCATAAGCGTCTTGCACTCGAGACTGGAGAGGATCCAGTAAATAATCCAATCGAATATGTGCTAGAGAGTATTAAGACTATTTATTCCATCAAGCACAAGAATGGTGCTATTCGTCGTGTAAATGTAAATATTGCTGCAACTACAGTTGAGAACTATCGTAAGCTTAAGGATGCTGGAATTGGCACATATATTCTTTTCCAGGAGACATATCACAAGGAAAGCTATGAGAAGCTTCACCCAACTGGACCAAAACACAATTATGCATATCACACAGAGGCTATGGATAGAGCGATGGAAGGCGGCATCGATGATGTTGGACTCGGCGTTTTGTTTGGCCTTGAGCTATATAAGTATGAGTTCGCAGGAATCTTGATGCACGCAGAGCACCTTGAGGCAGTTCACGGTGTAGGTCCTCATACAATCTCTGTTCCACGAATCAAGAGGGCAGACGATATCGACCCATCTACTTTCGATAACGGTATCGACGACGAGACCTTCGCGAAAATTTGCGCACTCATTCGTATTTCTGTTCCATACACAGGTATGATTATCTCAACTCGTGAGTCCAAGGCTGTTCGTGAGAAGGTTCTAGACCTCGGTGTGTCACAGATTTCGGGCGCATCTAGAACTAGCGTTGGTGGCTATGCAGATGAAGAGCCAGAGGACGAGGATTCTTCACAGTTTGACGTATCGGATAAGCGTACTCTCGATGAGGTTGTAAACTGGCTCATGCGCTTAGGTCATATTCCTTCCTTCTGTACTGCTTGCTATCGTGAGGGCAGAACAGGTGACCGCTTCATGGCACTTTGTAAGTCGAAGCAGATTCAGAACTGCTGCCATCCGAATGCGCTCATGACATTGAAGGAATACTTAATGGATTATGCTTCTGAGGATACTCGCAGAATTGGCGAGGAGATGATTGAGAAGGAAATTTCCAATATCCCAAATCCGAAGGTGCAGGAAATCGTTCGCGAGAACCTAACAAATATTCAGAATGGTCAGCGTGACTTTAGACTTTAATATAAACTCCCCAAAAACTAGACACAACAAAGCCTCCTAGCGATAGGAGGCTAAATTTTTTTTCAAATATCTTCTTCATCGAAAAGCATATTGGAATAAGCAGTCTTAACGGATATTCCATTAAGTGAGCCTATGCGGCCTGTTAGGGCACTTATAACATCTTGCGGAGCATCAATTGACAGACTTATGATGGAAATCTTCTTCCTGTGTCTTGGTATTCCCATTCTTCCAATGATGTATTCTGAGTATTCTGAGATGATTTTGTTAAGCATCTCGATGCTATCTCTGTTCTCGATGATGATTCCGATTACTGCTACTCGTGTCTGCATATTTATCCTCAAATAATCTAATTATAAGTTTGATGTTAGGCGTAAAAGCAAATGTTTCAGCCTCGTTAATATAATATCACACTATAAGGGCATTTATACCTATGAAGGCAGAAACTGAAAATGACTATATTATAATATGCTTATTATAATGCCTTGGCTATAAGCATAAGTGGATTTTGTTTGCTGGCATTATGACGTCATACAATGATTATGCATTTTGTATGCATTTTTGTATAACAATACATTGAATAAAAGAAAGAGAGGTAATAAATGAATACTAGTAAGACCTATTTGAAGAAAAAATCTCTTGTTAGCTTCATTTCATTCATCTTATTTATTGCAATAAGTTTCTCGAATTTAGGTGGACTATTTCAAAGCAAAGTAAGTGCTGCGACGAATGGTTATGTAAATTCATCTGTAACAACATCATTGAATGTTAGATCAAGGGCATCTGCAGCTAGTAGTATTGTAACTAGGATTACAGCTGGACAGCGTGTTACGATTCTAGCAGAAGTAGCAGCAGAAAGTGATGATACATCAAGCTATTCCACATGGTACAAAATCGAAGTAAACGGAAATACTGGCTTTGTTGCAAGTGTATATGTTTCTTATGATACGGCAGTATCTGGACCTGCGACAAGTGACGCGGATTTTGAAGCAATGATTGCTTCTTTTCCAGAGAGCTATAAGCCATATCTACGTGCGCTACACGAAGACTATCCAAACTGGGTTTTTGTGCCACACAACACAAATATTACATGGAATAGAGCTCTAGATATTCAGACTGCCTCAGGTGTGTCCTTGATTTCTGGTTCTTCTGACGATTCTTGGAAGTCGAAGGAATCGTTTGCATATAATCCAGCTACAGGTGAATACACTGTAGTAGATTCGCCAAACTGGGTAAACGCTTCTCGTGGAATTGTTGCGTACTATATGGATCCAAGAAATTGCTTGTCTCAGACAGCTGTTTTCCAGTTCTTGGATTTGCGTTATACGCCTATTAGCACAAGTGCTAGCGATTATGAGGCACAGATGACAAGTCTTGAGAATAGTATTGAGACAGTTCTTGCAAATACCTATATGTCTAGAGCCCGCGGTACAGCGATTAGCTATACTGGAGCAGATTACATTAGAAATAATGCTACTGTTCAGGCAAGTGGATATAGCTGGGATGGACTTGATTTGTCTCCATATGAGATGGAGTTCTGTGAGGTTTTCGCGCAGGCTGCTCAGGAGTCTTGCGTAAATCCGATTTTCCTTGCGGCCAGAGCAATTCAGGAGTGTGGTTCTAACGGAAGTACTTCTTCGCTTGGAAGAGACTCTACGTATCCGCATATTTATAATTTCTACAATATTGGAGCATATTCTGATGCAGTAAATGCAGCACGTAGAGGTTTGGGCTTTGCTGCTGGTGGCTATGTAGATCAGAATAAAAATGATACTTACAGAATGCCATGGAATACACAGGGTGGTTCAATCTGTGGTGGTGCTAGATGGATTTATGATAACTATGTAAATGCAGGTCAAAACACAATTTACTATATGAGATTTGATGTGGCACCTAATGGTACAGGTAATCTTGGAGATCATCAGTACATGACTGCAACACAGTCTGCTACATCAGAAGCTACTAGAATGTTTAATGCATACAAGAAGTCAGGATTGCTTGATTCTGCTCTTACATTCTATATTCCTGTTTATAACGATATGCCTTCGACAGCATGCCTTATGCCTACATCAAGTCATGTTGCAAGAGAGTATGTAAACAGAACATTCCAGGTTCTACTTCATAGAGAGCCAACTACTGCGGAAAGAGATTCGTTTGTGAATCTTATTAGTAATGGTGTAACGTTAGTAAATACAGCGGCAGCAATTATTGGAGTTCCAGAATTCCAGTCAGCTAATCCTACTTTTGAAGATAGGATAAGTGCGATATATATGGCGATGCTTAATCGTGCTCCGACTCAAAGCGAGATAGAAATCTATTTACCACATTACTATAATGGTTATGGAGACTTTAAGATTTTCGATATGGTAGCAAATAGCCAGGAGGCAAGAAATTATGCTAGTGCATATTTCTCACTTCCATATGGTACGTTTGTAAACACTGATGTTGCAGATGCCAATATGACAGCGCTTAAGCCATTTGTCGAGAGATTATATTCTGGCTTCCTTAATAGAACAGCTGATTACTATGGATTACGTGACTGGGTAACACAGCTTGGTTCTGGTGCGCAAAGCGGTCCACAGGTTGCGTCAGGATTCTTCTATAGCCAAGAGTTCCAAGGTCTAAATCTTTCTAACGAAGAATTTGTAACAAGACTATATAACGTATGTCTTGGAAGAGATCCAGATCCAATTGGATTTAACAATTGGCTTACTGAAATTGGCCGTGGTGCAACAAGAGAATTTGTCTTCGCAGGCTTTGTGAATTCTCCAGAGTTCTTGTCTTTCTGTAGAGCTAATGGTGTAAGTGAAGCTTGTTACATAATGAGGGGACCAGCATATGGTACACCTGTAGCGACACCTACTGCAACTCCGACACCAGTGCCAACTCTCGTTCCGAACAACGAAGCAATTGATGCATTTGTGACAAGACTATACAACCTAACGCTCGAAAGAGACCCTGACGAAACAGGCTTTACGTATTGGACAACTCCGCTATATAATTTGCAGTCGACTGGCTACAATACGGCATTTGGATTTGTATTTAGTACAGAAATGGAAAGTCTAGGATTATCTAATGAGGAGTATGTAACACGCATGTACAGAATTTTCCTTAATCGTGAGCCAGATATAAACGGCTTTAATGATTGGGTAGGCCAGATGAATAACGGTGCTTCGCGAATGACGATTTTCGAAGGCTTTGTATATTCTGAGGAGTACATAAATATGTGTCTTGACGCTGGCATCGTGCCAAACGACAACTATTCGTACTATCTGCGATGAATGCATAAGTTAGTGTAAAAGATTAATAAATCCCTCAGTTTTGTGCTGAGGGATTTGTTTAATCCGTATAAATCTCGATATAACTTATCGTATTCTTCGGGTCTACTTCTTGCGCGCCGTAGAAGGAGTCTTTGTACCAGAGAATGAATCTATTATTGTTATTTAGGATACAGCATAGTGGCAAAGTAATCTCCTTGCCCTTGGTGTAAACAGCTTTAGTAGCGTATGATATTCCATAATAGTCTAATGCTTCTAAAATCTTCGACCAAGAGGCTCTCTCTTTGCCCATTAAATTCACCACTTCATCAAGTGGCACGCCTGCAAGCATAGAGACAGTGTTCTGTCCGCATAATCCGTCTCGGCTTGGAGTATAAACAATACTATCGATTGTGCGAATAGGGTTTTCCTTGGAATATGGGCTTTCATGGTTAATTCTGGATAATGTATCAATCGGCTCTAGTGTGATTTGATATTCTTCGTTTAACGAGAGGTTTGCTAAATATGTCTTCGATACAGGAATATAGTATCTGCCATTTCCTTTTGGAATTAGCTTGCATTCAAAGGTTCGACCTTCGACATTTACGCGGCATGGAATATTTCCTTTAAGGCTAGTTTCTTCCCAAACATTGAACGGAATCTCAATAAACGTGCGCGTTCCTTCGGCATGTATAACAGCAGAAAAACTATATGTCATAAATATACCACCTTTATTAGCATTTGCCCTTTTCGAAAAGGGCAAAGAAAAAAATTAGTCCTTCGATAGCTTGTAGAAATTGTTGAGCTGGCAGCGGATGTTGCCGTTATAAAGCTTTACGCGCTTGTCGGCCTTTATCTGATTTACTGTCTCGAAGGTGTCATCTGGTGTAATTACGGATAGGCGGCAACCCTTGAGGCAGTGACCGTCACTTCCAAGATAGTTGTTGCGGATTATCTGATAGATTCGAGCAGCTTCTTCTTCTGTTAGCAAACGTCCGCCGTATGGTGGATTTGTGAGAACGAGATTGCGGTCAAAGCCAGTCTGTGCAGGGAGAAGCTTACTAGGTCTTCTAGCAGCATCCATTACGCTAAAAGAAATGAACGACTCTAGTCCAGCCATGCGTGCGTTGTTACGCGCATTGGAAATGGCCTTAGGGTCGATGTCTGAGCCAATGAAATACATATCGTCAAGTGGAGTAAAATCCTCCAAATCGTGAGCTTCCTCAAGCGCGAGCTTATATGGGTTTATTCCGATATATGGTAGCTTCTCGTATGCGAAATGTCTATTGCGTCCAGGAGCAGCGTTAACTGCCATGAGTGCAGCCTCGATAAGAATTGTTCCACTTCCGCAGAAAGGGTCAACTAGCGCTTCGTTGCCAAAAGGTGAATAACGAGCAAGAGAAACCATGCCAGCAGCAAGTGTCTCCTTGATTGGAGCATCATGCGTAAGTGGGCGGTAGCCACGCTTATGTAGTCCGTCACCAGAGGTCTCGATCATGACGGAGACAATATTATTTACGATACCAAACTGTATCTTTATCTCGCCAACATCACGATCTTCGTTGATGATAGAATTCGGACCAAGGCCACGGTATGCCTGAAGCGACTTGATAATTGCTTTCTTGCCAAGGCTTTGGCACGCTGGAATTCCGAAGAGGTCGGACTTACGAGAGAAGCCGTTGATGATGATGGAATAGTCGCGTGGAATGTAGTCTCCCCAGCTAATCGAAGCAAAACCGTCAAAATATTCGTCAAAGGTTCTAGCCGTAAACGAACCAACCTCAAAATAAACGCGCTCACCGCGGCGAACCCACATATTTGTTCTTGCAACCGCAGTCGCTAGAGCCTCGGAGGTATCAGCAACCTTGAGCACAACAACGCCGTCAGAAACACTAATATCAGAAGAATCGTAGCCAATAGCCTCCAAATCCTCGCGAACAAGGCGCTCCAAACCAAAAAGTGAAGTGATGACGATGTTCATACCAAAAATCTCCTTTAATCTAATGCGGCAATTATAGCATATTTTACTTTTTTTGCCCTCTCGAAAAGCAAAATAATATCAAACGAAAACGCTAGTGATTTTTGAATGAAAAATTGTGTTCACAAATGTCCCACAAATTTGCTCAAAATTTGCTTGTCAAGAGCGAATTTTTGAAAAAGACTGTCCGCCACTGGCGGACACATTTGTGACGAACAAGTGTTCTAGTGTGGCAAAAATGTTGTATATCAAGGGTTTGGCGATTTTGACATATTGCTGTAATATTTTCGTAATAAAAGTCTCATTTTGCACAAAGTAGCCATTATCAAGGGTTTCAGAGGGGTAAAAAAAAGAAATCGTTGTTTTATGCTTATCCACAGAGTTTTCCACATTTTCCACATTTTCAGTTGTTTTTCATTGGGTCAAAAGTAAGAAATGTGGAAAACTTTGCTTTTCGAGGGGTAAAACTTAAATTAGTTTGATTTTTGGGGGTTAAAGTAGGTGAGACTGCCAAAATGTGAAAAAATCGAGTGAAAAATTGCGAATGTTACAATTCAACTACATAGAACTTTGGTATAATGAGGCAGAAATTAATAAGAATGGAGTACACACATGACGGACTTAGAGTTAAATGCGAGGAAGGCTAAATTTGCTTCACATAAGCTACAGACGTTGTCTTCTGAGACTAAGAATAATGCGCTTTTGAGTGTTGCTAATGCGCTTATTGAGCATAAGGATGAGATTATCTCTGCAAACAAGATTGATTTGGAGAATGCAATTAAGGCTGAACTTTCTACTCCGCTAGTGAAGAGACTTAAGTTTGATGAGAATAAGATTAATGACGTTGTTGATGGCATTAGGAGCTTAATAAATCTTAAGGATCCTGTTGGCGAGCTAAGACTACATACGACACTTGCTGATAATTTGGAGCTTTATAGAGTTACATGTCCTATTGGTGTTGTTGGAGTTATTTTCGAGTCAAGACCAGATGCGCTTGTTCAGATTGCTTCACTTTGTATAAAGAGTGGTAACGCGGTTTTCTTGAAGGGCGGCTCTGAGGCGATGCTCACAAATGATATTTTGTCTAAGGTTATCTATCAGGCTGGTGTTGATGCTGGATTGCCAGAAGGCTGGCTATATTTGCTTACATCTCGTGCAGATGTAACAGGAATGCTCTCGCTTAATCAGTATATTGATTTGATTATACCTAGAGGCTCGAATGCTTTTGTTCAGTATATTATGCAGAATACTACAATAGCAGTGCTTGGACACGCAGATGGTGTTTGTCATACATATATTGATGATGAAGCAGATTTTGACATGGCACTTAAGGTTACACTTGATGCGAAGACACAATATGTTTCTACATGTAATACAACTGAGACTATTCTTATTAATAGAAGCATTGCTGATAAGATGGTGCCAGCTCTTACGAAGAAGCTTAATGAAGCAGGTGTTGAGATGTATATTGACGGTGAAGATAGCTTACTTACTTCGCTAGTTGATTCGAGCATGGTTGCAGGTAATGTTACTAATTGGCATCACGAGTATCTTGATATGAAGGTTTCGATAAAGCTAGTAGATAGTCTTGACGAGGCAATCGACCACATTAACCAATATGGTTCTGGACATACTGATGCGATTATTACAGCAAATAAAGAGAAGGCTGACAAATTCCAGCTTGCTGTCGATTCTGGATGCGTGCTAGTAAATTGTTCGACACGCTTTTCGGATGGGTTCAGATTCGGATTTGGTGCTGAGGTTGGAGTAAGCACGAGTAAGATTCATGCGAGAGGACCAGTTGGCCTTGAAGGTCTTATGTCCTATAAGTACAAGCTCGTTGGTAACGGAGACACTGTTGGCGAGTTTGCTAATAAGACGAAGTCATTTACACATATTTATCATAAGTTAGGAGAGTAATTATGAGAATTTCGATAAGTTCAGATCACGCAGGCTACGATTTGAAGATGCAGGTAGCTCAATATTTGACAAAGCTAGGCCATGAGGTTTTGCTTGGTGGTGCAGAGAATTCGACAGAGCCATATAGCTATGTAGAGGCTGGACAGAAGCTTGCTATTGATGTTACTACTGCTGAAGCAGATAGAGGAATTGCAATTTGCGGAACAGGAATTGGTATTTCTATTGTAGTAAACAAGTACAAGGGTATCAGATGTGGACTTTGTAATAATGAATATACCGCAAGAATGTGCCGTGAGCATAATGATGCCAATGTTATGGCAATGGGCGCTAGAGTAGTAGGAAGCGCTGTTGCTCTTGCTATGGTAGATGAGTTTTTGAAGACAGAATTTGGTGGAGAAAGACACGCAGTTCGTGTTAATGACATTAGAAATCTTGAAGAGGAGTTGTATAAGTAATCTCTTTTTTCTAATGTTTTTGTAGTCTATTCTAATTCTTAGGTGTAAAATATTACCTAATATCGTTACTTTGCTTTTGGGTTAAGGAGGTTTGTATTATGGGTGTTAATTATGAGAATGTAATGATTTTTGATCATCCACTGATTCAGCATAAGATTACTATCTTACGTGATGAGAATACTTCTACTAAGGTTTTCCGCGAAGTAGTATCTGAGATTGCAATGCTTATGGCATTTGAAGTTACTCGTGATCTTCCATTAGAGGAAATCGAGGTTAAGACTCCAATTACAGTTGCAAAGTCTAAGGTTATTGCTGGTAAGAAGCTTGCAATCGTTCCGATTCTCCGTGCTGGTCTTGGAATGGTAGATGGAATCACAGCTCTAATTCCTAATGTTCGTGTAGGACATATTGGACTTTATCGTGACCATGATACACATCAGCCAGTTGAATATTACTGCAAGCTACCAGAAGATGTAGTTGAAAGAGATGTTATTTTGCTAGATCCAATGCTTGCTACAGGTGGTTCTGCAGCTGCTGCAATTTCCTTCTTGAAAGAGCGTGGCATTAAGAATATTAAGTTCATGTGCCTTATTGCTGCACCAGAAGGTATCGAAGCAATTCACAATCAGCATCCTGATATTCCAATCTTCTGCGCATCACTTGATGAGAAGCTTAACGATGATGCATACATCGTTCCTGGTCTCGGAGATGCTGGAGATAGAATTTTTGGAACAAAATAAATAAATCGATATGAAGCTCAGATTAGCTATTGTTAATCTGGGCTTATATGGATATAGGGAGGAATTTATGACTGTTTGCCTTGGAATCGGGCAATGGCTCAAGGAATTTGGTACAAGCTTTATCGAGAAGCTAATCGAAGAGTTTAAGGTTGGCGATATTGGTGAAGAGATAAATCATGGAATCTTGCAATGGAAGTCGTATTTTACGCTTGGCGAATTTGATTTGCTGATTACTGATGCGATTATCGTTACATGGATTGCTGTATTGCTCGGAATAATTCTTTGTAGAGTTTCTGTCTCGAAGCTTAACATCATTCCTAATAAGAAGCAGACTCTTATGGAGATGATAGTTGAATTAATAATATCATCTTCTATGTCGTTTGGACTTAGTAGAGAGCAGGCTGAGAGAATAATGCCAATGATAGGAACAATGGGCCTCATGATTACATGCTGTGACGTTATTTCTATCTTTAAGATTTCTCCACCTGCTAAGAATATTGCATTTCCTATTGCATTAGCACTTTTTGCTATTATTTATGTCATCGTTATGTCGATTTCATTTGTTGGACTTAAGGGCTTTTGGAATTCGCTCATTCATCCAATAAAGTTTATGCTTCCATTCAAATTGCTCGACTATGTAATTAAGCCGATGTCACTTGCGCTTCGTCTTTTTGGTAATGTATTCGGTGCATTTGTATTTATGGAATTTGTTCATATTATATGTCCGATTCTTCTACCAGGAGTATTGAGCCTATGGTTCGATTTGGCAGATGGTATTTTGCAAGCGGTAGTATTCTCATATTTGACAATGTCATATATTGGAGAAATCGTAGAATCGGCAAACAGTGTCGAAGAAGAAATGAAGCACAAGCCTAAGAAGGAGAAGAAACTTAAGAAGAATAAGAATACTTCTTCTGAGGCAAATGTAATTAATAATGAAGAACAAGCTATTCAAACCACATAATTGGAGGGAAATATTATGAATTTATCTATGTTAGCAGTTAAGGTTATGCCAATTCTACTTGAGGCAGCAGCAATGGATCCAAAGACATTCGCTGGACTTGGCGCTGGACTTGCAATTGGACTTGGTGCGTGCGGTGCTGGTATCGGTATGGGTATCGCTGCAGGTAAGGCACTCGAAGCAGGTGCAAGACAGCCAGAAATCTTCGGAAAGATTCAGACATTGCTTCTTACTGCAATCGTATTTATCGAGTCTGTTGCAATTTACGCAATGGTAGTAGCATTGCTTCTTATCTTTGCTTTTAAGTAATACTCGGGATGCTTTTCGAGAGAGTAAAACCCAAGGAGAAATAATATGTTAAATATTACGAACTATATAGTGCTTTTGGAGACTGAGTCGAGTCTTTTGTCACCAGATCAGTTTGCAGGCTATGCGGTAACGGCGCTTTGCACGATTATCAATCTTTTGGTGGCATATTTTGTTCTCAAGTTCTTTGTGTTCAAGCCTATTTTGAAAATCATCAAGGCTCGCGAGGAGAAGATTAAGGCAGAAGTAGAAGAGACGACTAAGCTTAACGAGGAGGCGAAGGCTTCGCTTGGAGAGAGTAAGAAGCTAATTGAAGACGCTAGAATTGAGGCAAGTCAGATTATTGAGGATGCCAAGAACGATGCTACAAATCAGGCAAACATGATTGTGTCGAAGGCAAATGAAGAGGCTCAGGCGATTTTGCTACGAACAGACGACGAAGTTAAGAAGATTCGCCGTACTGCTCTCGAGGAAGTAAAGGATGAGGTTTCTGACCTTGCAGTAGAGGTTTCTACAAAGGTTATTGGAGATATTGCTTCTAGAGACGAGCTTACAAAGCTTAGCGTAAAGTACACAAATGAGATTCTTGATTCAGAGGTTAGCAAGATAGATGAGAAGAGATGATCAGGTGATTATTAGGATAATTGTCGCTACGGAAATAAGCGAGGACGCGATAAACAAAATCGCAGAGGAATTTGCAAAAGCAAATCATATCGAGAATTATTCCGTTGACTCAAGTATTGATGCAGAACTGATTAGAGGTTTTGTAGTAGTTGCTCATGGCTTAAGATATGACTACAGTGTTAAGGGACAACTTGCGCGAATTAATGAACATATGAAGCGCAATCGAGAAATTGTCCCAGAAGATGAAATCAAAGAGAATGATATTTCTAATTTCACTGGTGCAGAAATTCATGCAAGCCTTAAGAAAACACTTAACGAATTTGAAGAGTCTCCTAGCTTTACTATTTGTGGGCAGCTCCTCCAAAGTGTTGAGCAAGTATCAGAAGATAACTTTATTACAGATGTTTTTGAATCCTATTCTCACGTAGACGAGATTGGTACAGTAGTTTCAGTTAGCGACGGCGTTGCTATGGTAGAAGGTATCTACGAATGTCAGTCAACAGAACTATTGCAATTTGCTAATGGTGCTACTGGAATTGCGATGAACTTAGAAAAAGACTTAGTTGGTGTAGTTCTTCTTAACAAGGCAGAAACTGTACGCGAAGGCATGGTTTGTACAAGAACTGGTCAGACAGTATCTATTCCAGTAGGCTATGGTATGCTCGGTAGAGTAGTAGATCCACTTGGAAATCCAATCGACGGCAAGGGCATCATCAGATTTTCTAAGGTTCGACCAATTGAGACACCAGCGCCATCAGTAGTTGACAGATCGTCAGTAAACGAGCCACTTCAAACTGGAATCACTGCAATCGACGCCATGACACCAATCGGCAAGGGCCAAAGAGAGTTAATCATTGGCGACAGGCAGACAGGTAAAACAGCAATAGCAATCGACACGATTATCAACCAGCGTGGCAAGAATGTAATATGCGTATATGTAGCAATCGGTCAGAAGATGAGTAATATTGTCTCTACTGTAAAGCTTCTCGAAAAGCATCGCGCACTCTCATACACAGTAATTGTGGCTGCTAGTGCATCGAATTCGGCATCGCTTCAGTACATTGCACCATATTCTGGCTGCGCAATCGCTGAAGAATTCATGAATCAGGATGGACGCGACGTGCTTATCGTTTACGATGACTTAAGTAAGCATGCACAAAGTTATAGAGCAATCTCACTTCTTCTTAGAAGACCACCAGGACGAGAAGCATATCCAGGTGACGTTTTCTATTTGCACTCAAGACTACTTGAGCGAGCTTGTAAGCTAAGTAAGGAGAAGGGCGGCGGTTCGATTACTGCACTTCCAATTATTGAGACACAAGGTGGAGATATCTCAGCATATATTCCAACAAATGTAATCTCTATTACAGATGGACAGATTTATCTTGAGAGTGAATTGTTCTTCTCTGGACAAAGACCAGCTATCAATGTTGGACTTTCTGTATCCCGTGTAGGTGGTGCTGCACAGACGAAGGCAATGAAGAAGGTTGGTGGACCACTTCGTATTTCTCTTGCACAGGCTAGAGAAATGGCTGCATTCGCACAGTTCGGTTCTGATCTTGACGAGAACACGAGAATTCAGCTTAAGCGTGGCGTAGTATTTAACGAAGTATTGAAGCAACCACAGTACAAGCCACTTTCAATGGACAAGCAGGTAGTTACACTTTATCTTGCTACAACAGATAAGTTGAATTTCTTAGAGAAAGAAGATATTCGCGAATATATCGATGGCTTCATTGATACTTTGAGAATTATGAGTCCTAAGGTGATGAAGAAGATTCGTCGTGAGAAGGAACTAAGTCCAGAGATTATTGAAAGCATTGAGAAGGTAGCAGAGGAATATCATAATTCTTACTTGAAAGAACATACAGAGTATCGCGATTAAGAATTGGACTAAGATTTGGGAGTAGTGAATTAGAAGATGGAGAATCTTTATGAGATAAAGAAGAGGATGAAGAGTATTAGCGACATCGGACAAATGACTCGTGCGATGCAGCTTGTTTCTGCGGCCAAAATGCGCAGATCTAAGGTTACTCTTGAATCTGCTACTCCATTTTTTACTCTATGCGTAGAGAGTATGCAGGAAATACTGCAAAACTCTACAGATATCGATAATCCATTCTTGTCCTTGCATGAGAAGCCAAAGGGTTCTACTTGGAAAATTGCATATTTTGTTCTTAGTGGAGACCAAGGTCTTGCAGGTTCATATAATAGTAATGTAGTTCGTCACGTAGAAGAGCATATTCAGCAGAAGATTCTTGATAACGTGAAGAAGGACGATAAGACTACATACACACTATATGTATTCGGAAAGATGGCCAAGGAGAAATTAATTAAGGATGGCTATGTTGTAGATGAGAATTTCTCATATCAACTTACAGAACCGACATTTTATACAGCGAGAAATGTTGCTTCGATAATTAGAGAGAAGTTTATCTCGAAGGATTATGACTTAGTTTATATCATATATACGCATATGGAATCTGCTATTAAGATGGAGCCGCGAGTTGTAAGGCTTTGTCCAGTTGATAAGAAAACAATCTCTTCACTTCTATATGAAGATGTAAACGACGCAGGCTTTGCTATGAATCCTGGTGAAGTAATGGAATATAATCCGAATGCTAATCTAGTATTTAGCTTCTTGATTAATACATATTTGAACGCCATTGTATATGAAGCAATGGTAGAAGCGTATTCTTCAGAACAAACTGCAAGAATGACAGCGATGGATAATGCATCTGTTAATGCAGATGAGATGTTGGTAAAGCTAGAGCAGATTAGCAATAGAGCAAGACAAAGTAAGATTACAAATGAATTGACAGAGATTATAAATGGTGCAGAACAGGCAAATAATATCTAAGCACCAAAACTAATCGAGTAGAGAGAGGGAAGCATAATGGCAATAGGTAAAGTAATACAGATTATTGGACCAGTTATTGATTGTAAATTTGATACTAAGGATATTCCTAGCATAAACGAAGCGATTTCTATCGAATATGCTGGAAATAAGGTTTTCTTAGAGGTTTTGCAACAGCGTGGAGACGGTGTTGTTCGTTGTGTTTCTTTTGGACCAACAGAAGGTCTTAATAGAGGCCTCGTATGTGAATCCTTAGGTTCCCCAATTAAGGTCCCTGTAGGAGACAAGATTACTGGAAGACTATTTGATGCTATTGGTACTCCAATTGATAAGCTTGGACCACTTGATGCAGATGACTATTGGCCAATTCATAGAAATCCACCATCCTTTACTGAGCAATATCCAACAGAATCGATGCTCGAGACAGGTATCAAAGTAATTGATTTACTTGTGCCATTTAGTCGTGGTGGAAAGATAGGACTTTTCGGAGGTGCCGGAGTAGGTAAGACTGTACTTATTCTTGAGCTCATTCGTAATATTGCATCTGAGCATGGTGGATATTCAGTATTTACTGGTGTAGGAGAAAGAAGCCGTGAGGGTAACGACCTTTGGAACGAGATGAAGGAGTCTGGCGTTCTTGATAAGACAATTCTTGTATTTGGTCAGATGAATGAGACTTCTGGTGCAAGAATGCGTGCACCACTTACTGGTTTGTCTATGGCTGAATACTTAAGAGATGTTAAGAAGAAAGACGTTCTCTTGTTTATTGATAATATTTATCGTTTTGTTCAGGCAGGCTCTGAGGTTTCTGCGCTTCTAGGAAGAATTCCTTCTGCAGTAGGATATCAGCCAACTCTTGCAAATGAGGTTGGACAGCTTCAGGAGAGAATTACTTCTACGATGAACGGTGCTATTACATCTATTCAGGCAGTATATGTGCCAGCGGACGACTTGACTGACCCAGCGCCAGCGACGACATTTGCACACCTAGATGCAAGTATTGTTCTTTCACGTTCGGTTGTTGAATTAGGTATTTATCCAGCAGTCGATCCACTAGAATCTTCTTCTCGTATTCTTACTGAGGAAAATGTTGGTAGAGAGCATTATCATGTTGCTCGTAAGGTTCAAGAGATACTTCAGCGTTATAAGGAATTACAGGATATTATTGCGATTCTTGGTATGGAAGAACTTTCTGAATCAGATAGACTATTAGTGTCTAGGGCTCGTAAGATTCAGAAATACTTATCACAGCCATTCTTTGTAACAGCTGATTCAACTGGGTTTGAGCCAAGATATGTTCCTGTAGATAAGACAGTTAAGGCTTTTGGTGAGATTATTTCTGGTTCGTTAGATCACATTCCAGAACAGCACTTCTTTATGAAAGGCGACATCGATGACGTACTTAAGTCATACAAGGACAGCATGCAATGAGTGACAACAAGAATAAGCAAATCACATTAATAATTGTTACGCCTTATAATAATTTCTTCGAGGGCAAGGTTGATTTTGTTTCCCTTACTTCAATGGATGGAGAGATGGGAATAATGTATGGACATCAGCCTTTGGTTGTTGCGCTTTCTCCGGGAATTGCTACTGTTAGAATTGGTGATAAGACGAAGAAAATCGTCTTGTCAGAGGGATATGCAGAGATAGGTCAATATGTAGCGCTTGTAGTTGTTAATACAGCTGAATACCCAGAAGAATTAGATGTAAATCGTGTTGCTGATTTCTATAAGGAAATGCATGGTGACTACGAGAAGGATCCAGAATTATTCTACGAAGGCTCTGATAGTAGTAACGCTTATAGGCGTTCTAAGATTCGTGCCAAGGCAATAAGATTATATGGAACAGATGAGCAAAGACAACTTCTAGATAAGCTTCTTGGCGATGTCGATAAGACTAATATCTGATACAAAAAGCGTGCGCATCGGCGCTTCCTAGTGGCTATTGTTAGGCTTTAATAAATCTGCATTCATAGTTTCCAAAACGAAGCAATTGATTATTCTTTATCTCGTATTTTTCTCCACGAATTAGTGGTCTATTCTCTAGATAAGTAGAATTGTTGTTCGATAGGTCAGTAAGATAATATTTGTTTCCTTCAAAATCAATTTGTGCTTGGACAAGGCACAAGCTATCGTCATTTATATGTATATCTGAAGTAAATCTATCTCTTCCGATAATGGAACGGTCTGAATAGATACAAAACTTTGTCTGCTGTTCATCAGAATTATTGCTGCTACGCTTTGTTTCTTCTATATATGCAATTGAGAAAAGTGACATTGCGTCGCATTTTTCTTCATTTGCATTAGGTATATAGTTATTCTCAAACAAAATGTTCTTGCGATTGCTGCTTGTTTCTGGGCTTTGTTTTGCTTTTTTACTTAGAGCTAAGGAATGGTTTTGCTTTCTTAGTACAGAGATAAGAACAAATATTGTTGTTGCCGCTAGAAGTATTGTACAAGGAAGAAGCTTCAGTATTAGTTCCATAGCTAGAGTAATGAATGCTAATAGTATGCAAAGCAACAACAAATTCATTCTCGAAGTCTTACTTTTATTCTCAGTATTAGCCATTATAGCTTCGCAAGTTTTGGCAAACATTTCTTCATTGTTCATTTCTATCGCATAAAGCATTGTCGTGATTTCATCAGTTGATAATAAGTTCTCGAAGAAGGCGCTCTCGAAAAGCACCTCTACGCTTTCCTTTATTTGTGAAAGCTTATTAGGCTTAGACATGTTTTTGATAGGAATATAGCATAGCATTAGTTTTTGCTCCTCTTTGTCATAGAAAAGCATATCTTCAGATAATTCAAACTGCTCAATATGAAATAACTCATCCATTCTATCAATTAGAGATAAGAAAAGGCGACCTATGGCATTACGATACTCAGTCTTTTCCTCATATGTATTTGGTGTCTGAAGATCTTTGATAGGGCAAAGATTTGAAATATCGTAAGAGAACTCTACGATAGTGCACATATCATTTACATACAATGGAATTAAGTATTCTGGAGTATCTGTTTCCATTATTTCACAAGTGTATTCATCAAGTAGGTCAATTTCTTTGATTCTCTTGATTGCAAATATGCCATAAGGGCCTTTTCTTATTCTCATTTTTACGTATGACATCCCTTACCGCTAAAGAGGCGGCATCAGTATGCTTTCCTCCATCTTGGATTTATTAATTTAGCCTAGAGAGCCAATAATTCGATTCTCATCGAAGCAATATTCCATAATTTTCTGTCCATAAGAAGTTAATCCTTCACGGAATACAAGTGCGAGACCTACAAGCACAGCGATAATAATAACGATCTCAACAGTTCCCATTCCTTTTTTGTTTCTTGTGTATTTTTTCATTAGTTACCTCCCAAAAAATAATATTTATAGTCCGAGTGAAATAATGGCTGGTGTAGTAGCTACTAGAAGAACGCAGATAAAATCTAGTGTCATCGGTAATAGAAGACCAAGTGATTCTCTCTCTTGTTTCTTTCTAGCACTGTTACGACATAAGCTCCAGCAAGATGATGCTTGTAGTGAGAGTAGATTTAAGACTTCACTTGTTCCAAGTCGGCCATATCTTGCAACTACTAGGAAGGCGGCCTGCGCCTCAGGAATCTTAAGTCGTAAGGAGAATTTCTCGATTGCTTCAGAAGCAGAAATTCCACTTAGTATCATGGCGTGAATGTTCTTTATTTCCATAGATAGATTCTTGTTGTTAGGAAATGCATTTGAACATATCTCAATTGCTCTTGGAAGCATTACTCCGGCTTCTAACAGTGTTGTTAGTAGACACAAAAATAGTGGTGTATCCTTCATTAGTTCTTCTCTTCGAAGAAGAGCAGATTTCTTAGCATCTGTGTAGTTAAGATACGTTAGTAGTAACGGTGCAGCTATAGCTAGTATAAGAGGCTTATCTGCCAAATGTAGTATTAGACTAGTAAGAAATACACCGAATATGGATGACAATAGAATTTTTCTTAGGTATTCTTCATAATGAATTTTTGGTGTTAGCGATAGTTCACTAAATAATTCATATCTAGCAGAAATGAAGCTATTTGGCATAATTTTCTGAACAAAATCCACGAGAATTGTTGATTTTGTTTTGTCATCTAATTTATTTTGCTTCGTTTTGTTCGATTTGCTGTCATGCGTCATAAATCTAAAAAGCAAGGCACATGAGATTATACATAGCACAAAGGAGACAAGTAAAATGATTGATCCTACCGGAGTGCTTTTCGCTTCGGAAAGATAAGAAGAACTCATTTTGTCTAATGCGAAGGTGATAGCAAAGGGCATAATACAAAGCATTACTGCTTCTGCATTCTTGCCTGAGTTTTGTGCATCAATCTCGTCTGACACGCTATTAAGTTCAGAGAGCATTTGACAGCTGCTTCGTAGAATTGCAAGTGAGTTTGAGCCGATTTTGCCAGATAGACCAAGTGCTATGAATATTGGCTCGATTTCTGGGAAATTCAATTCCTTAGCAAAAGAAGTTAACGCTTCTTGCATTGATGTATGAAGCTCGATTTTGTTCTCGATATTCTTAAGAGGTCGTATTAGCACAGATTTTTTACCGAAGGTATGTTCAATTATTCCGCGAATATTGGCAAATGATTTCTCAAGAGAATATCCAGAACTAACAGAAGTGGTTAATGTTTGAAGAAGCACGAGTAGCTGTGTTCTTAAATGACGATATCTAGATAAATACATCTTGTCTGTGATTGTAAGCCAAGGGAAAATGCTAAGGAAAATAGCACATAGAATTCTGATAGTTCTAGAACTTACGAACATTGCAGAAATGAGAAATATCCCTATAGCGATTAGTGGATATAGCCACAGTAACTTGAGCTTGTAGTAGAATCGGATTCTTTCTTCTTCATTCTTAAATGTAAAAAGAGCTAATGTGGTTTGTCTCGAAGCAGACTTCTTACGATTTGTATGCTGATATTTCTTCGAGTCTTTCAATGCAGCAAATGCGTTCAAGATGGTCACCTCCTTTGTTTATATATAGGTTTTCTAGATCAAAGCCATCCTTATGTGAGCTATGTACATAGCAGATTTCATCAATGTATCTTTTGCCTGTACGGTTACGTGTGATGTGTATTATTAAGTCTATTCCCATAGATAGCTGGGCTTGAATTGCATCGAAGGGTAGGGAAGAACCGGCCATAATCATGCCCGATAAGCGTTCGAGCATCTCGTGGCAGGAATTAGCGTGACCTGTGCACATGGAGCCAGGATGCCCTGTATTAAGTGCATGCATCATATCTGCGCTTTCTGTTCCACGAACCTCTCCGACAATTATCCTATCTGGTCGCATTCTAAGTGCAGAACGAATGAGATCTCCAATGTTTATTTCTCCGTTGCCGTCAGGGCCAGGAAGTCTAGCCTCGAGGCGTACCAGGTTCTTGATTCCTTGCAAATTAAGCTCAAGCGAGTCTTCTATTGTGATGACGCGTTCATCCTCAGGTATAAAAGACGAAAGTGTGTTAAGGAATGTCGTTTTGCCACTTCCAGTTCCTCCGCATAAGAAAATAGTCTTCTTGTTGCGCACACAATCACATAAGAAGCGAGCCGCTTCCTCAGAAATAAAGTTTTGCTTGATTAATGTAGCGATGTCATGCCTGATACCTGTGAATTTACGAATCGTGATAATCGGTCCATCAGGTGCGATTGGCGGCAAGACAGCATTTGCACGAGAACCATCTGGTAATCTTAAGTCTGCAATAGGATTTGCTTCGTTGAGCGGACGATTAGAATTAGCAAAGAAGCAAGATATTATTGTTTGTAAAGTATTGCTGTCCTTGAACTTAATGTTGGATTTGTATAGTTTTCCGCCCCTCTCGAAAAATATCTCCTTGTGCCCATTTACCATGATTTCTGTAATTGATGGGTCTTGCATGAGTGGCTCGATTACATCAAGTCTTCTAAGGCTATTAAATACACTCATTGCTAGCTCGCGTTTGCTTTGCAACGATAGATGTGAGGATAGATTGTCTTCGGATATTACATTCGCAATAATTTCCTTAAGCTTCTCGTCATCAGGCGATGATTCATTCTGCATATTGCTAAGTACGTAGTAAGAAATACGTTCTTTGATTTTCTCAATATCAAGCGAAGGATTGTTCATTTACCATCACCCTATTATAGTTGTCGCTATAAATCACATCTGTATGTACAATTCCAGGCAAGCTAGCAATCAAGTCATTAATCTCATCCTTAAAGCCTGTTACTTCGTTATACAAATACTCTGGAATTAAGAAAAGTACATTCGAGGATCTTTGTAGAAGTTCCTTCAATTGATTAAACTTGAAGCCCTCGATTACAAAAAGCACATTCATAATTGGATCATCGTTATAGCTTAAATCGCTTGCCTTATCGATTAGATTAACGAGCGTACTAATTTCTGCATCAATAATCTCGTCAGATGAAGTAGGCCTTCCTGGTGATAGGAAGCCGTCTAAAGTCGGATTCGAATGCTCAACAATGTCACTTGATGTAAGCTCATTATCCTTTGCTAATTTAAGAAGAGAGCTAATGCTTCCAGAATTGTTAAGTGAAGTGTAGACGCCTTCTGGCATTCTAACACCAGGCATAAGATCGAGTCTTAGACAGAATTCCTGCTTCAAATCAAGTGCAATCGTTTTAATAAAATCTTCGCGAGATGGGATGTCTGCGAACGAGACAACGGTACAAATAACTCCGCGAGAAATCATGGAATCTGTCTTCTCGAAGCACTCCTCGCGAATATTTGTTCCTGCCTTCTCCTTAAAGGCCTCGTAGAGCATCTTACAATTAACGCGAGTAAGCTTCTTTGTAGAATTGGCCTTGCTTGGATCCTTGCCCATGATGCAGAAGGATGCCCATGTAGGCTCCATCGCACCGTTACGAATCAATTGGTCGCGTGTAAAATAGCGTCCGTCATATACAATAATCGTATCTTCTACAAAATTATTGTGGTGGTATCTGCTGCCATCGCTAGGCCCCTTGGCATAGTAGAAATCAGGGAAATCTGCAAATCTATATGACAGCATGTGGTATGTGTAGTCGTCTTTTGTGTAAATTACAACCTGCGTGCTCATATGGCACCTCCTTCGAAAAGAAAATTTGTTATCACTCGAGCTAACATGATTGTAATACGAAACACCCCTCAAAAAACTCGACAAATCACGACAAATGAGCGACAATTTGTCGCTTTTTGGGCTTTGTGGGATGCTTTTCGAGAAAGAAAAATGTGATTGACAGTTGGTGATATTAGGGCTACAATGCGAATGCAAATATGTCACTACTTATCAAGAGAGGTGGAGGGAAACGGCCCGATGAAGCCCGGCAACCGCGGAGAGCAGCGGTGCCAAGTCCGGCAGGGGTACCCTGGAAGATGAGAGGCAATAATATTAGAAATTCGCCTTCCACTTCGGGAAGGTTTTTTTATTAGTATAGCTTTTTGATTAAGGGACACGAGTGATTAATAAGAAAGGCGGTAAAAATTATGCGAAACAAGACAGGAAAATGGTTATTTACATCAGAGTCAGTTACAGAAGGACATCCAGACAAGGTTTGTGATCAGATTTCTGATGGTGTATTAGATGCGATTCTTGCTCAGGACAAGATGGCAAGAGTAGCGTGCGAGACTTCTTGCACAACAGGAATGGTAATGGTAATGGGTGAGATTACTACATCCGCATATGTTGACATTCCTTCAATCGTAAGAGATGTAGTTAAGGATATCGGATACGACGGCAAGGATTCCGGCTTCGACTACAAGACATGCGCAGTTTTGACTACTATCGACGAGCAGTCTCCAGATATTGCTATGGGTGTAAACAAGTCCTTGGAGTCTAGAAATGGTGACGATTCTGAGCTAGATACAGGTGCTGGTGACCAGGGAATGATGTTCGGCTATGCAAATGACGATACAGAAGAGCTAATGCCACTTCCAATTTCGCTTGCACATAAGCTCACATATCAATTAACAAAGGTTCGTAAGGAGAATCCGGATTCTTTCCTAAGACCAGACGGAAAGAGCCAGGTTACAGTTGAGTATACTGACAACAAGGTTACAAGAATTGATGCAGTAGTTATTTCTACACAGCATAGTGATATAGTAAGCCACGACGAGCTTGAGAAGTACATTATTGAGAACGTAATTAATCCAATCCTCCCAAAGGAATTGGTAGACGAGAATACAAAGATTTATGTTAACCCAACAGGTAGATTTGTAGTTGGTGGTCCACAGGGAGACTCTGGTCTTACAGGCCGTAAGATTATCGTTGACACATATGGTGGATTTGGTCGTCATGGTGGTGGAGCATTCTCTGGTAAGGATCCTACGAAGGTTGACCGTTCTGCTGCATATGCTGCTCGTTACATTGCGAAGAATATCGTTGCTTCTGGTCTAGCTAAGGAATGTGAGATTCAGTTTGCATATGCTATTGGTGTAGCAAAGCCAGTGTCTGTAATGGTTGATACTTTTGGTACGGGTGCAATTTCTGACGAAGAGATTACAACGCTTGTAAATAAGCACTTTGACCTTCGTCCAGCAGCGATTATCCGCGACCTAGATTTGAGAAGACCAATCTATCGTCAGACAGCAAGCTATGGACATTTTGGAAGAACTGATGTCGAGCTTCCATGGGAGAAGACAGACAAGGCAGCGGTTCTTAAGGCTGATGCTGGCATTTGATGTTAACGCTTGAAGATTACAATAGGGTAATTGAGAATTACGAAGTTGTCGCGAAGAGAGTTTTGTTCACTAACGACAGCTTTGTGATCTTCTTATGCGAAGAAGGAATCTCTTGTAAAGGTAATTACGAGGGTACGATTGTTCCTGGAGTTTCTTATCTTGTATCTGGCAAGGTCTCAGAGTACCGTGGACAGCTTCAAATTGTTATGAATTCCATTAAGGTTTGCGAGAATGAGCGAAGCCAAAGCCTCATAATTGCAGATTTCTTGAGCGCAAATTTCGAAGGATTAGGTGATAAGTTAGCCCTTCTTCTAGCAGAAGAATATCAAGGAGAAGTATTAGATAAGATTCTTGAGAATCCTAAGGCCGTCGCGAAAAGCATCAAGGGCCTATCCGCTAAGAAGGCAGAAGCTGTCAAGAAACAGATAGATGAGAAGCCAGAATTTTATTCGACAATCCTTGATTTGTACCAATTTGGTCTTACTCAGAAGAAGTCAGAAGAAGTCTTTTCGAGGTGGGGAATAAAGTCTAAGCTTAAGATTGAAGAGAATCCTTATGTGCTTTTGGCGATTGATGGGTTTGGATTTCAGACTTGTGAGAGAATAGCTGCGTCGCGTGGAATATATGCGTTTGATTCGCTTAGGATGATGGGCGCGATTTTGTATATTCTTGATGAGATTCATTATCAAAGCGGGCATACATATGTTGATGCGATGTCTCTTCATAACAAAGTGAAGACGATGCTAGCGAAGACTTCATCGGCGTTCGAGGTTGAGGATTCTTCTTTGTCTGAGGAGGAGCAGTTCGAGCGCGGATTTGAGAATGCTATTAATCAGAGTGTCGTATCTGGCGAGATTAAGATATATCGATTTGCAGGCGGAAATATAGTCAATTGTGACTATAAGGATGCGGATGCAAGGATTAGCAGCAGAAGTTTTTTTGTTACAGAATCTAAGATTGCTGATAGCGTAGAAGGCTTCCTTAATGCGGAAACTCCGCCTTTTGATGAGAAGAAAGCTAGACAAACGATTACTCAAATTGCCCACAGGAATGGATTAGAGTTAGACAAGGTGCAAGAGGATGCGCTTACTATGTGTATGCATGAGCCATTTTGTATAATTACTGGTGGTCCAGGCACTGGAAAGACTACGATTACTAGGATTTTGGCTCAGCATTTGATGGACAATAATATTGAATGTAAATTTGCAGCACCAACTGGTAGAGCTGCGAAGCGCTTGTCGGAGGCAGTAGATCAAGAAGCGACAACAATACATCGTCTTCTTGAACTAACGCCAATCAATAGCGATGGCGGTTATATGTGTGGAAGAAATAGTGACAATCCGATTGATGCGAGAGTCGTAATTATTGATGAAGCATCAATGGTAGATGTGAAGCTGTTTAGATATTTGCTTGATGCATTAAGACTTGACTGTTCATTGATTCTGATTGGTGACCCCAATCAGCTGCCGTCGGTTGGCCCTGGTCTTCTTTTGCATGATTTATTGTCTTGCAAGAGGATTCCTAGAGTCGAGCTTAAGTATTTGTTCAGACAGGATAGCGAGAGTCTGATTGCTACGAATGCATATAGAGTTCTTAACCAAGAAAGTGTGGTTACGAGAGAAGATGTAAAGGATTTTCAGGTTTGTAATGTTGTAAGCGAGGAACAGGGAGTTCATATTATCACGAAGCTTTATGAACAGCTTATTAAGAAGGGTGTTAGTCCATCGGAAATAGCAATTCTTTGCCCGACAAAGCAGAATCAGATGGGTTCAAATGCACTTAATCTCTCTTTACAGAATAGTATGACTAATGAAGGCGAGAACTTCATGCTCAAAAATGGACAAATTCTATATATCGGAGACAGAGTTATTCAGACAAAGAATAATTATCAGCTCGAATACTATGACCTGAAGAATGATTCACTTGAGTCAGGCATTTGTAATGGTGAACTAGGTGATGTCGTAACGATTGCTGCAAGTGGAGTTAAGGTGCTTTTCGATGATGAGAAGAGGGTTGAGTATTCTAAGAAAACCGTAGAAGACATTGAATTAGCGTATGCGATGACAGTGCATAAGTCGCAGGGCTGTGAATTCGATAATGTAATAATTAGTTTGGGAAGTATGTATCCGCAGTTGTCTAACCGCAACCTATTGTATACGGCGATTACGCGAGGCAAAAAGCGCGTGTTTGTAGTAAATTACAATTCGCGTCTAGAGAAAATGATTCAAACAGATCGTAAAGAGGACAGAAAGACTTCTCTTAGAGAATTCTTGGATTTGATGATTGTAGCTTAATCTATGACAGACAGTATTAATAAGCTCCTTGCTGAAGCTCTAGATTCCATTTTGCCGTCTAGGTGCGTAATTTGTGGTGCGAGTAAAATGCCCCAAGAAAACGCTATGGTTCTAGCCGAGCAGTATAAAAAATGTGCAACCAGAGCCCATAAATATTACCCAGATGTAGTGTCGAGTGTAGAGCTTAATTTTTGCTTTGCTTGCATTTCTAGTCTAGTTCCAGTCCCTATCGAAAAGCGTTGGCTACTTTGTTTATCGGAGCCATTTACTGGTGACGAAATTCCGGGCCTTACGCTTTATGTGCCGTTTACATATAACTCAGTTGTAAGCTCGGGAATTCGCCAGATGAAATTTGCAGGCAAATATGAGATAGCAATTTTCTATGGAATGCTTCTTGGCAGAAGCCTTAGAAGTGACAAAGTAGAAGTCGATGCTATTATTCCAGTTCCTCTTTCTTCGAAGCGTCTTTCCGAACGGCATTATAACCAGGCAATGCTGATGGCAATTTCTTGTGCATGTTTTCTTAATAAACCATTGCTAGCGGATGTTCTTAGGCGTTCGAAGAATACAAAGAGGCAAACAGAATGTAAAAGCAATGCCCACAGAGCTGAGAATGTAAAGTCTGCATTTGAAGTATCTGATGAATGGTCAATAGAGGGAATGAGAATTCTCTTGGTAGATGATGTTGCGACTACAGGAAATACGCTTCATGAGGGAAGTTTGGCGCTTTTCGAGAGGGGCGCGGAAAACGTGCTTTGCTGTGCATTTGCGAGTAATAGGGTTGTTAAGAATAATGAGATTTTTTAGTAAGATAGATTTAACAAATCTTGAGCCCAAATATGCCGTACTTTTGGTTTAATTATTGAGCAATATATATTATAATATAGGTACCTGAAATGAGTGGGCCTCGATTTGAACCTTCACGACTTAAATAGGAATCCGGAGTCAGTTGGTGGAAATCAAGCCTGTTCTAGCTGGAAGGTTGAAGTCAATTGCAGGATACCGCCCTGGCATTTGCTAGGTGTCAATAGAGGTTTATTCATTTTCAGGCTTTTTAATTAAGAAGGAAATTATATGGGTTTATTAAGTGATGCTAAGAAGATTGCAAGTCGTGATCCAGCAGCTCGTGGAGTTGTTGGCGTTATTTTTATGTATCCAGGTTTTCACGCACTAGTTCATCACAAGTTTAGCCATTTTCTATATGAGCATAAGTTATTTGCTTGGGCAAGATTACATTCTCAGTTTGCTAGATTGTGCACTGGAATCGAGATTCATCCTGGTGCTAAGATAGGTCAAGGCTTATTTATCGACCATGGAATGGGTGTAGTTATTGGCGAGACAGCAATTATAGGTGATGATTGTACAATTTATCACAATGTAACACTTGGTGGTCGTGGTCATGCGAAGGGCAAGAAGAGACACCCTACGCTTGGAAGCAATGTGCTTGTTGGTGCAGGTGCGAAGATTCTTGGAGACGTTACGATTGGTGATAATGCGAATATTGGTGCAAACGCAGTGGTTCTTCATGATGTTCCACCAGATGCAACGGTTGTCGGTGTTCCAGGTAAGGTAGTAAGAGTTAATGGTAAGCCTAGTAGCGATATTAAGAAGGTTAGTCACGCAGTAGAGCTCGACCATACACTTGCTCCGGATCCGCTAGACCAAGAGGTTTGCAAGATTTTACATAGACTTAAGAAGCTTGAGGATGAGCTTAGCCAAATTAAGTCCGAGGATTCAATAGATACAAATGATAATAATTAATTTTTCTTCAAACAGGGGGAACAATAGATGAAATTATTTAACACACTTACTAGAAATAAAGAGGAGTTCAAGCCAATGGTTGATGGTCACGTGAAGATGTATGCATGTGGACCAACAGTTTATAACTATTTCCATCTCGGAAATGCTAGACCATTTGTTACTTTCGATACTCTTAGAAGATATCTTGAATATCGTGGCTATGATGTAGAATTCTGTCAGAACTTTACAGATATTGACGATAAGATGATTAACAATGCAAATGCAGAAGGAATCACAATCAAGGAGCTTGCTGATAGATTTATAGCTGAGTACTATGTTGATGCAGATGGTCTTGCTGTAAAGAGACCTACATATCAGCCTCGTGCTACAGATTCTATGGATGCAATTATCGACTTAGTTAAGAGCCTTGATGAGAAGGGTTATACATATATCATCGAGGGTGATGGTGTTTACTATGATGTAACTAAGTTTGATGGATATGGTAAGCTTTCTCATTATAATCTTGACGAGCTTGTTGCTGGTGGTGGAGAGCGTAAGGCTTCTTATCTTGGCAAGAAGAATCCAGGTGATTTTGCTGTTTGGAAGTTTAAGAAGGAAGGCGAGCCATATTGGGATTCTCCATGGGGCGAGGGCAGACCTGGCTGGCACATCGAGTGCTCTGCAATGATTAAGAAGCACTTAGGTGAGACAATTGATATTCATGGTGGTGGACAGGATTTGATTTTCCCACACCACGAGAACGAGATTGCACAAAGTGAGGCTGCTAATGGTTGCTGCTTTGCTAATTATTGGGTGCATAATGCATTTGTTAATGTAGATGGAGAGAAGATGAGTAAATCTCTTGGAAACTTCTTTACTATCAGAGATATCGTGAAGCTATTCCCATATTCTGTAATTCGTTTCTTTATTCTATCTGCTCATTACAGAATGCCAATCAACTTCTCTGATGCACAGCTTAAGTCTGCACAAAGCTCACTTGAGAGAATTTCTACTTGTGCAAACAATATTAAGTTTGTAATGAACAATGTAAACAAGGATAAGGTGGATTTAGAAGCAAGTAAGGAGTTAACAGATGCTGCGAAGAAGGCTAAGGAAGACTTCATTACTAGCATGGATGATGACCTTAACACAGCTGATGCGATTACTGCAATCTTCAATCTGGTACGTGAAGCAAATGAAGCACTTGCTGCACAAAATGTTGATGAGAAGTCACTTAAGGCTGCACTTGATATCATTATTGAGCTAACAGATGTACTTGGAATTGAATTTGACGATGACAAGGCTGGAGATATTCCTAGTGAGGTAATGGACCTCGTTAGTAAGAGAACTGCTGCTAAGAAGGAAAGAAACTTCGCTCTTGCTGATGAGCTTAGAGATAAGGTAACAGCAATGGGTTATGTAATCAAGGATACTCCTAATGGTCCACAGGTGGAGAAGGCATGATTATTCCATATATCTCAGGTGATTTAAGAGAAGTGTCTGCTTCAGTATTAGCCTACATAGGTGATAGCGTATATGAATTATATGCTCGTTGCTGGGTGGCAGAACATAGTTCAGCAAAATCCGGACAAATGCATAAGATGGCTATCAAATACGTTAGTGCTAAGGCACAAGCAAAGGCAATTAGAATTCTCCGTGACGAATTATCTGATACAGAAGAAAATTTCTTCAGAAGAGGTAAAAATTCTAACCCAGGAAGCATGGCAAAGAATTCATCACCAGCGGAATATATGTATGCGACAGGCTTCGAAGCACTTATTGGTTATTTATTCTTGGATAATCAGGTAGAACGCTTGGAATACTTGATAAATAAGACTTTTGATATTATTGATAACCCAGAGAAATATGGAGGCGACGATGGCTCGGAAGGAATTTAATAGAAACGATAGAAGAAATGAGAGACGACCATCTAAGGCTGTACCATATACGCCTAGAGAGAATAATGGCCAAAGTCAAGAAACTCTAATTAATGAGCCAACAAATGATAGATTAGAGGGCAAGAATTCCGTTCTAGAAGCGATTAGAGCTGGCAGAACGATTAACAAACTATGGATTCTTGAGCCTTCTGATGGCAAGCCACTTGATTCTCACTTGCAGACTATATTGAGTCTTGCAAAGGACAATAAGATTGTTGTCGTAAGAGCAAAGCGAAATGTCCTAGATAGAATGAGTCAAACTCATAATCATCAGGGTGTAATTGCAGCAGTTGCAAGTCATGAATATGTTGATATAGAAGATATCGTGAAGAAAGCTCGTGACGAGGGTAGAAGCCCTATTCTTGTTGCACTAGATGAGCTTAAGGATGCATATAATTTAGGTTCGGTTCTTCGTATCTCTGATGCAGCAGGAATTGATGGAGTAATTATTCCTAAGCATAGATCAATTGGACTAGATTCTGTCGTAGCTAAGGCTTCTGCTGGTGCAATTGAATATGTACCAGTAGCAAGAGTAACAAATCTGGCGCAGACATTACGCGACTTAAAGGACGATGGATTCTGGGTTTTTGGTACTGATGCGGATGCCACTACTGATTATGACAAGGCAGATTATTCTGGACCAATTGTAATTGTTATTGGTAGTGAAGGTGAAGGAATGAGAGATAATATCAAGAAGCAATGTGACATTTTGCTCTCGATACCTATGGTTGGACATGTAAATAGTTTGAATGCGGCTGTTGCTAGTGCGGTTGTGCTTTTCGAGGCCGTCAAGAGCAGAAAGAAATAAAACAGATTGAATCTAAGAAATGGAGAGGAATTCATGCATAAGAAGTCTTTTGTGACTAAGATTAAGGCATTGATGATTGTTGTCAGTATTCTAATGACAAGCCTTATTTGTGCGTGTGATTTCTGGGATAAGATCTCTGTTTCTGAAGAGTCAATTTCTTCACAGGAATTAATTAGACATATTTCGCTTGCAATAGATGATGAGGATTATTTGACGACGGCTTATGAGTCGATTCCTGACCATCAGCTCCCGGAAGTGTCATATTCTAGCTTTGTTCAATATATTCATTGTTTGGCAAGAATGTCTAATTCTAATGGAAAAATCGTAAGCTTTAGACTTCTTGATAAAGATACTAGTGATAATATTTTGCAGAGTATGCTTTATGTTGAGGATGAGCTTTCAATTGACGTTAGTTCTAGCTATGGTGATGTAAGAGTAGCTGAGCTTTTGTATGAAGAAGCAGATGAAGAGTCTATCAATGCTGAGTTGTGCGACGCTTCGGAAGGTGTTTTCGTATATTATCAGATTGTTGATGGACAAGCTGTTATCACTAATGAATGGATAGCAGACACATTGATGATTTTCTCTTATGCAGAACACTACATTAGCATGTTAGATAGTCATAATGTTGAGGGAATTGTTGCTTTGCTTGAGCAGACTTTTGTTGGCGATGAATATACTGAAGAAGTATTGATTGCTAAGGCTCAAAGAATAGCTGAATTTTACTGGCTAAGGGTACATAGTCCTTCTACAAGCTATGAGTTTAAGGTTATGTCTCCTCTTACTATACTGGTTAGTATTCCAGAGGTTTTGGATGCAGACGGCGAGTCAATTGTTTCTCATTTCTTCTCGCTTAATAGAACCTATGATAATCGAATTGTATTTGATGAGGTTTTGGAACAGCCGCTTTCAATCAACAGCTTATATTTGTATCAGGGTGATGTAAGAACATTAAGGCTTGGATCAGAATATCTGTCTACAGAAGTGATTAGACAGCTAGGCGAGCCAAGTATGATTACATATGGAACAGAAATTTTCTCATCTCATATTGATGCAAATACTGGTGAAACAGTTGTTTCTAGATTGGTTGTTGTATCCTATGATTATGTTCTTTTGACCTTTGAAGCAGTTATCGGTGAGGACAATACTTGGGAAGGAACACTACGTTCGATTAGACTTCTCGAAGGTGATGAGAATTATAGATGCGGCGATTTGTATGTAGGAATGCCGCTTAGTGAGCTTTTAACGAATTATCCTATGCTTGATGTGAATGATTTTGATCTGAGATATGTCTCATCGAATACATATGTTGTCGATATGGAACTAACAGAGGATAACCAAATCTCGAACATTAGAGTTCATATCGAGTGATAACTAACAGGAGAAGAGTATATGGCTTTGGATATTAATAGTCAGAGAGTTTTATTTGATGGTCTTATGAATTCGAGAGATTTGGGTTTGATGCCGATTCTTAATGGTAAGGGTCAATTCAAGTCAAAGGTCTTCCTTAGAATGGATTCTCCATCTGCTCTTACTCCAAGTCAAGTTAAGTCTCTTAAGGACTATGGCGTTGATACTGTAATCGACTTAAGATCAGCAGCTGAGGTTGAATATTATGGCAATCCTTTTATCGAAGATAGCGATGTTTTGTTTGCCAATATTCCGCTATTTGTTGGAAATCCTGATGACGAGAACGACGCTACTATGAATATGCTAAGAACTCACACTCTTGGAGATTTCTATGTCTTGCTTATTGAGGAATTAGGACCAAGAGTCAAGGAAGTATTCGAACTGATTTTTGCCCGCCTCGAAAAGGCTTCGCTCGACCCTTCCAAGGACCATATTATTGCTTTCCACTGTGCTCACGGTAAAGATAGAACTGGAGTAGTCGCTGCTATGCTATATCTTATTGCTGGTGCAAGTAGAGAAGATATAATTGCTAATTACGCATGTTCATATGGTTTTCTTAAGCCTATGCTTGATCCACTAATTGAGAAGAAGGAGACTTGTCTTAAGCATACGCTAAGAAGCGATGCTCATAATATGGAGACTTTCCTTAATCATGTAGATAGTAAATATGGCGGAAAGATAGAGAACTATTTCGACATGATAGGATTTGATAAAGAGAAAATAGAATATATAAGAAAGTCTGTAACCGTAACTAATTAATGAGTATAAGAATTAGGTTACTCGAAGATATTGAAATGAAAGAAACAAAAGGGATGAACGAAGCAGACAATATTGAAATTCTTAATAATATGAATCCAGAGGATTTTATAAACGACAAGACTTACGATGCTGGCATGGTATTGCAAGGTGGTGCGATGCGAGGAATGTATACGGCTGGTGTTCTTGATGTTTTGATGGAGAACAAAATCTGGATAAAGTCATTCGTTGGAGTGTCTGCAGGCTCTTGTTTTGGCTGTAATTACAAGTCTAGACAAATTGGAAGAACAATCAGATACAACAAGAGATTTTGTAAGGATAAGAGATATGGAAGCTTATGGTCACTCATAAGGACTGGCGATGTCTATGATGTGAAGCTTTGCTATGATGAGCTACCAAATATTTACGACAAGTTTGATATGAAGACCTTCCGTAACAACCCTGTTGATTTCTGGTCTGTGTCTACAGATGTTGATACTGGTATGCCTTTCTACTATAAGTTTAAGGATTTCCTTGGTGACGAGCCTATGCATATGTGCGCTTCTGCTTCTATGCCAGTAGTTTCACGTGTTGTAAGAATTGGTGATAAGGGTTATCTAGATGGTGGCATATCTGATCCAATTCCACTTAAGTTCGCGCAAGAAGAATTTGGTTATAAGAAGAACATTGTAATCCTAACTCGTGATGCTTCTTATGAAGAAAAGCCATGTAGATTTATGAGAACAATTAAATTTTGTCTTAGGAAATATCCTAAGATTGTCGAACAAATGGCAAATGGACACGAGCTATTTGCTAATCAGGTAGACTATGTGTTGGAGCAAGAGAAGCTAGGCAATTGCTTTGTTATTCGTCCAAGTAGACCAATTACTGTTAGCTCCACTGAGAATGATCCAGATAAGCTAGAAGAAACATATCAGATGGGCAGGGAAGATGCTCTTAATAAACTAGAGGAGCTAAGAGAGTATTTGGAAAGTTAAAAGGTGCGCAATCTAATTTCTAGAAAGCGCACCTCGTTTATTCTATTTGACAAAATACATCGTCGATATAGGCAAAAGACTTACCACTTCATTGTAGGCATGTAGCTTGGCATAAGCTGTAACTTAAATAGATTAGCCTTGTGCTTTCTATCAATGAGTTCTTTCTTCGCCTGATCCTCAATAAATCCAGTTCTTATATAGATGTCAAGCTCTGCATAAGTAAAACCAAGATTCTCTTCGTCAGTCTTGCCGCAAAGTCCATCAATTGGCACCTTCTCAATTAGCTCAGCTGGAAGTCCAAGCTCATAACCAATCTGCTTAACCTCAGTAACTGTTAGGTTAGACATCGGTGAGAAGTCGCCAACAGAGTCTCCATAGCGAGTGGAATATCCAACATAATCCTCTGAAAGATTGCAAGTGTTCACAACTCTACCATTTACAGATTGGCTTACAGCATAAAGTGTAGTCATTCTGATTCTAGGTGGTAGGTTAGTAATTGATTGAGTGGACAATTCAAAGCCATCCGGCATCGCATTAACGATGCTATCGTAAGCCTCTTGAATATTAACCTCGTAATGCTTAATTCCTAGATGGTTTACTAGCAAATATGCCTTGTCAATATCGTGCTGAACGCCTTTTGGCATCAACACACCGATAACTCTGTCTTTGCCAAGCGCCTCAACACAAAGTGCTGCAGCGATAGAACTATCCTTGCCTCCAGAAATACCTATTACAGCATTACAGCCCTTACCATTCTTCTCGAAAAAATCACGAATCCAATTTACACATTCGTCCTTGACTACCTTCGCATCAAACATCAATATTTCCTCGCTTCTATTTATAATATTATTCTGAATATTATTCGTTAATCACATCGATTTGGCACATCTTCATTGTAGCTAGAGCAGCAAGATGTGTGTCTACTGTTACACCTGCACAGCAAAGTGCGTCGACTGTGATTCTAGCATTAGGGAATGTTGCCTTAAGAATGAGAGCATTAGATACTACACAAATATCAGTGCATAGTCCAACAATCTCTATGTCCTCATCTTCAAAATCGAATTCATCCCAATGTGTCCACCCGAAAGATGGCTTATTAATAACCTTACAGCCATCCTGATATAGACCATCTGCAATTTCCCAACCCTTAGTTCCTTCGATACAGTGGGAAACAGGTAGCTTCAATCCTTCTGGTGTGCTTAGATAGTCTTCTTGGTGCGTATCTCTTGTGAAAATAACACGCTCATTGTTGTCAAGATATTCAGCAATCTTAGCTCTGACATTAGGTACGATGGCAACGGCTTCCTTTGTTCCAAGAGCCATATCAATAAAGTCGTTTTGCATATCGATAACGATAAGTGTTCTACCCATATTAATTCCTCCTAACTATGTTATAACAAATGTAAGAATAACTATTTTTATTATCTCATAAGCTTACAAAAAACTCGATAGTAAAGTGAGAACAAAAGGCAAAAAACAAGACATAAAAAAGCCCTACTTAGTAGGGCTCGTAGTAACGAATTAATTAAATAACACTTGTCTTAAGTCTCTGGAAAGCTTCCTTAGCTGCTGCTTGAACATTAGGATCAGCATCTGCGAAAGCAAGCTTCTTAACATATTCCTCACAGTGCTTCGCCGAGATATCGGCTGCTGCTGTTGCTGCAGCTGCTCTAACAGATGGACTCGAATCTCTAAGAAGAGGAATCAAAGCCATTCCACTCTCGTAAGTCTTAATCATTCCCATTGCCTGAGCTGCATATGTTCTAATTACATCGTCGTTGTCATTGCTGTACTTGATAATTGCATCTAGCTTCTGCTTCTTACCAAGCTTGAGGATCTTCTCGCATGTAGCATCTACCCTTGCCATATCGCCACCTCCGAAAATTATGATTTTTATTTGATACCATTATAATATAATTCAAAATCTTTGGAAACACCCAATATTAAATTTTTTTTGTCATAATCTGCGCAAATGTGAATGAAAAGTTTCGAACTAGATAATTACTAGATAAAAAGTCATTAAATCAAGGGTGTTGACGCAAGTTTTATGCCTAAGAGATGTAACTTAATTGAAACTTCTATGTTGTTGCGCGTTTGATAGAATGATAATAGGTAAAAATATATATTAGTTTGCTGGAGTAGATATATGAATTTGAAGTTTTGTAATGACAATTTCTGGCCGTATGATTCGTTCGACCAGATATATACAGATAGAGTTCTTCCAGAGTTTGGTGAGGTTGTGTCACCATATGTGAAGGATTTGGTGACATGGAGATTTTTCTTGGCAAATGGTGTTAGTGGGATACCGATGGATTTCGAAGGAAAGAATTTCGATGACTCGGATTGGGCTCTCATTAACACGCCATCGTCATGGCAACTCGAAGGATACGGAACTCCACAAAACTTGCTTTATGATTACCCTATGCTTTTCGAGGGGGACAACAAGAAGAGCGAGTCTGCCTCGGATAAGTATGTTTTGAATTCGACCTCTAATGAGGACGAAGAGATTGGTATTTATAGAACTGAGGTGGTCTTCAGCCCAGAAGAAATTGACAGGGCGATTTACTTGGCGTTTGAGGGAATTGCTGGGCACTTCGAGGTGTACATTAACGGTACGCAGATTGTGGATTCTGGTGCGGTGATGACGGGGAAGAAGGTTCTGCTTTCTGACTATGCGGTTGCTGGCACTAATGTTATCGCAATTCTTGTTTTTCGCTACGATAGAGATGCGAAGGGTAGAGTTGTTAAGGAGCTCGCTCTTCACGGACTTAGCGGAATCTTAAGGCCAATCAAGCTTGTGTTCGAGCCTCTTCTAGAAATTTCTAATATGCGTATGAAGCTATCTTCTGTGCCTAGTACCTATGTTGATATGAATGCGACAAAGCCTTCGGTTAGGGACGAGGAACAGCAACTGATTATTAGTCAGGACGACGATTCCTATGGCGAGATTTATGAGGCAGGTGAAGGTGCTAGAGGTGCGACTAGAGAGACTGTATCTAAGGTTTCTCGCGGTAATTTCATTGTCGATGTAGATCTTGAGATTGTTAATCACACGGATTTGATGATGCCGTATTCTGTTAGGGTGTCAATTCTTGAGGCACGCGGACAGTACGATCCGTATAAGCTTCCGATTATCAAGCTTTCGCAGGAGAAGGAGATTTCTGGAGTAATTGATTCTAAGACTAGCATAATGTCGGAGGCGCAGGTAATTGCTGCAAATGTTGCGCAGTGGTCTGACGCGACTCCGGTTCAGTACGACCTCGTTCTCGAGCTTCTCGATAGTGATGGCAATACGATTTGTGCGAAGAAACGCAGATTCGGCTTCAGAACCACTGAGGTTATCCTCGATAAGCTTAACATCAATGAGCGTAGAGTTCCGCTTACAATCACAAAATATTACGAGTTTGACCCTGACATGGGTGTTTCTGTGCCACTTGAGAGAATGCGTCAGGACATCATTTTGATGAAAAGATGCGGAATCAATACAATAATGGTGCAGGCTTTTCCAGCGTCGACAAAGCTTTTGAATTTGTGCGACCAGTACGGAATCTATGTCTTTGCGCTTGGCTATGCGAATATCATGTATGACTATGTCGAGGAGTGCACGCCGCACCCATCCGTCGTTTGCTATGGCTTCCCACCATATTCGCTCGACGTTAATAACGCAACAAAGGTGAAGAATCAGTGCGAGCTTCTAGACAACACAAGACCTTGGTACTCTATCGAAAAGAAGCTTAGCTCTTTCAATCCATTCCCATCGGAAGCCGGAGTAATCTATGGCCCATGGCAGGATTTGTGCATTAGGCGTTCACGATTGTTTGATTTGAATAAGCTTGGAGTTAATTTGCTGTCAAGAATTCCTGGTCGTGGTTCATATGATGACGATGATGCACGCTATGAGTGGATTCACCATGCTGACCTAGAAGGTGGTAAGGAGAGGTTAGAAAGCTCTATTGGACAGGGAATTGTTGATGCTAACCGTAATCCTCATCCAATCTATTTTGATATTAAGCAGCAGTGTAGTATGGTTCTTATTTTTGCAGATCCGATGGACCCATCGACACTTACTGTTCGCAATACGCATCCATTCTCATTTACATCAGACATGAGACTAGATTGGAAACTCATGCTTGGTGGATATACAATCATGTCTGGAGATGGACTTGTAAGAGAAATCGAGCCATATGGAACGAAGACGCTTCGATTCCCACTCGATTTTGCTAAGTTCTACGACGAAGGCTGGGCAATGGGGTATGATGAGAAGACAAAACTAAGTTTTGCTCAAATATACGATGTCGCACTATCTCATGACCTAGTATTTGAAGTAAGCCTCAAGTTAGACAAGGACGGCTTCTATGCAAGCAAGGGTCACGAGATTACATTCTTCCAAGAAAGAATTATGGAAGATGTTGCTCGCCCACTTAAAGTTAATACCAATGAAGTAGCAACCGCTGGCGAGCTCGTTTCTAATGTTGGCAATGATTATGAGCAAGCTAATGAGGCTTCAGATATTACAGATATTACTGACATTACAAGCATTGATGACAATGCTGACGCAGACAAAGCTTCTAATAGTGCTGAGATGGAAATTAGTCTTGATGAAGTCGGATTTGACGCAATTAACGAAGAAGATATTAAGTCAAATGGCAAGTTTACATATATCGGCATGCCACAAGGTCTTATTGCTTCTAATAATCTTGTACAGTTAGGCTTTGATAGAAAAAATGGTGCCTTGTCACACATCGCATTTGAGAAATTCGATTTCCTCATGGGAAATATGATGCCTAGCTTCTATCGCTGCCCATCTAATGTTGATAGAACTGACAAGAGCTTTAAGCTTGCAAGCACGGTTTTCTCAAAGGAAACAAATTATGAAGCAATTCAAGAGTCGATTGAATACAAGGGCTCCAATTACGAAGAAGATGAGGGTGTATTCTCGATGATTTCTCGCTACAAATCCTTCGCTATGAAGGGAGAAATTATCGTAATGTACGAGCTAATCGATGAGAAAAGACTTAAGGTTACTCTATCGTTTACCCCTCGCTACGACATGGTCCGCTATGGCTTTAGAGTCCCTCTCAAAAAGAGCGACATCCTCTGCTCATGGTATGGTAGAGGTCCAGGTGAGTCCTACACAGACCGTAAAAATGCTGCTAGAATCGGTCATTACGCAGCAGGCGCAGATAAGCTCTATCACGCATACGCCAGACCATCTGAGAATAGCTCGCACGTAGATACTAGAGCAGTTAAGCTTGAGTCTTCTACAGGTAATTCGATAAAAATCACTCGCTTCGGCGGCGGAACCTTCGAGTTTGCAGTTTTGCCTTACACTCCAGAGCAAATGAACAATTATCTGCATCAAGAGCAGCTTATGCAAAACGACTATCTCGAGCTGTTCTTGGACTTCTGCACAAGGGAAGTCGAGCGTACAGCGACGAATATCTCGAATCTGCCACTCAAGAAAAACGTCGCTTATAAGGAAAGCTTCCTTTTCGAGTTCGAGTAGGCGCGAGGTTCAAGTCTCATGGTTGCCAAGAAGGCGAAGCAAATGATAATCAATCTAGCCTAAGATAGCCCTCTATAAGAATAATTAATATCTTATGCACAAAAAATGCATTACTTCGTCTCAAAATCTAGGTTGACTTAAACCCTCTCGAAAAGTATTATTCATATGTAGAATTCTGCGCTAATTGCGTGGAAAATTATTTTGAAGGAGAGTAATTGATATGCCATTGGTAACAACTACTGAAATGTTCAAGAAGGCTTACGACGGCGGTTATGCTATCGGTGCTTTTAACGTAAACAACATGGAAATCGTTCAGGGTATCACAGAGGCTGCAGGTGAGCTTAAGGCTCCAGTAATCCTCCAGGTATCCAAGGGAGCTAGAGCTTACGCTAACCACACATACTTGGTAAAGCTCGTTGAGGCTGCTGTTATTGAGAATCCAGAGATTCCTATCGCTCTTCACCTTGACCACGGTGATAGCTTCGAGATTTGTAAGAGCTGCATCGACGGCGGATTCACATCCGTAATGATCGACGCTTCTTCTAAGTCTTTCGAGGACAATATTGCACTTACAAAGCAGGTTGTAGAGTACGCTCACGCTCACGGTGTAGTAGTAGAGGCTGAGCTCGGTACACTCGCTGGTATCGAGGATGAGGTTGTTGTAGAGGCTGGTTCTGAGTCCTACACACGTCCAGAAGAGGTAGAGGAGTTCGTAGAGAGAACAGGTTGTGACTCTCTTGCAATCGCTATCGGTACATCCCACGGTGCTTACAAGTTCACAGCTGATCAGTGCACAAGAAATGAAGATGGAATTCTTGTTCCACCTCCACTCCGTTTCGACGTTCTCGAAGAGTGCATGAAGAGACTTCCAGGATTCCCAATCGTTCTCCACGGTTCATCTTCTGTACCACAGGAGTTCGTAGCTATGGTTAACCAGTATGGTGGTAACATGCCAGATGCAGTTGGTATCCCAGAGGAGCAGCTCCGTCAGGCAGCTAAGCTTGCAGTTTGTAAGATCAA
>CALEFT010000023.1 GCA_937876985.1 uncultured Clostridia bacterium | reverse complement strand
CTTATGTAATTCCATCTGAAGAGGAATTCTCATATACTATTAGAGTAGTATCTGAAATTTTAGAGTCTAATGGTTCATCAAGTCAAGCTACTATATGTGCTGGATGTATGGCATTAATGGCTGCTGGCGTTCCTATTAAGACTCCTGTAGCTGGTATTGCAATGGGACTTATTACTAGTGGAGAAGAATATACTGTTTTAACTGATATTCAAGGGCTTGAAGATCATCTTGGAGATATGGACTTTAAGGTAGCTGGATCACGTGATGGTATAACTGCACTTCAAATGGATATTAAGATTAGTGGAATAACTAAGGAAATATTAAAAGAAGCTTTAGAACAAGCTAAGAAGGCTCGTATGCAAATACTTGATGTTATTGAAGCGCAAATATCTGCTCCTAGAAAAGAAGTATCTAAGTATGCTCCTAAGACATGTATTTTTATGATTAATCCAGATAAGATTAAAGATGTAATTGGTCGTGGTGGAGAAATGATTACTAAAATTATTCAAGAATGTAGTGGAGTAGTTTCGGTTAACGATGATAAGGCAGTTAAGGTAGACTTGGAAGATGATGGTAGAGTAATGATTTATCATACTAGTCAAGAAGTTATTGATAAGACAAGAGAGAGAATTGAAAATATTGTACGTGAAGTAGAAATTGGTAAAGTTTATACTTGTAAGGTAGTTTCAGTTCAAGATTTTGGTGCATTTGTTGAAGTATGGCCTGGATGTGAAGGGTTAATTCATATTTCACAACTTGATTTAAATAGAGTAAATAAAACTAGTGATGTAGTAGCTGTAGGAGACGAAGTAATAGCTATTGCTACTGGATATGATAAGAAGGGTAAATTAAATTTATCTAGAAAAGAATTACTTCTTAGAAATAGACCTAAAACTGAAGAAAAAAAGGAAGAAGTTGTAGATGCTGAATAATCAGTATGCAACTTCTTTTTATTTATAAAAAAGATAGTTCATTTTGGAACTATCTTCTTTTATTCATATCCTTTAGTTTTATATTCTTCATATAGTTCTTTAAATCTATTAAAATGTATTATTTCTCTTTGTCTTAAGAATAATAAGACATCGATAACGTCTTTATCGTCTGTTAAGTTTATTAAGTTCTCATAAACAGCTCTTGCTTTTTGTTCTGCTGCCATATCTTCGGATAAGTCAGCAATAGGGTCTCCGGTAGTGGCAAAATATTTAACTGAGAATGTTTCTCCATTAGCATCTGTTGGGAATAAGCCATATCCGTGTTCAGCATAATTAGGTCCAAGACCGGATTCTTCAAGTTCTTCTTTAGTTGCGTTTTTAGTTAGTTGATGAATCATGGCACATATCATTTCGATATGTCCTAATTCTTCGGTACCAATATCTGTTAATAATGCTTTTCCTTTATCGTCTGGCATAGTATATCTTTGATTTAAATATCTTAGGGCTGCCGCTAATTCGCCGTTAGCACCACCATATTGTGTAATTAAATATTTAGCCATTTTTAAATCTTTTTTCTTAATGTTAACAGGATACTCAAGCGTTTTTACATATTTCCACATTATTTTGTTCCCTCCCATGGCCATGGTGAATCAATCCAGCGCCAGTTATTATTTCCAACATATTCACTATCTAGAGTAAGTGGCCCGTAATTTTTTTCAAATTCTTTACATAATTCTTTTTCTTCTTTTTGATATTTTTTAAATAGATTTAACATCATTGTATCGTTTGGATACACATCTAGATGAAGATTTAATTCAGTTAAGGCAAATTTGTACATTAATAAATTATATAACATTTCTTCTTTTTTGTTAGATGCTTTTAGATTTCCATATGTATAATTTTTATATGGTTTATATAATTTGTCAAATAAATTTCCTCTTAAGAATCCTTCTTTAGGATTAATATTATTATTCATTTTGTTCGATACATTAAATTTGTTATCAAATTGTTTATACCAACTTTCTGGTATAGTATAAAAGTTATTGTTCATTTTTTCCTCCCTTATATAAGTTATGTATTTATATTTTTTTCGTATAGATAAATACCTATATCATATACATATTTGTATCTGGTTCGATATAATTATTATTTTTTTCATTTTCTAAATAAGAAATTCTTAATTCTAATTTTTTAATTCTGTTTTCTAATTCATTAATTTTGTAATTAATATCAAATGGTTGTGGTGTCATTGGGTAACCATTATTAATTTTGTTCATGTTATCAAAAAAATTCATATAATCACTTCCGTAGTATTATATTCATAATGTTGATTTGTGTTAATTGACTTGTTAATTTAATTTATTTATAATACTTAGTATAGGAGTGATAATATGAGACTTAAAAATGTTAAGGGTGCTAATGAAATTATTGTTAGTGGAACATATTTTGTAGCAAATCCAAATGAATATAAAGGGAAATGGAATAGTGTTTTTGGCAATGATAATCCAATATATATTGAGATAGGTATGGGTAAAGGGAAGTTTATTACAGCCAATGCACAGTTAAATCCGAATATTAATTATATAGGAATTGAGAAGTATTCGAGTGTACTTATCCGTGCGATTGAGAAGCAGGAGCAACTTGAACTTCCGAATTTGTTTTTTCTTAGAGAGGATGCGGAGAGACTCGAAGAATTCTTTGATAATGAAGAAATTGCAAGAGTGTATTTAAATTTTTCAGATCCGTGGCCGAAGGCAAGACATGCAAGACGAAGATTGACTTCGACTCGATTCTTTGAACAATATGATAATGTAACCTTTGATAGTGAAACATTTGCTTTTGAAGATAAGGAAGAGGTGCTGAAATAATGATTAGTTTGAATCTTACCGCTATACCACCGTCGCCACCGCCACGGTGGTATAGCGATACGCCTCAAAGAGGAGCATCCAGTTAAAGCCCATGACGATACCCACGGGAAGCAGGATCTTCAAATTGGCGCGAATGGCCTTAAAGTCCAGCTTTTCCTTCTGTAGATACAGCACCAGCAGCAGGAAAATGGCACCCACCGCGCCGCGGAAATTGGCGATCAAACTGGTGGGCAGAGAGATGGAACGGACGAACAGGCCAATGGTGCCGTAGATGACCATGGACAGGACAAGACGGAATTTTGCAGAGTGTGCGCTCATGGGGAATTGCCTCTTTTCTTTCGCGGTTTATTGTGTCAGTATAACAGGAAAAATAGGACATGGCAAGAGAATTTCCGCCACCACTTTTCAAAATAGGCAAACTATGGTATACTACTACCAATATCGTTTTGTGAATAAGGAGAATCCCCATGAAAAAATCCGTTTTGCGTAAATACGCCCAGCTGCTGGCGCAGGTGGGTATCAATG
>CALEFT010000022.1 GCA_937876985.1 uncultured Clostridia bacterium | reverse complement strand
TCGTAGTCAGCTTCTATAAAAAGGCTCATTCATAATAAAAACACTACGATAAAAAACAAAAAAATGAATTATTATCGTAACTCAAGCGGATTTACAAGTAATAAACCACTGCTCCAACTACGATAAAAATAGAAAAATTGAATTTTTATCTGAAACCACCTTTTTCTAATCAATACAACAACCTAACTTTACATATGTTGACACTTGTAGACTACAATGCTACAATCCAATTAGTCTACATAAGTAGACTAACGGTGTCAAACGTAATTGCATGACTTATCATCATAAGCATAAATGTGATAAATCAAAGCAATCGAGTAACAAGAAGTGAGGAAATAAACATGGTGAAATTGGCTGATACAGAATGGAAGATTATGGAATTATTATGGGAGAAGGGTCCTCTGTCGACTATGGAGATAGTTCATTTGATGGAGGATATGAATGGTTGGACGAGGTCTACTGTTATTACGCTACTTAATCGAATGACAAGTAAGGGTAGTGTCCGTTTTGTAAATTCGAACCGAACTAAGGTTTATCATGCGTGTATCGATAAGAGCGAGGCTAGTCTTGAGGAGGCGCGTAATTTCCTAGGTAAGTTTTATGAGGGGAATATCGGACTTTTGCTTAGCAGCATGATTAAACAGGAGTCTATTTCTAGCGAAGAGCTTGAAGAAATCAAGAAGATTATAAGTGACAACGAATAATTCACCTTAGCGGAAAGGAGAGAATACAATGCTTAGCACAATGATTCAAAATATTGTCAGTCTAATCGTTGATATAGTGGACATTAACAAGTTCGTCCTATTCAATTTGTTGATAGTCTTGATTATTCTTATTAGAAAGCTTTGTAGGAACAAAATTTCGCATCGTGTGACATATGCGATGTGGATAGTGTTGCCTGTTTTTCTGGTTGTGTCGACTTTTGTTTCTTTTCCACTTGATGTTGTCGTTAATACGGATATGTTTCAGGTCTCGAATGTGTCGAGCGAGAGAATTAACGAGCATCCGAGCAGAATTGTGTCAAACGAAGCGAATGTTAATCGCATAGAATTGAGTGCGCAAGGTGATGAGCTAACGAGTAATCAGACTACTAGAAACGAAGATATTTCTAGTATTGGAAATGGCTTGTCAAATGAAGAAGGTAAGAATGATTTTGTTTATCAAGTAGGTGCAAATAGCAGTGCGAATGAAAGCTTGTATGGTACGAGTAACGGTAATCTTATAAATAAAGAGCATGGTGCAACATATACGAAGGCTATCGTCGAAGCTTTGGTTTGTATCTATTTGCTGGGAGTGATTCTTGGTGCGGCTAGACTTATTGGAATTAATGTTTTGTTTGCGTGTTATCTAACTAAGAATCGAACAAGATTTGATGTGACTAGCAAGAGGAGAATTCCCGTCTACAAGCTTCACGACATTAGATCTCCGTTCCTTTTTGGCAAGGGAATTTATATTGATGACAAGCTTACCAAAAACAGTGAGCAGTACAAGTTTGCGTTATGTCATGAGTATTGCCATTATATTCACGGCGACAATTTGTGGATGCTTGTTCGTTATGTGTTGGTGTGCATTTTCTGGTTCGACCCGCTCGTGCATCTAGCTAGCAAAAAGGTGCTTAGCGATAGCGAGCTTGCGGTAGACGAGCATGTGATTAAGCTCATGGGACTTGATAAGAAGGCTAGGTATAGCAAGGCTCTTGTTGACCTCGTGATTAACGCCAAAAGCGAGCGTGGTTCTCTAATAGGCAGCCGTTTTGTTCTGTCGACTGCGATGAACGGCAAGAACACCTCGTTTCTCAAGGTGCGCGTTCAAAATATTATGGTCCAGGCACAAAGAAGCATCGCTATAACGGTTTGCATCGCGATTCTTTTCGCGGGGGTTGTGGGCTGCAGCCTTTTCGAAAAGCATAATGTTCGCGAGGCGACTTTTGTGGAGGCGGATTCGCTTTGGTACGATATGACGGAGACGATTTATGGAGACGAGCAATATGAGGTTTTGGGGGCGGCGACGATTTTTATGGAGCCGAAGGTGATTTCTCCGCAGATGCGCGTGTTTACGGTGGCGGCGCCGGAGGTTAATAGCGAGATTCCTGTATATGTTCGAGATCAGCTGGTTTCCTATACGCCTGAGGGAGAGCTTGTTGGGCAGGTGGCCGTGGAGCCTTCGGAGGGGCAGTATTTTGAGAGTTTCTTCGGTGCTGACGGCGAGTGCTATGGCGTTTTGCATGATAGTTTGTCGAATGAGAAGTTTTTGTGCAGGTTTGATTTTGCTAGTGGAGAGATGGCGGATATGCGTAGCCTTGTTTTGGGTAGCGCGTATGATATTGCGAATGTTAGTCAGATTGAGTGGCACGATGGGCTGTTCTATATTCAGTTTGAGGTTGTAGATAGTAATGGTTATTTCCAGACGGGGCTGATGACGACGGATGCGGATGGCAATGTTCAGATGGAGGTCTTGCTTCAGTATGAGCACATTTTGTGGAGCGTTGGGTCGGATGGCGACTTTGTTTGTATGGGAAATGATGCGAGCGTGTCGGAATATACTTTTAGTTTCTTTAGTGTGGATACTGATGGTGTGATAAGTGTGGCTAGTGTGCAGCAAGAGGTGGTCGACAGATATAGGGGCAATTCTTTTGTGTCGGGCGACTACATTTATATGAAAAACTTCGACAGAACCATCACGAGATTCGATGTCGAGACGAACGAGGAGGAGTTGATTTTTGACTTCAATTGTTCGTATGCTGATTTCTGCGATTTGGAGAATTTTGATTTGCATTATGTCGACGAGGACAATATCATTCTCGTTCGAAATGGCGCGTGGCTTGGTCCGGATTTTGATAACAGGGGACGTGAGGTTATACATTTGACACGCGCAGAATCTAATCCGAATGCAGGGAAGCAAATAATCACTGTCGCTGTAGTAGATTATCTTACTACGGTAGAAGGAAATGCAATTAGTGGCTTTAACAGGACGAATGAGGAATACTTCGCGTATATTGATTCGTCATATGAAGTCGACTATTTCTCAAATAGCGATGAAGGCGGAATAGATACAATCGACACATACGAAGAGTCAATTGAGTATGCTATCGACAAACTGATTGTAGACATTCGTGCTGGAGTTGGTCCGGATATTGTGCTGAACTGTGGTTCGAGGCGTGAGCTTAGCACAAGCAAAGTTTTATTGGATATTAGCGATTACTTCTATGGATACAACGCAGTGATTAATCAGGACGACTACTTTATGTCGGCAATTGATGCTTCGAGAATAGATGATGCGCTATATAACATTCCGCTTGATATTGCTATTTCTGGATTGTTTGTTGATCCAGAGATATTGAACGATGAAAGCCGAATTGGATTTACGTATGATGAATTTAGAGAATTCAGCGATGAGTTTGGATACTTCGATTCTTGGCTTGCGTCAGATGATGGCATGAGTGGATTTGACTATTATTATAGGTATGGCAGCGATGCCTTTTTCGATGGGGAGGGGCATTTGGCGTTAGATTGTGCAGAATTTGAAAGCTTGATGGAGTTAGTCGAGGCGACGTGCGAGGGCTTTTATTCGAATCAGCACATTAGGAGTAGGCAATATGAGTCGTTCTATACTGCTTTGATTGGAACTAGTGAGATAAAGAGAGAGCTTAGTTGGCAGCTTTGTGGAAATCCAAGTCCAGATGGCAGGGGAGTAAGCCTTGTGTCAACTAGTTCGATTGCGATTACTACGTGCACGGCTTCTAGTGAGGGTTCTTTGGAACTTGTTAAGTACGCGCTTGGTAGGGAAGTGCAGGACCAAAATTACAATTTCCCAGTGAATGCGAATTCTTACGACCAGCTTGCGGAGTACTGGATTAATTATGCGAACGAGTACTTTATGGAATTGTATGGAATCGAGGACAGCTTCGACGAAGATACGGCGGAGACGATTAAGGCGTGGATTATGCAAATCGATAATGTGTGCTACGAATTTCCGTCGGTAAGCATAATTGTGGATGAGGAGATGCCTGCGTATTTTGAGGGGCAAAAGACTCTCGACGAGGTTGTCGCGGTGATTATGAGCAGAACAAATTTGTTGATTGACGAGCGTGGGTTCTAGAATAAAAGCCCTGTGCAAGGCCAAAAGTTCACACAGTATTCATGCGAGTTTGCTTTATATTGTTTGTGTTTTCACGCAGGGTGGGTGTATAATTAGCCTTGTTCACGTGTTGAACTAGAATAACGATGGAGGTTATTGCTATGCCATTATTTGATCCTAAGACTAAGGCAATTTCAGCTTTGCAGAAGACAATTGAAGATAAGAAGCGTTTGTGCGAGAACCACTACTACAAGATTGGTAGACTTTACTATTCACAGTACAAGGACGTTAACACAGACGTGACTAAGGATATCAACGCACTATGCGACGCAGTATCCACACTTAATAGAGAGATTAAGGATTGTGAGCTTAAGATCCTTTTCGAAAAGGGACTAAAGCTTTGCCCATCCTGTGGCAAGGAGAATAACCTTGAGCACGCTTTCTGTTTCTCTTGTGGAGCAAAGTTTGCTGAGGATTCCAGTAAGAGACCTGGTGTTTCTGAGGAGACAGCAAAGGCGGCAGTTGAGGCTGTTGAGGTAGCTCCAGTTGAAGCTACTGTTGCTGTAGTTGAGACAGTAGAAGCAGTTGAAGCTACTGATGTTACACCAGCTGAAGAAGCGCCAGCAGCGGAAGCAGACGTTGAGGTTGTTGAAGCAGTTGAGGTTACTGAGGGCTGATTTATTAGCACACAAGTGTCGCATGAGGACTGTGCAAGGACTGCGCAAGGACTGCGACGCGAGTGGCAATTCTAAATTAATGAGATTAATTGCATAAGAAAGGTGGGGTCTTAGAAATTTGCCCCACCTCTTTTATTATATCAAAAATTCCATTTTGTAAAAGGCTTATATGTTACAAGTGGAAAATATCTTTGAGATTATAATATAGAAAAGGATAAAACCTTTTGAAGTTTATTAACGGAAGGATGTGATTTCATGAAGATCACTACACAGGGAAAAGGAATCAAGATTGGAACAAGATTAGAGCAGAAGATCGCCGACAAGATGAGTAAATTCGATAAGTATTTCGGCGAAGAGGGCAGCTTCAATGTGAGGATTCGTCCAGAAGGTGAGATGATGGTAGTTGAGATTACACTCAAGCTCAACAACAGAATCTACAGAGCAGAGGCTCGTGACGAAGAGATTCTTACAGCTGTAGACAGAACAATTGACAAGCTCGAGTCCCAGATTCGCAAGCAGAAGACAAAGTTCTTGAAGCAGAAGAAGGAATACCCACAGATTGTTAACTATCTTGAGGATGATGTAGATTACGATTTCGATTATGAGGACGACGGCGACGAGAAGAAGATTATTAAGAGAAAGTCTTTCGACATGAGACCAATGTCTTCTGAGGACGCAATTCTACAAATGGAGATGCTAGGACATAACTTCTTGGTATATCTCGATGCAGACACAGATTTGATTTCTGTAATCTATAAGCGTAAGGACGGCAACTACGGACTTATCGAACCAAATAGATAACAATAGATAATATAGTGTACGATTTGGCATATGATTGATTCTGATTAATAAATTGGCGAGGTAGTGTTTACTACCTCGTCTTATTTTTGACGCTTTTTGGTGGTAAACTTGTTTCTAGAATTTGATAGAAAGCGAACAAGTAAATTGAACGACAAAATGAGCCAATTCGTAAATAGCCGTGGCCTAGGCCTTCGACGAGACAAGTCAGTAGCCATGCTTAGACGAGCGAGCCTATCGCTTGTCTTGGTTTTGGTTGTGGTTCTTTTCGCGCCAGCATGGGTAGGGCAGGAGAAACTTAATAGCGTAAGCGCTCTTTCTTCAGGCAGAACCTACGACTTCTCTTCGAAAAGCATCGACGCCTACATCCAAGACCTGATGGTCGAATTTAATATGAACGAGTATAATTTCTCGTACTTCTTCCGCAATGTAGAGACAGGCGAGGAGCACAAATTTAACGAGGAATACTTAATGGTGCCAGGCTCGACCTACAAGCTGCCACTCAACATGTACTACTACGAGATGGAGGCTGAGGGCGTGTACGCGTCCGATATGTATATTCCAGGTTCTGGTGGGTGTAATCTTGATACGGCGCACTATTTGAGCATTGTCGAGTCAAATAACGAAGTGTCTATCGCGATGCAGAATTATCTGAACGGCTTTTATGGCTATAAGCGTGAGATGGCTCGATATTTTACGTCCTATGAAGAGTCCGGCGAAGAGGTTCCGGAGGACTATTTCTGGTGCAACAGATACAACGCTCGAATGATGATGGACATCTTGCAATATCTCTATGACAGGAGCGACTTTTTTGAGGAGTTAATTGGCTACATGGAGGTCGCGAAGCCTGACGAATATTTCAAGAAATATGCTGGCGACACCGTCATCGCACATAAGTACGGCTGCACAGTCGAAGACGAACGTGCCGAGAATGACGTCGGCATCATCTATGGCGCACAAGACTTCCTACTAGTCGTCTACACGTCGCGCCTTACTCCAGAAATTTCCGCGCTCATGTGCGAGATGTTCATTAGCTATGTCGATTACACCTATAACCGTGACCTCGCCGCAGCTATGCTTGCCGAATCAGAGAGCATTAGTGTAAGTGTAAGCCAGTCTATCTCGGAAAGCTCTTACCTCGAATCGAGTATGATTTCCGCATCAGTATCCGAGTCCATTTCTAGCCACAACGAGAGCGTGTCCGTCGCTGCTTCAATTAGTGCGCACAATTCCGAAGTCGAGTCGAGGCACGAACAAGCAAACCAAATCTTAAAGCTCGAGAAGCGTCGCACCGCCGTCAAGAACGCACTAATCGCACTTGCTTTCATCTGCCCGATAGCCTTGATTCTATTTGCAATCTTTATGCGCAAACGGTCCAAGTGATTTTGTTGACAATTCAAGTTGCATTTGCTAAAATATGCGAGTTATTATTTTACGCACGAGGGGAGTGAAAAAGAATATGTCAGAGATCAGACTTAAGGAAAATGAGTCCCTTGATAGTGCGCTTCGCAGATTCAAGCGTTCTTGTGCTAGATCGGGAGTCCTTGCTGAGGTACGTAAGAGAGAGCACTACGAGAAGCCATCTGTACGTCGTAAGAAGAAGTCCGAGGCAGCTAGAAAGCGCAAGCGCTAATCGCTTCGACATAAGATCGTAATTAAGATAGACATGACCTTTTGGGTTGTGTCTATTTTTTGTTTATTACTAGGTCCGTTTTAACGAATGCGGAATACTGTATAATACACAGCTATTTGTAGTTTTTAGAGAAATGGCACCATGTATACAGGAATGTAATGAATTCCGTTTTCCCATTTATAATCTTTGGTATGAACTACATACTTATCTTTGATTCGACCACTATATTTATCACAAAACACATCTAGAGATTTGTGTCCTCTATAGTTTCCCGACTTTACTTCTATTGGACTAATCTTATCTCCGCTAGTAATTAGGAAATCAATCTCGTATAAATGGTTTGACGTATCGCTTGGCATCGTATAGTAGAAAAGTTTGTTTCCTTTTGCTACTAGCATTTGTGCGACTACGCTCTCATAAATATATCCTAAATTGGTATCTAGTTTATCGGAAAGAAGCTTGTTATATATAACATTTTCTGTGTAGTTCTTATCCTTAAAAGCAAGTGTTACGAATAAACCTACATCTGATGTAAATAATTTATACCGTCTTGTATCTTTTTCTAATGACATTCCTACGCTTGGATTGTTTGCATGGTAGGCGATGTTTACAGTGTAAGAATTGAGTATATCCGGCAATAATTGTAGAACTTGATTGGCGCGTGTTCCATCTTTGGCATTTGATAATATATATCGAGATGTATTTCCACTAAGACTTGCAGGAATGGCATCATATATATCTCCAGCTAATCCGGTTTCGTCGATTTTTGTAAAATCTTCTTCGTATAGATCTACAATTTCTCTCTTTATCTCATCGACTACTTGAAGATTGTTATATTCCAAATACGTTTCTACTGCTTGTGGCATTCCACCGATGAGCATATACAATCTAAAAATGCGCATAAGATTTCTATGCATGGTATTTCCAGCTGCTTTCTTGTTATTTAGCAGTAGTCTAATCGTATCTGCTGTAACAGAATCGCCAATGGCCCATAAGAATTCTTCAAAATCCATTGGTTGCATAGATATCTTATGTTCTTCGCTTGGAATCAATATGTCCTTTGTGTTTTTCTTTATTGATATCAATGAACCAGTTTCTATATATTTGTATCTTCCATCAGCAACAAGATATTTAATTGCTTGCCTAGCCTTTGGCAACAACTGTACCTCATCGAAAATAATCACTGACTCATTCTCATACAATCTAACTCCAGTCAATTGCTGTAACTGCAAAAAGAAAAAGTCTAGGTTATATGTATCATCGAACAATTCTATTATCGACTTGCTAGTATGTGCGAAGTCAATAAGGATGTAAGATTTGAATTCTCTCTTGGCAAATTCTTCTGCAATAGTTGATTTTCCAACTCGTCTAGCACCTTTAATAAGAAGCGCATATTTGTCACTGCGTTTCTCTTTCCATTCAAGTATCTCATCATAAATCTTTCTTCTAAACACTGTCTTTGCCATATAAATCACCTCTCTACGCATAGTATAACGCAAATCCCCGTTCGTGCAAGTCCAAAAACTACGCAAATCCCCGTTCGTGTACAGCGAAATCCTACGCAAATCCCCGTTCGTGTACAGCGAAATCCTACGCAAATCCCCGTTTAAGCCAATTTCAGCCCTGTTAATCTCGCCTTACGCCCCTCGCGAAAAGCATATGTTGGAACATGCAAATATTCAAGAATCAATCAGTGCGGGAAGATTGATTTAGCACAAGGTAGTATGATTTCTTGTTGTTCTAGACTAGTTGAAAAGAGCGCTGTATTACACTTTTCTGAGGGAATAATCGGTGGTTTGTTACACTTTTCCTAGCGAATAAATGGCAGTTTTTTACACTTTTCCGAGGGAATAATTGGCGGTTTGCTACACTTTTCTGAGGGAATCGCTAGCGGAGGCGCCTTTCTGGTCAGTTTTTTTACTAGGATTTGGGAGTGGTTTGAGGGAGAGGTGAGTTTTGATGCTTTTCGAGGGGGAGAAGGAGGGAGAGAAAATAGTGGGAGCAAATGTCAAATTTGTGGGGTTATGAGGGTGCACAAATAGGGGCAGTTTTGGTAAAATAAGGGCAATAAAATAGTAAGTTGAGATGATTAGTATGATATTGACTAGTAAGAAGTGGCACAGCGACCTGGAGCTTAGGTCCGCTGATGTTGATACTTTGCTTGACAAAATTGTTGAGGCGAGGGGTATCGACACGGATGAGAAGAAGAAGGATTTTTTCTCTGATAATCCTACTGTTTGGCACGATCCTTTTTTGTTTAAGGATATGGATAAGGCTGTCGAGATTATTGTGGAGTCGATAGCTAAGCGTGAGCGAATTCTCATTTATGGAGACTATGATGCGGATGGCGTTACGGCGACGACGATTTTGGTTCGGTATTTGAGGAGCCATGGCTGTGATGTGGATTATCTTGTTCCACACCGTGCGGAGCATGGATATGGACTTACGGACTATATTATTAATGATGTGCTTGCGAAGAAGCCGGGGCTTCTGATTACGGTGGACTGCGGAATTAGCAATTTTGAGACGATAAAGGTCGCGAGAGATAGTGGCATTAAGGTTATTGTTACTGACCATCATATGGTGCAGGAGCATGTGCCGGATGCGGATGCGGTTATTTGCGCGAAGAGGCCTGATAATGAATATCCTTGTCCGGATTTGTGCGGTGCTGGTGTGGCGATGAAGCTTGTTGAGGCGATGGGCAGAGACGGTAGATATAAGGTGTTCCCGAATGTGTGGAGACAGGTTATTGAGCTTTCTGGTATTGCGACGATTGCTGACCTTGTGCCGGTTCGTGATGAGAATAGAACGCTCGTGAAGAAGTGTTTTCAGAGTATGGCGAATCCGGCGAATTTGGGTGTGAAGGTGATGAACCAGATGCTTCTTGATAATGATAAGAAGCCTGATGAGACATATATCTCGTTTGTGTTTGTGCCGAGAATCAATGCAGCTGGAAGATTATATGATTCTTCAGATTCTCTGAAGCTTTTCATGGAGGATGATCCGGTTCTAGTTAAGGAGGCGGCGAATGCGCTTACTAGACAAAATGACGAGCGTAAGGAGATTGAGGCGAAGGTGTTCCAGGCTGCTAAGGAGCAGGTGGAGAATGTAAATCGCCCAGTGAAGTGGCAGCTTACGAATATTAAGGGACCGATTGTTGCATATGGCAAGGATTGGCATCAGGGTGTGCTCGGAATCGTTGCTGGTAAGGTTGCGCAGCATTTTGGTAGGAGTGCAATTATCTTTACAGAGGACGGGCTTGATACGGATTCGGTTAAGGGTTCGGCGCGTTCTTTTGGTGAATTTGATATTTATAATGCGATTAGTCATATTTCTGATGATTGCGTGAACTTTGGTGGACATAAGAAGGCTGCAGGTCTGGTTGTAAAGAAGGATAAGCTTCCTGATTTCATGAATGATATTGAGAAGTATACAGTGGAGCTACTTAATAAGCAGCAAGAAGAGGGAATTGAGGTTGAGCAGCAGGAGGATGTTCTCGATGTTGATGCGTTTATTTCTTCTGATATGATTAACATGAATTCATATGAGAAGCTACTTAAGATGGCGCCACATGGACTTGGTAATGCGAAGCCTGTTTTTGCGACGAGAAATTTGAAGATTTATAATGTTACTTCGATGAGCCAGGGGGCGCATTTGAGACTTGATTTGTATGACCATGTTAATGACCCAACGATGAATAATTTGATTTCTGCTGTTGGCTTTGGTATGGGTATGTTTACAAATATGCTCAAGGTTGGAGATGTTGTGGACATAGCATACACGATGAACTTGTATACATATTATGGTAATGAATCCCTAAGCTTGCATCTAAGCGATATTAAGCCAGTGTTCGCGGATGGAATTTTGTGGAATAAGCCTGATTCACTAGAGAAACTTTATGCTAGTGGACTACCGCTTAATCAGATGGTGAAGCTAATTAAGGATGACAGTAGGAAGGTCGATGTGAATTTGGATTTGATTCCGTCGAAGGAACAGTTTGCTGGAGTATATAAGACTATTTCTAATTTCTGTAATAGTGGCTTTTCGATAATGGATGCGGTGCTTCTAGCGAGAATGACTGAGGTTTATACGTCGACTAGGATTACGCCATTTCAGGTGTTAAGGTGCCTTGAGGTTTTTGATGAGGCGCAGATGATTACGCTTGGTAGAGTTACTAGTACGAGGGCTTGCTTCTGTCTAAGAGATAGTGGGCAAAAGTGTCGTTTGTCTGAGACAAATGCGTATAAGAAGCTTGTACAATAAAGTGGATATGTTGCCGAGGTGATGATTATGGAGACGAATAAGAATAATAATTTTGCTAACAATTCACAGGCTCCTGAGACGAAGGCTCTCGATGCGAAGGCTCTTGTTCCGAAGGAATGGCAGGAGGTCGAGGTTACGGTTGAGTATTTGCGTGACCGAGAGGATGTTCCGGAGATTCCTAAGAATATTCAGGAGAAGTTCGACGAGCTTTTGCATGTGTTCGAGAACTACGGAAGGAAATTTGCTGGTAACGATGAAGAAGAATATGAGAAGGACGTAGAATCTCTTAAGAATGCGTTCTTATTCGCGTATAAGGCTCATATTAATCAGAGGCGTAAGACTGGTGAGATGTACATTATCCACCCAATTGCGACAGCGCTTATTCTTGCCGAGATTGAGGCAGATGCAGAGACTTTGATAGCGGCTTTGCTGCATGACACTGTAGAAGATACAAATGCAGACGTGGAGCTTTTGACGGAGCTTTTTGGCGAGGATGTAGCAAATCTTGTTGATGGAGTTACGAAGCTTAACAAATATAATTACACTTCGAAGGAGGAATTCCAGGCAGAGAATTTCCGTAAGATGCTTATTGCTATCTCTGCTGATCCTAGAGTCTTGTTTATTAAGCTTGCAGATAGACTTCATAATATGAGAACAATGAAGCATCAGTCACCTGAGAAGCAGATAGAGAAGGCACAAGAGACGCTTGATATTTATGCACCACTAGCGCATAGATTTGGTATCTATAAGATTAAGTGGGAGCTAGAGGATTTGTGTCTAAGATATCTTGAGCATGATGCATATTATGAGCTTGTTGGAATGATTTCTACTAAGCGTTCACAGCGTGAGAAATTCATGGAGGATGTGGTGTCCGAGCTTAGTGAGAGAATTGCTAGTCATGGAATTAAGCATGCGGATATCGAGGGTAGACCGAAGCATTTCTATAGCATCTATAACAAGATGAAGAATCAGGACAAGGACCTAGACCAGATATACGATTTGTTCGCATGTCGAGTTATTGTAGAAGATGTTACTGATTGTTATACGGTTCTTGGAATTGTACATGAGATGTATCAGCCAATGCCTGGTAGAGTTAAGGACTATATTGCTACTCCGAAGCAAAATATGTATCAGTCTATCCATACGACAGTAATGGGTAAGAATGGTATTCCTTTCGAGGTGCAGATTCGTACCTTCGCTATGCACAAGATTGCAGAATATGGTATTGCTGCACACTGGAATTACAAGGCGAAGGGAAAGTCGGTTGCTACCAAGGGAGACTCTATCGACGACAAGATTACTTGGATTAGACAAATACTCGATTCCCAGAAGGATTCTGCTGATTCTGTAGCATTTATGGAATCACTTAAGGATACTCTTGTGGTTGGAGAAATCTTCGTCTTTACGCCAAAGTCGAAAATTATCGCACTGCCAGTAGGTGCGTGTCCAATTGACTTCGCATATAGTATCCATAGCGGTATTGGTAATAAGATGCATGGTGCCAAGGTTAATGGCAGAATTGTCACGCTTGCGCACGAGCTTAAGAATGGTGATATCGTTGAGATTCTTACTTCCGAGAAGGTTACCGGTCCTCGCCGTGAGTGGACGAAGATTTGTAAGACTCCTGGCGCACGAGCAAAAATCAACGCCTGGTTCAAGAAGGCAGAGCGTGGTGATAATATCGTTGCCGGTAGAGATCTTCTCGAGCGAGAGATTCAGCGCAATGGATTTACTACTGAGCAGCTTTATTTGCCAAAGTCCATTAGCGGTATCTTGAAGAAGCATAGCTTCTCGAACTTTGACGATGTGTTCGCGGCAATCGGTTATGGTGCGCTTACTGCTGGTAAGGTTTTCGGAAGGCTGCGCGACGAGTATATTAAGACTTTGTCTGAGGAAGAACGCGCTCAAATGGGCTACACGATAAACTCTGCCGGAATGGTTATTTACACGCCGCACGAGCTTGTCGAGGACATTGGAAAGAACTCGCTTCAGGGCTTGCCAAAAAGCAAGATTGCGCCAACAAATCAAGGACAGTATCACTTCCAGCCTCTCGCGAAAAGAGTCTCGGAAAAGCGCACAAAGACTAGTCACGGGCTAGTTGTAGAAGGACTAGAGAATTGTTCGGTGCATATCTCGAATTGCTGTCATCCAATGCCTGGCGACGAGATAATTGGATATGTTACACAAAGCGGTGGAGTAGGCGTTCATAGAACAGACTGCTCGAATATTATTAACCTACACAAATATGCTAATCGCTCCAAGAAGGACAAGGAACGTGAGGCTCGACTAATAAAGGTGCATTGGGATAGCCATAACGGCTCGGAGGCATACGATGTCGCAATTAGACTACATGCAAGTGACAGAAGGTACTTGCTTGGTGACATTACGTCTGCGATTTCCGATGAGCATGTATTTATTAGCCATATATCTAGCCAGTCTCATTCTGATTTTACTTGTACAATTAATCTCGTTGTAGAAGTTAGGGGACAAAATCAGTATGACCGATTGATTGGCAGACTTAAGGGTATCAAGGATGTTATTGAGGTTACTAGAGGATAATCAAGTAATCTAATACGAAAGAAGGGTTTGAATGTTAAAAACTTTGAAGGAACAAGTCAAGGGGTATTGGTTTTTTACAATAATTACTCCGATTATGATGATTCTCGAAGTAGTCTTCGAGATGTCGACAACTTATTTGATTGGTGAATTAATTAACCGTGGAGTATATGATGAAAACTTCGAGTTAATTATCAAAATTTCATTGTTGATGTTACTTTGCGCTGTCGGTGGTCTAGTGACGGGTGCTATTGGCGGTGTCACAGCTGCTCGTGCATCGACTGGATTTGCGACAAACTTACGTGCCGCGATGTTCAACAATATCCAGAACTTCTCCTTCAAATCTATCGACAAATATTCTACGGCTGGTCTTGTAACAAGACTTACTACCGACGTAACTAATGTACAAAATGCATTCCAGATGATAATTCGCATGTTCGTTCGAGCTCCAATGAGTCTTATCACTGCGATGGTATTTACGATTATCATTTCTCCGAAGATTGCGCTTGTTTATCTTGGTGCGATTATTTTCTTGGTGGCATTCATCGCCATCATTATGCCTCTCGGACTTAAGTATTTCCGTCAGGTCTTCGAGAAATATGATGCTCTCAACGAGTCAGTGCAAGAGAACATCTCTTCGATTCGAGTAGTAAAGGCGTTCGTTCGTGGCGATCATGAGACAGAGAAATTCCACAAGGCATCGAACAATATCTATCAGATGTTCGTCAAGGCAGAGAAGCTGCTATCATATACTGGTCCAGTAATGAACTTGGCCGTAAACGCTTGCATCCTAATCATCTCCTGGCTTGGCGCACATTATGTAATCGGCGGCGAGCTACTAACTGGCGACGTAGTGCGATTACTTAACTACTGCATGAATATTCTAATGAGCCTCATGATGCTCAGCATGGTCTTCGTCATGATCACAATGAGCCAGGCCTCCGCGAAGCGTATCACGGAAGTAATCCTCGAAGAAAGCGACATCGTAAATCCAGAGAATCCTCTAATGAGTGTAGATTCTGGCAGCGTCCTTTTCGAAAAGGTCGACTTCAAATACAAGGACGACGCGAAGGAGAACGTGCTTGAGGATATCTCGCTTGAGATTAAGTCCGGACAAACTGTTGGAATTATTGGCGGCACAGGTAGCGGAAAGAGTACGCTCGTGTCCCTTATTAGCCGTTTCTACGACGTAACTTCTGGCTCGATTAAGGTTGCCGGCCACGACGTGCGCGAGTACGACATCGAGACGCTTCGTAATAATGTGTCGATGGTGCTCCAGAAGAATGAGCTTTTCTCTGGTACGATCTACGACAATTTGCGTTGGGGCGACGAGAATGCGACGGACGAGGAATGCCAGCTTGCTTGTAAGAGAGCCATGGCGCATGACTTTATTACTTCGTTTACTGATGGTTACAACACTTGGATTGAGCAGGGCGGTACGAATGTTTCTGGTGGACAAAAGCAAAGACTTTGTATCGCGAGAGCGCTTCTTAAGAAGCCAAAGATTTTGATTCTCGACGACTCGACAAGTGCAGTTGATACAGCGACTGATGCTGCTATTCGTAAGACCTTCCGTGAAGATCTTGGAGACATGACGAAGATAATCATCTCGCAGAGAGTGTCTTCGATAATTGATGCTGACCAGATTATCGTCCTTAACGACGGAAAGATTTCTGCCATTGGCACACATGAAGAGCTCCTCGATAAATGTGAGGAGTATGCTTCAATTTACGAATCGCAGACGAAGGGCAGCGGAGACTTCGATGAAGGAGGTGCACACTAATGGCTAAGGAAAACGTTAGAGAATTTAAGGGTGGACCTGGTAGAAGAATGCGCGGACCAGCTGTGAAGATAGAGAATCCGGGCAAGATAATCAAGAGAATATTTGGCTTCATCCTATCGAGATATTGTATTCAATATATTTTGGTATTCATATGTATCATAGTTTCTGTTCTTTGTTCAATCCAAGGAACACTATTCATGAAGAACCTAATCGATGTCCACATCGACCCGATGCTCCTATCAGGTTCGACAGACTTCACACCACTTCTTAAGGATATTGGAAGAGTGTCGATTTACTATATTGTCGCGATAGTTGCAAGTTTCATACAGCAAAGAATCCTCATCTACATTACGCAGGGCGTGCTCCGCGATATGCGTAACGAGATGTTCGAGAAGATGCAGAAATTGCCAATCAGCTATTTCGACACACATTCGCACGGCGACATAATGTCCATGTACACAAACGACACGGATACACTAAGACAGATGGTATCCCAAAGCTTGCCATCTCTCGTACAAAGCGTGTTTACTGTCCTCTCTGTTATCGTGAACATGTTTATCCTTAACTGGTTCTTGACCCTCGTTGCACTACTTGGCGTATTTGCAATGCTCATGGCATCGAAGTTTCTTACAGGAAAATCTGGAAAATTCTTCGTCGAGCAGCAGACAGATGTTGGTAAAGTGAACGGATATATCGAAGAAATGATGAACGGACAGCGCGTAGTAAAGTCCTTCTGTCACGAGAAAAAGACAGTAGAAGAGTTCGAAGTCCTTAACAACAAGCTATCTAATAGCGCCAACGAAGCACATAAGTTTGCGAACATCCTAATGCCAATCAATGCACAAATCAGCAACGTCGGCTTCGTAATTACCGCGCTAGTAGGCTCTTTGCTCATCGTTCTATCGAAGTCGGCAACAGATTCCGCGGCACTTCAGGCCTTCCTTACGGCAGTATCCGCAAGCACATTCACACCAGGAAGCCTCGGCTCCTTCCTAACGTTCACGAAGCAGATTTCTCACCCAATCAATCAGATTTCTATGCAAGTGAACTCTGTTCTCATGGCTGTCGCAGGCGCACAAAGAATCTTCTCCCTCCTCGACGAAAAGCCAGAAGTCGACGACGGCTACGTTACTCTTGTTAACGCGAAATATGTTGACGGAAAGCTAGTTGAGTGCGACGAGAGAACGGGCTTATGGGCATGGAAGCATTACCACAAGGCTTCTGACACCACTACCTTCGTAGAGCTTAAGGGTGATATCGTCTTCGACGACGTTACCTTCGGCTATACAGAAGACAAAATGGTCCTACACGACATCGACTTGTTCGCAACACCTGGACAGAAAATCGCTTTCGTCGGTTCAACTGGTGCAGGTAAGACGACAATCATTAACTTGATAAATCGCTTCTACGACGTAGCCGATGGCAAAATCCGCTACGACGGAATCAATGTAAACAAGATAAAGAAGGACGATCTAAGACGTTCTCTCGGAATCGTATTACAGGAGACACATCTATTTACTGGCACAGTAAAAGAGAACATCCGCTACGGAAAGCTAGACGCGACAGACGAAGAAGTAATTAAGGCGGCAAAGCTTGCAAATGCACATAGTTTCATTAGACATTTGCCACAAGGTTATGACACAATGTTAGAGGACGACGGTTCCAATTTGTCACAAGGACAGCGTCAACTTCTTGCAATCGCAAGAGCCGCAATCGCCGATCCACCAGCCCTCATCCTCGACGAAGCAACAAGTTCCATCGACACGCACACAGAGTCTCTGGTACAAAAGGGCATGGACAAGCTCATGAAGGGCAGAACAACATTTGTCATTGCACATAGACTAAGTACAGTTCGTAATTCCGATTGTATAATGGTTCTAGAACAAGGACGAATCATCGAACGCGGAAGCCACGACGAGCTTATCGAGAAGAAGGGCAAATACTACCAGCTATATACTGGCAAGATTGTAAACACATAAACATAAGTAGCAAATAGAATACATAGAACAAAGCAGGAGGCACACATGGCAAATTACAATGTCGACATCGCGATAATTGGAGCAGGAACAGCTGGACTTACAGCTGCAATATATGCGAGAAGAGCGTCGAAGAGCGCGGTGATTTTCGAGGCCGAGAATTACGGCGGACAAATTATTACGACTCCCGAGATAGAGAACTACCCTGGAATCAAGAAGGTTTCCGGTTACAAGTTCGCGACTGACCTATACGAGCAGGCAACTAGCCTTAATGCGACCTTCGTCTACGACAATATTTTGTCTATCGAGGGCGATGTTGACACTGGCTTTGTCGTTAAGGGCGAGTTCGGCAGCATATGCGAGGCGAAGGCAGTGATTCTCGCATGCGGTGCACAGAATCGACACATGGGACTTGTCGGCGAAGAGAGAATGACTGGCCGCGGCATCTCCTATTGCGCTACCTGCGACGGAGCGTTCTACAAGGACAAGATCGTTGCAGTCTATGGCGGCGGAAACACAGCTCTCGAGGACGCAATTTATTTGTCGAATACTTCCTCAAAGGTCTACTTAATCCATCGCCGTGACGAATTCCGCGGCGAAAAGACTCTCGTCGACATAATCAAGAAAATCGACAACATCGAACTAGTATTGTCCCATACAATCGAGGGCCTTGTCGGCGAGAAACAGCTTGAAGCGATTACTGTTCTCGACAAGAAAACAAACGAGACACGCGACATTGTAGTTGATGGACTTTTTGTTGCAATTGGACAGGTACCAAACAACAAGCCATTTGCATCTTTGGTTACACTCGACGAAGCAGGCTATGTGGTTGCAGGTGAGGACTGTAAGACGAATGTTCCTGGCATTTTTACAGCAGGAGACGGCAGAACAAAGCAGATTCGCCAACTCACAACTGCTGCTTCTGATGGCGCTATCGCTGCACTAGCTGCATGTGACCTCATTAATAGGATGTAAGGTGATAGTGATTAACTATTTATTTCTTCACGGTTTTTCATGGGACTTAAGTTAGCTGATTTACATGTTAACCTCAAGTTCAGCAAGAAGTTCATCAAAACGGGACTTCCTGGGTGAACTTTCTGCTGATAACCCCTTATCCGCGTTCATCAAGAATTGTCTGACAGCGATCTTCAATTATCTCTATAACCTGATCTAGCGTCTTGTCGCCTGCAAAATATGCCTGAATCTCTTCGTAGAGAACTAGGTCGATATCTGAATCGTATGTATAGACTGTTGTTGCCGCTTCGTATGCGTTCATGAGTTCGTCTACCATTGTATCTGCATATCTTGGCGGCACATACGATGGATCAGTCGGGTCATAATAGTTTTCTGCTTCTTCGTTGTTTATCTCTACAATCTGCTCGCGGCTTGTTCGGAATATTTCTCGGTTTACTGTACCTGAATATAGGTGACTTGCTTGTATCTCATCCGAGAAAAGTATCCTCACAAATTCCCATGCAGCATCGACATCCTCGCAAGCGTTTGTGATTCCAACTGAACCCCTGCTTCTAAACTGTGCTGGTGAGCCATCAGGCGAAGGAACAGCTAGTATTATTCGCCCATCATAAAGCGCGACTCCACCATAATCGCTGAACCACGCTGTCGGCTGGTTTCCCGACTGCCATAACCAATTGTGGTATTCATCATAGTCCATCGTGATTTCTGGAAGTTCTGCGCAAAACTCAGCTATCTCGTAGAAATTCTCGTTGTCTATATCTATCTCGTTTCCTGAGAAGAATAGATTCCTGCTCATGTTAAATAGGAATAGGAAGTATTCTTCTCTTACTAGATTTCCTGCAATTAATGGATCTACTCCGTTGCAAAACTCTGATACATAAGCACGATAGTCCTCAAGTGTTACACCGCATGAATCATTGCGGTACTCGGCAGCACCCTCTACGTCTTCAATCGCTAATATGTCAACAAAATATGGCACTTGATATAGACCATCTGTCGTCGTAGCAAAAACCGCGTCAAAGTAGTCCTCCCTGTGAAACTCTGGGTCGCCATCTATGAGCGTGTTTAGGTCAACCATTACATTGCTTGTGTTGAACTGACTATATTCGTAGCCGTTTATTATTATGTCCGGCCCATCTCCTGACATGATGTCTATCGCCATCTGGTTTGTCACATACGCCTCGCCTTGCCTTACCCCCTCTTGAAAAGCAGCGCTCTCTCTATACGAGGATAATGACTCGTTGTAGTCGATATCTGTATTCTCATCTAAGTACCTTGATAGCAAATAACGCGTGTCTATTGTTATGTAGGAATCGGTGCTGTTCAAGTTATATAGATAAATGGCTGTGTTGATTCCTGATGGAACGTAGTCCGACATTATAGCGAGTTTTAGTTCGGTTTTGCCTTCGAATGGATTGGTTTCAGTCTCTTCTAATAACACATATGTGTATCCATATTCAATTGACATTTGGACACCGACAAAGCCATTGCTCGTTTTTGAAAGTATTGTGAGCGAGGATCCAACAAGGTTTCTATCCAAGATGCCGTTATTGAAGTCTACTATTTGTTCGGACTCGCTATTTTCGAAAGAGAGAAAGATAATGCCAAAATCATCTACGCCATAGACGCCGCCGTCCGCAAAACAGCTGTAATTCCAGTAATCTACAAGGCTCGTCTCGGTTAGAGTTTCTGCTTCGACATCGTAAATAAAGGCCACATCTTCATATTCGTAGTCATGTCCGGAGATTAAGAAGGAGTTGTTTCCGACTGCTCTTATGCTTGTGATGCTTATTATTCCAGAATCTCCAAAATCAGTGATTTCTATCTCGCGGTCTATCTCGAATTCGTCATTAAGGATGAACAGCTTAATTGCTGGCGCCGTAGCACTTCTAGCAGTAACAAAAGTCATGCCGTTATCGTGTTCTATTGGCGAGACGAACCAGTCGAATCCATATATGCCTGTGTCGAGAGCGATGTCTACTGGCTCAGACAAAAGCTCACCCGTCTCGAAGTCAACGAAGTAGGCCTTGTTTGTCGTGCTGTAATCGGTATAGTCTAGCGTCTGAGTTAAGACCACGAGGTTTCCGTCCTCACTAATCATGAGGCTGCTTACCATGGAGCTAGTCATCTCGGAGCTTTCGTCGCTAACGATAGATAAAATCTCGCCGAGGTCGAATTCGCCAAGAACTGCGCCGAAGTCGTCTTCCCTAATCGAATATTTGCGAACTCTGTATACGTCATTGTCCTCGCCTTGCGCCTCTTCTAGCTCGTCTGGTAGCCCAATACAGTAACTTTCGATAACGACAAAGCACTCGTCGTCGCCATAAAGCACTTTCTGTGGGCCCGCCCATTGCCCAGGATTGCCGTCGATTACGTCGTCAGCATTAAAGGTCCTCATCTCGTAATAGGTCTTCGCTGCTTCCGCCACTTCCGCTTCCTGCACCCCGGACACGAGATTGGTCTCTGTCGGATTGTCCTTATTACAAGCGCATACCGCCGCCCCTACCATCGCGAAAAGCATCAAGGCAGAAATAATCTTTCGTCTCATAAGCGTCACCTCACGTCAAATCAAATCAAATCGTGTTTACCTGCATAGGCAGTCGCTCATATGAATATCTTCCTACATTAAATTCTATATGAAAAAAGCATCGGACGTGCATCAGTGCCAAATCATTTTTGAATATGAAGGCGACGATAACGAACAAAATGCACTATCCAAATTACTCCTGCAATAAGCACGACGGGAGCAACAAAAACAAAACTACAAAGCACTGAAAGCTCAAATGCTTCCATAGCAAGGTGCTGGTCACAGCGAGCGATTTTGTATAAATCCAGTATGGTATATGTCTTCCCGTCTTGGTTAATTGTCGTTATGTCACGACCAAACAATTCGAGATCCGTGTCGAGCTGAGGAACTACATCGTTAAACTCATCGTCTGTTGGCACGAGAAAATAATATCCCTCATCCTCGAAGAAAGAAGCAGAGACACTTTCGAAAATATAATACTCCTCACCCTCCATCTCGGTTGTACCAAGTCTTTTTGCCAAACGATATTTGTCATCAAATCCATTCTCAACAGCTTCTTCTACCGCCTTATCATGCGCTTCAATGTGATAGCAGACATTGACAAAAAACACAGCGTTGATTATGAGCGTAACTCCAATTATAACTAGTAGTACTATGCCGTATGTTTTCCAAAATTTACTCATGATGTGCCTCCAATTATTTTGCAAAAATCGCAGTTGCTTCTATGCACAGATGTTACCTCGTAATCTTCTATCTCGTCTTCATAGAAACCCACTTTACAAGAACCTCATATAGCTCGTCAAAAGAACCAGCCTTGTAGTCAATCTCGTACTCACGCATCGCGTTGAGTACCGCGTCCTCTGAACCAACGCTTTCTTCTGGCATGAACCAACAAGATGCTAGTCCTGCGTTCTTAGCACCAAGCATGTCGGAAGAAAGCGAGTCGCCAACTACGATATAGCTAGACTTCGGCTTCCCAATGTCGTCAATCACCCTCTCGAAAAACTCCGCCGCCGGCTTTGTCACACCCATAACCTCGCTGATGTACACGCCATCGATAAATTCATCCAAGCCAGTCGACTTGATGCGACCATCCGCGTTTATCTTAACACCATTCGTGACGATGTAAATCTTGCTGTCCGAGAACGTGTCGCGAATTCGCTTTACAAAATCGAGCGCACCATCCATCAGGACACCATTGCGTGACATCTGAACTATGAACTCGGAGTTAATGGCGAGAAGATCAAGACTGAATGTGTCGGCACCTAGCTTTTCGAAAAGGAGCCCAAACCTAGTCGTATAGATGTCCTGTCTTGTGATGAGTGCTTTCTCGTACTGAAGCCAGAGTTCTTTGTTGCGCACCTTGAAGTAGGCGTAGAGGTCCTCTGTGAATTCGAAGCCATGTGCGCTGACGACATTTTTGAGCGCGATATGTTCCGACGCGTGGAAATTTAGCAGCGTTTGATCCAAATCGAAGAGAAAATTGTGTCTCATATTGCCTCCTTTATGTTAGCCTCTCGTACTAGAAACTCTAACACCAATATCAAGTCCCTCTTAGATTATAGTTCACCTCAAGCAAAAAAGCACTCACTTCAGATATCTATCTGGCGAGTGCCTTTGCTTATCGTCTCTCATCTTCATTGCTCTTCCCTTTTGAAAAGCATTCATCTTAGATTATGTTTTGATAATAATTAGAACACATCCTTATTCTTAATGATGTAAGAACCGCCAGCTATTGCTAATACCATTAACATAACTGACATAACTATTCCGCTTTCAGGTGACACTCCGCCTTCTGTATAGTAGCTGCTTCGAAGCCACATAGTATAATTTCCAACAAGCCATGGACTTGTATAGAATGATGATAGCACATACATGCCACATGCTACTGCGAAGCACAAGACTGAAGAAAAAATCAAGCTACATGCTACCTGAAACAAACAAATTGCGATTGTAGTAATAAGCGGTATTACTATTACTATATATAATATTTCGTTAGGATTTAGATAAAAAATAGTTGCGCTGTAATTGCTGACGCTGAAATCTTTGCTCATCTCTAACGACATGGAAGCACCGTTAATCTTCGCAAATATAGTTATCATTGATAGCGTAAATACAAAGTAGATCACAACAGAAACAATGCATGTTATCACCTTTGAAATCCACCATTGTATTCGTGTTTTTGACGCCAAAATTACATTGCGCCCACTGTTTCTTAAGTCATGTTCCGTATAGTATGCAACTGCATAAGAAACACCTGTTTGAAATGTAAACCAAAGCAATGGAAGGAAGAAAATGGTTGTTGGATCAGGTATGTAAATTATATCTCCGCATAAGCTATAAGCATAATAATCCATAAGACTTCCGTTTCCTCGCATGTATCCATATTCATTTAGCGATTGAATAAGCTTAAAACACTTATTGCTCTGTATTGCAGCAAATACAATCGCAATGAAAAACACATACCAACGCCTAAAGATTCCATACTTCAAGTCGTATCCTAATAATCTTAAACCGCTCATTTATAACTCCTTAATTCCGACTATTCGTCCATCTTTAATTTCATAGATGATATCGCTTAGATATTCCAACTCTTCTCTATCGTGACATGCCACGATAATTGTCTTCCCTAAATCTCGCAAGTCAATTAGCAACTTCTTTATCTTCACAACAGTATCTTCATCTAATGCATTAATCGGCTCATCAAGAATGATGATATCCGGTGCACCAAGAATTGCATTTGCAACTCCCAATTTCTGCTTCATGCCAAGAGAATACTTCTTGTATGGCTTCTTGTCTTTTGGATCTAGTGCGACATCCTCGAGTACTTTTACTATTTCTTCTTCAGATGCGATTTTACTTAGTTTATTAAGCATTATCAGATTCTTATATCCGCTTAAATCTGGGAGAAACGAAGGATTTTCTATCAGCGCTCCCACGCTTCGAGGAAAGGCGATATCTTTATGTAATACTTCACCATTAATTCGTATCTCTCCACTCGTCGGCAGAATCAGTCCGCAAATTGCTCTCATTAGCATAGTTTTTCCAGAACCATTCTTTCCTCTCAAACCATATATTTTGCCTGGTTCGAAGCTAATTGTTATGTCATCAAGCACTACAGCCTTTTTGAACTTTTTTGTTAGTTTTGTTATCTCTATCATAGAATATCTCTCTTTCTATTAATCATAATTGACACCGCTAGTGATACTAATAAAATAAGTATGTATGCCATAAGCATATGAAGCCACGGCGTAACTACCTGCTGATCTGGTTTTATCATTTCCATTACTGCCCAGTTCTTATTGTCGTCATACATGAACATTGCTTGGTAAAGCACTAGAACAAAAGGAATAACTGTAACAGTAAACAAGTTTCCGGTAAGTTTTGTAATCGCTAACGATACTAGCGCAATCGCGCCACCAAACAGAGCATCGATAAAAATGTAAATGATACAATATAAACTTGCGTTGTAATCAAAGACTTCGGACAAAAAATGAATATCTAACACTGCACCAGCCACAGTGAATTCAAGTCTTTCAGGCTGCATACTTGGAAACAGTCCAGAAGCTATAAAGAAATTCATAAATAGTGGAAATGCTACAGCAAAAGCTCCTGATAAAAACACAGCTATACACTTAGAACTTATATAGTCAATTCTAGATGTTTTTATACATATGTTCTTATCATATCCAGAAGTGATATCTAAATAAAGCGAGCCTCCAAATGGCAAACATGCCATAATTGAAAACAATGTATAATATATTACGGGATATACATATAAATAGTTCGTTCCTATCCATGCTTGTACTAGCACCCTATCTTGAGAAAGGAAAGTCTTACTAAACAAAGCTAAGTCAGCAAAGACTATAACGATTCCCATAAGCAGACTGCTTAACATATTTTTGTTGAAAAATGCTCTATGTATTTCTATTTTTAATGCTCTCATATTGCTAACCTGATTTCTACCTTATAAGGTGATAATGTTAAAACATAGAAGAACTCTCTGCTTCTAATATTTTCCCAAGTGCTATCCTTGAAACATGTCTTGGAGACTGTTGTAAATAACCATATCTCTTGATTGGCTCCAGCTTCAAAACTTTCAGAATAAAATGTGTTGACACTCGGGGCAAGATAAGGAGCAGAAGCACTTGCCCATCTCTTAGACTCAAAACCAAAACTAATTAATTCGAAGAGATCGTCCCATTCTATTGCTGCTTCAGTAATATTAGTAACATCTAAGCAAACACCTACTACACAATCATCGCCAGCAGAATCCCAGATCGTGCCCTCAGGTAAATCAAATCGATTCTCAAACTCCTCTACTGTTAAAAGAAATGAATCTATAGCCTCGATAGTAATATCACCACAGTCAATTAATTGGTTCATCTCATAAACAACTGTATCATCTTCAACTTGATTAATGCTCCAAATCCTCCCACACCAAAACAATACAAAGAGTACAGTAATAAATAATCCAATTCTAAGTATTTTATTCATCTGTAAACACCAAATTACCCTCTCATTCTTGAATTTATACACTACTAAATAATTCTTTAAATTAGCTCATTTAAGCACACCGAATTTATGTAATACCTTGCTGAAGTAACCGACTCGCCTTCATAAAAAAAACAGTAATAATACGTCGTATCATCTGTGAATCTGAAATTTACCTCAGGCCAGCTTCTAATGGTATATCCAATAGTGAATATACGTGATTCACCAGGTTCAAAATCATACCAGAATCTTCTGTGGGCTAACTCATCCCCTGTTAAATCTGGCAAGTAATCAAAATATGTTATCATATCAGTCGCATCACGAATCGGATAGCCTTCATATACTGGTTCTACATTTTCAACAACTAGATATGCACCAACATCAGTATAAAGATCTTCATCTGTTAAGTTAGTAACTTCCACTGTTACAAAAACATATCTTGTATCAGGATCTTCTTCAATAGTATAGTCGGCTTCATGCTCTGCTATAAATGCATCGTAGTCAAAATCTGAATTAAGACTTTCTTCGTAATCCATTTCACACCACTCAGCATATTCTGGATAGTCTTCTCTCAGTTCATAGGAATTTATTTCACTACTAATATAATTTGGATCTGGATATTCACCTTCTAAGAAATATTCTGAAGGAAACTGTGTTTGTTCTAATATATTAGTATCATCATATATTTCACAAGAAATTACTCGGTATTCTAAAGTTCCCCATCGATTTTGTATTACATTGTCAGTTGAACTCTCTTCAGAACCTGGAATTTGAACCACTTCACCCGAAGGTGAAGTGGTCGGTGCATTATTCTCAGAATTCTGTTCTTGCTCAACCTGCTCTATACGTCTTTCTTCTGGAGTTTGTTTCTGACTATCAATTCTAGCGACAGCAACTAAACAAACTACAATAAAAAGTATTGCAAGTCCAACATAAACATAATTCTTTCTCATAAGCGTTAATTACCACCCCCCGTATAATTCTGTGTAGAGATTGTAAGCATATATCTCAAACTTTTCTGCATCGATTATCTTATTCTCTACCATCTTGTTGACAATAGATTTGCAAGAAAGTTCTAACATTGCTTTGTCCTCCTTTGTTCATGTTAAGTTCATCTTAACAATGAGAAAAGCAATTTCAAGATATCTGGCAAAGAATCGTACTTTTCTGGCAAAGAATCATACTTATATGGTCTCTAATGATATTTTTGCCAGATTATAGCGAATCTTTGCCTAGAGTATTGACGACTATTACAGATAATAATTTAATTAAATAAAATAGATACTTTTCGAGGGAGCATATGTTTAGAATTGCAATTTGTGATGACAACAAGACTTTTCTTAGTAGAGAATTAGATCTTATAGCGTCCTATCTTGATCCATTGAAGGTTAAGTATAAGGTCGATGTTTTTCAAAGCGGAGTGGATTTGGTTCAAACTGAACAGCTCTCTTCGTTTGACTTGTTTTTGCTTGATTATGAAATGGAAGGTCTTAACGGATTTGAAACGGCGAAAGTGATAAGAGAGAAAGCTCCCAAATCTTGCATTGCTTTTGTTACTGTATATTATGAATTTTCGAGAGAGGGGTACAAATACGATGCTATAAGGTATTTGATTAAGCACGAAATGGCGTTCGAGATGGAACTTCAAGGCTGTCTGGAACGAGCGCTGCAGATAAAAAACAGCCACTCTAATGATCCTAAACTTCTCGAATTCGGGAACAAAAGTCTGAAGGTAAACCCTGAAAGCATAGTATACATACAAACGAGCAAGCACTATCTGTTGTACTACATACTAGAGAAATCCATTGTTACTTGCTATAAGAAAAGAGGCAAAATTGATTCCGTCTTGAAAGAATTAGGAAATGCGAATTGTTTCTTAGCTATAAGAACTGGAATATTAGTAAATCTAAAGTATGTTCGTTCCATAGATCGTAAGGGCTTTATAAATATCAGTGCAGGTAGTAATTTTACGAAGTTAATTAGAATATCAGATTCTTACAAGACGGATTTTATTAACGGTTATATGAAGTATTTAGGAGACAAATCATGATAGCTATATATGATGTAATTAATACAGTATTTTTTGTGTTTCTCGTTCATTTATTTATCGGAGTTTTTGTTCGAGAAAAACGCCTCGTTTCTTACCGTAAGGGATTAGCACTAGCACTTTGGATAATCCTCGAAATAATTGTTGTAAATATATTTTCTAATGTGTTTTTGCTAAAGGCATTGGCTACTATCATTATCTCTTCCGTTTTTGAAATAGTTCTATACCGCGACAGCAAATTAAAAATTGTGCTTCTTGCCGTTGTTCAATACTTACTTGAGATGATAATAGAATTCTCCTTTTATACGATAGCAATAAATTTCACAGGGTACATTCATCTTCTAGATGCTAGCCAAACAATTGTAATTATATATGGAGGAGTCCTAAGTCAGTTATTCTACTTCCTTCTCATTATCGCTTTGAATTATTTATTTAAGAATCCAGAATATAAGAAACTAGATCCACTAGAAATCATTAAGTTCTTGGTCTTTCCAATAATTTCTGTTAGTCTTATTCTTGCCTATATCCTCTTAAATACTGGCCGAGAAATCACAGATGGAGAGGTTAGTTTTTATACATACCTTTCAATTTGTGTGCTCGTTGCAAATATCTATATGTTCTGGCTTCTAAGGATAGACTTAAACAACAAAATCACTATGGAGAACAGCAAGATTGCTAATGAATATGCTTCCGATTTGAAGGATTTGTATATTCAAATTACCGAAGAGCATAAAGAAATTGCGGCAGTAGAACACGAGTATAAAAACTACATATCAGTTATCAATTCACTTGTCTCATCTAAGAAATATGACGAATTAGAAACATATCTCAAGACTGACAAAATTCTACCAATATATACCGATGTTGTTAACACAGGAAACGCCATAGCCTCGGCAATATTAAACGCTAAGTACGCAGAAGCTATGCGAAAAGGAATACAAGTAAGATTTAATTTGACAAATCTTTCTGGGCTCCCTATCACCGATACCGAGCTAGTAATAATACTGTCTAATCTGTTCAATAATGCCATCGAAGCCTGCGAGAAAATGGAGGAAAAAATGGAGGAAAGAAAGATAATAACAGCAATAGTTAATAACCTAGATGGACTTCTGTTCGTATCCTTTTCGAATACGGTAAAAGACAAGGTCAAAGCTAGTGCGAACCTCAAAACTGACAAGCAAAACTCCAATCGACATGGATATGGTATCAGAAATATCAAACAAATAGTCCATTCGTATGATGGTACTATTAATATTGAACAAGGCGAAAACTATTTCTCGGTAAGCATCATGATTCCTAGCGAGATTATTATTTGATTGTCTTTGGGATGCTTCAAATCCGGATTATTTTGCTATTCGCATAAACAGATGGGTTTCATCTTCTCCTGCGATGTAAGCTCCGTTTTTTATCATGACCTTTTGGGACGCAATATTATCTTTATTGACCCGCAAATATATCTCGTCCTCCGGAATAATGTCTTTTGCGATCATAATCGTAAGCCTTAAGCCTTCTGTTCCGTAGCCTTTACCGCGAACACCCTTCAAGATACTATAACCGATATGCCCCGCACCTGTTCGAAGTGCTTGCGTAAGATGATGCCTGATCCTAAACTCTCCAACAAGATGCCCGTCATCCCACAGATAATAATATGTTTCAGGCACAAACCATTCAGGCATATTTACCGGATGTTCATACGAGATTAATTCAGGAAGTACTTTTTCTACATATTCATCATATGAAACACCTTTATATGGGTTGGTCAGTCCATTTTCATCTGCCGGCAAAGCCGTTGTGTATTCCCATTGGGCAAATGCATCCTGTGTGTTGATTTTTCGTAGCTCCATACTAACTTCATCCTTATCTTTATTAGCGTATTCTCCTCTATCAATTTTATCATCCAATCGTAATGACTTTCGTCCAAATCGGGCTTAATTTGGACGAAAAATCGAGTTGTTGGACAAAAAGGGATTCCCTGTATAGCCTCTGTTTCAGGGCGATATTCTCAGAGTCCCTTGATTTCAAGCCATTTGAGGCTTCATTACTCTTTCACTTTTGACATCAAGACCACTGACTCCACATGACTGCTCCAAGGAAAAAGATCCACTGGTGTCACAGAACAGATTCTGTAATCTGACGCAAGATTTTTCAGATCGCGTGCAAGCGTCGCAGGGTCACATGAAACATACACAATAGCTGGTGCATCGAGGTCAACTAGCTTGCGAATTATTGAGACGTCGAGTCCTTTTCGAGGGGGGTCGACGATGACTGTCGTTGGCTTTGGCAGTGCCTTGTCGCTATAATCGTACTTCTCGGCCATTTTGCACACGAACCTCGCGTTTGTCATTCCGTTGATTCGTGCATTTTCCTTGGCGGACGCGACTGCCTCTGGCGACACCTCGACTCCAACAAGCGTAGCCTTCTCCTGCGTCGTGCAAATTCCGATTGTGCCCGTGCCGCAATACAAATCGTAGACAACATCCGCGTCAGAAATCGCCTCCTTGACCACTCCGAAAAGCTTCTCCGCCTGCGTCGTGTTCACCTGGAAAAAAGCTCCTGCCTTAATCTTAAACATCTTGCCCATCATGGACTCGTGATACGAATCCTCGCCAAAAAGAATATGCCTTGTTCCGCGCCTAGTTCTCTTATCCGCTTTGCTGTGGCACATCTGAAGCACAATGCCACGCAAGCATATCGACGCTTCATCCTCGCCATCAATGCTAAGGTCCATCTTCAAGCATGATAGTTCCTTTGCTAACCCAGACACCTCAATGTAAGCCTTCGCATCTCGAATAATAATCTCATGCGCCGAGTCGCTTTCTGTCACAAGCTCAACTAGAAGCTCGCGTGTCCTATCTGAACCTCTTAGAATCACACCAGAAAACAGCCTGCTTGGATACCTCGACAAAAACTCGTCGACAACTCTCCTTGCACATCGTATTACACTATTTTCAAGCTTGCAGGAAAAAGTCCTCACAAAAGAATTCGTGCCACGAAGTCTTTGCCCCGTTGTCTGTCCGCCATCTGCTGCTTCACATATCGCATACTGCATGTGATTGCGATACGAATACCTATCGGCTTCATCTGCACCGACAATAGGTCTCATCACTTCGTTAACAAAATCCTCATCGAATCTTCCAATACGAATAAGCGCGTCGCGAACCTTGTTTTGCTTATATTCCAAAGCAGCCTCATATGTCATATGCATAAGGTCGCAGCCACAGCTTCCGCTTAGCTCACATTCAGGAACAACCCTGTTTGGTGCAGAATTCTCTCTATGAATAAGCTCGGCTGTTGCAATTTTGCTTCTCGACGAAGTAATGCGAACAGTTCCATTCTCTCCTGGCAAAAGTCCTTGAACAAGAACCACCTTACCAGAATCAAGCCGCGCAATTCCCTGCCCCTCGTTTCCAAGTGCAGTGCACGTAATATGCTCTATTTCTTGTGTGTTTATGATCTTATCCATACTCTTTGCTCTCATCTTTGTTTTTCCACATTATATGCATTAAACATACAGATATCAAATGAAGATTATCAGAACTTAATGGACAACGACGAGATCTGGAAGTCGTATATGCAAGCATATCAAATAGCAAAAGTTATTCATGAAGGAATTCTATGACTTCTCACTTCCCCTTACTGTTGCTGTGTAATGGTGAAATCTAACGTGGTAGACAAACCGGTAGATAAAACTCCAATTATTTTTACCGTTTCATCTACCAGACCTCTTTACATAAATCCTCAGAAGCAACAGCCAAATCGAAATCTTCTGCCAGACCATAATAGCCATGCGAACCCAAATTCTTATGAGTTTTGAGGCATTTATGTTAAAATTGTTCTTTATTATTCTTATTAGAGCGCCTAAGTGCTAAAATAATAAGGTATCGTCCAAACTAAGACAAAAACAACATAGGGACACTACAGGAAAGATTTATGAACTATAACGACAATAGGGACAATAATACAAACAACACCAACCGCGCAAGCCACACTACAGGCTCTGGCCGTACCACAAGTCAGATTCCGCCTGAGAGAACAGCACTCGCGGACGAGCTTCGTGCGACTTTGAAGGGCAAGCCAACAAGGTCTGGCTTTAACAGGTCGATTTTTCACGAGATTTTCTCATTCTTCTCCGACGTATTCCGCATCGGACTAATTATGCTTTTGTGCTTGCTTTTCGCGTTCGGCGGCTTTGGCTGCGGAATGCTTCTAGGATATGTATCGACTACGACGCCGCTCTCAATTGCGGATTTGACGCAGACCGAAGAGGTTCAGACTTCGTTCGTTTATGACATGAACGGCAACGTTATCAGCAAGCTAACTGGCACTGAGAACGTCGACCGCGTGTACGTTTCTTACGGCGAGGTCATGAACACCTATATCGATGAGGCCATCATTGCTATCGAGGACGAGCGCTTCTATTCGCATTCCGGAATCGATATCAGGCGTATCGGCAGCGCCATCATTTCTGCGCTCCTTAACGGCGGTAGCGCGACGCACGGTGGATCTACTATCACACAGCAGACAGTTAAGCTCATCTCAGGACAGGACCAGCACTCCACCTCGCGTAAGGTTCAGGAGTGGTTCTCCGCGATGACTCTCGAGCAGGATCTAAGCAAGGACGAGATTTTGGAGCTCTACATCAACCTCGCGCCAATGGGCAACAACTACGTCGGCATTCAGGCCGCAGCACAAAACTACTTCGGCAAAGACGCTAGTGAGCTTTCTCTCGCCGAGTGTGCTTTTCTTGCAGGCCTTCCGAAAAGTCCATCCTACTACAACCCACTCCGTGAGTCGGGTCGTCGTAACGCTCTTCGCCGTCAGCGAATCGTGCTATCGAAGATGTACGAGCTTGGCTTCATCACGGAAGACGAATATAACGACGCACTTAATACGGAACTAGTTTTCCAGACAAACGACAGCACGAGTTCCACTGACATCAATTCATATTTTGCAGAATATGCTGTGCGCGAAGTAATTAGCGATTTGTGTGAGCAACGTAATATCTCGAATTCGCTTGCTACAACGATTGTATATAACCGCGGCTATCACATCTACACGACCTTGAATCCAGAGGTGCAAGCCGTTGTAGACGAAGCCTTCATGACCGAGAATTTATTCCAGACCGATCCAGCTGCGCTGACGCTGTACCCAGAGAAACCGCAGGCCGGAATGGTCGTCATTGATGTCTCAAACGGCTCCATTGCTGCGATGCAAGGCGGCTACGGCGAGAAGACGGTGAACCTTGGACTTAACCGAGCAACCGATGCATACAGGTCGCCAGGCTCTTCAATCAAGCCACTTATCGCGTATGCACCTGCACTCGAGCTTCAGCTCATTACGCCTTCGATGATTTATATTGACGAAGAAAGCCACTTGAACCCAAGTGCCCCAGACGCGATATGGCCTCTTAATTCTGACCGAGCATACGCAGGTCCAATGACCATCCGTCAAGCAGTGGCTAGATCCAAGAACACCATCGCCGTAATGGTATGGAATGACGTTGGCGGCGACACGGCACTATGGTTCTTGCAACAAATGGGCATCGACAGAACAGCAGATGGCTCGTATCCAGCACAAGCAATTGGTGCCTTCACAGTAGGAATGACACCACTTGAGATGACAGCAGCATATGCTACACTAGCATCTGGCGGTGTCTACAATGAGCCATACGCATACACGCAGGTATTAGATAGCGACGGAGACATTATCCTCGAGAGTAACCCAGCTCGTTACCGCGTCTTCTCTATGGAAACGACCTTCCTAATGAGTGACATGTTAATGGATGTTATCGAATGGGGTACTGCATCTGGTCACGCCTCTGTAATCACTAACGCGAATGGTGAGAGAATCGAGACAGCTGGCAAGACTGGTACAACTGACGACAACCTAGACAAATGGTTCTGCGGATATACACCATACTATTGCGCAGCCGTTTGGTACGGATACGACAACAGACTTAGACAAACGGCAATCCCTTCTGGAGACAGAAGCAACGCGATACGAATCTGGTACTATGTAATGAGTAGAATCCATGATGACCTACCAAGCATTGGCTTCCCAAGACCAGACTCCATACTCGCACTAGAAGTATGTAATTCTGGCTATATTGCAACGGAGTATTGTCAGCAGGCGTCCACGACAAACGTAGACTATTTCGTAAATGGAGCATATCTGACACCAGATACGGAAGAGATTTGTCCACTACATACTCCGTCACCTACACCGACACCGGCGCCGATAATTAACCCAGATGGAACTATCACATATCCGACTACACCACCAGAAGGTGCTGTTGGCTAATAGCTTAACTAGTAGGTTTGCTAGTTAGCAGGGTGCTTTTCGAGAAAGAAATAAAGAAAAATACATAAATGGAGGAATACCTATGACAAACGATACAATCAAATCCATTGCTACAAGAAGAAGCAACCGCGCTTTTACTTCAGAGAGAATTCCAAATGAGATAGTAAAGCAAATTGCGGATACGGCGGTGCTTGCGCCATGTGGAATGAACACGCAGAAGTGGCATTTTGTCGTAATCAACAAGCAAGAGATTGTTGAGGACCTCTATACAATGATTAGAGCAAAGCTTGGACGCGGCGACGATTACAATTTCTATGGAGCAACTTCTCTCATCATTGCAGCATATGACAAGGACAACCGCTTTGGAGAGAACGATTGCTCATGCGCACTTCAGAATATGTTCCTCGCAGCAGAGAGTCTGGGAATTAGCTCCGTATGGATTAATCAGCTCAAGGATGTTCAGGGTGATAGTGAATTCGACACCTATATGTCTAATCTCGGACTACCTGCAAACTACAAAATCTGCGGAACGTGCGCACTTGGCTACCGCGCAGAAGGTGCAACAAATACACCAACACCGAAGAATACTTCCTGCTATTCCTATAAGCTAGACTAACACTCTAACAATGCAAGTGACTTGAATCCTAAATAAGCAAATGGAGCAAACGTATGGCCTACTACACATATGACAAGAACTATCTTCATTCAAACAAGGACGGCATTTCTCGTGTCGATTTAGCCGAAGCATATTTTAAGCGCGGCTACAATTGTGCGCAAGCAGTAAGTCTAGCCTTCGCTGATTTGTTCGGATTAGATAACGAGCTGATGCTTCGCATCTCCGCCTCTTTTGGTGGCGGAATCGGAAGAATGCGAGAGGTCTGCGGCGCCGTTTCTGGAATGTGTATTGTGCTTGGTCTTTTCGCTGGAGTTGATGCGGAACTCGACTATGACAAGGCTGACTCTGTATCCATAAACAAGGCGAAGTCAGAGAACTACCGACTCGTGCAAGAGGCCGTCTCGATGTTCAAGGACAAGAACAACGGCATGTTCATTTGCAGAGACTTGCTCGGATTAAGTGACGCGGCGCAGAAGGAAACTCACGTAGCAGCGGACAGGACTAGCGAATACTATAAGAAACGCCCTTGTGCTGAGCTCGTTAAGATTTGCGCCGAGATAACAATCGCTGTTCTTGATAAATATCAATAAAAATTCATTGGCCTATTGTTCCAATTTCTTATCAACACATTAACTAACAGAGCATTATCAAGCGTCCTCTAACGCCTTAAGTTCTGTAACAAGCTCCAATATGCCCTCCTCGAAGGAATATTGCGGAACAAAGCCGGTGTCCTTTGTTAGATTATCAATATCTGCGCAAAGATACATCACCTGACCAGGATAGTAGTCGACGTCGCCAAAACCGATTTCTGGCATTTCCTTACCGTAGACCTTCGAGCAAGCGTCGCGAATTGCTACGATATAATCCTTAAGTGGCATTACATTGCCAGAGCCGATTGGATAGATGCTGCCGGATTTTCCCTTGGATAGTGCAAGATAGAAAGCTCTTGCGGCGTCCTTCGCGTATAGATAATCCCACATTTGTTCGCCCTTTGTGCAAGATGCTCTTCTTCCCTCTTGGCACGCCTTGATAATACTCATAACCATAGTGTGTGCGCCATCAAGCATTCCATATGTGCTAAGAATCCTAACCCATACATGCTTCATTCCGAGCTCCGCGCACTTGATTCGCGTCATCTGTCCTGCGCAAAGCTTCGCTATTCCATATCCATTCTCTGGATTTGTAGGAGTCTTATCCGATAGCTTAGTGCCGTCCATTACGCGACCGTATTCTGCCTGAGAACCAGCTCCCATGAAGCCTTCACAACCAAGACTTGCAGCAGCTGCTACCGCATCAAGACTTGCCTTGATATTTGCTGTCTGACAGTCCATATCGTTTCTGGAATTTCCAAATGTTCCGTCCCACGTCAAGTGGGAAAAGAATTTCGCATTTGTGACACCAATCGAACTTAGGACCCCTGGCAAAAGACCCATGTCCTCTAATTCGAGTTCCACGATACTTACTCTATCGTCTTCTGGTATGTTGTTGATTCTTTTCGAGCCAGGACGAGCTACAGCGACTACATTAAAGCCCTCTTCTAGCAAAAGCTTAATTAGCGCCACGCCAAGCATTCCTGTGCTACCTGTTACTATCGCGTACATTTATCGCTCCTCCTTTGTTAAAGCCGTCCCCCGTTACAACTTATAGCTTGCGCCTGCCAGAGCCCACTCAGCAATCAAATTTCTAGCACACTAGCCTTGATTGCCTCATACTCCTCGCGCTCTAGGAATGGGAACATATCGTCAATTGGAGGCGACACAATCCTGCCGTCTGGGAGAACCTTCGACGAGAGCTTTGGCGCGAAATTCTGCTTATCGCTTACCACTACTTCGCACAAAACTGGGTCATTTCCAGCAAGTGCCTCCAGCGTCTTCGCCTCTATCTCGTCTACCTTGTCAATTCTTACATAGCGCATATTATATGCCGCCGCAAGCTTCTCAAGGTCCGGGAAGCTAAGTCCATTTCCGTCGCAAACACCAACTAGAGGTGGCTCAAAAAGATTCGTCTGCGTCTGTCTAATAGAATGGTATCCATTGTTGTTAATGATAAAAGTCTTCAAGTTGAGCTTGTTATATACAACAGTCTGAAGCTCCTGCAAATTCATCTGGAAAGAACCATCACCGTCCACGCAAATCACTCTAGAATTATTGTCTAGGTCCCTCATTGCCGCCGCACAGCCAACTGCCGCAGGGAATCCATAGCCCATCGCCGCGCAACCAGAATTTGTAAAGAGCCTCTGATCCTTCTTAATATGCATTCCCTGGAAAGTAATTACGCACGCTGAACCGTTTCCGCAAATAACCTTGTCTCCCTCATCAAGAATCTTCGTCATTCTGTCGATGTAAACATATGGATTTATCGCGTCCTTCTCCTCGTTGTAGCTTGCCGCACACGCAGGGAATCTAGCGTCTATCTCTCTACCCCAAGAAACCCACTTCGCATGTGTGTCGCCTGCCTCGTAGTCGGAAGCGATGATTTTGTCTAGCACATCGGAAACGTCCGCATTGATCTTCATGTCAATGTCAATTGTTGGCTTGTCAAGCTCTGCCGCATCAATATCAACCGCAATCTTGTACGCGTCCTTCGCCCACTCCTTGTAGTTGTACGAAATCTGTCTAATATTCATTCTGCATCCAAGCACGAGTAGCAAATCCGCCGACTGCACAACAAAATTTCCGCCACGCGTACCAACCGTACCAGGACGTCCGCAGTACCAAGGATTGTCGTCCGTCATCAGGTCGTGCGCATTCCACGCCGTAACCACAGGAATCTTGAGTTTGTCAGCCGCCTTAAGTAGCTTATCCGCCGCACCAGCAAGTCTTACGCCAGTACCAGCCAAAATCACAGGTCGTCTCGCACCCTCAATCTTGCCCAAAAGGTCCGCTAGCATCGCATCGTCAAAGCCCTTAACAACTTCGAGTTTTTCTTCCTCTTCCTTTTCGAAAAGCCTAAGCTCCTCAACCTCAACCTTAGCGGCCTGCACATCTAGTGGAATGTCAAGCCATACTGGTCCCTTACGTCCATTGTTTGCCAAATACCATGCCTTCTCAAGATGATACAAAATGTCCTTCGGCTCTGTTACCATCACCGCATACTTAGTCATATTTTTCACGGAGTCAATGATCGGAAACTCCTGGTCACCGAGCTGTCTTAGCGGAACATCCGTCGACCAAAGTGTAGTCTCTCTCTTTACTTGTCCTGACAAAACAAACATCGGAATCGAATCTAGGTATCCGCCCATTACACCCGTAATCGCATTCGTTCCACCTGGACCAGAAGTAACGCAGCAAACTGCGATGTCGCCCGTTAGTCTTGCATATCCTTCTGCCGCGATAGAGGACGCCTGCTCATGGTGATTATAAATGCTAATCAATCCTTCCTTATGTCCAAGTGCATCATTAAGATGCATCGCACCTCCACCTGTTACTGTAAATACATGCTTAACGCCCTTCTCTACAAGAAAATCCGCAATAATGTGTGCAACCTTCTTTATCATTTCTCTAAGTCCTCCTTGTCCTCAAACAAACTAATCAAATCCAACATATAATCCGTATAAGCAACATGCTCATATTCGTCAATATTCTCACCTTCCTGGCCACTCTCGAACCCGAATCCGAAGCTCACTCCAGCAAAATCAATTCCCAAATTATTCGCGCCCATTGCATCATGCTTCGAGTCACCCACCATCAAGACATCCTTCCTATCCGTAATGCCGAGCTCACCAAGACACTTCACAATAATATCGGCCTTTGTCTCCTTGATATCATAATGCGACCCATGAATCGCATCGCACTTCTTGTCGACCTCAAACGCCCTCAATAACTTGAGCGCATAATCCTCCTTCTTGTACGTCGCAATTCCAATCTTCACGCCCCTTCTACGAAGCGCATCCATAAACTCAAACACGCCATCATAAACGCACGCATGCAGCAAATTGTGGTTACTATACCTATCTCTAAAGCACGCAACAATATCCTTCTGCTCCTGCCCCTTCACTCCATAGTGCGACTCAAAAGACCACTCAATCGGTGGCCCAATAAACTTGCGAAGCTCCTCATCCGGCAGCACCTCAAGCCCAAACTTCTCAATCGTCTCCTTCAAGGAAATCAAAATTCCCTCCGAAGTATCCATCACCGTTCCATCCAAATCGAACAAAACTGCCTTATAACTCATAACCGCGTCTTCCTCACACTTTCTTATCCAAATACTTCTTTCTTTCCTTAAGCGCTACTCTAAATAGCAGGAATCCAATAATAAACATAATCGATAACGACGACACGCCCTTATTCGTACTACCCGTAATCGTAGTAACTACCGATATCAACATAGTACCCGTAAACGCCGCGCCCTTACCAAAAATATCATATAAACCAAAATACTCACCAGACTTCTCAGGTGGAATAATCCTAGAATAATAAGATCTCGACATTGCCTGAATAGTGCCCTGGAACATTCCTACGCAGAAAGCAAGAATCCAGAACTCGGTAAGTGTATCCAAGAAAAATGCAAACACCGCAATTCCAACATATGCAAAAATACAAATCGTCAAGATCGTCTCACTCTTAATCTTCTTCGACAACTTCGCAAAAATGAGCGAGCATGGGAACGCGACAATCTGTGTCAACAATAATGCAAGTAATAGTCCAGTCGAATCAAGACCTAACGCCTCTCCATACGCCGTCGCCATATCAATAATCGTATAAACACCATCAATATAGAAAAAGAACGCAATCAAGAAGAACATAATATCCTTACGTCCCTTAAGCTCCTTAAATAGTCCAAACAAATTCGCGAATGTATCCTTAACCGGATTACTAATATTCTCAACATAATTCTTCTGCTCATACGACTTAATTAGCGGAACAGCACAAGCCACCCACCAAATAGAAGTAATTGCAAAAGCAATCAACATCGCAATATCCATCGTTAACCCAATCTTGTCATGCATGAGAACAATCACAAGACAAAGTACAAACGGAATACAGCTACCAATATATCCCCACGCATATCCCTTCGACGATACAACATCCGCTCTCTCAGGAGTCGTAACATCATTTAACATCGAATCATAGAAAATCAAGCTCTGTTGATATGCAACCTTAGCCAAAACAAATATCGCAAGGAAAACTAACCATGTCTTCGCAAGTCCAAGAGCCACGCATCCAATAGCACCAATCGCAAGTGCCACGATAAACATCCTAAGCTTCTTGTTCTTACCGTCAGAAAGCGTTCCAAAAAATGGCCCAATAAGCGCAACCAGAAGCGTCGCTATACTTGCAGCATATCCCCAATATGCCAAATAATCTACATCGCTTAGCCCTTGCGCCGAAGCAATACCATTAAAATAAATTGGAATAATAGTAGCAATTAATAGTGTAAAAGCTGAATTAGCTACATCATATAGAACCCACTTCTTCTCTAACGGCGTAAGCTTCATTTCCTCTTTACTCATAAAGCGCGTCTCCCTTCAACATAGCCAACTTGCCCCTCAACATATAATAACACACTTATTTGCCTTTGCACGTTTTGTTAATAAACTTTAATTCTATGGCTATAATATTCCTTCTAACTCGAAAACCTTGTTAACTACGATAAAATTCTCAAAATCACATTTTTATCGTAGTCGTAACGCCAGCTAGCGCCGTTCTTCCAACCTCAAACTACGATAAAAATTGAAAAAGAACATTTTTATCGTATAAGAGCACGTGCTTCCAAAGGCTCTATTTCATTCAAACTACGATAAAAAACTTAAAACAGCTTTTTTATCGTAGTATTTGTGCAAGCTATCAAGGTTACACAGCTCCATCCAGCATGGAAAACTACGATAAAAATCAAGAAAACCAATTCTTATCGTAGTCAGCTTCTATAAAAAGGCTCATTCATAAGAAAAACACTACGATAAAAATCAAAAAAATGATTTTTTATCGTAATGCGAGCGAATTACCAACTTTGAAGCGCAACACAAACTACGATAAAAATCTCAAAAATCCATTCTTATCGTAAAACACTACTCCTATGCTGTCTCACAACCCCTCATTTAGTCTCATTTTTCTTTTCAAATGAAAAAATAGCCTATTTTTGCAATATTTATACTTGAAATTAAACTCAGTCCACTATAAAGTCCATTTATCAATAACCAATACAACCAAGGAGAAATAATATGAAAAACTCGATTAGCGCTCTTCGCAACTATAAGCTGTCTCTACAAAATATCAATCATAACGCAAGTTCGAGGATTGATAATACAATATCCGACAACATAAGAATTGATCATCGTAATAATCAATCCTCGTTTTTCCTTATCTCCACCAAAGGTGACACAAAGGGTAAATATCTCTCAAGCAAAAACGGTGGCAAAGAATTAGCAGCCAAGATTGCGCAGAACCAATACTATAAGAAGGTTCTAAATAGAACTGCATACCTAATCAAAGAAATCGACAAGCTTATATCAAAGCTCGAAGCTAACAGCATCGAAGAATGCTATGATTCTCTTTCGAAAGCACGCCAGGAGCTTGTACATCCACTTGTCCTTAATGATAAACAGTTCACTAAGGAATGGCTTTCTGTTCCATTTAATTCAAATCCATATAACGAAGAACATAAATTGTACAAAACTCTTCAAGGAGAATTTGTTAGATCCAAATCAGAGCTTTTACTTGCAAACCTATTCTATGAGTTGAAAATTCCATATCGTTACGAGGCCGAGCTTATTCTAAGCGACGGCTCCAAGGTCTACCCAGACTTCACACTTCTTAATCCAGTTACAAGAGAGGTGGTTTACTTCGAGCACTTCGGCATGATGGACAACGAAGAATACCGCAATAATGCACTTCATAAAATCAATAAATATGCAACTAACGACATCTATTTAGGCAAGAATCTTATCGCGTCATTCGAGAGTATCCAAACCCCAATAGACATTTCTCTCGTGCGCAAAACTCTCATCGATTTATTCCAACTCTAATCTCAACCGAACTCGACCTTTCTACTAACAAACCCGAGCTCATCTCGCTCCACACGAAGCACGAACGGAAACAAATCGTACTTTATGCACATCCAGAAATCTTCCGTCGGAAACACATCCTGCCTCGAACTATCAAAAAAGTGCTCTCCGCCATCAACCTTTAACGCACGAACCCTCTCATCCATATCTATAATTGGCTCCCCCTCCAGCAAACTTCTAATGTACTCAGCGCAAAGCTCATCCTCCTTCGCCTCTCGCGTTCCATTATTTCCCATGCACACAAGCGACACAACTTCAGGGTTCTTGCTACGAATGTATTTGGCAACTGCCCTTGCATTAACAAGACTTCCAGTAACAATCTCACTTGCGCCCGTCGCGTTCACTATCCCCTGCGTTCCTGCACTCGTCGAATGAATTACAGTCCTGCCAAAAACCTCATCGGAAACAATCGTCGACGGCGAATTCCCAAAGCGAAAACCCTCACACTTTACTCCGCGTCTTTCGCCAACAAGCACGCTTCCCTCTATTTTCTCCCCTAATCGAATAGCATCCTCTATACTTCCTACTGGCCTTATCTCTTTTACGCCCATTTCATATAAATAGCATTCCACCGAGAACGCTCTGAACACATCAATTATTACAGTTAAGCCTTCGGCTTTCTTCGCACCTTCTATTAGATGTAATATCTTTATTTGCATAGGATATTATCTCCTTTCTTGTCGTTTGAGTTTATATTTCAACCAACAATTCTGATTTATCTACACACAATTATACTCTTGCAAGCAGAAATTTTAAGACAAAAAATGGGCTTCTCGAATAATCAAGAAGCCCAATAATTATTGATGTTTAGTTACAATATCAAAGATTACTCAATGATGTTAGAAACTGTACCAGCACCTACTGTATGACCACCCTCACGGATAGCGAACTTGAGGCCCTGCTCCATAGCGATTGGAGTGATAAGCTCTACAGAAATTGTAACGTGGTCACCAGGCATACACATCTCTGTGCCCTCTGGGAGGTTAGCAACACCTGTAACGTCTGTTGTTCTGAAGTAGAACTGTGGACGGTAACCGTTGAAGAATGGCTTATGACGACCACCCTCATCAGCTGTCAATACGTAAACCTGACCCTCGAACTTTGTGTGAGGTGTGATTGTTCCTGGCTTAGCAAGAACCTGTCCTCTCTCAATTTCCTTACGGTCAATACCACGGAGAAGAGCACCGATGTTGTCACCAGCCTCAGCCTGATCCATCTGCTTACGGAACATCTCTACACCAGTAACTGTTGTAGACTTTGGCTCATCCTGAAGACCAACGATCTCTGCAGCGTCACCAACCTTGATGATACCTCTCTCAAGACGACCTGTAGCAACTGTACCACGACCTGTGATTGTGAATACGTCCTCTACTGGCATCAAGAATGGCTTGTCTGTTGGACGCTCTGGAGTAGCAATGTACTCGTCAACTGCCTTCATAAGCTCAACGATTGGAGCGTACTCTGGAGCATTAACGTCAGAAGAATCAGCCTCGATTGCTGCAAGAGCAGAACCACGGATGATTGGTGTATCATCACCTGGGAACTCGTACTGGTTGAGAAGATCACGGATATCCATCTCTACGAGCTCAAGAAGCTCCTCATCGTCAACCTGATCGCACTTGTTCATGAATACTACGATGTATGGAACGCCTACCTGACGAGCGAGAAGGATGTGCTCACGTGTCTGTGGCATTGGGCCGTCTGCAGCAGATACTACGAGGATAGCACCGTCCATCTGAGCAGCACCTGTGATCATGTTCTTGATGTAGTCAGCGTGGCCTGGGCAGTCAACGTGTGCATAGTGACGTGTCTCTGTCTGATACTCAACGTGAGAAGTATTGATCGTGATACCACGAGCTCTCTCCTCTGGAGCCTTATCGATGTTACCATACTCTGTATAGTCAGCACCACCCAAGAAAGACAATGTCTTTGTGATAGCAGCTGTAAGAGTTGTCTTACCATGGTCAACGTGACCAATTGTTCCAATGTTTACGTGTGGCTTATTACGTACAAACTTTTCCTTAGCCATTTGTAATTTCCTCCTTAAGAAATTTTGAATGTTTCTTCCGCTGGTCGCGCGTTGCTTACTATTTTACAAACTTTCCGCTTACGTTTCAAGTCTATTTATAGAAAGCATACCGCACTTCCGTTGGATTTTGTTATTGTATTTAAAATCTTACGATATTAAATCGACTGTTTCTTGTGGCAAATTGTCACAAGACTTGTTCTTTTCGAGAAGGTCATAGTGAATACTATGAATTACTTCTTAAGAACTTCCTCCATGATGGACTTTGGTGTCTCAGCGAAGTGGCTGATCTGCATTACGAAGTTACCACGTCCCTGTGTTGTGGAACGAAGTGCTGTTGCGTAACCAAACATCTGAGCAAGAGGTACATCAGCTGTAATCTGCTGTGTTCCGTTGAGTGGCTCAATTGTCTTGATCTGTCCACGACGAGCGTTAAGACCACCGATAACATCTCCGAGATAATCGTCTGGTACTTCTACGTCTACCTTCATGATAGGCTCGAGGAGACAAGCGTCTGCCTTTGCCATACCAGCCTTGAATCCCATAGAACCTGCAATCTTAAATGCCTGCTCAGAGGAGTCAACATCGTGGTAGGAACCATCGAATACTGTAACCTTTACGTCTACTACAGGGAATCCGCCAAGGATACCAGCCTGCATAGCTTCCTGTACACCAGCGTCGATAGGAGCGATGAACTCCTTAGGGATAGAACCACCAACTGTCTCGTTAACGAAGGAGTAGCCTGTACCTGGCTCCTGTGGCTCAAGACGGAGCCAGCAGTGACCGTACTGACCGTGACCACCAGACTGACGAACGAACTTACCTTCGCACTCAACAGTCTTACGAATTGTCTCCTTATAGGAAACTTGTGGTGCACCTACGTTAGCCTCTACCTTAAACTCACGGAGCAAACGGTCAACGATGATATCAAGGTGAAGCTCACCCATACCTGCGATGATTGTTTGTCCTGTCTCTTGGTTAGTGTATGTCTTAAATGTTGGGTCCTCTTCTGCGAGCTTCTGGAGAGCGATAATCATCTTCTCCTGTGAAGCACGGCTCTTAGGCTCGATAGCAACCTCGATAACTGGCTCTGGGAATTCCATAGACTCGAGGATGATTGGGTGATCAGGATCACAAAGTGTATCACCTGTTGTTGTATCCTTCAAACCAATTGCAGCAGCGATATCACCAGAGAATACCTCTGTGATTTCCTTACGTGCATCTGCGTGCATCTGAACAATACGTCCAATTCTTTCCTTCTTGTCCTTTGTTGCATTGTATACATATGAACCCGCATCAAGTACACCTGAGTATACACGGAAGAAGCAAAGCTTTCCTACGAATGGGTCTGTCATAATCTTAAATGCAAGAGCGGAGAATGGAGCCTCGTCGCTTGATGGACGGGATTCTTCTTCCTCTGTATCTGGATTGATACCTGTAATGTCCTTGATGTCAGTTGGTGCTGGCATGTAATCTACGATTGCATCAAGCATCATCTGTACACCCTTGTTACGAAGTGATGTTCCGCAAATAACTGGGATAATCTCACATGCGCAAGTAGCCTTACGTAGAGCTGCCTTAAGCTCATCTACTGTAATCTCCTCGCCGTCGAGGTACTTCATCATGAGTTCCTCGTCTGTTTCTGCGATAGCCTCAATCATTGCCTCTCTCTTCTCATTAACGAGATCTACGAGATCTGCTGGAACATCACGGTCCTCATATGTGGAACCGTCTTCACTTGTATAAACCTCAGCACGGAGAGTCATAAGGTCGATAATACCTTCGAATGTCTCTTCCTTACCGATTGGAACCTGAACAGCAACTGCGTTACTCTTCAAACGATCCTTAATCATATCAACAACTCTGAAGAAGTCTGCACCCATTGTGTCCATCTTGTTTACGTATACCATACGTGGAACACCGTAGTTCTCAGCCTGTCTCCAAACTGTCTCTGTCTGTGGCTCAACACCTGCTCTAGCGGACATAACCGTTACAGCACCGTCAAGTACACGAAGTGAACGCTCTACCTCTACTGTGAAGTCAACGTGACCTGGTGTGTCAATGATGTTGATTCTGTGGTTCTTCCAAGGTGCTGTTGTTGCAGCAGACTGGATTGTGATACCACGCTCTTTCTCCTGTACCATGAAGTCCATAGTAGCAGCACCATCGTGTGTCTCACCAATCTTACGATTGATACCAGCATAATAGAGGATACGCTCTGTTGTTGTTGTCTTACCTGCATCGATGTGAGCCATGATACCGATATTTCTAGTTCTCTCGAGTGGATACTCTCTCTGTTTCATCGTTTCAATGCTCCTTCAATTACCATCTGTAATGTGCGAATGCTCTGTTAGCATCAGCCATCTTGTGCATGTCTTCTTTCTTCTTAAATGCACCGCCTGTGCCGTTACTTGCATCGATAAGCTCGTTAGCAAGACGCTCCTTCATTGTGCGCTCGTTACGAGTTCTAGCATATGTAACAATCCAACGTAGACCGAGTGTCTGACGTCTTGCTGGACGTACCTCAAGTGGTACTTGGTAGTTTGCACCACCAACACGTCTAGCCTTACACTCTAGTACAGGCATTACATTCTCTAAAGCTCTATTGAAAACCTCAATAGGCTCCTCGCCAGTACGCTCCTTGATAATATCAAAAGCGTCATAGCAAATCTTCTGTGCTACGCCCTTCTTACCATCTAACATGATGTTGTTAATAAGCTTAGAAACCTTAACATCATTGTATAGTGGATCTGGAAGCACTTCTCTAACCGGAATATTGCCCTTTCTTGGCACTGTTCTTCCCTCCTTTAATGATTATCAGTTTTCTGAAACCATAGGTACTCACGTTTCAGTTTGTCTTTGGACCCGTGTTGTGTCAAAAATACAATTGTCCGATTAGATAAATCTATGAACAATGTATTGATCACTATGTCCTGTTCTTGTTTGTTGTAAGGATTACTTCTTTACCTTAGCAGCCTTTGGCTTCTTAGCGCCGTACTTGGAACGACCCTGTGCACGGTTTGCAACGCCTGCTGTATCAAGTGTTCCTCTTACGATATGGTAACGAACACCTGGAAGGTCCTTAACACGTCCGCCTCTAATAAGAACAACGGAGTGCTCCTGCAAATTGTGTCCAATACCTGGAATGTAAGCTGTTACTTCGTAGCCATTTGTCAAGCGTACACGAGCAACCTTACGAAGAGCAGAGTTTGGCTTCTTAGGAGTTGTTGTCTTAACAACTGTGCAAACACCACGCTTTTGTGGAGAAGAAATATCTGTCTCCTTCTTGCGAAGTGTGTTGAGACCAAACTGCAAAGCAGGTGAAGTAGACTTGTAAATCTTGGACTGTCTGCCGGACTTTACTAATTGATTGAACGTTGGCATCAATACATCTCCTTTCCTCAGAAATTTTCTCTTTGTATCAGGCTCCCTCGAAAAGCATCATCCTCATAGAAATCAGCCTCTCCACGGATTTCTTCGCACCACAAAAGGGCGCAATAACCCTACAAGAGCACTTTATTCTACACCCGTAACCGCTAGTTGTAAACACCTAATTTTTGTGTAAAAATGTTGGTGCAACTACACATGAACTAATATGTAGAATAATTTGCAAACAAATATTAATAGGGGGAAGATTAGATGTCAACTTTCGAATGTGAATATATTGATTATGAGGAACTAATCGAGGATTTGAAGGCCGATTTGGCTGGTGGAACAGTAAATGAAGATACTCCACTGCTCGTTGTTCGTAGCATCGAGAAAGCAAAGATTTTGGGCAAGGATAAGCTTTTCGAGCCTGTCTTGGACTACTTCTACGATACGAGCCTTCCACGACAAATGCAGGAAATGACTGTGCTAGAGGCCAAGAAGCTTTGCTTCGACGCAATGAACTCTGCGAAGAAGGCAAGTGCAGAAAGCGCGAAGAACGACGAGGTGAACGCACAAGCTGAACTCGTAATTAGTGCTGCCGAGCTTCTAATCGACGTTCTTTCCGACTACACGGCAGGCAACCCAAAGCGCAAGGACAGAAAGTGCTATGTGATTCTCACGAACGCAGAAAGTGGCGTAATTTCTAGCCCCCTCATGATTTATTTCTGCGACGATAATGTTTCTACAAACCTAGAGGAGCTGACGCTTGGCGAGCTTTTGGAAGAGCTTACAGAATGTAACCGTCACTAATTAACTAAGAAGCGGCAAACAAAAAGCCACCGGATTGATTAGGGGACAATCCAGTGGACTTTGGGGTACTACCTCGCGACAAAATGAGGGCTAAGTCGCATAAGGCAGATATAAAAAGCGTCACCCGACTAGGCGTAAACGGGAGATGAAGCTCGACGCTTTTTAACAATATTAAAATATCGCTTCTTATAAGATTTATCAGGGCTTGGACTATGGGTATGGTTCGGGCCTTTTGCATGCCTGCAATATGCATGCCTGTCTGTATGCATGCTCGTCAGAACACATGCTCATCAGAGCATCAAGCGATAAATAGAAGCGATGTCTTCCTCAGTTAGTGACACAAAGCCACCAACTGTGCCGCTGCCGCCGTTTCCATATGCGCAGCGATGTGCCATGAGCTCAATGTCGGACTCGGAAGCACCAAGCTCTGCAAAAGTTAGTGGCATTCCGATAGACTTCAAGAAGCTCTTAAAACGTGCAATTCCTTCGAGTGCAGTCTCTTCTGGATTTGCAAAATTCATCTGGCAGCCCCAAACTCTAGTAGCAAGCTGCGCGAATCTCATCACGTCTTCCTTGTAGTTGTATGTCATCCACGCAGGGAAAACTACTGCAAGACCAGCACCGTGTGCGCAATCGTACTGAGCAGAAAGCTCGTGCTCAATTCCGTGTGAAGCCCAGTCCTGTGAACGACCAACTCCGCAAGAATTGTTGTGGGCCATCATTCCTGCCCACATGATATTCGCTCTAGCATCGTAGTTGTTTGGATCTGCGATTACGAGTGGTGCCTCGTGAATCATTGTAAGCAAATGTGCCTCAATCATTCTGTCTGTTGCCTCTACATTTGCTGTTCTTGTGAAATATCTCTCTAACAAGTGAGCCATGATGTCAGTAACTCCGCATGCTGTCTGGTACGCTGGAAGTGTCTGTGTTAGCTCTGGGTTAAGAATCGAGAATACTGGGCGTAGACCCTCGCCTGACGCGCCTCTCTTGAGAAGTCCATCCTCGCGTGTGATTACTGAGTCTGGAGAACCCTCCGAACCAGCTGCTGCGATTGTGAGAACTGTTCCTATTGGAAGTGCCATTCCCTTCTCAACTGGCTTTCCACAGTAGAAATCCCAGAAATCTCCGTCGTATGGAACGCCTGCCGCAATTGCCTTTGACGAGTCGATTGTGCTTCCTCCGCCAACTGCGAGAATGAAGTCTACCTTCTCTCTTCTAGCAATCTGAATTCCTTCGTAAACAAGTCCCGAACGTGGGTTTGGCTGAACGCCCCCAAGCTCGATATATGGAATCGCCTCCGCCTCAAGAGACGCCTTTACCCTATCCAAAAGTCCGGAGCGTACTACACTTCCGCCGCCGTAGTGAATGAGAACCTTCGTGCCCCCAAATCTCTTAACTAGCTTTCCTGCCTCCTGCTCTTGTCCCTTTCCAAAAGCAAAATATGTTGGAGAATAAAATGTAAAATTATCCATCTTCTCTTTCCTTTCTGCATGCTCGAAAAGCATGCCCCTAATTTTTACAGTTTTGATTATGCGATACAAAATGTCACTTTTATATCAAATTTTTGCGGAAAATTCTTGATTTATTACTTTTTCGGCGCAAAAACCTCATGTTTTCTTTAGGTATGCCGCAGGCGGTGCTTTTCGAAAGCGACGCAAAGAAATGCGCTAGTCTTCTGAGGCAATTCAAAATGCACAAATTTTTCATTCAAATTTCTTCGTTTTCCACTTTCATTTACAAAGGATTTTGCTATACTATACGAGGTGTATTTATAAATATAGAGTACAAAAATTTAATATAAGGAGTGTGACTTTATGAAAGTTAACATTACAGAGACAGTACTTCGTGATGCGAACCAATCCCTTATCGCAACACGTATGCCTTTCTCAGACTTCGAAGGCATCCTCGAGACTCTCGACAACGCAGGGTACTATTCTCTAGAGTGCTGGGGCGGAGCTACATTTGATTCCTGCCTACGCTATCTCGATGAGGATCCATGGGAGAGACTTCGCAAGATCAAGGCAGTAGTTAAGAAGACTCCACTACAGATGCTTCTTCGTGGACAGAACCTTCTCGGCTACAAGCATTATCCAGACGACGTTGTAAGAATGTTCGTTAGAAAGTCCGCAGAGAACGGCATGGATATTTTCCGTATCTTCGATGCTCTCAACGACTTCCGCAACATTGAGGTTGCAGTTGATGAGACACTTAAGTGCGGCAAGCATGCACAGGGTTGTATCTGCTACACAACAAGCCCAGTACATACTCTTGAGAAGTATGCACAGATGGGTAAGGAGCTTGAGGCAATGGGCGTAAATTCCATCTGCATCAAGGACATGGCTGGTATCATGGGTCCAGACGAGGCTTATAAGCTAATCAAGGCTCTCAAGTCCTCCGTTAAGGTTCCAGTATTCCTCCACACACACGCTACAACAGGTCTTGGACCAATGACATATCTTAAGGCTGTAGAAGCTGGCTGCGACGGTATCGACTGCGCAATTTCCTGCTTCTCTGGCGGTACAGCACAGCCTGCAACTGAGACAATGAAATATGCACTTGAGCAGCTCGGCTACGAGACTAGCCTTGATTCTGCTAAGCTTAAGGAGATCAACGATTTCTTTGGTCCAGTTAAGGCATCCTTCCTCGAGTCCGGCGGACTTGATCCATATGTTATGGGAACAAAGACAGACGCTCTTATTTACCAGGTACCTGGTGGAATGCTTTCTAACCTTGTAGCTCAGCTCAAGGCACAGAATTCCTATGACCGTCTCGACGAGGTTCTCGCAGAAGTTCCAAATGTTCGTAAGGATCTTGGTTATCCACCACTTGTTACACCTATCTCACAGATGGTTGGTGTACAGGCAACAGCTAACGTACTTGCTGGCGAGAGATATAAGAACGTATCTAAGGAAGTTAAGGCATACCTCCGTGGTGAGTATGGTAAGGCTCCTGGCAACGTTGACCCAGAGCTCGTTAAGAAGGTTTGGGGTGACGAGGAGATTATCACATGTCGTTTCGCTGATACACTAGAGCCTGCTTTCGATACATATAAGGCAGAGATTGGTGACGTAGCTAGAAGCACAGAGGATGTTCTTTCCTACATCGCTTTCCCTACAAATGCAGAGAAGTTCTTTGCATCTCGTGAGGAGAAGGAATCTAATACTGTTAACTACACAATCGAGAAGAAGGAGGACTGATGGAGATGACACTATCTAACATTATGTTATTGTCCTCCGAAGCCGCTACTGCAGTAGCTAACGAAGATGCTAGCAAAGTTTACAGCGTTTCTGAAGCTCTTATGGTTGCACTCTTTACTATCGTAGTTGTTTTCAGCGTTCTTGCACTCATCTGCATCTTTATCAAGATTTTCTCAGCTGTGATTTCCCTTTTCGAAAAGGGCTCCGCTAAGAAGGACGCTCCTTCTGTTGCTGCTCCTGCTGAGACTACTGTTGAAGCAAGTGCAGAGGAAGAATTCTCTTCTGGAACACTTAAGCTTAAGGGCTGCGACGAGAAGACAGCAGCTATGATTATGGCAATCGTTAGTGACAACACTGGAATTCCTCTTTCCGAGTTAGTATTTAAGAGAATCACTCTCGTAGAGAAGAAGTAAAGGAGAACAAGATATGATTTATACAGTTACAATTAATGATAAGCAGTATGAAGTAGAGGTTGAGAAGGGTAAGGCAAATCTTATCAAGACAACAGCAGTTGCTGCTGCACCTGCTCCTGTTGCTGCGGCACCTGTTGCTGCACCAGCTGCTCCTGCTGCTTCTGCGGCACCTGCTGCTACAGCAGCTGCTGGAACAACTTCCGTTACAGCACCAATGCCAGGTACAATCCTTAAGGTTAACGCTACTGTTGGCGCAAAGGTAAACGAGGGTGATGTTCTCGTTGTTCTCGAGGCTATGAAGATGGAGAACGACATCTGTGCACCATGCAGTGGTACTGTTGCACAGGTAATCACATCCAAGGGCGCTACTGTAAACACAGGCGACTTGCTCATCACAATTTCATAAGAAGGGGGCAATTGTAAAGTGTTTATTGATGCATTGATAAATTTGTGGGAGTCATCAGGATTCGCTAACATGGACGTGCGCAACCTAATTATGATCTTTCTTTCCTTCGTGCTAATTTATCTAGCTGTTGGTAAGAAGTTCGAGCCACTTCTTTTGTTGCCAATCGCATTTGGTATGCTTCTAAGTAACCTCCCACTTGCTGATATGTACCACCCAGAGATTTTTGCTGGTGGACATGTTCACTGGGAATTGTTAGGTACTGGAATCGAAGAAGGAATGACTACTGCTATTAGCCCAGGTATTCTTGATTTTATCTACCTTGGTGTTAAGCTCGGTATTTTCCCTTGCCTAGTATTTATGGCTGTTGGTGCTATGACTGACTTCGCACCACTTATTTCTCGCCCATCCTCCCTATTCATGGGAGCTGGCGCACAGTTCGGTATTTCTTTTGCTTTCGTAATGGCATCTGTTCTTGGCTTCACAGCTGCAGAGGCTGCATCTATTGCTATCATCGGTGGTGCTGATGGTCCTACAGCAATCTTCCTTACAACGAAGCTTGCTCCACACATCCTACCTGCAATCGCAATCGCTGCATACTCATACATGGCTTTGATTCCAATGATTCAGCCACCACTTATGAAGCTTCTTACAACAGAGAAGCAGCGTAAGATTAAGATGGAACAGCTTCGTCCTGTATCTAAGGTTGAGAAGATTTGCTTCCCTGTAATCGTTACAGCAATCTGCACACTTCTTCTTCCTTCCGTTGGACCACTTCTCGGAATGCTTATGCTTGGTAACCTTTTCCGTGAGTCAGGTGTAACAGATAGACTTAGCGATACAGCACAGAACGCTCTTTGCAACATCGTAACAATCTTCCTAGGTGTTACTGTTGGTGCTACAGCACAAGGAGCAAACTTCCTCAAGATCGATACACTTATGATCATCGGTCTTGGTCTTGTCGCTTTCGCATTCTCTACAATCGGTGGTCTTCTTATCGGTCAGGTTATGTACTTCATTTCTGGCGGAAAGATTAATCCACTCATCGGTTCTGCTGGTGTATCCGCTGTACCAATGGCTGCACGTGTTGCTAACAAGGAAGGACAGAAGGCAAATCCATCCAACTTCCTACTCATGCACGCTATGGGTCCTAACGTAGCTGGAGTTATCGGTTCTGCAGTTGCTGCAGGCGTACTTCTAAGTTTGTTTAGTTAATTGTCTTCATAAGATAATAATTCTTAAAGGCACTCCACGAGTTTTGAAGTGAACCCCCAAAGTTGGACAGACTTTGGGGGTTTTAATATGAAACTTAAATTTGAAGACAAGAAAGAAATATACAATTTGTATTGTCAGGGGTATGGATACAAGCGTATCGCACACATCTACCATGTAAACAAAAGTACAATTCGGCATATTTGTAGATTGGCAGCAAAACACGGCTTAAATGTTTTTCTTAAAGGTTATACACACTATTCCGAGGAATTCAAACGTATTGCTATTGAGCGAGTTATTTGTTCCCGAGAATCTACAGTCTCTGTTGCTATCGATTTGGGCTTGAGTGCTGGAATGTTGTTCAACTGGATTAAAGCCTATAGACAGAACGGGTATAATGTTATTACCAAAAAGAAAGGAAGGCCTTCAACCCGTGGCAATGAAAAAGAAGACAATCGAAGAGCTGGAGAAGGAGAACGAACTCCTTCGCGAGCAGTTATCGAAGAAGACCGTAGAAGCCGAATACTTAAAAAAATTGTATGCCTTAACTCACGGGGAAGAAAAGAAGAAAAAGAACAACTGACTGTGGCAGTGACTGAGTTAAGGCAAGAATTAAAGTGTTCGTTAGACTTTATCCTTGAGACTATTAACTCAAACGACTCACTGCCGCATCTTTGAAGTGAACCCCCAAAGTTGGACAGACGCCGGATTTTCCGATTTTTTTGCAAAATCCAGTTTATCCTTCAAACCCTCGTATCAAAGTGAAATGAGCACTAAGAGGGTGCTAAGACGGCACTAAGATGGTGCTAAGATGGCACTACAAGTAACGGAAGTATTCCTAAATACAAGAATTGGTCATTTGGGAATACTTTTATAGATTCCCAAATTGGCAAAATGCTTAAATAGGAATACTTTCCAAACAAAATCAAGTTCAGCAAGAAGTTCATCATAATAGGGTCTCCTGGATGAACTTTCTGCTGATAACCCCTATTTCAGCAAGAAGTTCATCAAAACGGGGCTTCCTGGGTGAACCTTCTGCTGATA
>CALEFT010000021.1 GCA_937876985.1 uncultured Clostridia bacterium | reverse complement strand
GAAGGAAAAACGGAAAGAACCTATCTAGAGATTGATTTCATAGCGAATCTCGGAAACAAGCGTTATTATATCCAATCAGCATTTAGTATGCCAACGGAAGAAAAAAGATTGCAGGAGAAGGCATCACTAGTTAATGTGAAGGATTCGTTTAAGAAGATTATTCTTGTTAAGGATGTTATGAACGTGACGAGAGATAAAGATGGAATTACAACGATGAGCATTTATGATTTTCTGTTGAAGGAGAACAGTTTGGAGTTGTAAGGAATTCTGAAAATGGGACAGAGAAAGCGGTATCAGAAATCGGCAAATCCTATTATGCGACAAAAACTTAAAGACCGCCTCTCGAGCGTTCTTGAAAAGCGGCCTTTTATTATGTTAGAATTTTGTTTTTTCGATATAGGCGTGAAAGCCTATTTTGTTAATTATCTAGCTATAATGCCGTATCTAGCGCACATCTCTGAATACTCGATAGAGTTTACGAAGCCCATGAGCACGTCGTAGCGAGTAGCGCCATTATTAATCTGGTTTAGCCAATGAGAAAGGCCTGCAGCATCAGGAGCGCGATTGAAAAGCGTATAGTAGAGATTTTGCACATAGAACAAATTGCTTACTTGTGTGCTATTGTACTCAGGAGACATGAAGAAGCCAATGCTTATGTCTGCACCAGAAAGTCTTCGAGAAACAAGTCCATTTACCCAATTCATATAACCTGCGTAATCTGGGACTCTACCGAGAACGCCTCTATAGTGGCGATAGACAAAACTATTAACACCGTCCTCGTTTGCTGGAACGCTCTGAGTTTGATTGTTCGCTGCACCTTCGATATATGTGCCAGGATTTATTATAATGAGCTCCTCCGAATTAAACTGTGCATTTGCATTAAAGAATTCTTCAGAGTTAACAAAGCCCGCGAATACCTGCTGTCTTGAATAACCGTTTTCTAGAGCGCTAACCCAGCTGCTTATTTCTGCATCGGATGGGAGCTGATGTCTTCCAAGAATTGCTATATATAATGAGATTACAAAATCTTCATCCGACTCGTTCACATTGGAATTGAGAGCTTCTGGCGAGAAGAAAATATTATATGCTACTGATGCTGCACTTTCTCCTGCGAGAAGTCTTTCACTCCAATGCTCGAATCCAACATCATCTGGCTCTCTGCCTAATGCAGCGACATAACAGTTATAAATAAAACTATTAATTCCTGTTCCAAAAGGTCCTTCTCCTTCTGAGGAGGATTCTCCACCTTCTGAGGAGGATTCTCCGCCTTCTGAGGAGGATTCTCCGCCTTCTGAGGAGGATTCTCCGCCTTCTGAGGAGG
>CALEFT010000020.1 GCA_937876985.1 uncultured Clostridia bacterium | reverse complement strand
CTCCGAAGGACACTTTATCATTCTTAAAAATATTTCTATAATTCATTCTCTTTGCAAAAATCAATATTTCTGCAATTCTTGATGCATCAGCTATTGTTGCATGCCTTATCATAATATTGTTCCTTTCTGCAGATTTAAGTTTATCTGTCAGTTAATTTAGCATTGTTGACATTAAAAAGTCAACGTCATAAGCAACGCAAAGCCACTTTTGACATTACTATCAAAAGTGGCTTTGTAATACTTCTAAATGACTGACCACAATAGGGAAGACCTTTGTAATATTAATATAGAATAATCAGCTTCTGTAAGAACCATTGATTTCTACATAATCATATGAGAAGTCGCATGTGAACATACGATCATAAGCGTCTCCTTCGTAAAGAACAACCTTGATATATACGTCGTGCTCCTTAAGTAATTCAACAGCTGCGTCTTCATCGATGTCTAATGCGATACCATCCTTGTACATTTGCATATCGCCAAGGTACAAATCTATCTTGTTAGGGTCAAAGCTTGCTCCTGAATATCCACAAGCAGTAATGAATCGTCCGAAGTTGGCGTCCATTCCGAAGATTGCAGTCTTACAAAGAGGTGACCTTGCAATAGAAGTAACAATTAGCTTTGCGTCATTTGCATCCTTAGCGCCGAATACCTCAATCTCAATTAGCTTCGTAGCACCTTCGCCGTCAGCAGCAATCATTCTTGCTAAGTCTTCGGAAAGCTTTGTCATTGCCTCCTCGAAAAGCTCCAAGTCTTCATTATTATCGATAGTTACGCCAGATGCACCATTTGCAAATACCATAACTGAGTCACATACAGAAGTATCTCCGTCAACTGAAACTCTATTAAAAGTATGAGATACACTTCTCTTAAGAATTGGAGATAACTTCTCGTAGCTAATTGCTGCGTCTGTTGTAAAGACAGAAATCATTGTAGCTAGGTTAGGGTGGATCATACCTGAACCCTTTGCCATTGCAGCGATAGTAATCTCTGCTCCGTCCTTGAGAGTTACTGTAGCACTAACTTCCTTTGGTACAGTATCTGTTGTCATAATAGCACGCATTGCCTTGTGACCGGATTCTTCATCGTCTCCAAGTCCAGAAACGAGTTCGTCTACCTTAGGTAGCATCTTGTCTAGTAGTAGACGAGTACCTATGACACCTGTAGAAGCTGTAAGGATATTCTCTGAAGAAATGCCGAGCTTTGTAGCAATTTCAGTTGCAACTTGTTCTGCATCAGCAACACCAATTTGTCCAACACATGAATTAGCAACCTTACTGTTGATTACGATACCGTTAATTGGTCCTTGCTTGTTAATGATGTCGATGCTTCTTGTAAGAGAGTGTCCCTTAACAAGATTTGATGTATATACGCCAGCAACAACGCAAGGTAACTCGGAATAAACTAATGCCATATCAAGATTTCCGTTACCCTTCATGTTACAGCATACGCCATTTGCCTTAAAGCCCTTCGGCATTGTGATATATGAATCTGAATGAATAATAGGTTTTGTCTCCATATTTATTCTCCTTATGTCAATTATTGCAAGTAATTGTACCACATATTACAAATTATATCTTGACAATTCATCATGCTATGCATATAATTTCTACGCTTGATAAAAAATATGAACGTGGTGGGATTAGTTCAGCTGGTTAGAGCGCTAGTTTGTGGCACTAGAAATCACGGGTTCGAATCCCGTATCCCACCCCATTTTTTTTATCCAAAAATAATACTGGGGTGTAGCCAAGGGGTAAGGCACGGGTCTTTGACTCCCGCACTCGTAGGTTCAAATCCTGCCACCCCAGCCAATGGTTCACTAGCTCAGTCGGTAGAGCACTTGACTTTTAATCAAGGGGTCTGGAGTTCGAGCCTCCAGTGAGCCACCAATTCTAGTCTTCTCGTTTAGAGAAGACTTTTTTGTTAGATTTTTTGGAAAAATGTAATTTTGATGTTTGTATTTTTGTTTTCTGATGCTTTTCGATGACGCAAGAAAGAAATGCTAGGCTATAATTCTAGTATCTTAATATAGGAGGCTAAATTATGGTTGACGTAAAGGGACGCTGGGTGTTTATCACAGGCGCAAGTAGAGGTATCGGAAAGCTTATGGCAATGGAGCTTGCTTCCCGTGGCGCAAATTTGATTCTTCATGCGAGAAAAAAGTCTAATCTTGACGAGGTTGTTTCTTTTGTAGAGAGTAAGGGCGGAATTTATAAGGTAGTAGAGGCTGAGCTTTCTGACTATGTTCAGGTGAACGCTATGCTCGATGAGATTTGTTCATTTGGAATTAATGTAGATATCGTTTATAATAACGCTGGCTTGCAGGTTACATACCGTCCTGATGTTTTTGATACAGTTGCTGAGGATTATGATACAAGCTTTAGAATCAATACTGTTGCTCCAATGATGATTTGCTACAGATTGCTTCCAAAGATGCTTGAGAACGGTTTTGGTAGAATTGTTAATACTACTTCTGGTATTGCAAATGAGCCAGAGCAGGGACCATATTCAGCAAGTAAGGCTGGCCTTGATAAGGTTACAGCTGACTTAACAAAGATTACTAGAGCAAAGACAGATGCTGATGTTCTTGTTTTCTTAACTGATCCAGGTTGGTGCCGCACTGACCTTGGTGGTCCTAATGCTCCTAATAGCCCAGAGTCTGCTGTTAATGGAATGGTAGCTCCTGGTCTAGCAGAGGCTGGTTCTAAGGATGGTTATGTTGTACACGCACAGGATTATGCAGGCAAGACTATTGAGGAGATTGTTTCTATCTTGAAGAACGCATAATATGTCTATTCGTAAATTACATAGCATTTCATATATTGTTTTTGAAACAGAGAGGCTGTACCTAGCTTTGCTTAAGCCGGGTGCGGCTTCTTTCGTCGCAGATTATTATTCTCGTAACCGCGAGTTCCACAAGAAGTGGGCTCAAACCCAGGACGACGCATATTACACGCCAAGAATGCAGCGCAAGTACCTGCAGATGGAGTATAAGGATTATGTAAATAGCAGACTAGTTCCGCTTTTCTTGTTCGAAAAGCAAGCCGTTCATTCCTCAAACCTTAAGGTTGTTGGCAGAATTTCATTGTTTAATATTGTATATGGTGGTATGCGTTCTGGTCTTATCGGATATGCACTAGATGAGAATGCCTGTGGCAAGGGATATATGACAGAAGCACTTCGTTTCTTAATTAAGCTTGCTTTTGAATCTATTCATTTACTTCGCCTCGAAGCAGATATTCTCCCATATAATGTTCGTTCGCTTGAAGTAATAAAGAGACTTGGATTTGTCGAAGAGGGAGTACATCGTTCTTTTATGGAGATAAATACAAAACGTCAAGACCATGTATGTTTTTCCTTGTTATATGAGGATTATAAGGAGCAAAAAAGCAAAAAGAAGACGTGATTTGTTGGATTTAGCATCAAATTAGAATCTTTTTGGAATAAAAAACAAAATTTTATTCTCTTTTTTACGAATGTTGTGAGATAATATAAGAAATTATGGATTTGTATTATCGAATGGAGGATGATACCAATGTTAAGTATTAAGATGTTTAAGAGACTTACAGTATTAGTTATGTTTATAATGCTTGTTGGCAGTGTTATTGCTTGCGGCAAGAAGGATGATAAGGAAGAGGAGACAGAGGCTACTACTGATACAACTCCTGTAATCACAGAGGAGACAACTCCTCCGACAACTACAATTCCAACATATTCTGGTCCGCTTCCATCTAATACAGTACAGATTTCATGGACAGAGTCAGCATTTGATAACCCAACAGTTATGTATGCATATGTATCTTCCGGACAATTCTTGAGAGTTAGATCTGGCCCAAGTACTGAATATGATATTGTTGCTACACTTACAACAAATATGGAAGTAATTGTAGTTGCACGTACTGATTCTGGATGGTATAAGACTGTAGATGGCTTCTATGTATCAGGTGATTACTTGACATCTACGCCTACAGCTTAATTGAATTATTAATGAACAGGGCTGCGAATAGCGGCCTTGTTTTTTGATGTTTACTTGTGAATTGAGGTTTTATAATTCTGAATGAAGTAATATAGAAAAAATCTGATAAAATATTCAAAAAAGTAGTGGACAATTTCAAAACCTTGTTGTAATATATTGAAGCGTTTGAAACGCATAACAAAATAAATGCGGGTGTAGTTCAATGGTAGAACTCCAGCCTTCCAAGCTGATCACGTGGGTTCGATTCCCATCACCCGCTCCATTTATTTTTTAAGCCGTTAAGGCTTTTTTTATGGGTCTATAGCTCAGTTGGATAGAGCAACAGCCTTCTAAGCTGTGGGTCGGAGGTTCGAGTCCCCCTAGGCTCGCCAAATATTCTCCTAAGTATCATCATTTGGTGTTCGTAGGAGAATTTTTTTGTCAAAACTTGTTTGTTTTGCTCATATTATTTGCAATTATTAACTTGTAAAATTCACATTGAACAAATCTAGAGAATGTATGTTAAAATTTATATTGGCATATTGTGAAACACTATATTTAGTGTTTTTCGAATATATAGGATACAATATATAGAATATTATATATAGGAGATATTGATGGCTACTAAGAATAATTATGGTAATGATTCTATTTCTATGCTTAAGGGACCAGAGAGAGTTCGTTCTAAGCCTAGCGTAATTTTTGGTTCTGATAATTTGGAAGGTTGTATTCATGCCTTCTTTGAGATTTTGTCTAACTCTGTCGATGAGGCAAGAGATGGACACGGTGACAGAATTATCGTTACGAGAGGTAAGGATGGTTCTATTACTGTCGAGGATTTTGGTCGTGGTATTCCACTCGACTATAATCCTAAGGAGGAAAGATATAACTGGGACCTCGTATACTGCGAGCTATATGCTGGTGGTAAGTATAATAATAATGATGATGGAAGCTATGGTTATTCGCTAGGTACAAACGGACTTGGTGCATGTGCTACTCAATGTGCGTCAGAGTTCTTCGATGTAACAGTTTTCCGTGATGGATTTAAGTATAATATCTCTTTTCGAGAGGGAAATCCTGTTACTGAGCTTATTAAGGAGCCTACTAGATTTAAGAGAACTGGTACTATTCAGCATTGGAAGCCTGATAGGAAGGTGTTTACTGATATTGTAATTCCAATCGATACATTCCGTCAGATTATTCAGATGCAAGCGGTTGTTAACCCTAAGGTAGAGTTCATTTTCAAGGATGAAGCTTCTGGCGAAGAATCTTCGTTTATGTACGAGAATGGAATTATTGACTATTTCAATGAGATTTCTGATGGCAAGAATATTTCTGAGCCATATAGCTTCGAGGATACTGGCTTTGGTTCTGACCAGGAGGATAGAGATCCATATAAGGTGAAGGCAGAGATCGTATTCTTCTTTAATAATACCGTTAACGGAACTTTGTATTTCCACAATTCAAGTCACTTGGAGCTAGGTGGTTCTCCGGATAATGCGGTTAGAAATGCTTTCGCTTATGAGATTGACCGTCAGATTAAGCTTCGTGACAAATATAAGGCAAACGAGAGTAAGATTAAATTCCAGGATATCGCTGACTCTTTGTTTATTTTTACTAATACGTTTTCTACTTTTACTTCTTATGCGAACCAGACAAAGAAGGCAATCAATAATAAGTTTGTACAGGACTTCATGACAGATCTTATTAAAAGAGAGCTTGAGATTTGGTTTATTGAGAACAAGATGGTTGCTGATAAGGTAATCGAGCAGATTCTAGTCAACAAGCGTGCAAGAGAGAATGCTGAGAAGACTAAGGTAAATATCAAGAAAAAGCTCATGGAGAAGGTTGATATTACCAATAGAATCAAGAAATTTGTTGATTGTAGAAGTAGAGATACATCTATCCGCGAGATTTATATCGTAGAGGGTGATTCCGCGCTCGGTTCTGTTAAGCTCGGTAGAGATGCTGAATTCCAGGCTGTTATGCCAGTTCGAGGTAAGATTTTGAATTGTCTTAAGGCTGACTACGCGACTATTTTTAAGAGTGAGATTATCACTGACTTAATAAGAGTATTAGGCTGCGGCGTCGAGATCCAGAATAAGCACTCCAAGGATATGAGCGCCTTCGACCTCGAAAAGCTTAAATGGTCCAAAATTGTAATCTGCACCGATGCCGACGTTGACGGCTATCAGATTAGAACTCTTATTGTTGCAATGATTTATAGACTTATGCCAACATTGATTGACGAAGGATATGTATATGTAGCTGAATCACCACTATTCGAGATTACATATAAGCCGAAGGGTAAGAAGAATGCTGCTGAGGAGACGCTTTTCGCGTTCAATGAGAAGGAGAAGGCTGAGATCTTAAGTAAATACGATAACTCGTGCCTTACAATTCAGCGTTCTAAGGGTCTTGGTGAGAACGAGCCAGAAATGATGTGGCAAACAACAATGAATCCTAAGACTAGACGACTAATTCGTATATGTCCTGAGGAAGCAAAGCGTACAGCAGAGGTCTTTGATTTGCTATTAGGTGACAACCTCCAGGGACGTAAGCAGCACATTGAGACAAATGGTTACAAATATTTAGATATGCTAGACATTGGCTAAGATAGAGGGTAAAAATGGCTAAGAAGAAAACAGATAAAAATGATAAAGAATTGTCGCTCAAGGCGAAGCTTACTGATCCAAATGCTGTAGACATGCCAGCAACAGATCAATCCATTACAGAAATGCTTGAAATCAATTACATGCCATATGCTATGAGTGTAATTGTATCTCGTGCTATCCCTGAGATTGACGGATTTAAGCCTTCGCATCGTAAGCTTTTGTACACTATGTACAAGATGGGATTACTTAACGGCAATAGAACAAAGTCTGCCAATGTAGTTGGCCAGACGATGAAGCTTAATCCGCATGGCGATATGGCAATTTATGAGACGATGGTGCGTCTTACTAGAGGTAACGGCTCGCTCCTACATCCATATGTAGACTCTAAGGGTAACTTTGGTAAGCAATATTCTAGAGATATGCAATTTGCTGCATCGCGTTATACAGAGGTCCGCCTCGAAAAGCTCTGCGACGAGCTTTTCAAGGGAATGGATAAAGATAGTGTAGATTTTGTTGATAACTATGATGGTTCAATGAAGGAGCCAACTTTGCTTCCAGCAGCATTCCCATCAATTCTTGTTAACTCTAACCAGGGTATTGCGGTTGGTATGGCATCTAATATTTGTTCATTCAACCTTGCTGAAGTATGCGAAGCAACTATTGCATATATGAAGGATTCATCCGTAGACCTTCTTGACATCATGCCTGCACCTGATTTCTCTGGTGGTGGAATAATTCTATATGACAAGAATACAATGCGTCAGGTTTACGAGACAGGTCGTGGTCCTGTTCGAGTAAGAGCTAAGTACGAGGTAGATAAGAAGAATAACCTAATTGAGATTAAGGAAATTCCATACTCTACATCTTGTGAAGCAATAATTGATCAGATTACGGAGCTTGTTAAGTCTGGTAAGGTTAAGGAAATCTCCGATATTAGAGATGAGACAGACCTTGATGGTCTCAAGATTACTATCGATTGCAAGCGTGGAACAGACCAAGAGGCTTTGATGAATAAGCTATTCAAGTTTACTTCACTCGAGGACACATTCTCATGTAACTTTAATGTTTTGATTAATGGTTCTCCTAAGGTGCTTGGTGTTGGTGCTCTTATTAATGAGTGGCTTATCTGGAGAAGAGGCTGCTTAACGCGTGAACTTAAGTTTGACCTTGGCAAGAAGAAGGATAGACTACACTTATTAGATGGTCTTTCTAAGATTCTCTTAGATATTGATAAGGCTATTGCTATTATTCGTAATACAGAGCTTGAAGAGGACGTAATTCCAAACCTCATGAAGGGCTTCGATATTGATAAGGTTCAGGCTGAATTTGTAGCAGAGATTAAGCTTCGTAATATAAACAAGCAGTACATTATGAATCGTATTTCTGATAGAAGTAAGCTTATTGATGAAATCGCAGATCTCGAAGATATCCTAAATAAGCCAAAGCGTGTTGATAAGCTTATTGCTGACAATCTTACTGCTATTGCTAAGAAATATGGTCAGCCGAGAAGAAGTCAGCTTCTCATGCAGGAGGACGTAGTTGTATTCGAGCCAACACTTGATATTCCTGACTATCGTTGTCGCGTTATGCTTACTAGACATGGCTATCTTAAGAAGCACACACTTGTATCACTTCGTAGTGCAGGCGAGCTTAAGATGAAGGAAGATGATGAGATTTTTATCGATGTTGAAGTAAACAACAAGTCTGAGGTCTTATTCTTTACAGATAAGGCTACTGTCTATAAGGCTAAGCTATATGACTTCAGCGATACAAAGCCAAGTGAGTTCGGTCATTATGTAGCATCTACTCTTGGTTTCGAAGACGGTGAGAAGGTTCTTTATATGATTATTACTAATGATTATAAGGGACATATTATGATTGCCTTCGAGAACGGCAAGGTCGCTTTGTTCCCACTTAATGTATATGAGACAAAGCAAAACAGAAAGAAGCTTGTCAAAGCATTCTTCGATGGCTCCGAAGCAAAATCCTTCGTTTATTTGCACGATGAGGAAGGAACTGTATCACTTGTCGCATATAACGACTTAAAGAAGGCTGTAGTATTTGATTCTACTGTAATTCCGATGAAGACTACAAGAACAACACAGGGCGTACAGCTGATTCTTTCTAAGCGTGGCAGTAAGCTTACGAAGATGGAAAGACTAAGCGAGAGTAAGCTCGAGAATCCAGAGTATTACCGTGCTCGTAAGATTCCATCCGTTGGATATTACATAAAGGAAGAGATGCTTGAGGGTAAGCAGATTACGCTTTTCGAGTAAGAAGGAGAAAAAATGAAGGGAACACTGTTCGATAAGTATTACGACGTCGACAAGAAGAAGTCAAAGGGAATTCTCTACTGGATTTCTGTCTTGATGTGCGTTGCTATGCTAATTTTTGCAGTCGTAACCTTCGTTTATGTTGACCAGTATAAGAAAAACAGCGAATCTGTAATCCCACAGTTCCAGGAATTCTTGGACAATGGAGAATACTCCGAGGCACTTGCTATGTATAGAGAACTTCACGCGACTGTCGTAAGTGTCGACCCGGACGAGGAAGAGAGTGTAGCGCATGAGATTTCGATGATGGACGAGATGGAACTTATTGTGTCAACACGCGTAGAAGACATTCAAAATCGAGTAAGGACAACGAGAGCGACACTAACTACAACCGAGATTCACTTCCTTAATGAGATGGAGGAACTTACCGGTTCTTTGGTATCAAATTATCTTACATCTTTATGCGAAGAATTTTTGCTTGGCACTATCGAAAAGCCTGACATCGTATTTGTTTTTGAGCAATTTATTGGACTTACTAACGTTTCATCTACTGCAGAGCCACTTATGAGAGAGCTTGATGCAATTGAGTTTTCAAGGGGTAGTGTACAGGCTGCGGAGAATGAATATGTCAATGAGGACTATATTAATGCAGTTTTGAATTATATGGATATAGTAGAAGAGACAGAAGGCTTTGTTAATGATTTTGCTAGCTCTAGACTTACAGAAATCAAGGATGTTATGTATGAGCCAATGCTTTATGAATGTGAACGTATGCTAGAGAACTTCCAATACTATTCTGCTGAACAGCTGCTTTCAAACTTGGCTATTATTTTCCCAGAAGATACGAGAATTAACGCCGTTTTGCTTACTGCTACATCTAATACTTCTCCAGTTTCAGAATATTTTGGCTCCATTGAGGTTATTTGTGTAAGACAATTAATCGCAGATACTACAGTAGCTTTTGAGGAAAACTATTTATCTATAAATGATGAGCTTTATATTACTTGTAGTGAATTTACAAGTATGCTCGAGGAATTATATGCGAATGACTATGTGCTTGTTGACCCGGAAGAAATGGTTGATATGAGTAGTGACACATTCCTTATTTCTAACCCACTTATTGTTCCGGATGGAAAGCGTCCACTTGTAATAATCATTGAAAATCTTGATTATTCTGTTGCTTCTACCACACATGGAACATGTAATAGACTTGTCATTAATGAGCAAAATCAAGTCTGTGGTGAGTATGTTAATAGTGAAGGTCAAACGGTTGTGAGCAGAAGTGCAGAAGCAATTGGTATACTTGATGCTTTTATAGAGCAGCATCCAGATTTCTCATATAATGGTGTAAAGGGCATTATTTCTATATGTGGATACGAATCTGTATTTGGATATGTAGTAAGCGAAGATCAGTTAGACGACAGGAATAATGCGCTTACAGCTAACGGAATGCAGAATATTACATTAACAAGTGAAGAAATCGTTGCCAATCAAGAGGCTGTTATTCAAATTTGCAATGTGCTTCGCGAAACAGGTTGGAGCTTCGCGTCTTCTACATATGGAAACATAAACGCTTCAGATTCAGATATCAATATTATTGTGTCCGATACTGAGAAGTGGATGACACAGATAGGTAGCCTTCTTGGAGAAGTACATATGATAGTTTATCCTAATGGTAATTTTATTAATGGTACAGATCCGAGAGCAGAATATCTTAAGAATCTAGGCTTTAGAATTTTCTTCGGTATTGGCTCGAATCCTTATTATACGTTCGGTTCAAACTATTTATACTTCGATAGATCGCTTATAAATGGCAGCACATTACGAAACTTAGATTATTCTAGATTGTTCGATGTTGATGCAATATATGATCCGTCTAGAGTAGTGCCTCTTGGAGAATAAAATTGCAAGTTTCTTCAAATTTTGCCCATTAGTGTGAAGTAAGTGTTAAATTTAACAATATAAAATTACTAGAAACACTCTTTTTGTGGACACTCACCCTCGAAAAGTTTATAATTTATGCATTAGTACAAACATGGAGGATAGAATATGGCAAAACCAGATAGACTAAGTCAGTATGTTGAGAAAGATCCAATCCTATGGAAGGACCGTAAGCGTTATTTCGGATTACCTATTTCTTTCACAATCTATAGTTTTGATAACAACAGACTTTACGTTCGTAAAGGCTTCTTCACTATCGAAGAGGATGAAGTTCTTCTTTATAGAATTCTTGATATTGGAGTGAAGAAGACTTTTTGGCAGAGAATCTTTGGCGTAGGTACAGTTCATCTTGATACAGCAGATCAGACTCACAAGTGTTTTGATCTCAAGAACGTCAAGAATCCAGAGCGTATCAAGAAGGCTCTTTCTACTATCGTTGAGAAGGAAAGAGATGAGAAGCGTGTACTTGGCAAGGAAATGTATGGTGCTTCTGGAATGGATGACATCGGAGATTTTGATGCTCACGAATAATTACGACTTGTAATTGTTTGTTATGATTAATTGGTATTATTGAGTTTGGTAGGAAGTAGAGGTAGGCTTTGTGGAGACAAGATTAGATCGCTATGAAGGAGCTCGTGAGAAGAAGATTGAGCAACTTAAGAGATTGATAAATGATGCAGAGAATATCGTTTTCCTTGGTGGTGCTGGTGTTTCTACTGAATCTGGTATTCCAGATTTCAGAAGTGGCGAAGGTATATTCAATCAGGAAAGTGGTCTCAAGTATCGTGCTGTTGATGTTGTTTCACATTCTTTCTTTGTTGATCATCCTGAAGAGTTTTATGATTTCTACAGAAGAAAACTATGTTATCCCGATGCTTTGCCTAATAAAGCACATAAGGCTTTGGTAAGATTAGAAAAGCAAGGAAAGCTTAAGGCAACAATCACACAGAATATTGATTGCCTACATCAAATGGCCGGATCTACAACAACAATCGAACTCCACGGTTCTGTTCATAAGAATTATTGTATGGAATGTAATGAACAATATACTTTGGATTATATTTTGGAAACTACCGATATACCACGTTGTAAGAAGTGTGGTGGCATGGTAAGACCAGCAGTTACTCTATATGAAGAGAATCTTGAACACGATAAAGTTGATGCAGCAATTAAGGCCATTAAGAAGGCTGACCTCATGATTATTGGTGGAACATCGCTAACTGTATATCCAGCAGCGACATTCATTCAGTTCTTGAATCATGATAATGTTGTTATCATTAATAAGAGTTCTACTCATCTTGATTTGCAGGCATTGTTAACGATTCATGATAGTATTGGTTCAGTACTTGATGAAGTTGTTCCATACACTGACGAAGATGAGAAAGAATAATTATGACATTTGATAGGAACTTTTACGAATCAAGGACTAAGGAGCTTAATAAACAAATATCAACAATGGAAACAACCAGCAAGCGTTATAGCTTGATTAGGTTGCTTTCATTTTGTTTATTCGCAATTATTGCAATAGCAAATTTCAAGCTTTCATATGGAATATGGATGTATTTTATAGCTTTATTATTTATTGCTGTCTTTATCTATTTTTGTATAAAACATTCTCGTTTACAAAAGAAAATTGTTTTCTATACAAATTTAAGGAATATAAACGACGAATATATTGCTCGTATTGATAGAGATTTCTCTAAGCTTATTGATAAGGGTACAGAGTTCGAGATACCTACTCATGATTATTGCATTGATCTTGATATTTTCGGAGAAGAATCAATATATGCATTGTTTAATATCTCTGAAACAAGTATCGGAAGAGAGAAGTTTGCAGATACGCTTTTGAATAGTCATATTTCTAACATGCCTTTAGAGTCCTTAATTACTAAGCAAGCTACTATTTCTAAACTAGCCAAGGATCCAGTATTTCTACAGGAGTATCAGGCTATAGCTAGAAATGGTAAGAGTAAGAAGGGATTTGCTTCAATTGTTAAACTAGCTTCTGAGAATAATAACAAACCTAATAATCTATATAGAATTATTCCTATTATTTGTCTTAGCCTTTGGATTATTCCATTAATTCTTATGTTTATTGGTTCAAAATTTGTTACAGCTTCGGCATTAGCTGTTTTTGCTGTGAATTTATGCATAAGTTTTGCTTTTGCTAATAAAATTAGTAGTTATTTCATGGCAGTTGAAGGGATTAATAAGCAAACGATTGCTATTGCAGAGCTATTTACTAAGTTAGAAAGTACAACTATCGAGGATGATTATCTGCACAGCTTAATTTTCTCTTCTAGAAGTAGTGATAATAGTCCTTCAAAAGAATTAGCTGTTCTATCGAAGGCATGTAAGCTTTGTATGTACCGTAATCAGCCAATAATGGCACTAATATTAAACGCTTTCTGCGCATTCGATTTATATTGTGCAGATAAACTAATTAGATGGACATATGAACATGGTAAAGATTTTGAAAGTGATATTTCTGCTTTGGCAATAATAGAAGAAATGATGTCACTTTCAATGGTCGAGATTATTCTCGATAAAACATCGAAGCCAGAATTTGTTGCTAGTGATATGAAGCAATCTGTCTTTTCTGGAAAGGAAATCTATCATCCGTTAATTAAGCCAGACAAGGTTGTTTCTAATTCTATTACTCTTGATTCTAAGAGCGCTTTGATTACTGGTTCGAACATGTCTGGAAAGACTACATTAATTCGAACGATTGGTGTTTTGAGTTTGCTCTCTTATGCTGGAGCTAATGTTCCTGCTAGTAGTCTTAAACTTGGAAGAATGAGGATAATGAGCTCAATGAGAATCGTTGATTCAATGAAGGAAGAGATGAGCACCTTTAAGGCTGAACTTGTAAGAATCTCTGGAATCGTGAAGGCTAGCAAAGAGGATAAGCCACTTCTATATCTTATTGATGAAATCTTCAGAGGAACGAATTCTGCTGATAGAACAGATGGTGCAAGAACGGTACTTAATATTCTTAATAAGCCTGAAATTATTGGTCTTATGACTACTCATGACTACGCCCTTTGCGACGAGGCACAGAAAATGAATAACATGGTATTCTATTATTTCTCAGAAGAATATACAGAGGATTCAATTGTTTTCAATTATATTCTTCGAGAGGGTGTGTCGCATATTTCTAATGCGAAATATCTTATGAAATTAGTAGGTATAGTGATATAATAAAAGTTGAATTAATTTTGAGGAGTTTTTTGAATGGCAAGTGTAATCAATAGTACAAATTTTTTTGAAGGAAATAACCCTAAGGACTTAATCGAAAAGTTTGGAAGTCCTCTATTCGTATATAACGAGAGAATTCTAAGAAGACAGATGAAGAAGGTTCAAACTGCAATCAGACGTCATCCAAATAAGGTTAACTTTTCGATAAAGGCTAATTCAAATCTTGAGATTTTGAAGATTGCACGTGATTCAGGGTTATATGCTGATGCAATGAGTGAGAACGAACTAAGATTGCTTTTGATGGCTGGATATGAGCCAAATGTAATTTTGTTTGTTCCTAATAATGTTGCTATATCAGAATTGAAGTTTGCTATTGATAATGGAATTCTTATTGCAGCAGATTGCTTAGAGCAGCTTGAGGTTATAGGTTCAATTAATCGCGGGGGTAATGTTGCCCTTCGTATTAATCCTGGTGTTGGTGCTGGTCATCACGAGAAGGTTGTAACAGCTGGTAAGAACACTAAGTTTGCTATTGCTGCTAATGATATTGATAGAGCGATTGAAATTGCTAAAGAATATGATATGAGAATCGTTGGTATTTCTCAACATGTTGGTTCTTTGTTTATGGAGCCTGAATTGTTCTTGCAGGCAGTAAATAATTTGCTTGTATTTGCTACAAAGTTTGAGAAGCTTGATTTCATTGATTTTGGAGGTGGCTATGGAATTCCATATCAGAAACTTTCTGGACAAGCGGAATTTGATATGGATGCTCTAGCTTCGAAATTTGACGATATACTTGATGAATTCGTTGAGAAGGTTGGATATCAGCCTTTGTTTAAGACAGAGCCAGGTAGATACAATGTTGCAGAAGGCGGTGTACTATTAGGTACTGTCTATGCGACAAAGCAAAATGCAGGACGTCAGTATGCAGGTACTGATATAGGAATGAATGTGCTTGCAAGACCTACACTTTATGATTCTTGGCATGATGTTGAGATTATTAGGGATGGTGTAGTTGTTGATCCTGATGATTTGAATAAGAATGATTTAGAAGAAGTAACAGTAACAGGTAACATTTGTGAAACTGGTGATATTCTTGCTAAGAATAGATTGCTACCAAGAATTAAGAGTGGGGACTTAGTTTGTGTTCTTGATAGCGGTGCTTATGGATATGTTATGAGTTCTAATTACAATACGAGACCAAGAGCTTGTGAAGTGTTAATCGAGGAAGGAGGAAATGTCCGTATCATTCGTCGTAGAGAGACCTTTGAGGATTTGATTTCGCTATATCCGTAGTATTTATCCGTTAGATAAGGTTTTGGGGTTTAATAACGGTAAGGTGTTTTATGCAGTTAAATATGTTGGGTCATTGTAAGACAATAGCTATTGATTATTCATTCTTATGTGAATATGCTGGCAGTCGTTTATTTATGGAATTCATTGAATTCGCTGTAGATAATGATTGTGATGTATATGTTGGTAAGGATTTTGTTCTTAAGCACTATTGCTTTATCCATCAAGTAGATGAGAAGTCTACGATTGTTAACAATGCAATGAGAGAATTGGTAAGCTCTCTAATTAATAATAAGAAATTCCATGAATTACAGGCGTTGTCTTCTGGTGAATTCATCCGTGAATTAAATAAGATTGATGATGTATTCTTTCTTACAACAAATAACAGTGCTATTTTCAAGAGAATTATTGAACAAAACTTAAGTTCAGATAAGAAGTTGCTTCTTGCAGAACAAGGTGAGATTTTACTTTATGAGAGCATCAATTCTTATATAAAGGAAATTGGAGACATACTTCCTTCTCCAATTGCTAAGCGTACTGAATTTTTGGATTCCAAAGTTTTTTGTAGTGTAGGTGATAAAGTATCTACAGGTAAACAGGAGATAGTTACTCTTGGTGATCGCATAAATAATGGTGCTGAAGGAATGGTCTTTAAGACAGATAATCCAAGAATTGTAGCTAAGATATTCCATCGTGGTGTTATTACTCCACTTAGATGGAGCAAACTTACAAAGATGGTTCAACTTAATATAAAAACAGCCGAGATTTGTTGGCCACAGGACTTGCTGTTTTATAGGGGTGTTCCAGTAGGTTATACAATGATAGCTGGTAGAGGAAATACTCTTGGTAATATATTTGATGGACCAGATGCTATAACAAATGCTTTTCCTGATTGGAAGAGAATCGATGTGGTCGAGACAATTATCAATTTGCTTGAGAAATATATATATCTTCATATGCATGATATCGTTGTTGGTGATATTCAACTTAAAAATGCGATGCTCTATTCTTCGAAGTCAGTGTATTTGATTGATATGGATAGCTGTCAGGTTGGTAATTTACCTTGTCCTGTAGGTACCGAGGAATTCACTTCTCCTGAGCTATGGGGACAGAATTTCATTGATTTTATTAGAATGCCAAAGCATGAAGATTATTGCATTTCTATGCTTGTATTCTCTGTGCTTTTCTGTGGACTTCATCCATATGCGAGACGTAAGGGTAAGGAAACATTACGTGAAGAAATTCTGGATAAGGCTTTCCCATATACTCTGGATAATAGCAATATCGACTTTATTCCACTTGGTGGATATCAGTATATTTGGGAATATCTTCCTGAGAATATCAGAAATATGCTTTATGACGTGTTTAGATTAGGCAAGAATCACGAAGCGATTGAATGGTATTTTGCGCTTCAGGAATATAAGGAAAACTTACAAAAGCGTGCTTTCGAGGATAATGAAGCATATAAGGTTTTCCCAAAGATGAACTATAAGAAAGTAGTTATAGAAGATAATCAGAACAAAACTAATAAGTGGCAGAAGGGTTCTTTGCACGATAATGTTGTTTATGCTGGTGATAATAATCCTTTTGCAAAGGCTGCTGGTACGAATATTAACAACAATAATTACAGTGGCTCGTTTAACTCTAATCGTAGTCAAGAAACAAAGAAGGAAACTACTCCACCAAAGCCAAGTTCAGCTTTCGTTCCAAAAATGGGTGGCAGTGCACCAACAAATCTGCCTGAGGAAGAAGAACCTGAGAAGAAGGGACTATTCTCTAAGCTTTTTGGTGGCAATAAATAACTAGGAGGAGACATTATGGAAGGTTTTAGTAGTCAAGATTTTGGAAATAGTACAAAAAGGAGATTGCCAATTTGTTTTTGTCTAGATACATCTGGTTCTATGCAAGGTGAACCAATTCGTCAGCTTAATAATGGACTTGCGAGCTTCGTTGCATCCATCAAGGCTAACGACGATACTCGTTCTGCTACAGATATAGCTATTATTACATTTGGTTCTTCGGTTGACATTGTTTTGCCTTTTGGAAAGATTAGTAAGGAAAAGAGTTTGCCAGAAATCTCTGCATCTACTTCTTTGACACCAATCGGTGAAGGTGTTCTTACTGCTCTTGAACTTCTTAATGCTCGAAAAGAAGGCTACAAAGAAATGGGAATCAAGTACTATCAGCCATGGATTGTAGTTATTACAGATGGTGCTCCACAAGGCCCTAATGCAATGGCAAACTATGAATTAGCTGTTCAAGCTTGTAATGATCTTGAGTCACGTGATCGGCTAGTTGTATTTAACATCGGTGTTGGCAATGCTGTTGATTTTGATTTGTTGAAGCGTTTGTCTATCAAGAGGCCAGAGCCTATCTCTGTTGCTTCTGCTGAATTTGGTAAGCTATTTGAGTTCCTTGGTTCATCATCTTCTTCAGTTGTTTCTTCCGGCGCTAGTGATGATGCACTGTACAATATGTCTACTGAGCCTGAAGGTGAGTCAGTAGACGTAGATGATTTCTTTAAGTTCATTGAAGAATAAGAGGTGTTTATATGCCAGATGTTGCTGCTGTTACATTGATCGGTAAGAAACATCTTCAGCGTGGTGTTGCATGTGAAGATGCATCAATTGCTATTACACGCAATGGTGTTAGTGTTATTTGTGTTGCTGATGGTGCAGGAAGTAAACAATATACTCATGCCAGATACGGTTCTAAGGCTGCGGTAGAAGTTGTTTCTGATTTATTGATAAATCATTTTGATGCTCTCTATAACGAGTGTAGAGAGGCTGCTGTTCGTGCGTTGATTATTGCTGCTGTTCATACCAAATTTGCAGATTTGATTACTGAACATAATCTTGATTCTATTGACAAGCTTTCTTGTACATTATTATTCTGTGCCGTAAAGGATAGAAGAATTATGTTTGGGCATATTGGAGATGGATTAATTGCTAAGGTTACTCCAAGTGGGATAGTTCCAGTTACTATGCCGCAGAACGGAACTGATGCTTCTTCTACTTTCTTTGTTACTGCTCCACATGCGTCAGATTATCTTAGATTTATTAAGGGTACAACAGATGATATTCATGCGATATGTGCTATGACTGATGGTGTTCAAGATATGGTTTATGATGACACATCTGGATTTGTAAAGCCTGTTATTGCCAGAATGTGCGAGACTTTAGCTAAGGGCAGGCAATCTTGTGAAGAAGAGATTAAGAGTGTACTTGAGAAATATATTGTTGGCGCAAGTAATGTAAGTGACGATGCTTCTTTTGCAACTATCTATTTCAATAATACGAAGATGCCTGATCTTAATGAATATCCTAAGTCAGCCGATGCTTTTCCTAGAAGTGAGGATAGTTTCAAGGTTCTTCAGAAGGAAATGATTCCACTTGTAAAGAAAGCTAAACTTATTATCGAAGAAGCTCAGTATAAGATTCAAAATGAACCAGCGAGTGTTGCTTTGGGTGATAAGCCTGCTAACTATGATGATAAGAATGAAGAAAGAGAGGTTGAACCTAGAGAGCAGACACAAGACGAGATTTCAAAGATTAGTAAACGTAGACCATTCAGAATTGATTTATTGTTAATAGTTTTTGGAATAATTGCGTTAATTTTTGGGGTTATAATAATTATAAACATTCTTAATTAACAAGTGTTAAGTTGTTGGAGGGGTAAAATGGCAGAAAGGAAATATAAGATTCTACCTGGCGTTCCAATGCCGGATTTGAAGCAGATTCTTGACGCATCTTCTGATTATAGTGATCCAGGAGAGCTAACAGTATCTATTTCTTCTCGTAAGGAAAGAGAAACTAAAGTTGTTACTACTAAGGATCTTACACCAGAAGAAATTAAACATTTACAAGAGCTTGGTCTTGAAGTTGCGCAAGCAGTTGATGAGGCTAATCTTGAGAGCCAGCGTAAGATGGATGAAATTAAGAACAGAAATGTAGTAGCGCCTGTTACAATGGATAATCTTAGAGAAACTGCTGCAGCATCTATCGAAGATAAAGACAAGAAGGCAGAAATACAAAGACATCTTGATGAGCTTGCTAAGGAGAAGGAGAAGGAAGAAGAACTTAAGCGTCAGCGTATGGAACGTCGTGCTAAGCAGAAGCAAGCAGTAGAAGACCTTCTTAAGAAGAAGGAGGAGGGTGCTGACACTAAGACAAACGCTTCACAACCTTCCGGAGAAACTAAGGCTGATGATTCACAAGAAACACAAGCTGACGATAGCGGAGAACTTAATGTGGTTTCTGATGATGATACAATGAGTTCGTTTAGTGAATTTATGTAAGTGTTGATTAAATCCTTATCATCTAGCAAATATTAAGTCCCTTTTCGGAATTGTGTTGCTAGGAGGAGTAAAATGCAAGCAAATGAAAATACATTGAAGAAAATTGATGAACTTAGCAAAAGATATAAAGAAACTTGGGGAAAAGAAGTAGATTGCAGTATTTTTCCAAGTGGAATATCTCAAGAGAAACTAGTAAAATGCTTAGAATTAATGATTGATGACAATTTAAGTTTATTAGTAGCTTATAACAAACTGTTTAAGAATAAGGAACACTTTTCCGAAAAGGGAGAATATTAAATAACAAAGGCACCTTAATAGGTGCCTTATTTGATTTTATTATCGATATTATGTTTATTAGAAGAACATAGATGCTAATTTGATAATCATTAGGAAGCCTAAGTAGCAGCAATCAACGATTAGGGCAAATGCGCATATTGTGAAATATGTCTTCTTGATGGAGAAGCCCTTGACCTGCTTTAAGTGATCGTGAATTGGTGTAACAGTATTTGGAAGAATTAGAATCTTCTTCTTAAGAAGCTTTGTTGAAAGTCTACCAATTGTGATCTTAAGTACAGAAAGGCCACCGTCTAGCATAAATGGAAGGCCAACGATTAGATATGCAAAAGGTAAATCAAGGAACATTGCATAGAACGCAATAAATAGGCCAATTGCTCTAGAGCCAGCGTCACCCATAAGAACCTTAGATGGATGGAAGTTGAAGATAAGATATCCGATTAGAACAGCAATCATGAGAAAGCCGATTAATGCAGAATTCGGATTAAGTGTTCCTCTTATAAAAGCTGCAATAATTAATGTAAGAATTGTAATGATAGATAATGTACCAGAAAGTCCATCTACTCCATCTGTTGCATTAGTTGCATTAATTGAAACAATTACAAGAATAATAGCTAGGAATATATAGAGGAAGGGATTAATTCCAACCCAGTTTCCTGTTGGAAGGAACATATCACTATTCCATTGCAATACGACGATAATTGCAGTGAAAATTGCAATTACAAAATCAAGACCGCCCTTAATGTATTCGTTCCATGGTGTTCTTGATACATCATCGAGATATCCGCATAAGCAGCAACCAGCCATAACAATTAGAAATAGAACCCAACCGATACTCAAATGACCATAAGCTAGTGCACAAATAATGAATACTGTAATGAAATAAATTCCTACTCCAGTTGGTTTATTCTTATTCACTTCGCTACCAATAACAAATGCACGACCTCTATCAAGACCAAGAATCTTCTCCTTAAATGGTTTGAATATCATAAGAAGAATTGTAGCGATTAGAGCAAAAGGGATACCCATGAAATAACCAAGTAGGTTCTGAATTGCTTCCATATTAGCCTCCGAATAGTAATTAATACGGTAGATATTATACACTTGTCATTTCTAAATACCAAACATTATGATAATATATTATGATGAATTTTGGTCCTAAATAGGAGGAAATATTATGGATTATAAGAATGATATTGCAAATAGAATTGCTAAGATTACTGGGCTTGAAGCTCAGAATGTATATAATTTGATTGAGATTCCACCACAAACAGATATGGGTGATTATGCTTTCCCATGCTTTGCATTAGCTAAGGTTCTTCGTAAGGCTCCACCAATGATTGCCGCAGAATTAGTAAATTCTGACGAGCTTAAGGCTGATTATCTATCCGAGGTAAAAAATGTTGGTCCATATGTTAATTTCTATATTGATAGAGGAGAGCTAGCATATTCTGTTTTGTCTCAAATCCTTTCTTCTGGAGATGCTTATGGTGCTGATAGTCTAGGTGATTGCAAGACTGCTATTATCGAGTTCTCTTCACCTAATATTGCTAAGCCTTTCCATGTAGGTCATGCATTTACTACTATTCTAGGAAATTCTTTGGCTCGTATCTATGAGAAGCTTGGTTATAACGTAGTAAGAATGAATCACTTAGGTGATTATGGTACTCAGTTTGGTAAGCTTATTACTGCATATAGACTTTGGGGTGATGAGAAGGCTTTGGAAGAAAGCCCAATCGATGAGCTACTTAGAATTTATGTTAAGTTCCATGAGGAAGAGAAGAATAATCCAGATCTTACTACTGATGCAAGAGCAAACTTTAAGCGTCTAGAGGATGGATGCGAAGAGGAAGTTGCTTTATGGAAGAAGTTCAGAGACATGAGCCTTGTTGTATTTAACAAGCTATATGATCGTATGGGCGTTACATTCGATAACTATAATGGTGAGTCCTTCTATTCAGATAAGATTCCAGCTGTTGTTGATATGCTTCGCGAGAAGAATTTGCTTGAAGAAAGCGAAGGTGCACAGGTTGTAATGCTTGATGAGTTTAAGGCTCCACCATGCATTATTCTTAAAAGTGATGGTACTACTATCTACGCTTCTAGAGACCTTGCTGCTGCAATTTATAGATATAATGAATATAAATTCGATAAGAATATTTATGTAGTAGGTATCCCACAGGCTCTACACTTTAAGCAGGTATTCTCTGTACTTAAGAAGGCTGGTTATGAGTGGGCTGATAACTGTGAACATGTTGGCTTTGGACTTGTAAAGTTTAAGGACGGAAAGTTCTCTACTAGAGATGGTAATATTGTATTGCTTGAGGATTTGCTTAATGAGGCAGTAGAGAAGACATATGAGGTTATCGTTGAGAATAACAAGAATAGAGGAAACGAGCTAACAGAAGAAGAGATGCGCGAGATTGCTGAGAAGGTTGGTCTTGGAGCTGTTGTTTATACATATGTTAAGTCTGGTAGAGAAAGAGATATCTTCTTCTCATGGGAAGAGATGCTTGATTTTGAAGGTGACACAGCACCTTACCTTATCTATACATATGCTAGAACTAGATCGATTCTTCGTAAGGCTAAGGCTTCTGGACTTGCTCCTTTCGAGAGCGGCGACGAAGCATTAAAGGTGCTAAGTTCAGAGGAAGAGTATCAGTTAATTAGAACTCTTGCTGATTTCCCAGAGTCAATTTCTAAGGCAGCTAATGCGAATGAGCCATTTATGATTTCCCGTCAGATTTCTACTTGTGCTAGAAGCTTTAACAGATTCTATAACAATTCTTCGATTCTTAATGCGGAGACTGAGGAACTCAAGAGAGCTAGACTTTCTCTTTGTGAGTGTCTATGTAATACGCTTAAGTCTGGTTTGAATTTGCTTGGTATAGATGTAGTTGAAAGAATGTAATTAATAGGTGTCGTCATGTTGAATTTCAAGGATATTAAATATAGTAGACCTGATATTGAGGCTTTTGAGTCTCTTGTTCGAGATACAAGACTTAAGCTTATGAGTCAAAGAGACCCGGAGCTTGCTTCTGGTGTAATTTGTGCTTATGAGAAGGAGCTTGCTAGGATTAATACTCAAATCTCTTTGGTTAATATTTTGCATGACCTAGATACATCTAATGAGTTTTATAAGGATGAGGTTGAGGCTTGTGATGAGCTATCTGCTAAGATTGAGGAAATGAGTGCAGGAGTATCTTCTGTTCTTTTGAATTGTCCATGTGCAGATGAGCTTCGTAAGAAGTATGGAGATATTGTATTTCTTAAAGCTCAGAATCAGAAAGACATTATTTCCAAGGAGGTTGTAGACCTCATTGTAAAAGAGTCCAATCTTGAGAATGAATATTCACAGCTACAATCAGAGGCAGTAATTGAATTTGATGGAAATACTCTTAACTTAAGCTTATTAGAGCCATATTTAGAATCCACTGATCGAAAGGTTAGAAAGAAAGCACACAAGGCTCTTGACGATTATTATATGACTCGTAAAGAAACATATGAGCGTATTTACGATGAGCTTGTAAAGGTGAGAACTCAAATTGCTACTACTCTTGGTTATAAGAATTATACTGAGCTTGGTTATAAGCGAATGGAGAGATTTGATTATAACTCTGATATGGTAGCAAATTTCCGCGAGAACGTTCTTAAGTATATTGTCCCAATTACTTCGACAATAAGAAAACTACAGCAAGAAAGACTTGGCGTAGATTTGAAGTTTTATGATTTGCCATGCATTTTTAAGGATGGTAATCCAGTTCCTACAATTAAGAAGGAGGATTTCGAGAAGGTTACTGGTGAGGTGTTCTCTCTAGTTCTTGGTGCGAAGCCTTCCTTCTATGATGTTTTGGCAGATAAGGGATTTACTGATTTATTCTCCAGAGGCTCTAAGTCTACTGGCGGCTACTGTATGTTCCTCGAAGAGTATGCGATACCTTTTATCTTTATGAATGCTAATGGTACGGCAGATGATGTTTCTACCATTGTTCATGAGGGTGGACATGCATATGCTGCAATTAAGAGCGCGGAAGTTAGTCCATTTATTGAATGCCTATCTCCTACGCTTGAGACTTGTGAGATTCATTCTACTGCAATGGAGTATTTGACATACCCATATATGGATAAATATTATGGTGAATATGCCGACCAATATCGACAGCTTCATATGACACTTGGTTTGTTATTCCTTCCATATGGATGCATGGTTGATGAGTTCCAGCATATTGTTTATGATAATCCGACATTAAGCATTTCTGAACGTAACGAAGCATGGAAGAAGCTAGAAGAGAAGTATCAGCCATTCATTGTTTATGAAGACCATCCATTCCATGCAGAAGGCTGCGCTTGGATGAAGAAGGATCATATTTTTACTACTCCGTTTTATTATATTGACTACTGCTTGGCACAGATTTGCGCATTAGAATTGTGGGAAGAATCATGTACTGACTATAAGTCTGCTTTGATTAAGTATAATCATCTTTGCGAGGCAGGCGGAGTAAAGACTTTCCTTAATATCCTGGAAGAGGCTGAGATGAAGTCGCCTTTTGACAAGGATTTAATGAAGAAGCTAGCCTTCAAAACATGCAATTTCTTAGAGCTGTAAGGTGATTTATGAAACTACCACAAGAATTTGTCGACAGAATGAATATAGAAATCAAATCTCACGAGGTTCCAAGCGAAGGCTTCTGGGAGAGCTTTGATTCATATCCGAGGAAGGGCTTAAGGCTTAATCGAAGCAAGGTCGCATTTGCCGAGCGCGAAAAGATTCTCGGTCTTCTTAATGTTGAAGCTAACAATGTATCATGGTGTGATGGTGGTTATTATCTATCTGAGAATGATGATGTTGCTGGAAAGGATCCTTTTTATCACGCAGGCGTCTATTATCCACAAGAGCCATCTGCAATGCTTCCAGCGCAAGTGATGGCTGCTAAGAAGGGCGACTACGTTCTCGATTTGTGCGCCGCACCAGGTGGAAAGGCATGTAGACTAGCCGAAGACTTAGATGGTGAAGGACTTCTTGTAGCAAATGAGATTAATGAGACTAGAGCAAAGGCATTGCTTCGTAATATTGAACGAATGGGTATCACTAACTGTGTAATTGTTAATGAGACGCCAGAAAATCTAGCTTCTAGATTCGATTGCTTCTTTGATAAGATTCTTGTTGATGCACCTTGTTCCGGAGAAGGAATGTTCAGACGCGATCCTTTTGCAGTTAAATCGTGGGAGAAGTTTGGCCCAGAGGTTTGCATAAAGATGCAAGAAGAAATTCTTGATAGTGCACACAAGATGCTCAAGGTTGGTGGTGAGCTTGTTTATTCTACTTGTACTTTCTGTTATGGTGAGGACGAAGGTCAGATTCTTAATTTCTTAAGTAAATATCCAGGATATGAAGTTATTTCTCATCCAGAAATTACTGGAGTAACTCACGCTTCTAATAATAGTAAGCTTCCTGGTTCAATGAGAATTTGGCCACATGTTTCTGACGGCGACGGACATTTCTGTGTTCATCTTCGTAAGACTCTTGATACTAGAACAAATGATGATGTAGTGATTGATTATTCTTTTGTATCTCGTAAGAGAAATGATAATTATTCATACACTATGTCAAGACAAGCTATGCTTGATTTTGCTAAGGATATCTTCACTGCTAACGCTTTTGATGCATTTAGTAATCTTGTTAAGGAGCAATTTGTATTCCACAAGAACAAGATTCATTTATTAGGCGTCAGCGAAAAGACTTTCGACAAGCTCAAAGTAGTTAAGATGGGAAATTTCCCTGGTGAAATCAAGGAGACGACAAAGGGTCGTGTATTTATACCGTCACATTGCTTTGCGCTTACGCTTAAAGATGATGATATCGATTTTAAGTCTAAACTGGTTTTGCATCGCGATGATGATAGGCTTGCTAGATATCTTAGAGGAGAGACCATTTCTGTAGATTCTAGTGAGAAGAGTAAGCTTAAGAAGAAAGGTTATATTGTAATTGTTTGTGAGCAATTCCCAATCGGATTTGGCAAAATTGCTCCGGATGGAAATATTAAGAATTTATACCCAAGAGCTTGGGTAAATTAAGGAGTTAATATGAAACTAGTTATTGCAACTGGAAATCAAGACAAGGTAAAGGAAATTAATGAGATTTTATCTGGTACAGATTTTACTGCTATTTCTATGAAAGAAGCTGGTGTAAATCCTGACATTATTGAAGATGGAGATACATTCGAAGAGAATGCTCTTATTAAGGCAAAGGCGGTTCATGATTTATTAGGAGGCTACGTGATGGCTGACGATTCTGGATTATGTATCGATTATCTTGATGGAGCACCGGGTGTATATTCTGCTCGTTTTTGTGGTGAGAATTCTAGCTATGAAGAGAAGTTTAAGAAAATAAACGAGATGCTCGATGGAGCAAAGGATGAAGAACGTACAGCGAAGTTTGTTTGTGCAATTGCTGTTGTAAGACCAGATGGAACTAATTTTGTAGTACACGGAGAAATTTGTGGATTATTGCTTAAGGAGCCAGTTGGTGAGAATGGATTTGGATATGATCCAATTTTCTATGTTCCAGAATTTGGTATGACTACTGCACAAATGCCTCTTGAACAAAAGAATAGTATCAGTCACCGTGGTCAAGCGCTTAAGAAGATGGTGGCTAAATTAGGTTGAATTTGATTGCTTATAATGGTATTATCTACAAGTCGTGTACAAATGTGCGTCATCCGTGGACACATTTAGCCAATAATTGTAGTATTTAATTATTAATATTACAAAAATTCGAAGAAGGATAATAGCTATGAGAACAGATGATAAAGAGTTTTATCTAGTTGAGAAAAGTGTTTTGCCAGAAGTCTTTATTAAGGTTATGGACGTTAAGCAAAGACTTAATACTGGTGAATCTGTTTCTGTAAACGAAGCTGTTAAGAAGGTGGACCTATCTCGTAGTGCTTATTATAAGTATAAGGATTCAGTAATGCCTTTCTACGAGAGTACAAATGGTAAGAAGGTAACACTGCTAATAACAGTAGAGAATTTTCAAGGAATCTTATCTTCAATTCTTAATATTATTTCTTCTTCGAGAGCAAATATTCTTACAATTAATCAGAATATTCCAATTAATGGTCTAGCTGATATATCTGTCTCACTAGAGACTAATACTATGTTCGGTTCGATTGAGGATGTAATTACAGGTGTTTCACGAATTGCTGGTGTTCGAGATTGTAGAATACTTAGCAGAGAATAAATCAAATATGATATACAATCTTCTACTTTGGAGGTATTAATAATGAAAAAGGTTGGAATTCTTGGATTCGGTGTTGTTGGTTCTGGTGTAGCAGAGGTTATTGCTATGAACCAAGAAAGAATCACAAAACATATGGGAGAGGAAGTAGTAGTATCTAAGATTCTCGATTTGAGAAAGTTTCCTGATAGCTTATTTGCTGATTTTATTACTGATGACGCGGAAGCATTCTTTAACGAAGACTTGTCTATCATTGTTGAGACAATCGGTGGTGCAAGAATTGCTTACGAATATACAAAGCGAGCACTTTCTAAGGGTATTAGCGTAGTTACAAGTAACAAGGAGCTTGTTGCAACTCATGGTGTAGAGTTAATGCAGCTTGCGGAAGACAATTCTTGTTGTTATCTTTTCGAGGCAGCAGTAGGAGGAGGAATTCCAATTATTCGACCAATGCATCGTTGCCTTGCTGCTAATCAGATTATGCAGATTGCAGGTATTGTAAATGGTACAACTAACTATATCCTTACATCCATGAGAGATGGCGGCATTTCTTATGAAGAGGCGCTAAAGCAAGCGCAGCAGAAGGGTTATGCAGAACAAAACCCTTCAGCAGATGTTGACGGTATTGATGCGCAGCGTAAGATTTCTATTCTTTCTTCTATTGCTCTTGATGGACTTTATGTAGACCCAACTACAATTAATACTGTTGGTATTTCTAATATCACTCTTAATGATATTATTTTTGCTGAGGAAATTGGATGTAGCGTTAAGCTTCTTGCTAGATTTGTTCACCCATTTAACGATGAGCCAGCAGTATTTGTTGCTCCACATTTTGTAGATAAAAGCAAGATTCTTGCTTCCGTTGATGATGTATTTAATGCAATTCTTGTTGAAGGTAATGCTCTAGGCGAGTCGCTTTTCTATGGACAGGGAGCTGGTAAGCTTGCTACAGCTTCTGCTGTAGTAGGAGACGTGCTTGATGCAGGTCTTCATATGAATCGTAATGCTCACATTACTAAGTGGTACAATCCGGAGTTTGGTCAGAAGGTTATCAAGGATTATGACGATATAATTGTTGACATTGTTGTTAAGGCATCTTCTTGTAAGCTTGATGAATTGACTAAGGCATTTGCTGGTTACGACACTAAAGTTATGTGCGATAACGAGAAGAATACTGCAATTTGTGTAATGGATATTGCTCATAAGGATATCGAAGAGAAGATTTCCAATATTGATGGAGCATCTTGGATTCATTACTATATTTAATTCTAGGAAGGTATTAATAAATGTGGTTTGACGAGGCGGTTATATATCAAATATATCCGATAGGTTTTTGTGGTGCGCCAAATTGTGGCGTCGAGAATGAGGAGCAGGCAAAGGTTGAGCGCGAGAAGCATCGCATCCTTAAGGTTATCGACTGGATTCCGCATATTGTAAAGACAGGAGCAAATACAGTTTTGTTTAATCCCCTTTTCGAGAGCGAAAAGCATGGCTATGACACAAGAGATTACTCTGTTCTTGATGCTAGACTTGGTACGAATGAGGATTTTGCTTTAGTTTGCAAGAAGCTACATGAGGCTGGTCTTAAGATAATGCTAGATGGTGTTTTTAATCATGTTGGACGCGGATTCTGGGCCTTTAATGATGTCAAAGAAAAGCGTTGGGATTCGCCATATAAGGATTATTTCAATATTAGTTTTGAAGGCAATACTCATTTCAATGATGGCTTCTGGTACGAAGGTTGGGAAGGCTGTATGGACCTTGTTAAGCTTAACCTTAATAATGATGCTGTTATTAATCATCAGTTTGAGTGCATATCGAATTGGGTCAGTGAATTTGATATTGATGGACTAAGACTTGATGTTGCATATTGTCTTGATAAGAACTATCTTCGTAGGTTAAGAAGCTTTGCTAACAGTGTTAAGCCGGATTTTGTACTTATGGGTGAGACACTTCATGGCGACTATAATTTCTTGATGAATGATGAGATGTGTCATTCTGTAACTAATTATGAAGCATATAAGGGAATTTGGTCTAGCTTTAATTCTGAGAATATGTTCGAGATCGGCTATAGCCTTAATAGGCAATTTGGTCCTGATTACTGGACATTATATAAGGGCAAGCATTTGTTGTCCTTTGTAGATAATCATGATGTTACAAGAATTGCTTCTGTTCTTTCTAAGCAAGAGCATTTGCCACTTTGCTATGCTTTGATTATGACTATGCCTGGTGTACCATGTATTTATTATGGAAGTGAATTCGGTATTAAGGGTGATAAGAAGGATTCAGATTATGCACTAAGACCATGTATTTCGAAGCCTGAATATAATGAGCTTACAGAATACATAACTAAGCTATCAGAGATTCATAAGTCATATAAGGCACTATGCTATGGCGGATATAGACAAATTGCTTGTACTAATAAGCAGCTTGTTTTCGAGAGGGCTGTAGAAGAAGAAAGAATCGTTATAGCAATCAATGCTTCTAGTGATGCTTACGATTTGCATTTTGATGCTGGATGCGGAACTGCTAAGGAGTTGATTTCTGGCCAAGCGCATGATTTTGGTGGAGGAAGTAAACTTGATCCCTTTAGTGCAAATATTTGGTTAATGGAACGATAAATTATTACGACAGAAAAGAGGCAGAATAGATGGGCGTATTTGATATTTTTAAGAAGGGTCTTAGTAAGACGAGAAACTTCGTAAGCAACAGTTTTACAAAGATTGCTGCAAATACTGGTCATTTCGATGAGGATCAGCTCGATGAGCTTGAAGAAATACTTGTAATGGCTGACTGCGGAGTTGGTGCTAGCTCTGAGATTATTGAATATATTAAGACTTCGATTAGAAAGACTGGTGACGATTCCAAAGAAACTGTTATGAACCTTGTGAAAGACAAGATTGTTGACATCCTAGGTGAGAAAACAACATATGAGCTTGAAGATAATAAGCTCAATGTTCTTGTCATGATTGGCGTAAATGGTACAGGAAAAACAACTACAGCAGGTAAAATAGCTGAGCGTTATAAGTCTCTTGGCAAAAAGGTCGTCCTTGCAGCAGCAGATACATTCCGTGCCGCAGCAATTGAACAACTTAAGGCATGGGGTGAGAGAACTTCTACTCCGGTAATTGCACATGAAGCTAATTCTGATCCAGCTAGCGTTTGCTTTGACGCGATTGCTTCAGCGAAGGCTCGTAAGGCTGATTTGCTTATTATTGATACTGCTGGACGACTCCACAACAAGAAGAATCTCATGGATGAGCTCTCCAAAATTATGAGAGTAATTAACCGTGAGGCTAGTGACGCTAATATCAAAACGATGTTAATTATCGATGCGACAACTGGCCAAAATGCAGTTATGCAAGCTGAGGTGTTTGGTCAGGCAACAGAACTTGACTATGTAGGTATCACAAAGCTTGATGGTACAGCTAAGGGCGGCGTTGCAATTAGTGTTGCATATTCTAGTAAAACTCCAATCGTCTTAGCTGGCCTTGGAGAGGGTAAGGAAGACCTAGTCGACTTTGACCCAGTGTATTTTGCATCTAGCTTAATCGACTCTGAAGCTAATTAAGCTCCTTGCACTTTCTCGAAAAGAATAAAATACAAAACAAAAAACCCTTGCTATTATCAGCAAGGGTTTTATATTGGCAGGGGAGACATGATTCGAACACGCAACCGGCGGTTTTGGAGACCGCTGCTCTACCGTTGAGCCACTCCCCTGTGTCTTACGACCTTGAAAATAATATACAATTGTTTGTCACTTGTCAAGGGAAATGTTAAGCGATATATCAAATACTATGTTTCAATTAGATAATATTTGGCAAACTTATCGCTGAATTTCTTTGTTCTTATATTATAATATATAGGATTGACTATTTTGCACTTATTTATTTGGAGGATTTATTATGAAATTATCTATTATTGGACTTGGAAATATGGGTAGTGCACTACTTAAGGGCTTTGTTAAATCTGGACTAATAAATGGTTCTGACATTACTATCTGCGATATGTTTAAGGAGAAGTTAGAAGCTCTTTCTAATGAATATGGTTGTGTTATTGCTGATGATGCAGCAAGCGCATGTGTAAATGCTGATTATGTTCTTGTCGCTGTGAAGCCACAAAATTTTGATGAGACAGTTCGTTCTCTTTCTGGTTCACTTAATAAGGATACCATTGTTCTAAGTATTGCAGCTGCTGTTACAGTAGATAGAATTTTGTCATTGCTACCTAATCGTGATAGCTCTAAGGTTGTTAGAATAATGCCAAATACACCAGCACAAGTATCTTCTGGTGTAAGCGCAGTTTGTCCATATAATCTTAATGATGAAGAGACTAGCTTTGTGGTTAAGCTATTTGAGACATGCGGAGAGGTTGTTTTGTGTAATGAGAAGACTCTTGATGCAATCGGATGCGTTTCTGGAACAGGTCCAGCATATGTGATGCTTTTCATAGAAGCTATGGCGGACGCTGCTGTTTCTTTGGGAATTAAGAGAGATGATGCGCTTAAGATTGCTGCTGCTACAGTTCAAGGCTCAGGTAAGCTTGTGCTTGAGACTGGAATTCATCCAGCTGTGCTTAAGGATCAGGTGTGCTCTCCAGGTGGAACTACTATTGCTGGAGTTATGGCACTTGAAGAAAATGGTCTTAGAAATAGCGTTATCAAAGCGGTTTTAGCTGCAGATAACAAAACTAAGGCGATGACAAAATAAGATTGGATAAAAACAATGCAGAAATTAACTCATGTAGATATCTATACTGATGGTGCTTGTTCTGGAAATCCTGGTCCTGGTGGCTGGGGTGCGATATTGATGGTTGGTCAAGTTAAGAAGGAAATCTCAGGTGGTGAAGCGGATACTACTAATAACCGTATGGAGCTTATGGCCGTAATTAAGTCGCTAGAAGAGCTTAAATTCAAATGTGAAGTGACGATATATAGTGATTCAGCATATGTTGTAAATGCCTTTTTACAAAATTGGATTTCTGGTTGGATTCGTAACAATTGGAGAAATAGTGCTAAGCAGCCTGTAGCAAATGTTGATTTGTGGCAAAGACTAATTGAACTAGTTAATAAGCATGAGGTTTCTTTTATCAAGGTAAAGGGGCATGCCGATAACGAATATAACAATAGATGTGATGAATTAGCTGTATTAGCCGCAAGTCAGTTCAAATGAGGTAAGCAAGATGATAAACGAGATAAATGATAACATTGATAATTTAATTGAGAAGACAGAAAGTTCAGAGATAAAGTTTACTGGCAAGGTCTTTAATGTAGAGGTGAAGACAGTTACTTTGCCTGATGGTAGAACTAGCTTTCGTGAAGTAGTAAATCACAATGGTGGTGCTTGTATTCTTCCAGTAGATGAGGAAAATAATTGTTATCTAGTATCTCAGTTTAGGTCGCCATTTGAATGCGTTTTGTTAGAAGCTCCTGCTGGCAAGATTGAGAAAGGTGAAGAATTCATCGAATGTGCTACAAGAGAACTTACTGAAGAGACAGGTTACAAGGCTTCAAATATAGTTGATTTGGGAAGAATGGTTTGTTCTCCTGGCTACTGCGGTGAAGTAATAGGAATGTTCCTTGCAACAGGATTAAGCTATGTAGGTACAAACCTTGATGAAGGTGAATTTGTAAATGTAATTAAGATGCCTTTGGTTGAGGCAGTAGAGAAGGTAGTAAACAACGAGATTAAGGATGCAAAAACACAAATCAGTATTCTTAAGGCAGCTAGGAGGTTAGGAATCTAATGAGAAATGAGATTAGGAAAGAGGTAATAGGCATAATTCTATTAGCACTTGGAATAATTTCAGCATTGCTTCTATATTTGCCAGAAGATATTACAGGCATTTTGGGAAGTCTAGTAAATAAGACTATCTTTGGGCTTGTTGGTACTTGTGCTGTTGTTGTTCCTTTCTTCCTTTTGTATGCATCTATCGATTATTTTGTAGAAAGAAGAACTAATGTTGCAAGAATTAGAGTTCGTTCTCTTATGCTCATTCTTGTTCTTGTTTCTGCTCTTCTTGCAGTGATAACTACTGATTTTGATTATTTCAAAGAATTATGTGTAAAGGATGGTACTGATAAGGCTTCTGCATGGAAATCCTTGCTATTACTATGGAATTCCGGTGCTAATCCAAGCCTAATTCAGAATACAACTATTACTATGGGCGTGATTCCTGGCGGTCTTATTGGTGGAATTATCGCGACATCCTTGTATGTTCTCTGTGGAAGGACAGTTTCTATTATTACTTTGATTTGTATTACAATCGCCATTATTGTTATGGTATTCCATATCTCTATTAAGAATACTGCTAAGCAGATTGCAGGAACTACTAAGAAGGCTATTATGAACGTTCAAGTAAAGCGTGACGAGCAACTTAGACGTAAGAAAGAACAAGAAGCTTATAAGATGCAGTATATTAAGCAGCATCCAAATTCTCCAGAAGCAATAGCATATAGACAAAACCTTGCTCGTTCTAATGCTCGAAAAGCCTCCGCACCTAACCAAACTTACAAATTTTCAGATAATCAGCCTACAGGATATACAGATGTTAATAATCTTAATGTTGAATATGATCCATTTAAGACTTCTGCAGTTCCAGTTACAGATACAGGTTTCATAGATGTAAACCGTGCAGTTCTTAACAACGATAAAACTATTGAAGAACAATATCCAGATGATGGTCCAAGTATGTTTGACCATGATCTTTCTAATCCTACAGATAATCAGGTGAAGGAAGCAAATAGAGCTAATGAACTTAAGGCTAGTGGATATAATCCAACATACGATTATTCAACTACTCCACTTAGTCCACCTCCGGTTACTAAGAAGACTAATAAGGTTCCTTCATTCCTACAAGAAGAAAAAGAAGAGGATTTCTTTGATTTTGCTGCTTTTGGTACTCCTATCGAAGAAGAGTCTACTTCTAGTATCACAAAGGCTGAAGAAGATGATGTTGGAGAACCAATTCTTATTGAAGATTCTAACGAATATGTTAATCCTAATCAAATTAGAACTCCGAATATTGATGTTTCTTCAATACCAGAAAATTCAAATGTATTTGTTACACCACAGGTTCTATCTGATCCTATTGCAAGTACAGCAAGTACAATAGATTCTTCTACTAATGCTTCATCTAACTTAGATAGAGATGCATCTAATATTAAGATTAATGATACTTATATGATGGATCAATTCAAGGAAGAATCTAGACACATCGACATGTCTAATACAGCTATTCCTAAGGAGAATAATGTAGAGTATTCTATTCCTGAGGAACCTAAGAAGGTAAGACATAATATTGTATATCGTCCAGTTCCTACTAGACTTCTTACACCAGATAAGAACAAGTCGAATCCTAACAATGATGCTGAATTAAGAAGTAAGGCTCTTGATCTAGAGAAGGCACTTGCTAGCTTTGGCATTTCTGCGAAGGTAATTAATATTACACATGGTCCTTCTATCACAAGATTTGAGATTACTTTGGCACCAGGTATTAAGGTTTCTAAGGTACAAGGCTTAAGTGATGACATTCAGTTAGCAATGGCTGCAACAAGTGTTCGCATTGAAGCTCCGATTCCTGGTACTTCTGCAATAGGAATTGAGATTCCTAATAAGAAGATTAGCCCAGTTCATCTTAGAAGTATTCTTGAGACAGATGATTTCAAGACTTCTGCGCCACTTGTTGTCGCACTTGGTAGAGATATTCCTGGAAGACCAATACTTTGTGATTTGTCAAAGATGCCACACCTTCTAGTAGCAGGTGCAACTGGTTCCGGTAAGTCTGTTTGTATAAATACTATTCTTACTAGTATTCTTTGTAAAAGTACACCAGATCAGGTTCGAATTATTATGATTGATCCTAAGATGGTTGAGCTTTCTGTATATAATGGAATACCACATTTGTATTTGCCTGTAGTTACAAATCCTAAGAAGGCTGCCAATGCACTTCGTTGGGCTGTTACTGAAATGGAGAAGCGATATATGCTTTTCGCTGAAGCAAAGGTAAGAGACCTTAATGGATACAATGAGTATATGAAGCTTAACGGCGAGAATCCAATCCCACAGGTATTGATTGTAATTGATGAGCTTGCAGACCTTATGACTGTTGCAGCTAAGGAAGTCGAGGAGCATATTAGTAGACTTGCTGCGATGGCTCGTGCGGCTGGAATGCATATGATTTTGGCGACTCAGAGACCATCCGTAGATGTAATTACAGGTGTAATTAAGTCTAATATTCCTTCAAGAATTGCATTTGCTGTATCTTCGGGTGTCGATAGTAAGACAATTCTTGATACAGTAGGAGCAGAGAAGCTTCTTGGTAAGGGTGATATGCTCTATTCGCCAACTTCTGCTCCTAAGCCAATTAGATGCCAGGGTGCATTCTTGTCTGACGAAGAAGTTTCTGAGGTTACATCTTATTTGAAGAAGAATTTTGGTCCAAATTATGATGAGTCTATTGTTGCACAGATTGAGTCCAATGTTGATTCCGGTTCAAGCTCAGGTGATGGTGGTCATGGTAATAATGGTGGTGTAGATGATTCTGATAAGCAGATTTTCGAAGAGGCTGTAGATATTATTCTTCAGCAGAAGGCAGCTTCTGTATCTATTCTTCAGAGAAGACTTGGAATTGGTTATCCAAGAGCAGCTAGACTAATTGACATGATGGAACAAAAGCATATTATCGGTCCATTTGAAGGAAGTAAGCCTCGTAAGGTTCTTATTACACCAGAGCATTGGTTAGAAATGAAAGCAAAAGGAATTGAATAATTAGAGGAGCTTATGTTAGAAAGTATTACTATAAAGAATGCAGAGATTATTGCTGTCGGAACAGAATTATTAATGGGACAGGTTCTTAATACTAATGCGCACTTTTTGTCCCAAAGGCTAAATGAGATAGGTGTTTTCTGTTTCCATCAGGCTGTTGTAGGCGATAATGTAACAAGATTAACAGAACAGATTAGAATGTCTTTATCTAGAGCTGATCTTGTTATCTTAACTGGTGGTTTAGGACCAACTGATGATGATCTTACAATGCAGACAGTAGCAGATACTATTGGAATTCAATTGCATTTTGATGAAGAATCATATGAGAAGATGGCTTCGTTTTTTAGAGCTACATGTAGAATGATGCCAGAGAACAATCGCAAACAAGCATTTTTGCCATCTACTAAGGATGGAATTATTTTGCCAAATGACAATGGTACTGCTCCTGGTGCGCTTATGTGGACAAAATATGAGGGAGCAAATAAGATAATTGTTTGTTTGCCAGGTCCTCCTAATGAGCTTAATCCTATGTTTGATAAATATGCTTTACCAATTCTAGTTAAGAGAACGTCCTCTAAGCTAGTTTCTAAATACGTTCATATTATTAATGTAGGTGAATCTAAGGCAGAAATTATGATGAAGGACATTATTGACAGCCAAACGAATCCTACTATAGCAACATATGCAACGACAGGTGAGTGCAAATTTAGAATTACTCAGAGCTTTTCGAGCGAGGATAGCGAGAATGAAGATAAGATTTCTCCGATTGTAGAGATAATGAAGGAGCGTTTTGGCGATAACATTTATGAGATTGCTGATGATAATAACGGTAGGTCTCTAGCAAAGGTTGTTGTCGATATGCTTAATAGTAAAGGTTTGACGCTTGGTTTTGCGGAAAGTCTTACTGGTGGAATGGCTAGTTCTTGTATTGTATCTATTCCTGGAGCGTCAAGTGTTTTCTACGGAGGAATTGTTTCTTACGATAATAGTGTTAAAGAGAATGTTCTAGGAGTATCGCGAGAAATACTTGATACAGTAGGTCCGGTCTCAAGCGAATGTGCTATGCAGATGGCAGTTGGAGCAAAGAATACCTTGAAGACTTCAATCGCGATTTCTTTTACAGGTATTGCTGGACCAGCAGGCGGCACTCCTAAAAAGCCAGTAGGTACTGTATTTGTAGGAATCGCAGATGAAAAAGGCGTTGATTCTTATGAGTTGCACCTTCGTGGTAATAGAACAAAAATCCGCGAGATTGCCGTACTTAAGGCTTTAGATTTATTAAGACGTAAGCTACAATAATTTCTGTTTGGAGAGAAGTTTTGGATAAGAATAAGATTACGAACAATAAAGCAATAAGCAAAGTTTCGACTAGAAGTATGGCTTTTTCAACATTTCTAGTTATGCTTGGCCTTGTATTTTCGAAGGGCTCTGGTTTCTTGCGCGATATTTTTGTTGGAATCAAATTTAGTGAGCCTATATATCGTGACAGTTTTACTCTAGCTTTTACAATTCCTGATCTCGTATATAACCTTCTTATTGGAGGTTCTATTCAGGCCGCGATAACTCCTAGTCTTGCTGCTAGTATAAATAAAGGTGAGGAGAAGAAGGGTATTGAAGTAGTCAGTATTTTTATTTCAGTATTTGCTGTAATCATGCTTGTTGTATGTGCACTCGGAATGATTTTTGCTGATTCGCTATATTCATTTTATGACAATAACGGAAATTCCATGACCGCCGAGCTTGCCGCAAAGGCCGGCAGAATGCTCTTCCCTCAAATCTTCTTCATGATGCTCGCAGCATTATCTATCGGCATATTGAATGCATATAAACGCTTTGGGTCTACATCCTTTGGCCCAACAATTTACAATATGTTCGTATTATTCTCAATAATTCTTTTTGCTGGCAATAGCGAAAAGCAGCTTGTCTACACAACAACAGGAATTATGTGTGCTGCTTTGATATATTTCTTGTTCCAGTATATTGTTGGAAGAGATGTATTATCCAAGTTCAAATTCAGATTTGATCCACTAAATAAAGAATTCCATGCGCTTTTCAAGCGTGCCTTGCCAATACTAATATCTATGTCTATTGTTCAGATTAATACAGTTGTTCTGAATTACTTTACTACATTCTATGAACAATCCGGACAAGCATATGCTCTTCGTAATGCATCAACCATATGGCAGCTTCCATATGGTATCTTCGCAGTAGCTATTGGAAATGTTATGTTGCCAACACTTGCTGCGCTTTACTCTGAGGGAAAATTTAAGGAATCATCCGAATTATTATCAACTCGACTAAAGATAGCTTTGTTTATGACTATTCCATCTACTGGACTTCTTATTGTATTTAACACTAATATTGTTCTTGCAATATTCCAATGGTCTAACGAATATACTCTTTACGATGCAATAAGAGCTGGTTCCTTCTTAATCGGATATTCACCAGCAGTTATAATTCATACAGTTGTATTTATTATGAATCAGGCCTTCTATGCTATTGGAAACACAAAGATTCCGCTTCTTGCTGGTTCTGTTGGACTTATTACTAATCCGCTTCTTTGCTATATATTCGTTACTAATAACTATGGTCCTATTTGTTTGACCATTACTTATACAATTACAAGCCTTATACAAATGAGTATCTTGTTATATTTCTATTATAAAGATAAGAGAATCGCACCTACAGGAATTAAGCCGTTTATTATAAAAAGCTTCATTTGTGTCTTTATAATGATCATATTTGGTTTTGTAATAGATAGAATCATTCCTGTTGGTTTTAGTAAACTTATATCTCTAGTTACACTTGGAATCAAGTTCTTACTTTGCATTGCAGTATATTTTATTCTCGCTTTTATATTTAAGATTAAGGAAGCTGTTTATTGGATTACAAGAGTTAAGACTAATGTGAACAAAATAATTAGAAAGTTTGCAAAGAAATAATATCTGTCCCATTTATAGGTCAGGTGCTTGTTATATAATTACTCTAGCAAATAAAGTGAATAATCAATTGTATTTGTAGCATTATTGTCACAAAACAAACAATATTTACTATTGACAATAATTACACATAAACATACAATTTATACAAAACAAACAAATGTTCACATTTTATGGAGGTTAATTATATGGCTAAGGCTAAGTCAGGTAAGTCAAATGTACAATCAGTTTCTAAGGATAATCAGGATGAGCGCAGAATTGCATTAGATGCTGCAATGGCACAGATTGAGAAGCAATTTGGTTCAGGAGCAATTATGCGCCTTGGTGATAGAGAAATTAAAGAAATCGATACAATTTCAACTGGTGCGCTAACACTAGATATTGCACTTGGAGTTGGTGGACTACCACGTGGTAGAGTAATTGAGATTTATGGACCAGAATCTTCTGGTAAGACAACAGTTGCTCTTCATGCTGTTGCAGAGGCTCAGAAGGAAGGTGGTACTTGTGCTTTTATTGATGCTGAGCATGCACTTGATCCAACATATGCAGCTAAGATTGGTGTCGATGTAGACAATCTTCTTTTGTCACAGCCAGATACTGGTGAGCAAGCTCTTGATATTGTTGAAGCACTTATCAGAAGTGGTTGTATCGATGTAATTGTTATTGACTCTGTTGCTGCTCTTGTTCCTAAGGCTGAGATTGAAGGTGATATGGGTGATTCTCATGTTGGTCTACAAGCAAGACTTATGAGCCAGGCTCTACGTAAGTTATCACCAATTGTTAGTAAATCGAATACAGTATGTATTTTCATTAACCAGCTTCGAGAGAAGGTTGGTGTTATGTTTGGTAATCCGGAAGTTACACCTGGTGGTAGAGCTTTGAAGTTCTTCTCATCTGTTCGTCTTGATGTTCGTAAGACAGAAACATTAAGGAATGGTAGCGATATTATTGGTAATCATGTTCGTGTTAAGATTGTTAAGAATAAGGTAGCTCCTCCATTTAAGGAGGCAGAATTCGATATTCTCTATGGAGAAGGAATTTCTAATGAGTCGTGCATTATTGAATTAGCAATTGAGAATAATATCATAGATAAGAGTGGATCATGGTTTGCTTATAAGGGTCAGAAGATTGCACAAGGTAAGGATAATTGTAGAATCTATCTTAAGGAGCATCCAGAAGTTCGTGCTGAGATTGAAGAGCTTATTCGTGATTCATATAAGCCAGCTCTTGAAGAAGTCATTGATGAAGAGATTAATGTTGATGACTTTGATGATGATATCCTAGGAATTGATGACTAATATGCAAGAGGAATATAGTAAAGAACATATAGAAGCTAGAGCTATTGCTATTAAACATATAGGTATTTCTACATATAGTTCGGGTAAGATATATAACTATCTTATTAATAAGGGTGTTACTGAGAGCATAGCACATGATGTAGTCGAAGAATTGATTAAGAGAGACTATATAAATGACTATAGGGCTAGCAGAATTATTCTCTTACAGAGAAATGGTTATCATCAAGAAAGTAAATATTATTTATATAATCGTTTATTGCAAGGTGGAGTTAACGAAGCTATTGCCGATAGTTATATAAATGAATTAGATGATGATACTATTACTATTAAGTCATTATTCGAAGCTCAATATAATAGATTAGATGATGCTTCTCGAAGTGACAGAGAATTTCTCATAAAGACATTCATGTCATTAGCTAAGAGAAGAGGATATTCTAATTCACTTTCTAGTCAAGCTCTTAAGACATATCTAGATAAGATTTGATTAATGAAGAAGAACTTCTTTACGGAGTTCTTTTTCTGTTTCATATAGATTTTTGTTCTCAAATAGTATATAAATATTTGAGTTTGTAATTATGTATTTGAAGGGGAATATTATGAGTAATATTAAAGTTTCAATGATTACTCTTGGTTGTTCAAAGAATCTTGTTGACGCCGAATGTATGTTATCAATTCTTAAAGAGAATAATTTCTCTATTTCTGAATCTATTTCTGATGCAGAAGTAATTATTGTAAATACATGTGGTTTTATTGAAGATGCAAAGAAAGAAGCTATTGATGCTATCTTATATGCTGCCGATTTTAAGGAAGAAGGACAATGTAAATATATTGTAGTTACAGGCTGTCTTCCACAAAGATATGCTAAGGACATATTGTCTGAATTCCCTGAAGTTGATGCTGTACTAGGAACCGCACATTATAAAGATATTGCTACTGTAATTAATGATTTGTACCAGAATTCGTCTCGTATTGATTTATCAATGGGTGTTGGCGGAATTGATCACTTAAGAGAAAATAGAGAAATAACAACCTCTACATATGCCTGGCTTAAGATAGGTGAAGGTTGTAGAAACAAATGTCATTTTTGTGCTATTCCTATTATTCGCGGTGAATATGTATCAAGAAATAGTTTTGATATTATCGCAGAAGCTACAAATCTTGCTTCTCGTGGATACAAAGAAATAATTCTTGCAGCACAAGATACTACTAATTATGGAATAGATTTTGATGGAAAAAGACATTTGCATTCTCTCCTTCAAGAACTATCAAGAATTGATGGTATTGAAAGAATAAGAATAATGTATGGTTACATGGATGGCATGTATGATGAGCTTATTTCTGAAATAAAGAACAATGACAAAATCTGTAAATATGTAGATATTCCTATTCAGCATGGTTGTGATTCTATGCTTAAGCGTATGAATAGAAGAGATACAGAAGAAAAGATTACTGAAGTAATAACAAAGCTTAGAAATGAAATACCAAATATTGTTATTAGGACAACAGTAATGGTTGGTTATTCTGGTGAAACAGAAGAAGAGTTTAATAAGCTAATTGAGAATCTGAAGATATGGAGATTCGATAGATTAGGTTGTTTTACATACTCTCCTGAAGAGGGTACTATTGCAGCAGACATGGATAATCAAGTTGATGAAGAAGTAAAATCTGAAAGACAAAAGATTGTTTATGATGTTCAGAAAGCCATTTCATATGAAAATAACCAAAAAAGAATGGATTCTATTATTAAAGTTTGTATTGATTCAATTTCTGAAGATGGTATATTCTATTTGGGTCGCAGTTACGCAGAGGCACCGGATGTTGATCCAATGATTTATGTAATTGCGCAAGACGAACAGCTACAATTGGGCAAGTCTTACGATGTAAGGATTGTAGAATGTTCAGAATACGATATAACAGGAGTGACAGTGTAGTATGAATTTACCAAATAAGCTTTCTATGATTAGAATAATAGCAATCCCATTAGTAATGCTATTTATGCTTCCAATTTCAATTTATGGCTTTAGTCCTGATGGATGGAATAATTTTATTTCTTCATATGGAATGATAGTTGCAGGAATTATTTTTGTAATTGCTTCGCTTACTGATTTTGCTGATGGATATATTGCTAGAAAGTATAATTTGATTACTGATCTAGGCAAGTTCCTTGATGCTCTTGCTGACAAGATGCTTGTAATTAGTATATTGCTTGCTTTTATCGAGCTTGGTCGTATTTCTGCTTGGCCTGTAATGATTATCTGTTTAAGAGAATTTATGGTAACAGGTATTAGATTAATTGCTTCCAAGGATGGTGTTGTTATGGCTGCCAAGATGCTTGGTAAGATAAAGACAACTACTCAGATGATTGCTATTACATTCCTTATGTTTGAATTTATATTTATTAAGCTTGGTTTGGCAGTTACTACAGTTACTATAATTGGTGATATTCTATTCTATATTTCAGTTATTATGACTATTGTTTCAGGAATGGATTATTTACTTAAGAATCTCCACTATTTCAAGGAGTCAAAATAATTCTTGATTCGGTGAATTAAATTATTTTGTAGAAATTTGAATATATTACTTGACAATTCGTAGATGTTATATTATTTATAGTTAGGGTTGTGGAATACAACTTATGGAGGTAAAAAACTATGACTAATGAAGAGTTATTTCAGAGCATTAAGATGATGATTGTTGATCAGCTTGGAGTTGATGAGAGCGTTGTAACAATGGATTCTTCTTTCGTTGATGATCTTACAGCTGATTCACTTGATATGGTAGAGCTTGTAATGGCAATGGAGCAGGAGTTTGATATTTCAATTCCAGATGAGATTGCTGAGAAGGTTACTACAGTTGGTGATGCTGTTGAATTTATTAAGAATTTGACAGAGTGATTAATCGACATGTTTAATTATAGCTGGGTACAATTGTATCCAGCTATTTTTTTATAATCACGAAACAAACAATATATATTGATATTTCAAACGATAGAATATATATTTTATATAAATTAATGAAAGGTGGTGTTCATTTTGATTCTTGGGTTAGAAGAATTCCAAGAAAAACTTGGATATAAGTTTAAGGATATCAGTTATTTGGAATTGGCTTTTACTCATACTACCTATGTTTTTGAACATAAAGGGCAGCATTACGAAAGTAATCAGCGACTTGAATTTGTTGGCGATGGTGTTCTTGATTGTGTTGTTGGTAGTGAGATTTATAAACGTAAGCCATATGTAGATGAAGGATACTTATCCAAAACTAGAAGTTTGATTGTTTGCGAGAAGTCTTTGGCAAAGGTTGCTAGACAGTTAGATATGGGCAAACTCCTGCTTTTGGGTAAGGGCGAGGCTTTCACAGGTGGTCATGATAAGGATTCAACTCTTGCGGATGCATTTGAGTCTGTTGTTGCTGCTGTTTATTTTGATGGTGGTTATCGTGAAGCAGAGCGCATTGTTATGAAGAACTTGCAGGAAACTATCGAATTAGCACTTGCTGGTAAGATTTTCCTTGATTATAAGAGTCGTCTCCTTGAGATTGCACAGGAGAAGAATAATCAGCATGTAATTACTTTCGAAATCGTTAATGAGAGAGGTCCAGCACATATGCGTGAATTTGATGCTGAAGTATATGCTGATGGAATTTTCTTATCAAGAGCTACTGGTAAAAGCAAGAAGGATGCAGAACAAAACGCTGCGAAGGATGCTATTGATAAGTATTTGCAGCTTTTCGAGAAAGATAAGCAGTAAAAATAAGAAGTATGATATAATTCTCTAGTTAACTAAGAGGATTAAGTAAGGATATGTATCTTAAGAAATTAGAATTACAAGGTTTTAAATCATTCCCAGAATATACGCTTGTCGAGTTTGACAAGGGTATGACTGCTGTTGTAGGTCCAAATGGTAGCGGTAAGTCTAATGTTACTGATGCTATTAGATGGGTTCTTGGTGAGCAGTCTGTTAAGTCACTTCGTGGTGGCAAGATGGAAGATGTTATTTTTAATGGAACGCAGTCTCGTAAGGCTATGAATTATGCAGAAGTATCGATTACTTTTGATAATAGCGATCATTTCCTTGATTATGAATTTGACGAAATTCAGATTACTCGTAGACTTTATCGTTCTGGAGAAAGTGAATACCAGATAAACCATGTTAATTGTCGCTTGAAGGATATTACAAGACTATTCCTTGATACTGGTCTTGGTAAGGATGGATATTCCATTATTGGACAAGGAAGAGTTGATGAAATTCTTTCTACTAAGTCTGAGGATAGAAGACGTGTAATTGAAGAAGCTTCTGGAATTGTAAAATACAAGGTTCGTAAGGAAGAAGCTGAACGCAAGCTTCGTTCTACTGAGCAGAATTTGCTTAGAATTGATGACTTATTAGGTCAGCTTTCTGAGAGAATTGAGCCTTTGAAGCAGCAGTCTGAAGATGCAATTAAATACCATAAAGCTTACGATGAACTTAAGACTAAGGACATTTCTTTGTTAATTCATAAGATTAATAATGCTAATAGTCAGATGGGTAATCAAGGTGAGTACAAGAGCCAGCTTGAAGCAGATATCAAGGTGCAAGAAGATTTACTCCTCAAGATTCGTTCTGACAATATGGATGTTACAAATAAGCTTAATTCGATTGAAGATGAGATTGAAATGAAGCGTCAGGAGCTTTCTGATATTTCCGAAGAGATTTTCGAGACAAAAAGTGAAGGCAAACTTGCACTACAAAGTCTAGAGCACTTAAAGGATAGCCAGAAGGCTTATGAGGATGAGAAAAGTGAGCTTCTAAGTCAAATTAAGATTTCTGAAGAAAACATTCTCGAAAAGCAAGCGAAGGCTGATGAGCTTTTGACAAAGGCGCAAGAGGAAGAGTCCCTTGGAAACAAAATAAAGGCATCAATTGATGAATTAGAAGAAGAGTATCGTAGTAAGGCTGAAATTAACGAGGATACTAAGGAGAAGTTAGATTCTAATACTCAGGAGCTTCTTACATATAAGAATCAGATTAATCATTATGAGACAAAGATTAGTTCTCTTGATGATAAGATTAATGAGCTTTCTATTTCTAGAGTTACTAATAATGATTTGCTTTCTGATGTAAAAAAGCAACTTGCTGATTCAGACGAAGTGTTCAAGAATGCAATGAAGGAAGAAGCAAGCATTCACTCTGATATTGCAACTCGTAAAGAGAAATTAGAGGCTATTAAGGCAAAGGAATCAAAGCTTCTGTCTTCTTATGAACAAAAGAATAATAAGTTTACAACAATAAAGACTAGAATTAATACTTTAATCGAGTTAGAGAAGCGTAAGGAAGGATATCAGGAGTCAGTAAGACGCCTAGTTAATTATGCTAATGATAATTCTTTGAGCAAGAAGATTGTTGGTATTCTTGGTGACTTAATTAGTGTTGATGAGAAGTATGAGATTGCAATAGAAATAGCTCTTGGTAATGCAATTCATAATGTTGTAACTCATACTGAGCAGGAAGCGTCAGACTTGATTGATGTTTTGAAGCGTGAAAGATTAGGTAGAGTTACTTTCTTGCCAATTGAGAACATTAAGTCCAGAGACATTGACAAGGAGACAGAGAATAAGGCATCAATTGTTGATGGATATATTGATATTGCTTCGAATCTAGTATCTTGCGACTCTTCATTAAATGATATCATTTCAAACTTGCTTGGTAGAATTATTATTTGTGATGATTTGGATAATGCTAGAAAGATTGCTAAGAAGATTTCTTATGGAAGTAGAATTATTACTCTCTCTGGTGATGCAATTAACCCGGGTGGCTCTCTAACTGGCGGCTCTGTTCGTAAAAATGGAGCTGGTATCTTAGGTAGATCCAGAGAAATAGAAGAGCTTAAGAGAGAAAATGAGCAGATTGAAAGAGACTTGGCTCTTCTTGAGGTAGAGCGTCAAGAAATTGACGAAGAATCCAATGATATTAAAGTTGAAATTGCTAAGCTTGAAGAATTCTTGAAGTACTATTCAGTAGAAAGAGCAAAGGCAGAAACGACATATAACAATCTTAAGAAAAGACTTGATGAGATTAATACTCAGTGTAAGGAAATCGAACTTAATTTAGAGCAGTATTCTAAGGAGAAGCTATCATGCGAAGAAGATCTTGAAGAAACAAGAACTGTACTTTCTGAAGTTGAAGATAATCTTGCAAGTCTTCGTGAATCTATTAATAACAATGCGCAAGAATTTGAGGATTATAATAATAAAATTTCAAAGCTTCGTGATGAAGTTAGTGAGCACACAACAAGTGCACAGCGTTTTATTGCAGAGCGTAATGGTGTGCTCAGTATTATAGATGTTCACAAGGAAACTATTAAAAACCTCGAACAATCAATCTCTCGTAAGGATTTGGACAACGAAGAGAATAATAAGCAGGTCGAGTTATTAAATAAGAAGGTTTCTGATTTTGAAGCAATGCTTAAGGATTTGTCAAAGCGTTATGATGAGAAGAATAAGGAAGTTGCTCTTGTTATTGAGTCTAAGTCAAAGCTTGATGAAGAGATTAGTAGCTTTGCAGACAGACTTACTAGCTGTAGCGACAGACTTAATTCGCTTCGTAATGAGCTCAATAATCTCGTTAATAAATATGAGCGTTATATACTTGAGATAGATACTTGTAAGAACTCATTGTGGGAGAATTATGAGACTACCTTCGATAATGTGAAGGATAGTGATCTATATATAAAGCTTAAGGATAGCGATGTTGCTTCTATTAATAGAGATATTGCTAAGCTTCGTTCTGAGATTAAGGCAATCGGTCCAGTTAACCATAATTCTATTGCTGAATATAAAGAAGTATCTGAGAAGTATGAATTTATGTCTAGTCAAAGAGATGATATTTACAAGGCTAAGCAAGACCTAGAGAAGGTTATCTCTGACCTAATTGAAGAAATGCGTTCGCAGTTTATTTCTCACTTTGAGATCATTAACAACAACTTCAAGACAGTATTTGAAGATTTGTTTAATGGTGGTACAGCTGAAATTTTGCTAGGTGATGATGACGTCTTAAGTTGCGATATCGAGATTAAGGCACAGCCTCCTGGAAAGAAACTTCAAAACCTCACACTGCTTTCTGGTGGTGAGCGTTGTCTTACTGCAATTGCTTTGTTATTTGCTATATTGCAGCTCCGTCCATCTCCGTTCGTTGTTCTCGATGAGGTTGAGGCTGCTCTTGATGATGTTAACGTTAGTAGATTTACTGACTTCGTTCGTCGATATTGTGCTAGATCGCAGTTCATTATTGTTACTCACCGTAAGGGTACGATGGAAGCTTGTGACAGAATGTATGGCGTTACAATGCAAGAGCGTGGTATATCGAAGATTCTTTCTATGCGACTTGGAGAATAAATTTTTTGCTAATGCTTTTCGTTTATCGAAAAGCATTAGTTTTTTTTCTAGTAATGCGTTATAATACAACGAGTTATGCTCAGATGGAGTGTAGTGTGTAGATTGATATCTTGATTTATTCAAGGTGTGAATCTGCAAGCTACCTCCGAGCAAAAGAATATTTTAAGGAGATGCTAATATGCAAAAGATTTTCCAAACTACTATTGCAGGCCGTCCTTTTGTTGTAGAGGCAGGCAAGATTGCACAGTTTGCAAATGGTTCTGTACTTGTTAAGTACGGTGACACAACAATTCTTTCTACTGTTACTGCTTCTGAGAAGCCAAGAGATGGAATTGATTTCTTCCCACTATCAGTTGATTACGAAGAGAAGCAGTATGCTGTTGGTCGTATTCCAGGTGGATATATTAAGAGAGAGGGTCGTCCTTCTGAGAAGGCTATTCTTACATCTCGTGTAATTGACAGACCAGTTCGTCCATTGTTCCCAAAGGACTTAAGAAATGATGTAGTTGTTTCTAACCTTGTAATGTCTGTTGATCAGGATTGTTCTCCAGAAATTACTGCAATGCTCGGTACTTCTATCGCAATTGCTATTTCTGATATTCCATGGAAGGGACCTATCGCTGGTGTTGTTCTCGGCCTTATCGATGGTAAGACTGTAATCAACCCTAACGAAGAGGAAAGAAAGATTTCTGACATGTATGTAACACTTGCATGTACAGAGAAGAAGATTTGCATGGTTGAGGCTGGTGCAAACGAAGTTCCAGATGATGTTATGCTTCAGGCTATCGCTGATGGACACGAAGTATGTAAGGAAATTGTTGCTTTCATTAATTCCATTGTTGCAGAGATTGGTAAGCCAAAGTTCGAGTATGAGTCCGCTGATGTTCCAGAGGATGTATTCTCAATGATTAAGGACTTTGCTTGGGACGATATGCGTCAAGCAGTTCTTTCCGATGATAAGAGTGTTAGAGATGCAAATGTTAACACACTTACAGAGAAGGTTAGCGAATATGTTGCCTCACAGGATGAAGAACTTCTTAAGTGGGTTCCTGATGCAATGTATAAGCTTCAGAAGAAGGTTGTTCGTGATTACTTGTTCCGTGAGCACGTTCGTGTAGATGGAAGAAGCCTTGATCAGATTCGTCCTCTTTCATGTGATGTTGGTATTATTCCAAGAGTTCACGGTTCTTCTGTATTCCAGAGAGGACAGACACAGGTTGTAAATATCTGTACTCTTGCTCCACTTTCTGAGGCACAGAATATTGAGGGTCTTGATACAGAGACTACAAAGAGATATATGCACCACTATAACTTCCCAGGTTATTCTGTTGGTGAAGCAAAGGCTACACGTTCTCCAGGTCGTCGTGAGATTGGTCACGGTGCACTTGCTGAGAGATCTCTTGTTCCTGTTCTCCCATCTGAGGAAGAGTTCCCATATGCTATTAGAACAGTATCCGAGATTACAATGTCTAATGGTTCCACATCACAGGGTTCTGTATGTGCTTCTACACTTTCTCTTATGGACGCTGGTGTTCCAATTAAAAGACCAGTTGCTGGTATTTCTTCCGGACTTATTGTTAACGAAGAGAATGATGAGGACTTCCTCGTATTTATGGACATTCAGGGTATCGAGGACTTCTTCGGCGATATGGACTTCAAGGTAGCTGGTACAACTGAGGGTATTACTTCTATTCAGGTAGATATCAAGGTTGAAGGTCTTTCTCTTGATATTATTCGTGAGGCATTTGCTCTTACAAAGAAGGGTCGTCTCCAGATTATCAACGAAGTATTACTTCCAAGAATTGCTGCTCCACGTGAGGATCTTTCTCCATATGCTCCTAGAATCATTTCTATGCAGATTCCTGTAGATAAGATTCGTGAGGTTATCGGTTCAGGCGGAAAGGTAATCAATAAGATTATCGCTGACACTGGTGCACAGATTGATATCAATGATGAGGGTAAGCTTTATATTTCTACTCCAGATCTTGTTGCTGCTGATAAGGCAAAGGCAATTATTAATGGTATCGTAAATGATCCAGAGGTAGGAGCTGAGTTTGAAGGTACAGTAACAAGACTTATGGACTTCGGTGCATTTGTTGAATTCATTCCTGGTAAGGAAGGTCTTGTACATATTTCTAAGCTTGCTTGGAATAGAGTTGACAAGGTTGAGGATGTTGTTAAGGAAGGCGATGTTGTAAAGGTTAAGGTTATCGAGATTGATAATCAGGGCAGAATCAACCTCTCTATCCGTGACACTATGCCAAAGCCAGAAGGCTATGTAGAAGAGGAGCCAAGAAGAAGAGAGCCAAGACAGAATCGTGAGCGTCGTAATGGTGGACGAGGTGATCGTCCAAACCGTGGTTTCAATAATCATAATGATGATGACAATGGTTCCGAGAAGAAGGGCAGAAGAATCGAATTCTGATTCTGGTAATTATTCTTTATAGTTACAAATTAGTAAGGCTGTCATATGACAGCCTTATTTTTTTATTATTCAAGAACCTTAATTTTGCACCATTTTAATATTTTCATATTAGTGATATGAGATAAAATAAGGTAGAATTTCCTAAAGTGGAGGAAGAAATATGGATAAGATAATTTATATCGCAGATGATGACAACAATATTCGAAATTTGCTTAAGTCTTTTCTAGAGAGAGAAGGATACATTTGTTTTGGATTTGAGACTGGAGACTTGCTTCTTAAGAAATTTGTTTCAGATCCATGTGATTTGATTATTCTAGATGTAATGATGCCTGGTAGAGATGGCTTCTTTATTTGTAGCGAGATTCGTAAGATTTCTAATGTACCAATTATTATGCTAACTGCTAGAGATTCTGATACAGATTATATACAGGGTCTAAATATGGGTAGTGATGATTATTTTACTAAGCCATTTAGTCCAGTTAAGCTAGTAACTAAGGTTAAGTCAATTCTTGCAAGAAGAGATTCTATGACAGGTGATAAGGAATTAGATACATCTAACTTGTGTTTCGGTGATATCGTTCTTAATGTTAAGACTAAGACAGCAACTCTTAAGGATCAGGATTTGCCTTTAACTCCTAACGAATATGCTCTTTTGTCATATTTGATTATTAATAAAGAAAGAGCTGTGCCAAGAGTAGAACTTCTTGATAAAATATGGGGGTACGAGACAGAAGTTGAGACGAGAGTAGCTGATGACACCGTAAAGCGTCTTCGTAAGAAGATTGTAGACTCAAATACTTCTATTTCGACTGTTTGGGGTTATGGCTTCAGGCTTGAGGAGAAGAAAGCACAGTAAGATAATTTGATATAACAATGAGAGGCGGTTGTTTTGGATAAGCTAGGGCGTTACATACATTCTATTAAGAAGTTTTTTACTAGACTACGTATTAAGATTCTTCGTAGTCCGCTAGCTTTACATATTTACTCTGCTTTTGCATTGGTAATTCTTTTTATTTTTATTAGTGTAAGTATTGGTATCAATGCAATTTTGAATTCATATGTTAACCAAGAATGTTCTAGACGTATCGACAATGCAATCAATTCTTGTCAGTCGTTTGCTATTGCTTTTCGATCTAGCTTAAGTGAGTTAGATGTAAGTAATCCAGAACAGATTCGTTCTCATCTTCTTGACTCGATTATTAGCTCTACCGAGCTTTCTAATGAAGCATCAATTGCACTCGTTTCTATCAATGATTTGAATAATCCGAAGGAGTACTCTCTTGTATATCCGTCGCTGTTTTATTCTGCTTCTAATACAAGATTAGCGACTAATATTTTGGATGCAATTACAAGTGATGGTCCTATTGATACTGATAAGATAACTGACACCGTTTATATTGGAGATATTAATTACTATTATCGATTTGTAAAAGTTGAGTATTCAGATTCTTCTAACGATAATACGGATTTTGAAGATTATTACATGGTTTTCTATGTTGATCCTTCTAATTATATGGCTTTCGTTGACTCCGTAAATGAAGCTTTGTTTACTACTATGGTTCTTTCTATTGCTGTTGCAGGTGTTCTTAGCATATTTGTTTCTTATCCTGTAATTTCTTCGACTAAGCAGCTTTCGCGTTTTGCTAGGAGGATTTCTAAGGGAGATTTTCGCGGTAGAGAGTTCAATGCTGTTAGTAAAGAGTTGCATGACTTGTCGAATACTATGATTCATATGGCAAGAAGGCTCGAAGAAAGCGATAAAGAGCAGAAAACCTTCTTCCAGAACGCTTCTCATGAGTTAAGAACACCGCTTATGTCTATTCAGGGTTATGCAGAGGGAATTAAGCATAATGTTTTTGATGAGTCTGAGAAGGATGCTACAATAGATATTATTATTGATGAGTCTAACAGACTATCGAATATGGTAGAGAATTTGCTATCGATTTCTAGAATGGATTTATCTTCTAAGGGCAATTATATTATCTCGAAAAGCATTCTCGACTCAAACCAGCTCGTTGGACATGTTATCGAGAAGGTAAGGGGAGGTTTCCTCTATAGTGGAAAGGAGCTCGTTAATTCCATTAAGCTTAATAATGTTTATATTTATGCCAACGAGAATGATCTGTTCCGTATGCTAGAGAATGTAATTTCCAATGGTCTTAGATATGCAACAAAACATGTCCATTTTAAGTGTTGGGCTGATGATAAGGTCGTATATTTTGAGATTTCGGATGATGGTCCAGGTATTAGTAAAGAAATATTCCCGAAGCTTTTCGATAGGTTTGCAAAGGGTAAGGATGGCAAGCACGGTATTGGACTTGCTCTTGTAAAGTCTATAGCTGAGGAGCATAGCGGAGATATTACTGCAAGTAATAAACCAGAGGGTGGAGCTAAGTTTTTAATTAGAATTCCTCGAGTTAATCCAGATGATGCAATTTAGAAGCATTTTTGATTAAAATATTCTCTTGTTGAATTATTGACATAATTTAATTTTGTAATATATTAAATGGTTGTAGATATATAAACATTATATGGAGGGAATATGGCGCATGTACTTGTAACAGGTGGAGCTGGCTATATCGGTTCGCACACTGTAGTAGAGCTTATTAAGAATAATCATTCTGTTACTATTGTAGATAATTTCTCTAATAGTAAGAAAGATGTTCTTAATAGACTTGCCAAGATTTGTGGACAAGATATTCCTTGTTATGATGTTGATTGTACTGATAAGAATTCTCTTAGAAATGTATTTTCTGAAGCTTTGGATTCAGGTAATCCTATAGATGCTGTTATTCATTTTGCTGGATTCAAGGCAGTAGGTGAGTCTGTTAATAAGCCTGCTATGTATTATCGTAATAATATTGATTCGTTCCTTACTACATATGAGCTTGCAGATGAATATAATGTTAAGTCTTTTATTTTCAGCTCTTCTGCAACAGTTTATGGAATGAGTGAAGATGTTCCTTTTAACGAGAATTCTCCAACAGGTATATGTACTAATCCATACGGTTGGACAAAGTGGATGATAGAGCAGATGATAGAGGATTTATCTGTTTCTAACCCAAATATGAATTTCATTTTGCTTAGATATTTTAACCCAGTAGGTGCACATGAATCTGGAATTATTGGTGAGGATCCTTGTGGTATTCCTAATAATTTGTTCCCATACATTTCTCGTGTAGCTAATGGTGTGCTAGATTCTCTTACTATTTTTGGAAATGATTATAATACGCCTGATGGTACTTGTTTAAGAGATTATATTCATGTTTGTGATCTAGCTCAAGGACATGTGAAGGCGTTGGATTATTTATTATCTAATAAGTGTCATTTTGATATTTTTAATCTAGGTACAGGAAATGCTATTTCTGTAACTGAAGCAGTACAAGCGTATGAGAAGGCTTGTGGACACAAGATACCTCATTCTTATGGTAAGAGACGAGCTGGTGATATAGCTATTTGCTATGCAGATACTACTAAAGCTAAGGAAAAACTTGGCTTTGTAGCTAATAGAGACATTAACGATATGTGTGCTTCTTCTTGGAAGTGGCAACAATTCTGTGATAACAATATTTAAGATATATGAGAAATAATAATTTATGAGGAGAAAACTAAATGGACAAAGAAGACAAGAATTTTGATTTCAACATGGATGGTAGAAATTCTAGATTACCTAGCACTAATAAGAATAATTCATTACCTGCTAATCCCAATACTAGGTCTACACCTAATACTAGAACAGTTGATCCTACTTTCGGTAATGAGGTTAGCTATAATTCATTAGATCCTAACGATAGAATGGTAGTAAATAAAGCAAATGCTAGTAATAGCACAAAACCATCTAATAATGTTAATATCAGAAATACTAATAATTCTAGCTCTACTAGCAAGAATAATGAGTTAGACAAATCATCTAAGAAGAAGAGAAAGAAGCGCAATTTAGCACTCAAAATTCTATTATGGGTATCTGCTGGCATACTAGGACTAGTGCTCGGTGTAGTTTGTTTTGGACTATTTTATAAGAATTATCTAATGAGCCAAATCACATTTGAGACAGTTAATACTAATCCAACTATTATTGATGAGAAGGGACAAACTGTAGAATTGTCTGATTTAGTTGAAACTACAGTTGAGCCTCTTATTGAAAGTGATGATATTTCTAATTTCCTACTTATTGGTATTGATTCTCGTGCAAGAAGCTACTCCGAAGATGGAACAGGTGCACTAGCTGATGTTATTATGATTATGTCCATCAACAGTACAGAGGGAACAGTAAAACTAATATCTATTGCTAGAGACTCCTATGTTTATGTTCCTGGATATAGTAATCCTATGAAGATAAACGCTGCTATGAGCCGCGGTGGCCCAGAATTATTACAGCTTACTATTGAGAATACATTAAGACTTGATCTTAATGGATATGCGTATGTAAATTTCCATAATATGGCAAATGTTATTGATGCCGTTGGTGGAGTATATGTATATGCTTCATCCTCTGAAGTATACGGACAAGGTGGTCTCAACACAAATCTTGCAGAAATTAATGCAATTCAGGGTTTGGATCCTGCATATCAAGCAGTATACAATACAGGTAATATCTGGCTCAATGGTCGTCAAGCAGTAGCATATGCGAGAATTCGTCACATTGGAAATGGTGACTATGAGCGATCTGAAAGACAGGTTGAAGTTCTAAGAAGCCTCATGGATTCCTTTATGAACATGGGACTTGCATCAAAGGCTACAGTAATTGATGACATTCTCTCTTGTATTACTACAAATATTAGTGAGCAAGATATTACAGAATATGCTCTTGATTTCTTGCCTTCTATTACCAACCTCGAAATGCAGTATTTGCAGCTACCACTTGATGGCTTCTTTAATTCCGGAATGTATGGTGGCGAGTGGAGCATTCGTAACAATTGGAATGAAACTATTCCATATGTACAAGAATTCTTCTATGGTGAGACTGTTCCATTTGACTTAGTTCCAGAAATTCCTAGTTCACCATCACCAGATTCATGTCCAGACGATTTCTCCTTAGCTGATCACATTCAGTAATCATAGGCAAAAATAAGGTAAATCCATTTTTCTTTGACTTTTTTTGATTTTCGATGTTGACAATCAAAATGTGCAGGAATATATTATGTACGTTAGCACTCTAGCTACAAGAGTGCCAACGTATATTTTTTGTTATTTAATTATTTGGAGGTAATACATATGACAGTTAAGCCACTAGGTGATAAGGTCGTAATCAAGAAGCTTGAGGCAGAGGAAACAACAAAGAGCGGAATCGTTTTGACATCAGCTTCTAAGGAAGTTCCACAGTTTGCACAGGTTATCGCAGTTGGTCCTGGTGCAATTATTGATGGTAATGAGATTAAGATGGAAGTAGAAGTTGGTCAGAAGGTTATTATTCGTGACTACGCTGGTACTTCTGTAAAGATTGACGGAGAAGACTTAATCATTGTAAGTCAGCTCGACATTCTTGCAATTGTAGAATAATTAATTTGGAGGAAAAATAAATATGGCAAAGGATATTAAGTATGCTGAGGACGCTCGTAAGGCTCTTGAAGCAGGCGTTAATAAGGTAGCTAATACAGTTAAGGTTACACTTGGACCTAAGGGTCGTAATGTTGTACTAGATAAGAAGTATGGTGCACCACTTATTACTAATGATGGTGTTACTATTGCTAAGGAAATTGAGCTTGAGGATCGCTTCGAGAACGCTGGTGCTCAGCTTGTTAAGGAAGTTGCATCTAAGACAAATGATGTAGCAGGTGACGGTACTACAACAGCTACACTTCTTGCTCAGGCTATTATTCGTGAAGGAATGAAGAATGTAGCAGCTGGTGCAAATCCTATAATTCTTCGTAAGGGTATTTCTATGGCTGTTGATACAGCTGTTGCTGACATTCTTGCAAAAGCTAAGAAGGTTGATGGTTCCAAGGATATTGCTCGTGTTGCAGCTATTTCTGCTGGCGATGAGTACATTGGTGAACTTATTTCTGAAGCAATGGATAAGGTTTCTGCTGATGGTGTAATTACAGTAGAAGAAGCAAAGACAATGGGTACATCTCTTGAGGTAGTTGAAGGTATGCAGTTTGATAGAGGTTATCTCTCTTCTTATATGTGCACTGATATGGAGAAGATGGAAGCAGTATTAGACGATGTTTATCTTCTTATTACTGATAAGAAGATTTCAAATCTTCAGGAAATCCTTCCAATTCTAGAGCAGATTGCTCAGCAGGGTAAGAAGCTTCTTATTATCGCAGAAGATATTGAGGGCGATGCTCTTGCAACATTGATTCTTAATAAGTTACGTGGAATCTTCACTTGTATCGGTGTTAAGGCTCCAGGCTTCGGTGATCGTCGTAAGGCAATGCTTGAAGATATCGCTATTCTTACAGGCGCACAGGTTGTATCTACTGATCTAGGACTTGAACTTAAGGAAGCAACTATGGAAATGCTTGGACATGCTCATCAGGTTAAGGTTACTAAGGACAATACAATTATTGTTGATGGCTATGGTGATAGCGAGGCAATTAAGGCTAGAGCAAATCAGATTAAGACTCAGATTGAGGAGACAAAGTCTGACTTCGATAGAGAAAAGCTTGTTGAAAGACTTGCTAAGCTTTCTGGTGGTGTTGCTGTAATCAAGGTTGGTGCAGCTACTGAGACAGAAATGAAGGAGAAGAAGCTTCGTATCGAGGACGCACTTGCTGCTACTAGAGCTGCAGTTGAAGAGGGTATTGTTCCTGGTGGTGGAACAGCTTATATCAATGCTCTTCCTGCTATTGCTAAGCTTCTTAACGATGTTGAGGGCGATGTTAAGACAGGTGTTCAGATTGTACTTCGTGCATTAGAAGAGCCAGTTCGTCAGATTGCTACAAACGCTGGTCTTGCCGGTTCTGTAATCTGCGAGAACATTAAGAAGAGTGATGTTGGTATCGGATATGATGCATTGAATGACAAGTATGTAGACATGTTTGAGATTGGTATCGTAGACCCAGCTAAGGTTACTCGTTCTGCTCTCCAGAATGCTGCTTCTGTATCTTCAACACTTCTTACTACTGAAGCACTTGTTACAGATATTCCTGAACCAGAGCCAGCTATGCCAGCTCAGCCAGGTATGTATTAATTAACTAATTTGTTCATTATTTCCTGCCTCATTCACTATTTTGTGTTTGAGGCAGTTTTTATGCCTTTCTCGAAAAGCAATATTATTTAATTCTATTTGCGTGAAATATTCCTCATTTAGAAGTTAGCATTTCGATTGCTTGTGGTAATATATATAGGATGCTTTAATGGAGGTGTTATATGCTTCAGGATGTTTTTGTGGAGAAGTTTATTGTGAAGAATAAGGGTATTTATCCTATTCTTTTTGCTATGTTTTCAACAGTTCTCACTATATTTATCGTTATTGTTCTTAATGCAGTGCCAATTCTACTTGGTTACAACATAATATTCTTTACTGGTATTATTTCATTTGGCCTTTGTTATTTGTGCTATTACATTAACAAGATGCAAAAGACAGAATATGAGATATCACTAACAAACGATATGTTTACTGTTACTAGAATTCTGGCTCAAGAGAAAAGAGAGGTTCTTTGTGACTTCAATCTCAAGGATTGTCTTCGTATTGGACCAGTTACAGAAGAAAAGTTTGCCGAAGCGAAGAAGGATTCTGAATTCACATTAAACTGTACGGAAGATAAGGAGTATCTTATCGATGAGAAGAATTGGTACTTCTATGTAAGTGATTCTGGCGTTAAGTATCTTGTTATTTTTGAATTTGATGCTCGTATGTATAAGGCGTTCAGAAGGTACAACCCACGTAATACATTCTTTACTGTAGTAAAGGAAGAAAATGAAGAAAATGAAGAGGTAAATGAATGAGAGAACCTAATATTTCAGTTTGCGAATATTATGCCAAATCAACTGATTGCGATATTAATGATATGCTTCTTCCATCAGTTTTATTAGGTACAATGCAGGAGGCTTCAGAGGTGAGCTCTACTAGCGACGGCTTTTCGATGGAGGTTATGAATAAAGCTGGTTTTTGCTGGGTAATAATGCGAATGAGCGTTGACTTTGAGAGGATGCCTAAGTGGAAGGAAAGATTTCAGGTTAGGACTTGGAATGTTGGCACTGACAAGCTTTTGTGGACTAGAGATTATGAAATTTTGGACGAAGAGGGCAAGAAGATTGGTGCTGCGACTTCCGAGTGGCTAGTTGCTGACTTTGCTACGCATCGTCCGATTCGCCCAAAGACCTTGATTGAGAGCACTCCGGCCGGTTCATTAAATGTTGATTACCTTGAGAGAGTCGACTTGACTTCAAGAGAACTAAGAGCTCCAAAGCTTAATGTTCCTTCTCGAAAAGAACTTGGCGACCCAGTAATTACTAAGTTTGCTGATTACTGTGAATTAGATAGGAATAATCATGTTAATAACACCAGGTATGCAGCTTGGGCGATTGATGCAATATATAAATATGGAATCGACCCAGATTTGATATGTTCATTTGATATAAATTATTTCTCTGAGGTTCATGCAGGGCAGATGGTTGATATTTTTGTATATAAAGATGAGACAGATCCTGAATATTATTATGTTGTTGGATATATTGGCGAGGATGTTAAGGTGTATGCCTTCAGGTTCAAGCTTCGTTAAGTTTCTCGTATGAAAAGCAATTAATATCAATACTTTATTATTTTGCCTTTTTATAATAAAATATATTGTATTTGTTTTTATGGAGGTATAACCATGATTGAAATCTCTAATCTTGTCAAGTATTATGGCGAGAAGAAGGCTGTAAATAATATTTCTTTTACAGTTAATAAAGGAGAAGTATTAGGTTTTCTAGGTCCAAATGGTGCCGGAAAGTCCACTACTATGAATATTATTACAGGATATTTGTCATCTACATCTGGTTCTGTTAAGGTTAATGGCCATGACATTCTTGAAGAGCCAGAGCTAGCTAAGAAGTGCATTGGTTATTTGCCAGAGCTTCCACCGCTTTATCTTGACATGACAGTAATTGAATATCTTAATTTCATTTGTGACCTTAAGGGTGTTAGCAAGAAGGAGAGAACAACTCAGCTAGCTAAGATTTTATCAATGGTTAAGATTGTTGATGTTGCAGATAGACTTATTGGTAATCTATCTAAGGGTTATAAGCAGAGAGTTGGTATTGCACAGGCAATGGTTGGCAATCCAGAGATTCTAATTCTCGATGAGCCTACAGTTGGTCTTGATCCTAATCAGATTCGTGAGATTCGTAAGTTAATTAGAACACTTGCTAATGATCATACAATTATTCTATCTTCTCATATTCTTTCTGAGGTTCAGGCAGTATGTGATCGTGTTGTAATTATCAACAAGGGTAAGGTAGCAGCTATTGATACTATCTCTGATCTATCACTAAGACTTAGCGGTTCTACAAAGCTATTACTTATATTTAAGGGTGATTCTAAGAATGTAATTAGTGAGATTAGAAATATCCCTGGTGTTGTAGATATTCATGAGAGAGCATCTAAGGATAATATTTCTGAGATAGAGATTACTCTTGTCAATACAGGCAACGATGTTCGTAGTTCTATTTTCTATATAATGGCTCGTAAGAACTGTCCTATTCTCGAACTACGTTCACTAGATCCAACTCTTGAAGAAATCTTCTTGAGTATTACTGCTGGTGCTTAACGGAGGTTATTATAATGTACGCTGTTTTTAAACGTGAATTTCTATCATATTTTAGAAATCCAGTTGGATATATTGCTATTGCAGTATTCTCATTTCTTTCTGGATTTGTTTTCTCATCACAATTTTCTCAAGGTTATATTAACATAAGCGGAGAGATTATTTCTTTGCGTAATTTCTTCATTGTTATTGTACCTATTATTACAATGGGTCTGTTTGCTGATGATAAGAAGAGGGGAACAGAAGTAATTTATTATACTTCTCCGATTACAATTTCTAAGGTTGTTATGGGTAAGTTTCTTGCAGCACTTTCCTTATTCGCTGTAATGTTTATCAATGTAATTATTCATATGATAGTTACTGTTTCAGTTAAGGGTAAGATTGATGCAGGTACTATTGGTTCTATTATAGTATTCTTTTTCTTAGCTTCAATGTTTATTGCAATTGGTATGCTTGCATCTGCAATAACAGATAGCCAGGTAATTGCTGCAATTGTTACGTTTATCGCTATTTTGACTGTTCAGCTAATACCAACTATCGCAACATATGCTTCAGGAAAAATTGCTCCTTCAATTTTAAGTCTAATTCCAGGAAGCAGTATCTGGATTAATGATGTATGTGCAAATATAGGAAATGGTATTAAGTGGCTTGATCCGTTTACAAAGATTCTATCTTTCCGTTCAGGTGTATTTGCTATTGCTCCATTATTCTATCTAATGAGCGTTTGTGCTATCTTCTTGTTCTTGACTTATCGTGTTCTAGAAAAGAAGCGCTGGTCTCAGTCTTAATTTTGGAGGAATATGATTATGTCTAAGAATGATAATAACGAGAAAAAGATTATAAGAGACAAGAGAGCAACTACTTTGAAGATGTTCTCTTGGGGATCTGTAATATTATTACTTGCAATTTTACTTGTTGCTAATATTTTATTTGATAATATGCTTGGTTCTTTTTTTACATTTGACTTCTCATCTACTTCGCAGAATTCTATAACTTCTGTTACTGAAGAGTATTTGAGTACACTTCCAAGCGATGCAAATATTCAAATTGTTGGTTTGATGGATAGACCTACAAATCTTGAGGATTCGCCTTACGAATATATCGTTCCACTTCTAGATGACTTACAGTCAAAGTCTGGTGGTCGCATTGAAGTAAGATATATGAATCCAGAAACTTACCCAACGATCATTTCTGAACTTGATAGTACGGGTATTTATGATTTGGAAGCTAATACTTATGTTGTTAAATATAATGACAGATGTATTTCTATCCATCCTGTATATGATTGTTTTACATATAACAATGGTTATGCAGTAACTAACTTAGTTGAGAATGCTTTTGTTAATGCTATTGTATCTCTTACTACTGATTCTATTTACAAGGCTTACTTCTTAACAGGACTTAATGAAGATACTCATCAGGGAATGACAACTGTTCTTTCTTCTATGGCCATTACTTCAGAGGATTTACCTGTTAGTGAAGACTTTGTAATCCCAGATGATTGTTCGATTTTGTTCCTTAATGGACCACAAATGGATATTCCTGAAAATGTAGTTGTTAAGCTTAAGGATTATATTCAAGATGGCGGAAACCTTGTTGTTTCTGTAAACTATGATGATTATAATTCTTTCGAAGCATATACAAATCTTAATGAAGTATTGCATGAAGTGAATCTTCATATTGATCAGAGAATCATTAGTGAGAATAGTCCACAATATCAGATTAATTCTGCTTATGTGTTTATTGCAACAGTAGATGAACAGTTTATTGGTGATTCTAATATTGGTTTTGTAACAGCTGGTTATGCTAGACCAGTAAGAGCATATGATAATCCATATTCTTATATTCAGACAGCACCAGTTTTTGTTACAACAAATCAAGCAACAGCTGTTACTTCAGATAATCTAGCTGCTGCTACGACTATCGGTACATATAATGTAGGTATGTATGGTACATTTAGTGATGTATCAAATCCTCCTAATGTATTTGTATTCGGTACTAACTGGATTACTTGTGATAAGTATATAAATAACTATGGCTTACGCGATAATAACGTAGTATTTATTAAGAGTATATTGAGAGACTTATTTGATGTTGGTACATCAATTGATATTCCACAGAAAATGATGTCTGATTATTCATTCGATACTACAAAGGCTACATACAGTAATGTTACTATGGTTATGCTGATATTTATGTTGATCATTCCATTTGTCTTTGTTGTATTCGGTGTAGTTGTTTATAATAAGAGAAAGAATTTGTAATTATCACATATTTAAGGGGTAACAGCTTGTTACCCCTATAGTGATAATAAGGAGAATTATATGAAATCTTTAAAAAATCTATTGGTTCCAGCTATTATTCTTGTTGCACTCATTATTGTTGCAATAATTTGGGTGATTGCAAAACCATCTGATGAAATAGAAGAAGAAATAACTGCTGTAGATATCTACACAGCTTCTACTGTTGATGTTGCTTCTGTTAAGCTAATTAGACCTATTGAAGGAGATATGACATTTGTATCATCTACTGATGATACTGGTGCGCTTACTTGGAGTATTTTCTCTGATGATGCACTTCCTACTTATCAATATTCTCAGTCTTCTATTACAGCTTATGTTGCTATTATGACATCTTATCTTTCTAATTCTATTATTCATTCAGATGTGCCACTTTCTGATTACGGATTAGAGAATCCTGATTATACAGTAGAGATTACTCTTAATGATGGAACAGTTAATAGAATTTTTATTGGTAATGCAACATATGATGGTTCTTCTTGCTATGTTATGCTCGAAGGTGATGAGAATGTCTATACTGTAACAAATATTAAGAGACAGTATGCTCAGCAAATGCCAATTGATTTCTTGAATTCTCAGATCTTAAATATTGCATACGAAGATATTTCTACAGTATTGTTTGAGAGAACAACAGATGGATTCTCTATTAATGCATATTGCGAAGTGACTGAAACAGGTGATCCTATTTATCAAATTTTTGACCCTTATCAGATTCAAGCTAGTGCTTACTTTGAGAATCTTATGGAATATGTAGTAACACTTGAAATTACAAGCTTTACAGATATTCCTGAAGAAGAATTAGTTAATTATGGATTAGATAATCCTACATTCCATTTCAATATCGTCCTCAAATCTGGTATGAGCTACGATATTTATCTAAGTAATAATCTTGCTGGATTCTTCTATGGTTACTGTTCTTCAATTGATCATTATTTTGTATTGTCAGATCAACAAATTCAAGGACTTGAGACACCAGCTTTAACTTTACTTAGTTCTTATGTAAATTATGTTAATGCTAGAGATGTTAATCGTATCACAGTAAATTACAATGAGATTGGTGAAGAGTTTGTATTTGAAATTGATACAGAAAGTGCTATTTCTGATGCAGATGCTTCTGTATATCTTAACGGAAGAAATGCTAAGATTTATACATCTTCTAACAGATGCTACGCAGCTGTTTTGTTTGAGGCATTGGCTTGTATCACTATTGGCGGAATTGATTTGGAAGCTAATCCTACTGGCGACAGTGTTATGGATATTGAATTTGCTACAAATGATTTGCAGGTTAATACACTTTCATTCATTCCTCGAGGAACAGATTCCTACTATGTTATGATGAACGGTGAATATACAATGTTCTATGTTTATGCGGATGAGCTTTTCGAGAATGGTGGAGAAGACACATATAGCTATGGTGTATGGCCAGCATTTGAGCTTGTAAGAGAAGCGATTGATAATAACCTTAACGGTATTTATGATTTTGTAGTTGAAGAGGCGTAATGATTAACGAAGTAAAAAAGACACAAAAACAGTTACTTATTGTTGCTATTAGTTTTGTTGTTCTGCTAATAGTATCTGTTGTATGTCTAATTCTTGTTAATGATAAACAATCAGCTCTTGAAGGAGCAGATAGTGCATTAAGATTGTCAGCTCAAAGTGGCTTTGAGTGCGAGTTTTCTGAGGCACAGAAGATTTATCCTTTTGATGAAGGCGTGCTCAAGGTTACTAATGAGAGAGTTGCGTATTTAACTACATCTGGCAACGAAGTATATTCAGCAAATATTAATTATGTGAATCCTACATGCTATGTATTTCATAATTATGCAGTAGTTTGCGATATAGGTGGATATGGATTTGCTATGTTTGATGAAGAGGGCATGGTTTATTCTAAGTCGACTAGTGAGTGCATAAAGAACGTTTCTGTTTCGAATGATGGACTTTGTGCTGTTATTCTTGATTCAAACGAGGCTTTTGGTCAAGTTACGGTATATGATTCTGTCGGAAACTTTATTGTAAATTGGATTTCTTCTGATTCAGGATATCCTATTCTTGCTGAATTTAATGATGATTCTAGTCAAATTGCTATAAGCTGTCTTAATACAAATGGTGCTGTATCAACATCTTCACTTAAGATTATTGCTCTTAATCAGAATGATAATTATAGCGCATCTGATTTGGCTATTTATCAAGTAGCAAATGATGATATCATCTCATCTGTTATCTATTGTAAGGATAAATTCTTCTGTTTTAGTTCGAATTCAATCTATGCTGTAGATAATAACCAACTTGTTGAATTGCAATTAGGCTTTGATTCTCTTAATTATGTTTGGAGCGTTGATGATAAGTTGTTTATCGTTTATTCTGACGGTGTTGGACAAATTAATAACCTTGCAATTATTGATGCAGACTTAAGTATTACATATGATTCGGCATTAGGAACTACTATTAATGATTTCTATGTGCTTGATAATCATGTAGCTATTTCTGTTGACAATAGAATCTTTGTATTTACAAGTGATGGAAATATTGAAACAGACTTGTCAGTTGACGAGAATGTTATTAGAATAGGATTAATTGGTGGCAATAAGATTAATGTAATTTCTCCAACAGGAGTACACATTATCAATTACTAAGTGAGGGTCTAGAAATAAGATGGAAACCGAATTTAAACTTAAGTTTGATTCCGTAGAAGAGTTATTCTCTATTGTTGAAGAAGATTGGTTTTTGAATATTTGTCTTGATACTAGCGAGCAAGAACCAGAACTATTAAAGAACGTTTATTACGATACTATCGATAGGAAGCTTGCCAGTAAAATGGTATCTGTTCGCGTAAGAACATTCTCTTCAATTGAAGATGATGAAGAGAGATATCAGCATACTGTTAAACTTGGTGGTAAAGTAGTTGATGGTTTACACCAGAGATTTGAGTGGAATTTCAATACTGATTCTAAGACTTTCGATAAAGAAGAATTTATTAATGGTGTTCGTGGAGAAGATGATCCTAACGAGCTTCTAGTTGAAGCTTTTAAGGATATTGATGATGACGAACTAGAAATGCTTTGTAAAACTACATTCGAGAGAACCACATATACATTCGGTTATGGAGACAGTATTTGCGAAGCTTGTTTTGATGTAGGTAAGCTTTCCGCAGGTGGAAAGTCCGAACCAATTTGCGAGCTAGAGCTAGAATTGATTTCCGGTGATGTAGAAGATCTTAATGATTTGGCAAATTATATTATGGAGAAGACAAATGCATCTAAGTTTGATTTGTCAAAGTTCCGCAGATGTTTGATGCTTCTTGATAATGAATGATTAAAGTCAACTAGAATGGAGTCTCCTTGATGACTAATTTTGATGTATTAATTATTGGAGCAGGAAGTGCAGGCCTTATGAGTGCAGCAAGGCTTGCATTTTTGTTGTCTAGTGATAATCGTAGTAATGACCTTAAGATTGCTATTGTTGATTCCAATTCAAAGGCTGGCAGAAAGCTTGCTTTAACCGGTAATGGTCGTTGCAATATTACAAATCTAAATTTGAATGTCAATTTGTTTAATACAGATAATTCTTCGTTAGTATCATCAATTATTGATGATTTTGATTCTGAAGAAACAATTTCTTTTCTAGAAAACCAGATTGGTATTAAGACTATTTCTAAAGAGTCACTTGTCTATCCATACACTCTAAGAAGTGCTACTGTAATTGATTCTTTAAGATTTTACCTAGAAGATAACGGTGTTAGCTTTATTTATGATGCCAAGGTTCAAGAAATAAGTATTTCTACTGATAAGAAATATATTGTTTCAACTACAAATGGTGAATTTTTGACAAATAAAATAATAATTGCTACAGGTGGCTCTAGTTATCCAAATACCGGAAGTGATGGTACTAGCCTTAATTGGATTTATAAGCTTTATAAGGCAAATACTAATTTGGATAAGAAGCCCGATGATATATTTGTTAAGCCAGCTCCAGCACTAACTAAGCTTAATATTTCTAATAGAGATTTGCATAAGCTTTCTGGTTATCGTTTTCCAGTTTCTATTTATTATGACAAGGAACCATCCAATGTAGAAAAGGGTGAGCTTATAGTTACAGACACTGGAATTAGTGGTATTTGTGTTATGCAGATTTCTTCGAAGATATGTAGAAATATGATTGATAAGACGGACTTAACTCCATCTGTAGTTATAAATTTTGCAAATGGAATGAACGAAGAAGATCTCAATAAAGAAATTTCTTATAGAATTAATTTATATCCAGAAAGAACAATTTGTAATGCGCTCTCAGGACTTTTCCCACGAGTTGCTTGTGAATTCTTTTGTAAGATGTGTGGAATTAATTCCGAGACTATTTGCAAAAAAATTACTAGCAGAAGAATAGCGATGCTTGTTGATGTAATTAGCAAGATGGAACTTCAAGTATCAGGTTTTGGTGGATTTGATTTTGCTCAAGTAACTTCTGGTGGAATTAAGCTTAATGCACTTAATAGTGACTTATCATTTAAGAATAGTCCAATGCTAGATGGTATTTATCTATGTGGTGAAATTCTTAATGTTGATGGTCCATGTGGTGGATATAATTTGCAATGGGCATGGTCTTCTGCAAATAGAGCAGCAACAGCGTTATATAGAGGTATTTATGAGAACTTATGACATCAAATTCAAGATTAATGAGCTTTCTTGTAACACCAATATCTATGAGCTAATAACCAAGAAGCTTGTAAATGAGAACAAAAATTCCTCTGATAAGCAGATAAGAAATTCTATCAAGGCTCTTCAAGACGGATTACAAAGAATATATATACTTAATAAATCAATTGACGCTAGACATAAGCCTAATTTAGTAATCAATTATAAGATTGCAATATGTACAAGAGAAGAATATGACAAATATATAAGTGACCAGATTAAAGAGTCACTACCACATTATTTGTTTTCTCAAGACCTTGTTCGTGCCAATAAAGAACGCCCAGTAATTGTCGGATTTGGACCAGCGGGTATGTTTGCTGCATTAGTTTTATCTCTTTATGGACTTAAGCCTATCGTCATTGAACGTGGTAGCAAAGTAGAAGATAGAATTAAGCATGTAGCAAAATATCATGCAAGTGGAATTCTCAACGAGAGTTCTAATATTCAGTTTGGTGAGGGCGGAGCCGGAACCTTTTCGGATGGGAAGCTATTTACTGGAGTTAGAAGTAAGCACAAAGCGTTCATATTCAACACCTTTGTCGAAAATGGCGCTTCAGAAGAAATCCTCTACGATTCACACCCACATATTGGAACAGACGTCCTTGTTGATGTTGTAAGAGGAATTAGAAATAAAATCATATCGCTTGGTGGCGAAGTTCGTTTTGATACAAAATTTGAGAGCTTCACGCTTATTGATAATAAAATTAGTTCTGTCACTGTCTCTGATTTAAGCCAAACATATGAGATTAAGACAAATTCACTAATTCTTGCTATTGGAAATGCAAGCAGAGATACATTCAGATATTTGCATAAAGAAGGCGTACATATGGAGAGCAAGCCTTTTGCAATTGGTGTTCGAATAGAGCATTTGCGAAAAGACATAGATTTTGCTCAATATGGAGTTTATACTGACTCGTATAATGAGCTTGGAGCAGCTTCTTATAAGCTTGCCGTAGATACTGATAATGGAAGTAAGCTATATACATTTTGTATGTGTCCAGGTGGAGAGGTTGTTGCATCAAGTTCTGAAGCAAATCATGTTGTAACAAACGGAATGAGTAACAGCAGGCGAGACGGAATGAACTCTAATAGTGCTCTTCTGGTTCCTGTTTCTTCTGAGGTTTTTGGCGATGGAGTGCTTTCTGGTATTGAATATCAAGAGAGGATTGAGAACTTAGCTTATGAGTTAGGTGGAAGTAATGGCTATGCGCCTTTCTGTTATTATCGCGATTTGACTTCTAAAGCCAATGCTGATTATAGTTCAGACAGAATTATACCATCTTATAGACCAGGTGTAAGACGAGCAAACCTAAGTGATTTGTATGATGAGAATATGGTAGAAACAATTACTAATGGTATTTCTAAGATGGGCAGAAGGATTAAGGGCTTTGATGCTGATGATGCTATTATTACTTTCCCGGAGACTAGAACATCTTCTCCAGTAAGAATTGTTAGAGATAGAGATTCTTATGAGTCCACTAATATCAAAGGTTTATTTCCATGCGGAGAAGGAGCTGGGTACGCAGGAGGTATTACTTCTTCTGCAATTGATGGCGTCAATACTGCTAATATGTTGTATAATTATTTGGCTAATAATAAGTAATGATAGGAGAGATTATTATGGATCAGAAGAATCAAGCTGTAATTACTGTTGTAGGTAAGGACAAGGTTGGAATCATTGCTAAGGTTTCCGCGCTACTAGCACAAGAAGGAATTAACATTAAGGATATTTCTCAGACAATTATGGGCGATATTTTTACTATGATTATGATGGTAGATCTTAAAGATGTAGTTATTGAAGAAAGCGATATTTCTAATAAGCTTTCTAACCTCGGAGACGAACTTGGATTAAGTATTACTATTCAGCATACGGATCTTTTCAATGCTATGCATAGAATCTAATTATTCGAGGTGATTTATAATGATTACAGATTTTGAAATACTAGAAACTACCAAGATGTTCTCTGAACAGCATCTTGATATTAGAACTATTACTATGGGTATTTCTCTAATGGATTGCGCTGCTTCCACAGTAGAAGAATCCTGTCAAAAGATATATGACAAGATTTGTCGATATGCAGGTAATCTTGTAGAAGTAGGCAACCAGATTTCTAAGAAATACAATGTACCAATAATTCATAAGAGAATTTCTGTTACACCAATTTCTATTGTAGCTGCGTCCTGTGGAGCTACTGATTATACGCCATTTGCTATTACGCTTGATAAGGCAGCTAAGGCTTGTGGAGTTAACTTCATTGGTGGTTTTTCAGCTCTTGTACATAAGGGCTATACTAATTCAGATAAGATCCTTATCAATTCTATCCCAGAAGCATTAAGTGTAACTGAGTGCGTATGCTCTAGTGTTAATCTTGCATCTACTAGAACTGGTATCAATATGGATGCTGTTCGTGATATGGGTATCATCATCAAGAAGGCTGCAGAAAAGACAGCTGATAGAGATGCTATTGGATGTGCTAAGCTTGTTGTATTTGCTAATGCTCCAGAGGATAACCCTTTCATGGCTGGTGCCTTCTTAGGCCCAGGTGAGCCTGAGTGCGTTATAAATGTTGGTATTTCTGGCCCTGGTGTAGTTAAGTCTGCTCTAGAGAAGGTAAAGGGCGCTGACCTAGGTACTGTTGCCGAGACTGTAAAGAAAGCTGCTTTCAAGATTACTCGTGTTGGTGAGCTTGTTGCTCGTGAGGCATCAGAAAGACTTGGTGTTCCATTTGGTATTATCGATTTGTCTCTTGCTCCAACTCCAGCTGTTGGCGACTCCGTAGCTCGTCTTCTTGAAGAGTTTGGTCTTGAAGAATGCGGTACTTGGGGTACAACCGCAGCCTTGGCAATGCTTAACGATGCAGTAAAGAAGGGTGGAACAATGGCATCCTCATTTGTAGGCGGTCTATCTGGAGCATTTATTCCTGTATCTGAGGATGAGGGAATGATTGCAGCTACAGTATCTGGCGGCCTCAAGCTCGAAAAGCTTGAAGCAATGACATGCGTATGCTCTGTTGGTCTTGATATGATTGCTATTCCAGGTGATACATCTGCTTCTACTATTTCTGGTATCATCGCAGACGAAATGGCTATCGGTACATTTAATAACAAGACAACTGCTGTAAGAATTATTCCAGTACCTGGTAAGGGTGTAGGTGACAGTGTTGAATTTGGTGGTTTGCTTGGTCTTGCACCAATTATGCCTGTAAATAATAAATCCTGCGCAGATTTCATTAATCGAGGCGGAAGAATTCCTGCACCTATCCATTCTATGCGTAATTAATCTTTGTTATACTGTTTCAAAATTTTGCAAATAATGAGGGCATGCATTATGAGAAAAAAGATTATTTCTTTATTATTAACAGTTGTTTTGGTGTGCAATCTTTTACCAAGCGTTGCATTTGCTGACACTGAATTTGAGACTGCTGATCAGGCTGTTTCCAATATAAATGTGGGTTGGAATCTTGGAAATACTTTTGATGCTTATGGTACATGGATTACTAATAATGGTACTTCATCTTATGAGACTAGTTGGGGCAACCCAGTAACGACTCAAGCGATGATTCAATCTGTTCATGACCAAGGCTTCAATGCAATTAGAATTCCAATTACTTGGTCACAGCATATTGATAGTAATAACAATATCGATTCTAGTTGGATGGCTCGTGTTCGTGAGGTTGTTGATTATGCATATGATTTAGGAATGTATGTAATTATCAATGTTCATCACGATACGGGTGAAACTAGACCTGGTGAGACTGTATCTTGGATTTTCGCAGAAAATGACAATTTTGAACAGCAGAAGGATAAATTTATCAGTGTTTGGACTCAAATTGCAAATGAGTTTAAGGATTATGGCGATCATCTGCTATTTGAAGGCTATAACGAGATTATTGATGGACAAAACACTTGGGGAAGTCCTGGAAGCTCTGATTCCTATGAGGCTGTTGCATCTTATGCTCAAACATTTGTTGATACAGTAAGAACAACTGGCGGCAATAACTCTGTTAGAAATCTTATCTTCAATACGTATGTTGGTTCTAATGAACAAGTAGTTCTAGATAATACAGTAGTTCCAGTTGATTCAGCTACTAATCATCTGATTTTGGAAGTGCATATGTATACTCCATGGAGTTTTACAGGTACTAGTCAAAGTGTAACTTGGACATCTACACATAATGATTTTAATGCTAGTGATAAAACAGAGATTTCTAATTATCTTAACAGTATTTCAAATTGGTCTATTCAGCACAATATTCCAGTGATTATTGGTGAATTCGGAGCTGAATATAAGAATAATGATGATGAAAGAGCTGAGTTTGCAGCATATTTTATCTCTGAAGCAGCATCACGCGGTATTAAATGCTTCTGGTGGGACAACGGTGATTGGAATGAAGGTAGTGAAGAAGGTGGTTATGCAATCTTCAATCGTAATTCACTTACTTGGAGAGAGGGCATTGTAGATGCGCTTATATATAATTCAGTATCAGAGAACAATAATTCTACTTCTGAGATAACTCCAGAACCAACTGAAACAACAGCTGTAACAGAAAGTACAACTGAAACTTCTTGTGCAACTTCAGAAACTACAATTGAATCTAGTTTAGAATCTGAAACTGATACTACTAGTGTAATTGAGACAACAGTTTCTACTAATGAAGCAACTGATGACAATAACGAGAATGATAAAGAAGATAAGAAATTCAATTATAAGCCAATAGTTATTACTATGGTTGTAATTGCTGTTATCCTTTATGCTGTTGGAATGTATATGCTTGGTAAGAAGTCTCGTAACAAGAAGAAATAATAAATTTAGTTATTCATTGATTTATAAATATAAACAAATACCTAATTCGGATTTCCGAATTAGGTATTGTTATTTTTACTAATTATTTATTCTCATGCTGATTATAATGAGTAATTGTCCAGATATTCCTTAACAGTCTTCGAGCTTGGAGCTCCAGGAATAATACGCTTCTCTACACAAGTCTTAAGAGAAATTGCATCATAAACATCTTCTTCGATTAGTTCAGAGAACTGCTTAAACTCATCTAGTGTTAATGTTTCTAGAGTTTTATTATTCTCGATAGAGTAGTGTACAAGCTTACCAGAAATCTCATGAGTGCTTCTGAATGGAATACCCTTACGAACAAGGTAGTCTGCTAAGTCAGTAGCATTTGTAAAGCCGCCGAGTGCAGCCTTTGCCATGTTCTCTTTGTTAAGAGTCATTGTAGCAATCATTCCTGTCATTGGTGGAAGAACTGCCTTAACTGTCTCTATTACATCGAACATTGATTCTTGAACCTCTTGCATATCCTTGTTATATGTAAGTGGTAAGCCCTTCATGATAACAAGAAGTGAAATCAAATCTCCATATACTCGACCAGTCTTACCACGAGTAAGCTCTGCTACATCTGGATTTTTCTTCTGTGGCATCATTGATGAGCCTGTTGAATATGCGTCATCAAGCTCGATAAACTTAAATTCTTGGCTCGCATGTAGAATGATTTCTTCTGATAGGCGAGATAGGTGCATCATCATAATGCTCATATCTGATGCAAATTCAATTGCGAAATCTCTATCAGATACACCATCTAAGCTATTAAGCGTAATTCCATTCATATTAAGTTCATCAGCGACAAACTGTCTATCAAATGGATATGTTGTTCCAGCAAGAGCTCCAGAGCCAAGAGGGGAGACATTGCATCTATCGATTGCTTGCTCTAATCTATGATAATCTCTCTTGAACATTTCTAGATAAGCAGATAAATAATGTGCATATGTGATTGGCTGTGCTCTTTGTAGATGTGTATAGCCTGGCATGTAAGTGTCTAGGTTATCAAGTGCGATATCCTTGATTGTTTCAATTAAAGTATTGATTAGTACAAGAATGTCACGAGCTTCATCTACAAGATATAAACGCTGATCTAGCGCAACCTGGTCATTTCTAGATCTTCCAGTGTGTAGCTTCTTTCCAGCATCGCCGATTCTCTTTGTAAGTTCTTCTTCTACGAACATATGAATATCTTCTGCATCAGAATCAAAAGTAAGAATACCATTATTAATATCTTCCTTGATTGATACTAATCCAGAATAGATAGCGTCTGCATCTTCCTTAGAAATGATTCCTTGCTTAGCTAGCATCTTGCTATGTGCAATTGATCCATTAATATCCTGCTTATACATTCTTGAATCGAATGGTAGTGAAGAGTTGTAATCGTTTACTGTTTTGTCTGTTGCTTTCTGGAAACGTCCAGCCCACATTTTCTTTGACATAGTGTTCTCCTTATATTAGGTATATCAAGTGTCGATTCTTGTAAGTTCTACAAGTGCCTGATTCCTATAGATTATATCATGACGAGCGGTAAATCCCATCTTTTCCCAGAAGGCATTTCCATCTTTATTTCTCTCAAATACTAGAAGTGCAACCTTTGTAATGCCGCATTCCTTCAAGGCGTTAAGTCCTAGAGAAACAAGCTTACTAGCAATGCCTTGTCGACGGTAGTTCTCGCTTACTGCCATGTGATGAATGAATCCACGGCGTCCATCATTTCCGCATAATATTACTCCAACAATGTTATTATCACAAGTTGCAACAAAGTTTGTCGTAGGATTTCTCTTCAAAAAAGCATCGATTCCTTCATAAGAATCATCTTTGTCATTGAAGCCCATGTTTTTGCAGGACATCCAAAGAGCATAAATTTCATCGTAATCATCAATAGTCATTAGTCGATATTCCATAGTATTTCTCCTTTTCGAAAAAGTTATTCAAAAACAAAAAGAGCCGTGAGCATTCACTCACGACTCCTTAGATAATCAATTAATCGATTAAAGCATACCGTTACGCTTCTTCATCTGTGCGTTGACCTTCATTGGAAGACCGAAGCAGTTGATGAATCCGCCAGCATCAGCCTGATTGTATACATCATCCTCAGCAAATGTAGCGATATCTTCGTCGTATAGTGAATATGGTGAAGTTGTACCAGCTGGTGTGCAGTTACCCTTGTATAGCTTCATTCTTACTGTACCTGTAACAGTCTTCTGTGTGTCATCAACAAAAGCAGAAAGTGCTTCACGAAGTGGGTGGAACCACTGTCCATAATATACAAGCTCTGCAAATCTCTGTGCAACGAGATCCTTATAGTGGATAGTGTCTCTCTCAACAGTTAGGAGTTCAAGCTCTCTATGTGCAGCATAAAGAAGTGTTCCACCTGGAGTCTCATAAACGCCACGGGACTTCATACCAACAAGTCTGTTCTCAACGATATCAGCGATACCAACACCGTTCTCACCAGCAACCTTGTTGCAGTACTTAAGAAGGTCAACTGCGTTTAATCTCTGGCCGTCAACTTCTACAGGAACACCCTTCTCGAACTTAATCTCTACATATGTAGCCTTGTCTGGAGCCTTCTCTGGGGAAACCATGAGCTCAAGAATCTTGTCGAGGTCTGGCTCGTTAGCAGGATCTTCAAGATCCATACCTTCATGTGAGAGATGCCATAGGTTCTCGTCCTTAGAGTAGTTGTTCTCCTTTGTTACAGGAACTGGAATGCCACGCTCGTTTGCATAGTCGATTTCCTCTTCACGAGACTTAATGTCCCAGATTCTCCATGGAGCAAGAATCTTAATGTCAGGTGCAAGAGCCTTAATGGAAAGCTCGAAACGTACCTGATCGTTACCCTTACCAGTACAGCCATGAACGATTGTTGTACAGCCTTCCTTACGAGCAATCTCAACCATTCTCTTAGCGATAACTGGTCTAGCAAAAGAAGTACCTAGAAGATACTTACCCTCGTATACTGCGTTAGCCTTAAGTGTAGGCCATACGAAATCTGTGATAAACTCTTCGGAAATATCCTCAACGTAGCACTTAATAGCACCACACTTGAGAGCCTTCTCCTTGAGGAAAGCCTCGTCGATACCAATTCCAACTTCACCAGCCATTGCAATTACTTCGCAATCATAGTGCTCAAGAAGCCATGGGATAATGATAGAAGTATCAAGTCCGCCTGAATAAGCCAATAAAAATCTCTCTTTTGCCATAGGGCACCTCCGTTATATCTAATGTCTCCTCCGAAGTCCTTCTCGAAAAGAAACAAATTATTTATACCTATCTAATATAAAACTATTTTTTTAATTTGCAATAGTAAATGCACTTAACATTTTGACGAAAACGATTTATTATATCGTGAGAACTTACAAAACAATGAAATGATTTTCTAGGAGATTGATATGGCATACCCAATGTTAGAGAGCGCTTTGTTCGATAAATACTATTATGACGGGCAAATTATTGATGCTTCAAGTGATATAGCAAAAACATTAAGAAATGCGACAGATGAAGTAACTTACTATGAGACAATTAGAATTCTTCATGGATGTTTGCTTTTTCTTGAAGACCATATGGATAGACTACTTAAGTCTATTTCAGGAATCGAAGCGTTTGATATTGATATAGATTTCATTTCAAAGGAGCTTCGTTCATACCTCTCTAGCCTTAACATAGGTGACTATGAAGGAAATATGCGCGTTGTACTAACTAAGTCACATACACTATTTCATATATGTGAAGCAAACATTCCGAGTAAAGATATAAGGGAAGCTGGTATTTGTACAAATTTGCTTAAGTGGGAGAGAGTTGCGCCAAATATTAAGGTATTCCGTGGAGATTATAAGCAGGCAGTAGCTGATGCTTTCTTAGTTAGTACACCATACGGAATGCCATATGAAGTTTTATTAGAGGATAATTCTGATAAGATTTATGAAGGCTCTAAGTCAAATTTCTTCGTTATCTATGGCGATAAGGTATATTCTGCTCCTGATGAGAAGATTCTTATTGGTATTACTAGACGTCGTGTTCTTGATTCGCTCAAGAAGGCTGGTCTAACACTTGAAATTGGCACATTCTCACTTGAACAGCTAATTAAAAAGGGTGAGGATGTAGCTTTGTTTGTGTCGAGTACTCCTTTTGATATCTTGCCTATTTCTTCTATTAATGATATTAAGTTCAATTCTGTTAATAATAAGAATTTGCAAGAGATTTCACACATTTATGCTGAAAATGTTGATGAGTACATTAGCAAGCATTTGGTATAATTCATTGTTAATAATTTTTGGAGGTGACATATGGCTATTAGAAATGGAAAGGTATCAGTAACTACGGAGAATATTTTTCCTATTATTCGCCAGTGGCTTTATTCTGATCAAGATATTTTCGTAAGAGAACTAGTTTCTAACTGTGCAGATGCTGTTTCTAAGTTCAAAAGATTAGTCGAGCTTGGCAAGGCAGAGGCGCCAAGTGATGAGAACTATTTTATTAAGGTTGTCTATGATGATGAGAATAAGACAATCTCGTTTGAAGACAACGGAATTGGTATGACAGATGAAGAGATTGATAAGTATATCAATCAGATTGCTTTCTCTGGTGCGATGGACTTTGTAACAAAGTATCAAGAGCAGTCTACTGATAAGGCTGGAATTATTGGACATTTTGGTCTTGGCTTTTATTCTGCATTCATGGTTGCTGATGAAGTAACAATCGATACGAAGTCTTTTATTGAAGATGCTGATGCAATTATCTGGAAGTCAGAAGATGGAATGGACTTCGAGATTATGGAGTCAGATAAGACTACTCGTGGTACAAAGATTACAATCAAGCTTTCTGAGGAAGCAATTAAGCTTTTCGATGGAGGCAAGATTAGACAAGTTCTTAATAAGTATTGTGCTTTCATTCCAGTTGATTTGTACTACGAAGAGTTGCCAGTAAAGGTTAGTGAAGACGAGTCTACTGAAGACGAAGTTAAGGACGCTCCAGCTCCTATCAACAATAAGAATCCGCTTTGGACTAAGAAGCCTTCAGAGTGTACTGACGAGGAGTATAAGGAGTTCTACCATAGTGTATTCATGGATATGAGAGATCCTTTGTTCTGGATTCATTTGAATATGGATTATCCATTTACATTACAAGGAATCTTGTACTTCCCAAAGACAGACAATGTATATCAGTCACTTGAGGGCAGAATTAAGATTTATAATCATCAGGTTTTTGTTGCTGACAATATCGAGGAAGTAATTCCTGATTTCTTGTTCTTGCTACGTGGCTGTCTTGATTGTTCTGATTTGCCACTTAATGTATCAAGATCTGCATTGCAGCAGGATGAGTATGTAAAGAAGCTTTCTTCACATATCATTCGTAAAGTTTCAGATAAACTCAATGAGATTTTCAAGAAGGATAGAGAGTCTTTCGAGAAGTATTGGTCAGATATTTCTGTCTTTGTTAAGTATGGAATGATGAAAGAAGACAAATTCTATGAGAAGACAAAGGATATTTGCCTCTTTAAGCTAAACGATGGCGGATTTAAGACGATTTCTGAACTTACAAGTGAAGGCAAGGACCAGATTCGTTATACAACAGACAAGGTTTCGCAGGCAGCATATGTTGAATTGGCAAAGAAGGATGGCTTTGACGTTATCGTTCTTGATGAAGAGCTCGATAACAATTTCATCTCCTTCCTAGAATATAAGTTCCAGAATATTCACTTTAAGCGTGTTGACTCTGAGCTTTCTGGTACAAAATCTGATGACGACCTAATTTCTAAGCTTTCTTCTATGTTCAAGAGCGCTCTTAGCGATGATAAGCTTGAAGTAACAGCCTTAAGCATGGGTGAAGATAATCTTCCTGCACTAATCCGCGAGACTGAAGAAGCTAGAAGAATGGCAGAAATGCGTGCTCAATTCGAGAAAATGCGTACTAATGACGACAATGATCCATATAAGGACCTAGATTCTATGTTCCCAATTAAGAAGGATTTGGTTATTAATACTGACAATAAGCTTATATCAAAGCTTATTGCACTCAATGAAATGGGCACAAACGAAGACAAGGTTAAGCTACTTGCTACTCATATTTATGATCAGGCTTGCCTTGCTCATGGGTCTCTTGACTCAGAAGGACTTAATCGTTTCCTTAAGAACAACGCAGAAATTATTTCTTCTAGCCTTGAGTAAGCTTAGCCCTTTTCGAAAAGGAAAAATTCAAACATAAAATCACGTGCTGCAGTTTAATAGATTGCAGCACTTTTTTGTTTATAAATTGCACTATGTTAATGAATAAAAAAATATTCTTCGAATTGTTGTGCACTTTACTAATGCAAATATTTGTTAGTTAGGTTATAATTTTTGAGTTGAAATATTATCTACGATTTATGTAGTTTATATATGGAGGTTATTATGTCATCACAGGTGTTAAGAATCTTCTCTGAGAAGAAGGAAGAATTTGCTGTTGAAGCGAAGGGGATTTTGAAGGACATTAAGTCAGACTTGGGTATTGATACAATTTCCAAGGTTCGTGTCTTTAATAGATACGATGTTGCTGGTTTATCTAAGGAGGAGCTAGAACAAGCTAAGACTGTAGTTTTCTCTGAACCACCAGTTGATGATGTATATGATGAGATAATTGATGTTGCTGATAGCTGCTATGTTCTTGGAATTGAAGCTCTTCCTGGTCAGTACGATCAGAGAGCAGACTCTGCAGCTCAATGTGTGCAGTTCTTGACACAGAAGGAACGTCCAATTGTAAAGACAGCAAGAATTGTTGTTTTCTATGGCTCAATGACAGACGAGCAGAAGAATGCAGTTGACTCTTATCTAATTAACCCTGTTGAGTGTCGTAAGGCTTCTGATGTTAAGCCAGAGACACTTGAAGAAACATATGATATCCCAACAACAGTTGAGACTATTGATGGATTTATCAACATGTCTGATAGTGAGCTTTCTTTACTTCGTGCAAATATGGGTCTTGCAATGAGTGATGCTGATATTATCTTCACTAGAGATTTCTTCTCTTCAATCTCTCGTAATCCTACAGTTACTGAGATTAGAGTTCTTGATACATATTGGTCTGATCACTGCCGTCATACAACATTCTTAACAGAACTTGAGGATATTGAATTTACTGGTGATGATGAGCTATCTAATGAGATTAAGAAGACCTACGAGGATTACTTAGAGGTTCGTAAGGACGTATATGGTGACAGAATTTCCAAAAAGCCAGTTTGTCTTATGGATGTTGCTACTATGGCAATGCGTAAGCTTAAGAAGGACGGTTATCTTGCTGACTTAGACGAGTCTGAAGAGATTAATGCTTGTTCTATCAAAATTCAAATTCAGGTTAATGGCGAAGACCAAGATTACATCTTGATGTTCAAGAATGAGACACATAACCACCCAACAGAGATTGAGCCATTTGGTGGTGCAGCGACATGTCTTGGTGGAGCTATTCGTGATCCACTTTCTGGTAGAAGCTATGTATATCAGGCAATGCGTGTTACTGGTGCTGGTGACCCAACTGTTCCAGTTAAGATGACACTTAAGGGTAAGCTATCACAGAAGAAGATTGTTAGAACTGCTGCTGCTGGTTATTCTTCTTATGGTAACCAGATTGGACTAGCTACAGGCCAAGTTGATGAGATTTATCACCCAGGCTATATTGCAAAGCGTATGGAAATCGGTGCTGTTCTTGGTGCTGCTCCTGCTGGTAATATTGTTCGTGAAAGACCAATGCCAGGAGATATTGTTGTTCTTCTTGGTGGTCGTACAGGTCGTGACGGTATCGGTGGTGCTACTGGTTCTTCTAAGGCACATGACGAGAAGAGTGTTCTTACATGTGGTGCAGAAGTACAGAAGGGTAATCCTCCAACAGAGCGTAAGATTCAGCGTTTGTTCCGTAATCCAGAGGTTACACGCTTAATCGTTAGATGTAATGACTTCGGTGCTGGTGGTGTTTCTGTTGCAATTGGAGAGCTTGCAGATGGTCTTAAGATTAATCTAGACCTCGTTCCTAAGAAGTATGAAGGTCTTGATGGTACTGAAATTGCTATTTCTGAGTCACAGGAGAGAATGGCTTGTGTAATTAAGGCTTCTGATAAGGACAAGTTCCTAAGCTATGCTGCCGATGAGAATCTTGAAGCAATTGTTGTTGCTGAAGTTACTGAAGAACCATATATGAGAATGGTATGGAATGGAAATACTATTGTTGATTTACCACGTTCATTTATTGATACAAATGGTGCTTCTCAGTTTGCTAAGGTTAAGGTTGTAAATGAGGCTGCTGGTTCTTATATTGATAGTCCAGTTGATTCTTATGTAGAGAATGACTTTGCTTCTTCTATGAAGGGCACACTTAATTCTCTAGAGTCATGTTCTCGTAAGGGCCTTGTTCAAAGATTCGACTCAACTATCGGTGCTGGTTCAGTTATTATGCCATTCGGTGGTAAGTATCAGCTTTCTCCAGAAGAAGGTATGGCTTGTAAGATTCCAGTTCTTGGTGGTAGAACAGAGAATTGTTCAGTAATGACATATGGATTCGATCCATACTATACAGAATTCAATCCATTCCTCGGTTCTTATCATGCTGTTGTAGAAAGCTTGTTAAAGCTTCTTGTTATGGGTGTTGATCCTCTTACAGCTAGACTTACATTCCAGGAGTATTTCGAGAGAATGAGCAGTGAGTTTGCATGGGGTAAGCCACTTCAGGCATTGCTTGGTGCATATAAGGCTCAGCTTGACTTTAAGACTGCATCAATAGGTGGTAAGGATTCTATGAGTGGTACATTTAATGATATCCATGTTCCACCAACACTTGTATCTTTTGCAGTTGGTACAACAACAACAAACAAGATTGTTACATCAACACTATCTGGAGCAAATCAGAAGGTATATCTTATTAAGATTGCTCGTGATTCAAATGGAATGTATAAGACAGAAAGTGCAATGCGTGTAATCAAGATTGTTAAGGAGTTACAGTCAAGAGGACAACTTAAGTTTGCATCTGTTGTAAGAAGCGGTGGTGTTGCAGCTCGTGTTGCTCAGATGTGCTTTGGTAATAAGCTAGGTTTTGCTTTCGATACAAAGATTTCTATGGTAGATTTGTTCAGCAAGACACTTGGCTCTATTCTTGTTGCTGTCGCTAATGATTCTAATGCAATTGATAAGGTCGAGATGGCTGGCGGTAAGTTCATTGGTAAGACAACATCTGATGATGTATTTACTTATGGCGATCAGACAATCTCAATTTCTGATGCGCTTAATGCTTATGAATCTAAGCTCGAGCCGATTTTCCCAACAATGGCTGCTGATGCTAAGATGAGCAAGGACATTGAACTATTTAATACTGATAAGACATTTAAGGCTTCTAATATCATAGTAGCTCCAGCTAAGCCAAAGGTAATTATTCCTGTATTCCCAGGAACAAACTGTGAATATGATACAGCAAGAGCTTTTGAGCGAGCTGGTGCTGAAGCTAAGATTCAGGTAATTTGCAACCAGAATCAAGAGGATATTTCCAATTCGCTTAAGCTTCTTGCTAAGAATATCTCTGAAAGCAATATTGTAATGCTTCCAGGTGGATTCTCTGCTGGTGATGAGCCAGAAGGTTCTGGTAAGTTCTTTGCTGCTGCATTCCGCAATCAATATGTTACTGATGCAGTTAGAGAATTGCTTTTTAATAGAGATGGATTGATGCTAGGTATTTGTAACGGATTCCAGGCTCTTATTAAGCTCGGACTTCTTCCTTATGGAGATATTAAGGAGCTTGATGCTACATCTCCAACTCTTACATATAACAATATTGGTAGACACCAAAGCGGTTATGTATCTACAAAGATAATGTCAAATAACAGCCCATGGCTTTCTAATTGTAAGCCAGGTGAGATTTATGAGATTGCAATCTCACACGGTGAAGGTAAGTTTGTTGCAAACGACGAATTGCTCGATAAGATGATTGCAAATGGTCAGATTGCTACATGCTATGTTGATACTAATGGAACAAGGTCTGACAACACACTATTTAATCCAAATGGTTCTGTTTGTGGTATTGAAGGTATCGTTTCACCTGATGGACGTATCATGGGTAAGATGGGACATACAGAAAGATATGATTCCGACTTGGCACTTAATATTCCTGGTACTAAGTATCAGAAGCTTTTCGAGGCTGGTGTAGAATACTTTATGTAATAAAAAAGTGGTTCTGAAATATGAGCCACTTTCATTTGAGGTAGATAATGAACAAGGACGAAGTAAAGAGAATTCTTCAAGAGAATGGTTTACATGCTCAAGCAAAATTTGGGCAGAATTTCTTATGCGATGAAGATATTCTTAATAGAATTCTTGATGTTTCTGATATTCGTCCTGACTCTAGAGTTCTTGAGATTGGGCCTGGTATTGGTGCGCTAACAAGTACAATTCTTAGGACCTCTGATGGAAGCATGCAATATACAGCTGTTGAAATTGACAAGAAGCTTGTTTCTTATCTTCTTTCTAAGGATGAGTTTGCACTCAATGCTTTAATTATTGACGATGATTTTACTAAGCTTAAGCCTGAAGATTATATTCCTTATTATTCCTTCAATTTTGTTGTTAGTAATATTCCATATTATGTGATGACTCCTATTATGAAGAAGCTTCTTACAGAGTGTTCTACGGCTGAGAAGATGACTTTTATGGTAGAAGAGGAAGCTCTAGAAAGAATATGTGCAGCTGTTGGGACAAAGCAATATGGTCCTTTGGCTGTTCTATGTGCTTCATATGGTTTTGTGAAGAAGGAATTTAATGTTTATCCTGAATCCTTCTATCCGGCTCCACATACAATTTCTTCTGTAATCACTCTTACTAGAAGAGTTTCATTAGATGAGAAGGATATGTTTACTATAAGTCCATTCTTTGGAGCTTTTGTTGATGAATGTTTTAGAATGAGAAGAAAGACTTTGGCTAATAATCTAATTGGTTTCCTCAAGGTAAATAATCATAGTTCATCGTTACAAGAACAATTAAATAAGCTTGGGAAACCTATTGGTGTACGTGCTGAAAGCTTGTCGCCATCTGAGTTTGTTCAGTTATATAAGGGTTTATACCCTGATAGATTAATTTAAGTTACAACAAATTGTATTTGTAAAAGTTTGTTAACAAATGAATATGTGTTTGTTAATGTGATTATCTTATCTAGTAGTATAATTTATATATGAAAGAGAGGGTTTATTTATGAGGCGTAAACTACATAATTTATTATCTATTATTGTTATTATTTCTATATTCTTATCTTTTGCTATTTCTTCTAATGCTAGTATAGATTCGAATGTTATTTCAATTGATAATTATTCGATGTCAACTTCTACTGGTGTGGAAGGATTCGTTGTAAGACTATATTCCTTGGTATTAGGAAGAACTCCAGATCAAGGTGGATTTGATGATTGGTGTTCTAAGCTATACTCATTCGAGATGGATGGTGGTAACGTTGCTCGTTCTTTTTTCTATTCACAGGAGTATTTGAACAAGAATGTTCCATTCGAGGAATATTTAACTACTTTATATGCCGTTTTCTTTAATAGAGCGCCTGATCAGGGAGGCTTCGATAATTGGTGCAATTTTGTTTATAACGGCGGTCATAGTAGACATGAAGTCCTAGATGAATTTATTAATTCAGCTGAATGGTCAAATGTTTGTGCTTCATTTGGTATTGTTTCAGGTTCTTCTACAGCTCCAACTATTACAGTAAATGCTAATCAGAGAATTTGTGCTTTTGTTACTGCTCTTTATTCAGAAGTTCTTGGTCGTTCTCCTGATGAAGCTGGATTTAATGATTGGACGAATAGAATTGCTACTTGTCAGATAACTGGTAAACAGGCTGCATATGGATTCTTCTATAGCCCAGAATTCATGAATAAGTGTGCAAACCTTACTAATGAGCAAATTGTAAATATTTTCTATAGCGTATTCTTAGGAAGAAGTGCTGACCCAACAGGTATGTCGAATTGGATTAATCAAATTAACCAAGCTGGTGGATTTAACAATACTTCATTGACTGCGCTTTTTAATGGTTTCGCTGATTCTACTGAATTTAAGAATATTTGTGCCGAATATGGTATTGCACATTCTATTCCAAGCAGTAATCCAATTCCTGCTCCTAATGTTCAAACATCAGAACCAGGTATCGTTACACCTACGCCAACACAAGCTCCAACAAGAAGTGAAGTTATGACAGTTACTATTAGTCTAACTAACGGACAGACTACTACAGTAACAGGTTATTACGATTATGGTATGGCCGAAGAATTGTTTAACCTAGTTAATGATTATAGAAGTTCTAACGGAGTTACTACTCTAACTTGGAATGATACGATTGCTGAATATGCAAGACTAAGAGCAGCTGAGATTAATTATTTATTTAGTCATGATAGACCTAATGGTAATGATTGCTTTAGCGGTTGTTCTTTGGTATATGGAGAGAATATTTGTGCTGGTTACCGTTCTGCGCAAGCAGCTTTTGATACATTCAGAAATTCTCCTGGACATAATGCGAATATGATAGCATCTCGTTTCAGAATTGCTGGCTTTGGCGTTTTCGTCGTAGAAAATGATAGTAATCGCTACAATTATTATGTAGTTCAAAACTTTGGTGAATAAGAGAAATTATTAAGGACTGTCTTCACAAGGCAGTCCTTTTCGATGGAGGAAAATATTTGGGGTGGCTCATAATAATTATTTAGGGTAAAATGAATTAGACTATTTAATCGAGGGTAATTTATGAAGAATAATAGAAATCAAAGCATATTGGGTAAGTATTCTGATAATAAAGCTAAGAAGAAGACTAATTCAGAGCCAAAGCTTGCTAATTATGAGCAAAGATTTAAGGGGCAGCCTAACAGAGCTTCTTTGGCAGCGTCTGTTACAAAGCCAAAGCCAGCTATGACTTTAGAGGAGAAGATTAAGGCTAGGGAAGAGAAGAAGGTTGTAACTAAGGACGAACGCATCAAGGTTCCTGTAGAGATTGCTGGTAACAGATATCTATTAGGGGCTGATGATAATGTTAGTGAGGCAAGAATTAGACGAATTGCTAAGATTGCAAATAATTTATATGAAGATGTTAAGGCAAATAATCCAGGTCTTACAAATTCCAAGACTGCCATTCTTGCTTTGATTGATTGTGTTGATATGTATATTACACAGAAGGATTTGGCGGATAATTATCATACTGAAGTTATGTATCACGAACAGCAAGAGAGAATTAATTCTAATAATTCTAAGGAGATAATGAATCCAACTCCTCTTGATGATTTACTAGAGGCGAAAGGAAAAGATATATTAAATGAATAAAATTGAACTTATGGCACCAGCTGGTTCTCTTGAGATTCTTAAGGCAGCCGTTGATTATGGTGCAGATTCTGTATATTTAGGCGTTGGCGCTTATAATGCTAGACTAAATGCGACAAATTTTACTATTGATGATTTATATGAGGGTGTTTCATATGCACACTTAAGAAGTGCTTCTGTATATCTAACTCTTAATACTATTGTCAATGATTATGAGATAGATGAAGCTATTGATACTGCTATTTCTGCAAACGAGGCTGGTATCGATGGAATTATTGTTCAAGATATTGGTCTAGCTACAAAGCTTCATGAAGCTTTGCCAAGCATGAAGCTAATTGCTAGTACACAAATGAATATCTATTCAAGCACTGAGGTTTCTAAGCTTAAAGAACTTGGTTTTACTAGGATTGTTCTACCAAGAGAGATGTCTATGGATGAAATCTTCTCTATAACAAAGGTAGCTTCAAGTTTTGATGTTGAAACTGAAGTCTTTGTACATGGAGCTGTTTGTGTTTCTTGTTCAGGACTATGTTTGTTTAGCGCTATGAATAAGAGTGGTTCTCGTAGTGGAAATAGAGGACTTTGTGCTCAGCCATGTAGGCAAGAATATGATTTATATGCTAACAACACTAAGATTAAATCCGGTCATCTTTTATCTCCAAAGGATAGAAGTGCATTAGAATATATTGTCGAGTTCATTAAGGCTGGTGTTTCTTGCCTTAAGATTGAAGGAAGAATGAGAGATAAGTCTTATGTAACTAATGCGGTTAGGGCATATAGAGAAATCATTGATGCTTGCTATGATGGAACTTATGATAAGTCACTTGTTGCACAAAAACAAAATGATTTGTTAAGCTCCTTTAACCGTGGTGGAAGCTTTACTTCTCAGTACTTAAGTGGTAAGAAAGACGAGAATTTCTTATCTGGAGAATATGTAGGTAAGTTTGGACTTCGTCTTGGTAGTATTTCTTCCGTCGATGCACGTAAGGGAACAATTACGTTTTCTTGGAATAAGAAATTGCCTCTACCAGCAAAGGGTGAATATTTGTCTCTTAGAACTGGAAGCTTAGAGCTAGCATCTTTCCCAGTTGGTAAGATTCATGAGTTAACAGACGCTTTATGCATTAAGGGGCTACATCCTGAAGCGATTGATAAGCTTAAGAATATTAAGAATAAGATTTCTGTATACCTTATGAATCATGAGGTTCTTCTTGATAAGGATAAGAAGCGTAAGACTCCTGTTGATTTTGTTTTGTCGCAGGAAGGTGACTGTTATGTGCTAGAACTAAGTGTTTCTTCTGGCATCAATTTTGGCGTTAGTGCTGACTATGATGTTCCAGTAGACTCGGAATATAATGGTGCTCCGCTTGATAATGAGCGAATTATTGCACAGCTTTCTAAGTTAGGTGACACTCCATTTTTTGCGAAAAGCATTCGCATAGCTCCAAACACAGAATTCAAATGCAAGGTAAGCTTGATTAATGAGCTTCGTCGTGGTGCAATCGAAGCCTTGTCTGCTGCTATCCTTAATAGTTATGAGTCAAATGCTTTGTCTTTTGCTGAATATGATGATTATCTTGATGTTGGTGATGATTGGGAAAATGCTGATAACAAAGATGATTCTGATTTATCTAATACTTCTAATTACGAAGTATCCTCTTTGTCTATGATATATTTCCCAACAGTAAAATCCTTTACTTATGAGTCTTTATCTAACGAGGATTTTATTGCATTCAATATTTATGATTTCATGGTTAAGAAGTTCTTCGATGAAATAGTAGAGATTATCTCTCGCACAAATTCAAAGCTAATCGTTGTTATTCCTGACTTTGCTCATAAGGATATTAATAACAAGTTTTATTCGAAGCTATATGATATCAAAGATGCAGTAGGAGATGCTTTTGTTGGCGTTATTGATGACCAATACCTCTCAGATAGTGATATTTATACTGATATTGGTATTAATCATTATATTTCTGCTGGTGCAAATTTATATAATGCCCGTAGCTTCGAGAAGATTATGATGAATTCTAATGGCGGATATTTATCTTATGAGCTTAATGAAGACGATATCATTAATATTCTATCTTCTGTATCTAACAAGAATTATTCTACGATTTTTATTCATCAGGATGGTATGATTCCTTGGATGCAGTCTCATTTCTGCCCAATTGGAGCTCATCAAAATGGTTGTAGATCCTGTTATGATAATGTTTCTTATACGCTTAAGAATGATAATCAATCAGAATGTAAAATCATTTCTCGTCCACTAGACTGTTCTTCTGTTATCTATGGACAAGCTAAAAATCTTATTTCTGATGATACTATCAATAGAATAAATGAATTGGGTTTCAATACTATAACTGTTAAGGTGGTTCTATGATTAATAAAGATTTGTATATTTCAAAATGCAGACCAAATGCCGTCATTCCTACATATGCAAATAAGGGTGATGCCGGAATGGATTTGTATTCGTGTATTGATATTGATGTAAATCCTGGACAAACAGTTCTTGTTCCAGTTGGTCTTAAGATGGCAATTCCAGAAGGTTATGAGGTTCAAATTCGACCAAGAAGCGGAATCTCTCTTAAAACAATGCTTCGAATCCCAAATAGCCCTGGAACAATAGATTGTGGATATCGTGATGAAATTAATGTAATTATTCATAATGCTTCACAGGTTTTACTTTGCGAAAAGGATTCTAGCGACAATTTCCTTCGCTACGATTTGTCTACCAAAGGCGCTCCTCATGGAATCTATTCTATTAAGAAGGGTGATAGAATTGCTCAGATGGTATTTGCAAGGGTAGAAACAACAAATATTGTTGAAGTTTCAACTGTAGATGATATCGGAACAAGTCGCGGAGGTGGATTTGGCTCTTCTGGCATTCAATAATTTCACATATAGACTTGTTATTCATTATAGTGAAGTGTTAAAATAAAATGTCTATACTAATTAATTAGGAGGTAACTATGCTCGAATTTTACGCATCAAATAATATTTCGCAGAATACCTCTCGTGTAATTAGTCGTATTGAACGTATTGAGGAAATTCGCGAAGATTGCTGGATTAATCTATATTCTCCAACCGAGACTGAGATTAAGACTGTAGAAGAGAAGCTGAATATTCCTTCTGAGTTTCTTAGATATCCTTTGGACGAAGAGGAGAGACCACGTATTGACTTTGACGATGATACAGGAGATGTTCTTGTCATTGTTGATATTCCATATGCTAATCGTGAGACAAATATGGTTAAGTATGAGACTGCTCCTCTTGGTATCATTATTTCTAAGAAGCATATTCTTACAGTTTCACTTCGTAAGGTTCCTATTCTAGATCAATTTATCGAGAATAGAGTTAAGGATTGTATTTTGCAGTTTAGAACTCGTTTTACAATTCAAATCCTTCTAGCTGTTGCGAAGGACTACTTGCGCTTGCTTCGTTTTGTTGATAAGAGCCTCGATGAAGTAGAGAAGGATTTGTCGCGTTCAATTAATAATAAAGATCTATACAAGATGCATGAGTGGGATAAGTCATTGATTTACTTCTCGACATCACTTAAGTCTAATGAAGCAGTGCTTGAGAAGCTAATGAGAGGTCGACTCGTTAAGCAATACGAGGATGATCAGGATTTGCTTGAAGACGTAATCATTGAATATAAGCAAGCTCATGAGATGGCAGATATTTATACATCTATCGTAAATAGTACCATGGAAACCTATGCTTCAATTATTAGCAATAATATGAATGACATAATGAAGATTTTGGCAGCTGCTACTATTGTTTTGACAGTTCCAAATGTGTTCACGTCATTCTTCGGTCAGAATGTACTTTTCCCATGGGATCCAGCATTTGCAAGTGACCCTTGGCCATTTATCATCGTTACTGCACTAACTTTGATAGGAATGGTTATTTCATTTGTAATTATGAAGAGAAAGCGTTGGATGTAATTACTTTTTTCCAGAGGAAGTATAATGAGATACAATTTGTCTGAGAAACCTAAGAAGAACATATCATTTAATACTATTTTGCTACGAGTAGCCTTGGTACTTAGTATTCTTGCTGTTGGATTAGTATCATTTATTATTCTAGTCGTAGTTTCATCTAATAATTTGATGGCAGTAGAAGGCTCATCTATTTCAAATGTTCCTTCTAATATTTTGCCATCATATTCTACATGTTCGTTTGAATCCTTCGATCAGCAGACAAATCTATCAGGCTGGTTCTTCAAATGCGAGAATCCTATTAGTACAGTAATTGTTGTTCATGATACTGCTTCTAATCGTCTTCAATTTGGCGTAGAAATGATAGACCTAATTGATTTGTGGCTAGAGAATAATTACAACGTTTTCTTGTTTGATTTACGTAACTGTGGTGAATCTGAAGGTGATATTTCGGGTTATGGTTATCTTGAATGGCAAGATGTTGTTGGAGCTATTAATCAGGTTCGTATGATTTCTGTTACAACTGATGTTGTTCTATATGGAATTGGTACTGGTTGTACTGCTTGTGTTTTGGCATATGATAAGCTTCCAGCACCTGGTTTATCCGAGTCCGAGTTAGAAGAATATGATAATAGCTTTTTGAATCTTGAATTTGATAGAAGCTATATTTCTGCAATGATTCTAGATTCTCCAGCAAAGTATAGTGATGATTATATCGTTCCTATTGTTACTCAGAATGAATTCCTTGGTGAACTTACTCAATATTTTGTTCCATATGCAATTAGAATATCGTCTGGAGAAGGTGATAATTATAACCTTGCAACAGTAATTTCTAGAATGCCTATACCGGTATGTATTCTATATGGTGGACATGATATTTTCATTGGAGCTGATAAGATAGAACAAATAGTTCAAGAACGATTAAGACTCAATAATAATATAACAATGGATCTTGTTGTTCCGGGTGCAGGCTATCTCGAGTCATTTAACTCGGATAAGGAGATGTATTGTGATACAATAATTCAATTCTTACATACGTACTTAGGATAAGGATAATTAGTAATGGATAATGATCTTAAAGATAAAAAAGATATATATATTCTAGGAATTGAATCATCTTGTGATGAGACAGCTTGTGCTGTAGTAAAAAATGGTCGTGAATTACTAAGTAATGTAATCGCGACACAAGCTGACTTTCATGAGAAATACGGTGGTGTAGTACCTGAGCTTGCTTCGCGAATGCATGTTGATGCAGTTTATCCAACTATCAAAGAAGCCTTAGATATAGCTAATCTTGGATTTGAAGATATTGATGCGATTGCTGTAACTTATGGCCCAGGCTTAGTAGGAGCTCTTCTTGTTGGCTTATCAGCAGCGAAGGGTATTTGTGAGGTTACTGGAATTCCTTTGATTGGAACTAACCATATGCATGGTCATATTGCAGCTAATTATCTTACTCATAAGGATCTTGAGCCACCATTTATTTGTCTTTCTGTAAGTGGAGGTCATAGTGAAATTGTACTTGTAAAAGATTATTTTGATATGGAAATACTTGGTGCTACAAGAGATGACGCTGCTGGTGAAGCAATTGATAAGATTGCTAGAGTAATTGGTCTAGGTTATCCGGGTGGTCCGAAGATGGATCGAGCAGGACAAAATGGAGATACTACAAAGTATCAGTTTTCTAAGACACATCTTGGAGACAGTCTAGATTTCTCTTTTAGTGGAATCAAGACTTCTGCTCTTAATCAACTAAATAAAATCTTTATGACTAATGAAGAATTCTCTCTTAAAGATTTTGCTGCATCCTTTCAGCAGCATATTGCTAATGAATTAGTTACTAATACTGTTAAAGCAGTTAAGATGACAAATGTTAACAAGGTAGTTCTAGCTGGTGGTGTTAGCGCGAATTCTTTTCTTCGTGCTACTATAGATAATGCGGCTTTTCGCAAAGGCTTCGAGGTTAGTTATCCCGATTTGAAGCTTTGTACAGACAATGCTGCAATGATTGCATCAGCAGGTTATTATGAGTATATTAGTGGTACGAGACATGAACTGAATCTCAATGCAGTTCCTTCTTTATCGTTGTAATTAGAGGTATATAAATGGCTATAAATAAAGGTATTAAGATTATTGCTGAGAATCGTAAGGCTTTTCATGATTATTTCATAGAAGAGAAGTTTGAGACTGGAATTGTTTTGTCTGGAACTGAAGTGAAAAGCTTGCGCCAGGGCAAAATTAATCTCAAGGATAGTTATTGCACTATCAAAGATGGTGAGATTTTTGTAGTTGGAGTTCACATAAGTCCATATGAGCAAGGTAATAGATTTAATCTTGATCCTATGCGTACACGTAAGCTGCTTATGCATAAGAAAGAGATTATTCGTTTGTATTCTACAATAAAGCAAGATGGCTTGACTATTGTGCCAACGAAGTGTTATTTTCGAGATAGCAAAGTTAAGTTTGAAATTGGTCTTGCAAGAGGTAAGAAGAATTACGATAAGAGGGATACTCTTAAGAAACAGCAGGCAGATAGAGATATTGATCGTGCTATGAAATCACGTTCGAGATATGAGTAGGAGTTAATATGCTTAAGAAGAGAATAAACATTTTCTATTTAATTCTATCCTTAATGCTTTGGGTTGCGACTTTTTTCTGGATGATTTTTATCTTTTTTTTGTCTAATGAGTCAGGAAATGTCTATGATATTAGGATGGATTATTTATCGACAATAATTGATTCATATCTGAAAGTGAATGTTAGCGTTTCTGATTTAAGATATGTAGTTAATACCTTTCAGTTCGGTTTTCTCGCTTTTATTATGTATTATGCTATGAGCGCTACTGATAATATTTCAGAAGACGAATACTTATTTGATGCTTCTGAATCTGCATCGATTACAACAGAGAACGAGACATATATTTTATTTACTTTCTGGTTTACGATTCTATATGCAGTCATTGATGAATATCATCAGCTTTTTATCTATGGAAGACAGGGTAGAGTTACTGATTTACTAATTGATGCTATTGCGATTGTAGTTGTATTAATTATTATTCGATTGGCATATGTGATTAGAACAAAATTTTCTTCTGATAAGAAATTTCAATAAATTGATGCAATTTTTATACACTTTATCATATTAGAAAGTTTGATTGTTTTCTGCTTTTGAGTTATCATTAGTATTGATTTTTTATGATAATGAGGAAATTGCATGAGAAAAACAAGTTTCAAACAAATAATGATTCGTATACTTGCTGCTATACTTGGTCTAGCGGTTGGTTGTGTTTTATATATTTATAATCTTCTAGGTGGATTTCAATATGTTGTTACTCCAATTCTTTCAGAAGAGGAGTATGCGACCATGGATTTAACCAATCAAGGAAGCTTAACTGGTGGAGATGTTACATCTTCTTGGGCAGATGGAGGACATACTCAAGTATTTGTTGACCCTAATCATCCAATTATAGAAGTTGAACAAATCGATGAGAATGTAGAGAATATTCTTGTCTTTGGTGTAGACTCACGAGGAACAAATGATGTTCAATGTCGTTCCGATGCTATGATGATTGTTTCTATTGATCGAGAGAATAATACTGTAAAATTGATTTCTCTTATGAGAGATATTGGCGTATATATTGGTGATACTGTAGATACACAATCTTCTTATCTCGATAAATTAACACATGCATATGCATATGGTGGTGTCGGTTTGTTAATCAACACAATTAATTTGAACTTTGGTCTAGATATTCAACGATTCGTTATGTTAGATTTCAATTCAGCTGGTGATGTTATTGATCTTGTTGGTGGAGTTACTATCGATGTTGCTCCAGAAGAGGTTAAGTATGCTAACATCAATATTTCAGAATATAATCAATTAACCGGTGAGAATGTGCCTCTTCTTACTTCTGGAGGTCTTCAGCTTCTTAGTGGTCCACAAGCTATTGGTTGGTCGAGAATTAGGTATTTAGATTCTGACTTTGTAAGAACATCGAGACAAAGAGAGGTTGCTTCTGCGTTAATATCCTCTATATCTAATATGTCTAGATTGAATCAGCTTGCTTTAGTTGAAGATTCTGCTGGAATATTTGAGACAAATATGCAGTCATTAGATTTAGCACGTGTTGGACTTGATGGTGTAGCTGGTGCTGGTAATATATCTGAATATCGTGTCCCACAGGATAATATGTATTCTGTACAAAGTAATCCTTGGATGATGATAATTAATAGAGAACAGCAAATTCCTGCATTGCATGAATTTATTTGGGGGTAATTATAATGAGTAAGACAGTTTCTACTTGTTTATGTGAGACTAATTTATTACAGAATTTTCCACAAGAGAATGTATTTTTCCATTCTCTATATAGACGTAAAGAAGATTTTGCTTCTGAGTTTATAAGAACAGCTACATCGACGTCTCCTATTCAAATTTCAGCTATTTTTTCTTGTCAAGGTAAGGATAATCTTGGAGCATATTTGAATCTGGAATTAAACCAAGAACTATATAATATTGTTGCAAAAGCTAGTAAACAGCCTGTACTTGATTTTGCAAGCTTTTCGCAAGAGGTTGTAAATACACTTAATCAAAAAGTATGTAACTTCTCTCTAGTTAACGGAGGAGAACCACTTCGTGTTTCTATGACACTTGTAGCTATAGAAGGTGACACACTTCGAGTTATAAGTATTGGTAATACTAAGGCTGTATTAATTAGAGATAATAAGATTGTTGCATTAACAGAAGAGCAGACAGTAGCTCATAGATATGTTCAAATGGGTGTGATCTCTCCAGAACAAGAAGCAAATCATCCAGAAAGAAATATTCTTACACAGTATCTAGGAAGAATGCCTCAAGATGGTGCAGTTGTTGCTGATACTAAGGTGCATTTGAAGTTGAAGGACAATGATCAGATTGTTCTTATGGGAAATGGTTTGTCACAATTACTTCCTGCAAAATTAAGAAATCCTGTTTTACTTACAGGAAATGGTCCTGAGGCAAAAGCAAGAGACCTTGTAAATGTTGCATATAATTATGGAATTAAGACTGGCCTTACAGTAATTACTATTAAGATTGAATCTACATTCTTACTACCAGGTGATGCAGTAATTAATAATCAAGCAGCTACTGCTGCTGCAGCTGTTGCTGTTAATAATGCTTCTCCAGTAGCTAGTGAGCATATTAATGGTGATGAGCTTGGAGAAACGATCAGTATGAAGCATGTTTCTAATGACAATTATTCGTCAAATGGTGAAACAACAACATACGGTTCTAACAAGTTAGATGGTAAGGGTGAAGATGATATGAGAAACGAGCAAAATTCAAAGAAAAAGAAGATACTTAACATCATAATACCTATAATAATTTTTGTATTGTTTATTGGTATTGGATTTGGTGGAATGTATATTATTTTTAATTTGAATGATATGTTTGACAGAAAGAAGAAGGAAGAAGAATTAGAAAATGTTGACTTGCATCAAATTATGTATGTAATTAATGATAATACACCTGTTTATGAATCTGATGATCTAGACAGTGCTATCATTGGTGTTCTTTCTAGAGGTGATAGTGTTACTGTATCTGAAATTGGTAGATCATTCTCTCATGTTTTAACATCTACTAATGTAAATGGATATGTACTTAATGTTCAATTGTCTGAGGAAGATGTTACTATCAATGAGACTTTACCAGTTATCGAATCTGATCCTACTCCAGTTCCTACATCTGAGACTACTATTGAATCAGTAACTGAGTCTACTACAATTGCTTCTGAGACAACAACTACCCAAACTACTATGGAAAGTACAACTATGGCTACAACAACTACAGAAGCTACAACTACAACGGAAGCAACAACTACAACTGAAGCGACAACAGAATCTACTACAGAATCAACAACTGAAGCAACTACACAGTCTACTTCAGAAGAAACTTCAGCTCAAACACAAGCTACTGAAGCTCCTGTTACAGAGGCTCCTTCAACAGAAGCTCCGGTTGATAATGGTGATGCAGCTAATGTAGAAGCATAATAATAAAGAAATAAGAGGAATGTCATTGTGGCTACTATTGCAGTTATTGGTACAGGTACATGGGGAATCGCACTTACTAATCATTTAAGTAAGCTTGGTCATAAAGTAAAGTGTTGGTCTGCAATTAAGGAAGAAATAGAAATACTATCTACCAAATTTGTTCATCCTAATCTACCTGATATGGTTATTTCAAATGAAGTATATTTTACTACTAATATTGAAGATGCTATCGTCAATACGGATGTAGTTTTATTTGCAGTACCTTCTAAGTTTATTCGCTCTACAGCTAAGCTTGCTAATCCATATATTAATAATAAGCAAATAGTAGTTACTGTATCTAAGGGGCTTGAAGATGAGACTTTCATGACAATGACAGATATCATAGAAGAAGAGCTTGGCAATGATTTTACTGGTAAGACGGTTGTTTTATCTGGTCCAACTCATGCAGAAGAAGTAGCGTTAGGTCTTCCAACTACAATTGTCTGTGCATCTATGAATGAAGCTAATAGAGTATTAGTTAGAGATATTTTCGACAGTGAAGATTTTGCAGTATTCTTGTCTGATGATATTAAGGGTGTTGAATATTGTGGCGCTTTCAAGAATATAATTGCACTTGCTGTTGGTATTTCTCGTGGAATAGGTTATGGAGATAATGCTAAGGCTGCTATTATGACTCTTGGTCTTAATGATATACACAGAATTGGTGTTGCTATGAATTGTAAAGAAGAAACCTTTATGGGTCTTGCTGGACTAGGTGATTTAATTGTTACTTGTACTAGTGAGCATAGTAGAAACAATCGTTGTGGTTATTATATTGGTCAAGGAATGAAGGCTGACGAAGCTGTAAATAAGGTTGGAATGGTAGTAGAAGGCTTGAGTGCGCTTCCTGCTGCTGTACATATTGCAAACAAACTTAATATTCATACAGATGTAATCGAAGCTGTCTATAAGATTGTTAACGAGAATGCTGATCCGAGAATTATCACAAGAAAACTACTTTGATTTTGTGATAAAGGTTATGCTTAAGGGCTGATATTATTAGAATATTTGTTAAATTTTGCATTGTTAAAAATACGACGCATTATTATAATCATAGAAGTTATTATTAGAATTGTTTTGTAAGGAGAATTATTATGAAGGTTACAAAATTTGGTGGCTCTTCACTTGCTGATGCTTTTCAGATTAAGAAGGTGTGCGATATTGTTAATTCCGATCCTGAGAGAAGAATTGTTGTAGTATCAGCACCTGGTAAGAGAAACAAGGATGATATTAAAGTTACTGATTTATTAATAGCTGTAGCTAAGGCTAGACTTGCTGGTAAGCCATACGAAGAAGAAGTGTCTAAGGTAATTGCTAGATTTAAGTCTATTGCTGAAGACTTAAATATCATCGATATTATGCCAGATGTAGAGAATGCTATTAGATCAACTGCTGACAGAGCTTATACAGATGACATTAAGTATCTCGATTCCGTTAAAGCTATGGGTGAGGATTGTTCTGCAAGAGTAGTTGCTAGATATCTTAATTCTATCGGCAAGAAGGCTATTTATTGTAACCCACAAGAAAAGGGACTTTTCCTTAAGCACAATGAAGCAGGTAAGGCTGTAATTCTTGGCGAGACTTATGATAATCTTGCTTGTCTTAAGGATGAGAAGGCTCTTTGTATTTTCCCAGGCTTCTATGGATATTCAAAGGAAGGTGAGATTATTACTTTCTCACGTGGTGGTTCTGATATCACTGGTTCTATTCTTGCTGCCGCTGTTGAAGCAAGTGTATATGAGAACTGGACTGATGTTGACAACGTATATGCTGTAAATCCTAATATTGTTAAAGATCCATTCCCAATCTTCGAGATTGCTTACGACGAGATGAGAGAGCTTGCATACGCTGGTTTCTCCGTACTTCATGAGGAAGCTTTGTATCCTGTATTTGTAAGAGGAATTCCTGTACATATTCGTAATACAAATAATCCATCTGCAAAGGGCACAAAGATTGTTGCTAAGCGTTCTCACTATGACTCTCTTGTTACAGGTATTGCAGGTGAGAAGGGTTTTGCAACTATTACAATTCATAAGTATCTAATGAATAGAGAAATCGGTTTCCTTATGAATGTTCTTAGAATCTTTGCAGAAGAGAATGTTTCTATCGAGCATATGCCTTCTGGAATTGACTCTGTTACTTTGATTGTTCGTACTAAATACTTTACTGAAGAAAAGCAGGAGATAATTCTTGGTAGATTAAGAAACGAGCTTAATGTTCAATCTTGTAATGTTGAAAGAGATCTTGCTATCGTTATGGTAGTAGGTCAGGCAATGGCTAAGTCTGTTGGTATCATGGCACGTTGTGCTTCCGCACTTGGTGATGCTGGTATCAACCTTAGAATTGTTAATCAGGGAGCTTCCGAGATTTCTGTAATGTTTGGTATTAGCGAAGCATACTGTTCTTATGCAGTTAGAACTCTATATAAGGAATTGTTCAAGGTATGACATCAGTAAAGAGCCACAAAGGATTATTCTCAAGTCTTCGACCAGACCTTATTGTAAAAGGCGCTCTTGATATCCCTTTCGAAAAGCTTCAAGAAGAAGGATATAAGGCAGCTTTACTTGATTACGATAATACTATTGGCCCTGATAGAACCTGGGAGCCTTCTGATTATAGTAGACAAGTAATTGATAAATTAAACTCTCTAGGATATAAGATTTGTCTTGTTTCTAATGCTAAGTCGAATAGGTCTGCTAATATTGCTAAGATACTTGATATTCCTTGTGTTACTTGTGCTCATAAGCCTTCAACAAAGGGCCTTGTTGAAGCTTCAAAGATACTAGATGTTGAATTAGACAAATGCCTTATGATAGGTGATCAGTTATTTACTGATATTGCTGCTGGTAATAATGCTGGAAGCTTTTCGATACTGGTCGAGCCTTATGCTTCTAAGGAAGTTTGGTATGTTAAGATAAAAAGGCCTCTTGAGAAAATTGTGAGATTTTTTATGAAGTTCTAGAAGTTTGATTTCAATCTTATTCTAAATACTTGATGAAAATGCAAATTTCAATTAAAATAGAGTACCGTGAATAAGTGCGTATACGCATTTTATATAAAGGAGAAAATTATGATTAGTGCAGGTGATTTTAGAAATGGTATGTGCTTTGAGATGGACAACCAGGTTTATCAGGTTGTTGAGTTCCAGCACGTTAAGCCAGGTAAGGGCGCAGCTTTTGTAAGAACTAAGTACAAGAACGTTAAGACAGGTTCTGTAGTTGAGAGAAGCTTTAACCCAAATGAGAAGTTTGAGCAGGCTCAGCTTGATAGAAATGATATGCAGTACATCTATGCAGATGGCGATTTATATTATTTCATGGATCAGGAGACATACGATCAGCGTCCAATTCACAAGGATCAGATTGGTGATTCCATTAAGTTCCTTAAGGAAGCTATGATTTGTAAGGTTCTTTCATTCAAGGGTGAGGTTTTCTCTGTTGAGCTTCCTATCACTGTTGAACTAGAAATTACTGAGTGTGAGCCAGGTGTTAAGGGTGATACAACAAACAACGCTACAAAGTATGCTACACTTGAGACAGGTGCTGTTGTTAAGGTTCCACTCTTCGTTAATCAGAACGAAATCATTCGCGTAGATACAAGAACAGGTGAATATCTAGAGCGTGCATAATAAATGCAGTAATGCTTTCTGATATCATCAGATGAGGAAGTAGATAGATGCTAGAGAATCTTGAATCAATCAAGGGTGACAGATCGATGTCACAGGGCTTTGTTGCCCAGTATGCCGCTGAGGCTGCACTAGAAATAGATGGTGTTGCTTCGCTTGCGTCTTCATTTGGTGTTATTTTGAAAGAAATGGCTGGAGTAGTACATGAAGGTAAAGGAGTACGTGTCGTTTTCCACGAGAACGACAACGGCTCCGTTTCCATTACTGTATTCCCAGTTGTTTATTATGGAATGATTATTCCTGAGATTGCTTGGTCTATTCAAGAACGAGTAAAGGAAGACGTACAACGCTTTACTGGACTCGTTGTTGAATCTGTAAATGTTCATATTTGTGGTGTCATTTTACGAAATGACAAGAACAACAATCAAATTGATGATTCTTTGGAAGACTTATCTGAAGATTGATAATGAAGATTAATGGAGGTGTATAAATGAATACAATTAGTAGAGTTTTCATGTTTATTTACTCATTGATTCTATCACTAGTTTCAATGGTTCTTTTATATGCTATTATCGATGATGGAATTTTTGCTGATTTGCTATCTCCACTATCGACGATTGTAACTCATCCAGTTGGTAAGATTATTTATGCATGTGTATTAATCTTGATTCTTGTTTCTTCTATTACAACTATTACAATTGCTATTACTTCTGGTCGTATGAGCAAGACTAGAATTCGTAATAATGAAATTGGTGCAGTTGATATTGGTGCAGATGCTATTGAAAGTATTGCTCTTAATTCTGCGAAGTCAGCTCAGGTTGGAATTAAGTCATCTAAGGTTCGCGTTACACCAGGTAAGAATGATTCTATTAAGGTTTATCTTACTGCTACACTATATTCTAATGTTGAAATTCCTGCTTCTATGGTAAAGGTACAAGAGAAGATAAAGAAGGATATCGAACGTTATACAGGTATTGCAGTTGATTCAGTAACTATTAAGGTTTCTCGTGTTGAGCCTATCGTAGCAAGAGTTGATAAGTAAGAGGTGATCTTATGGAGCAGTTCTTAACTAAATTGTTTGAGAAGATTTCTAACTTCAAACCAGGAGCCATTACAGCATTCTTTTTCTTTGTAATTGCGATTTTGTTATGCATTTTTGGCTTTTTTAAGACATTGTTTATTATTATTTTCACATTAGTGGGATTCTTTGTAGGTAGTTTCTTGTTCAATGATGCAAGCAAATTCAAGAAGCTTCTTGATAAGATTCTTCCACCAGGGAGGTTCAGATGAGTAGAAAGGAAGCACGCGAGTCTGTAATGTGTTTCTTATTCCAGAATACATTTATTGACAAGTATGATTCTTCTATTGAAGATAGAATTGATAATTATATTTCCTTTAGAGAGTTTGATTCTGAAGATGTTGATTTCTTCAAAGCTCAAGTTACTGGAATAATTGACCAGAAGGCATATCTTGATGAAGAGATTTCAAAGTATCTTGTAGATTGGAAGGTTTCTCGTTTGCCTCGAGTTGATTTAGCTATTTTAGAGACTGCTTTTTATGAGATGCTGTTTTCAGATGATATTCCAACTAGTGTATCTATTTCTGAAGCTGTTCGTCTTAGTAAGAAGTATGGTAATGAACAAACTAGAAATTATATAAATGGAGTTCTTTCTTCTTTCTCGAAAAATATTCCTAACAAAGATTAACAAAAGCAGGTGAAATAATGTATCAATTCAAGTCAGTATCAGAATTAATACAATATATTTCAATATCAATCCAAGAAGATATACGTCTTTCTTCAATGTCTGTTTGTGGTGAAATTACTGGCTTTAAGCGTAATTCACAAAGCGGACATTGTTATTTTGCGCTGAAAGATCAGAATAGTTATATAAACTGCGTAATGTTCTCATCCAAATATCAATTCTCTAGAATTGATGCTAAGGATGGAATGCAGGTAGAGATTCGTGGTACTGCAAATGTCTATTCTGCACAAGGTAAACTTCAAATAGTTGTTAGCTCTATGAAACAAATTGGAGTTGGCGATTTGATGGAAAGCTATCGTCAATTGGGCAAGAAGCTTAAAGAAGAAGGACTATTTAATAATGAATATAGAACCAAACTTCCTATGCTTCCTTCAAGAATAGGTGTAATTACATCTGCTTCTGGTGCTGTAATTATGGATATTATAAGAACATTACGTCTAAGAAATCCACACTTTGATTTGTTATTATATCCAGCATCTGTTCAAGGTGAAACAGCTGCTACTGAAGTAATTAATGGTCTTGATTATTTTGACTCTCTTTCTGACGATAGTAAGCCTGATGTTATTATTATTGCTAGAGGCGGTGGTTCCTTTGAAGATTTATTCTGTTTTAATGATGAAGCATTAATTAGAAGAGTATTCGCTCATAAAACACCAGTAATTTCAGCCATTGGACATGAAACTGATTTTACTTTACTTGATTATGTAGCTGATGTTAGAGCTGCTACTCCGACTGCCGCAGCACAAATTGTAATTCCTTCATATCAAGAATTAGAAGGTAAACTTAATTCATATCTTGAGCAACTTAGTGTTATTATAAATAATAAGCTTGATAGAGAAAATCTTAGAGTGCAATATTGTAAGAATCACAAAGCATTGCTTTCGATAACATATACACTTGAAGCACAGCTTCTACGACTTGATAAGGATAAGAGTAATCTTTATGATTCCTTTTGTAAGCTTTTCGATAGAGAGGAAGAAAGATTTAAAGCTTATAAAAGAGAACTTGTTCTAAATGAGAAGAAAAACTATGAGGACAATGCGAATAGACTTATTACAATAATTAAGCAGATAGAGGCATTAGGGCCTATGAATATCCTTAGACGCGGATACTCCTATTTGCTTGATACAAATGCTAGCTCGATTAGCACGGTTAGTAATGTGAGTGTCGGAGACGACTTAAAGATTATTCTTAGTGATGGCGAGCTTGATTGTGAAGTTACAAATATTATTTCTAGGGAGGAATGAGAATGGATAATAAAATTGATTATGAGGCGTATATTAGTGAGTTAGAGAGCATCGTAGCGAAGCTTTCTACAGGAAATTGTAAACTTGATGAATCGCTTGAGCTATATACTCGTGGAGTTTTTCTAGCAAATGAATGTGAGAAGAGATTAAGTGAAGTTAAGGAAACTATTTCCAAAGTTAATCCTGCTACTTTAGAAGAAGAAAGTTTTGAGGTAATTAGCGATGAGCTCTAATCTAGATAAATTGTTTGTTGAAGTTAATAATTGGATTACGCCTTCACTTGAAAGTGCTTTTGTTGAAGAAGATTATACTGTTGAGGCGTCTAAATACAGTTTGCTTGCTGGTGGAAAGCGCATAAGACCATGTTTCATGTATGTAATTGGTCAAATGCTTGATGCTAATTTATACGATATTCGTGTATTTGCTACAGCACTTGAGATGATTCATACATATTCTCTTATTCATGATGATTTGCCTTGTATGGATGATGATGACCTTCGTCGTGGTAAGCCAACTTGCCATATTGCTTATGGTGAGAATTATGCTGTTTTAGCTGGAGATGCATTGCTTAATAAGGCTTATGAGATTTTGTTAAAGCATCTAATTACGAATCCATCTCATTCATATGCTGCCTCTGAACTAGCACGTGCTGCTGGTGCTTCTGGTATGATTGGTGGACAGACAATTGATCTGCAATCTGAAGGTAAGAAGATTTCTTCTGAACTTCTCAATGAATTGCATGAGAAGAAGACAGGAGCACTTATTTGGGCATCTATCTGTGTTCCATATTTGATAAAGTATTCTAATGAGGATTATGTTGAGACAATTAAGAACAGAGATTATATTAAGCTTCAGAAGCTTTCTAATCTTGTTGGTCTCGCATTCCAAATTAAGGACGATATCCTAGATGTTACTGCATCTACTGATAAGCTTGGTAAATCTGTAGGTAAGGATGAAAGAGACTTCAAGTCTACATTTGTTACTTTATACGGATTAGACGAAGCAAAGAAATTACTCGATTCGTGTCTTGATGACATAAATTCTATTATAGAAGAACTTAATGAGAATTTCGGTTATAATACAGATATGCTTAGTGCACTAATAGATTTTGTAGTAAAGAGAGATTATTAATTTGGAATATAAGTTTTTGGGAAAGGATACAAGTTACGAGGTTTTGTCCAAGCTAAGTCTTGAGGACAGACAAGTTTTGTGTGCAGAATTAAGAGATAAGATTCTTAACACTGTTTCTCATAACGGTGGACATCTAGCGTCAAATCTTGGTACTATCGAACTAACATGTGCTTTACTATCCGTTTTTGATTACAAAAAAGACAAGTTTGTTTTTGACGTAGGACATCAATGCTATGCATATAAGCTTCTAACAGGCAGATTTGATAAGTTTGATACTCTTCGCCAAAAGGATGGTATTTCTGGATTTCCTCGAATTTATGAAAGTGAATATGATTCTTTCAATACTGGACATAGTTCTACTTCGATTTCTGCAGCTCTTGGTATTAAACGAGCATTGAAGCATCAGGGTAATAATGAATCCGAGGTTGTTGCAATAATTGGCGATGGCTCTATGACTGGTGGTATGGCTTATGAAGCGATTAACGACTTAGGACATAGCAAGGATAAGGTTATTGTTATTCTTAATGATAATGAGATGTCTATCGATAAGAACACTGGTGGTCTTTCTAATTATTTATCTAATCTTAGACTTTCTCCATCTTATATTAGTGCTAAGCAAAATACCGAGAAAGTTCTTACTAAGAATCTCCCTATTATCGGAAAGCCAATTGTTAATATGATTCTCGCGATTAAGGATTTCTTCAGATTTCTTATATATCGTAAGAAGCCGTCTATCTTTGAAGATCTTGGACTTGTTTACTACGGTCCAATTGATGGTCATGATATTAACGCTCTAATTAGTGCGTTTACTTCCGTTCGTAAAATTAACGCACCAGTATTACTTCACGTATGCACCAAGAAGGGCAAAGGATACTCCTATAGCGAAAAAAAGCCTTCAGAATACCACGGAGTATCTCCTTTTGATTTATCAACAGGTGTAACTGCTTCTAGTTCCGACTCATTTACTTCTCATTTTGGAGATTTGATTACAAAAATTGCTGACGAAAATCCAAAAGTGGTTGGAATTACTGCTGCAATGAGTTCTGGTACAGGGCTTTCTATCTTTGAGAAAAAGCATCCAGATCGATTCTATGATTGTGGAATTGCTGAAGCACATGCTGTCACTATGGCTTCTGGTATGGCTTCATGCGGTCTTATTCCTGTAGTTGCTATATATTCTTCCTTTCTACAAAGAAGCTACGATCAAATTGTCACAGATACTTGTTTTATGAATAATCATGTTGTTTTTGCTATTGATAGAGCAGGTGCTGTTGGAAATGATGGACATACACATAATGGCTTGCTTGACATGGCTTATTTAAGTGTGATGCCAAATCTTACAATGTTTGCTCCAGCATCATATGCAGATTTAAGTAAAGCACTTAATTATTCTATTAATGATTTATCATCTCCTTGTGCTATTAGATATCCAAGAGGAAAATCTACTAACGAAGAAATATTTTCTTCTGATGCCGATATCTTGTCTCCAAGGATTATTGCAGATAGCGGTAATCAATTCATAATAGTTTCTATTGGAGTAATGGCTGATATCTGTCAAACAGCTTATAATAATCTTGTTAGCCAAGGCTTTAGTGGAAAGCATATTAATATTTGTAGAATTAAGCCTCTTCCTACAAAACAGCTTTTGCCATATATAAAGGATTCAAAAATAGTATTTACTGTTGAAGATGGAATTACTACAGGCGGAATTGGACAACTAATCAAGGCAGAGATTATGGATGAACTATCAAATGATTTATTATCCTCTAAGCTCATAAATTTTGGTTTTGATGATGTAATCGTACATAGTGCTTCTCGTGAAGAGCAGCTACAAGATGCTAGGCTTGATGCAAATAGTCTCACAGATGCTTTCATTCGAAAAATAAAATGAGACTTCTAGTATCTGTAATTTCCTTGAAAAAAGTGATTTAATATCTATAGTTCAACTTGGAGGGAATCATATGAGAATTGGAATCGTTACAAATCCATCAAGAGATTTGAATTTTGAAACAACTAATATGATTTGTGAATACTTAAATAGCAAGGGGATTATTGCTGTAAGAGAAGGCGATACCTTCGAAGGCTGTGATTTTATTTTCTCAATAGGTGGCGATGGTACTTTACTTAGCGCTGTCTCTAATTATCGTGACTTAAATATTCCTTTTGTTGGAATAAATCGTGGTAGTATTGGATTTCTTACTGAAGTAGAAGTATCAAATTGTAAAGATGCGATTGATCGTTTGATTTCGAACGATTATAGGATTATCTCTCGTGTTCAACTCAATGTAACTGTGGTTAATAAGGATAATGAAACAATATATTCAGATAGATGTCTTAATGATTGTGTAATTTCTCGTGGCGCTGAGCTTCATATTGCGAAGATGAGGCTTAATATTGATAACCAACTAGTTGAGAAGTTTTATGGAGACGGTCTAATTTTTTCTACTCCAACGGGTTCAACTGCTTATTCGCTTGCAGCTGGAGGACCTATTCTTATGCCTGAGATGAAGAACATTATTATTACACCAATCTGTTCTCACGCATTACAAAATCCATGCTATTGTTTGGGACTTAATTCTAATATTATGGTTCAAATCGATGGTGATAATTCAAATCTAGTGATTTGTCCTGATGGACGCGATACATTTAGTGTAGCACATGGTGACAAAGTATTTATCACAGGTGATGAACAACGAATTCAAATGGTAACCTTCGATTATTCTGAATTCTTCAAGACCATCAGAGCTAAGATATCTAAGAGAGGTATTTTCTATGAAGAGTAAGAATGAACGTCAAGAAATGATAGTTAAACTAATTAAAGAAAATACAATATCTACACAAGAAGAACTAACAAGAAGACTCAATGAGAATGGATTCGAAACAAATCAATCAGCTGTTTCTCGTGATCTTAAGGATCTTGGAGTTATTAAGGTTAATCTTCCAGGTCATAATTGTAAGTATTCTCTTCTTGAACGTACAGGTCAAACTGCGCCAAAGAGACTTCTAGCTGTTTTTACAAATTCACTAATTAGCGCAAATGTCGCAATGAATCTTGTTGTAGTTAAAACACTTCCTGGAATGGCTCAAGCTGCTGCATCTGCATTTGATTCTATTCATTTGCCAAATGTTGTTGGCACAATTGGTGGTGATGATACTGTGTTTATTGCAACATCAAGTATCGAAGATGCAAATGCTTTAGTAGAAACTATTGATGAGATGATAAAGACTTCTCAAGGTTAAAACTTAGATAGGAAATTATAAATGTTAAGAAGAATAGAGTTACGCGATTTTGCTGTTATTAGTTTGGCTGTTTTCACTCCAGAATATGGTCTTAATGTCATTTCTGGTGAAACAGGAGCAGGAAAGTCTTTGATAATAGATGCAATTAATCTAATAATGGGAAATAAAGCATCTAAGGATTTGATTCGTACAGATAAGAAGAAGGCATATGTTGAAGCTATTCTTGATTTTGAATATGTACAAGAAACTATATATAGAAGAATTTCTGAGATTTTATTAGAAAGTGGAATAGAAATTGATAAAAACGATGATATTATTATTTCGCGTGAGATTTCTAATGATGGACGTTCTGTCGCAAGAATTAATGGTAAAAGTGTTGTCTTAAATACCCTTAAACTAGTTTCTTCTGAACTTATTGATATCCACGGTCAGCATGATACTCAGAGTATTTTTAATGAGTCATCCCATATTAGTTTATTAGATAATTTTGCTCAAGATGATGTCTTGACAAAGCTTAGAGATTATCAGAATTGTCTTTCAGAATACAAGGAAATTGTTACTAGAATAAAAAACCTTGGGTCGAACACTGATAATATTAATAATCGTAAGGAATACCTAAGCTTTGCTATCGAACAAATAAATAAGGCTGGATTTAAGGAAGGAGAAGAAGAAATTCTTACTTCTCGCAAGCAAAGCCTTAAATTGTTAGAGAAAAAGGCAACAATTATTAATCAAGCAGACGAGTTATTATCAGAAGACGAGGAGGGAGCTGTAAATAATCTTAAGCGTGCTTCTAATTTAATTAATAAACTTGCTTCTGATAATAATGAATACCAAGAATTAGCAAGCAGAATAGAAACACTCTCTCTTGAACTTGAAGCAGCTGCAGACGAAGTGTCTGTTCTTGTTTCTGAGGCAGGCTTTTCGGAAGAGGAGATAAACAAAATTGACGAAAGATTGTCTTTGTTGTATGACCTAAAGTCTCGCTATGGAAACTCTATTGAAGAAATCAATCTATTTGCTGCCAAGGCATCTATTGAGCTTGATGAACTTAATGATTCTGCAAACCTTCTAGTTAAACTTAAGGCCTCTAGACATGAAGTAGAGTCTAAACTAGTTGCTTTAGCTGAAAGCCTTAATAAATCAAGACAAGAGAAAGCTCAAGTTTTGTCAAATTTGATAATTAAAGAACTTGTTGATCTTGAGATTCCACATGCGAATTTCTTCGTAGAATTCGTTGAACGTCCAAGACAGAAGTATTTTTCTGCGCTTGGAACGTATGATATTAGATTTTTGTTCAGTGCGAATCTAGGAGAGGAATTAAAGCCTCTTAGCAAAATCGCATCCGGTGGTGAAGCATCAAGAATTATGCTTGCAATCAAAACAGTTCTTTCTTCGGTTGATAATATTACAACTTTGATTTTTGATGAAATCGACACAGGAATATCTGGTAAGGCAAGTAATATGGTAGCAAGAAAACTTCAGAAAATTTCAAAATCACATCAGGTTTTGTGTGTAACTCATACACCACAAATTGCTGCCGCGGCTGATTATAATTTCTTATCGAAGAAAACAGTCGAGAACAATGCTACTTATGCGTCTGTTGAAATTCTAGGGGAAGAGGAGAAGGTTCTTGAAGTATCTCGTCTATTGTCGGGAACAACTGACAGCGAGTCACTTGAATTGTCACGTAAACTTATAAGCTCGAGCAAATCCTAATAATTTCTTCTTGCAATTCTTCAGCGAAAAGCATTCGCATATCATCAGGAAGCTGTGATTTGAAAGTCATTTCTTCGTTAGTAATTGGATGTATTACACTTAAATAATAGGCATGTAGTGCTTGTCTGCCAATTTTGTTATCCAATTCTTTTGACTTAGGGAAGTTGTTATTTGGGTTATCAACTGAATTTGGTCCATATAATCCATCTCCAACGAGTGGGTGTCCGTTAGTCATAGAATGTACTCTGATCTGATGACAACGACCTGTCTCAAGTATAAATTCTACAAGAGATATGTCATTTGTTTTGTCATAAAGCAAGATTCTATAATTTGTTATAGAAGGATGACCTGAACCATCACTTGGTACTTCTCGGATCATGATAGAGCCTTCTTTACGCTTGATTGGCATGTCGATTCTTCCTGAATCGTTTTCAAATTTACCATATACTACAGCAAGATACTTCTTGCTCATTTTGCTAGTTGCAACCTGGTTGTGCGCGTATCCATTTTTGGCTATAGCTATTAGACCTGAAGTTTCTCTATCTAGTCGCATAATTGGATGCAGCGAGTTACCGCAAGAAGTTCCAAGAACGGTCAAGAGAGAATCATCAAGATGACCATGTGTTGGATGAGTTACCATATTTGCTGGTTTTATGCATATTCCAACCCATTCATCCTCGAAAAGAATTGGAATCCCAGCATCTTCGTTTAGTTTTCCAGAATCATCGTCGTATTTGATATATATTAAATCATTAGCTTTAACTTTATCGATAACACGTGTGTGAATTCCATTTACATCAAGTGAGCCATAGAGTTTAACTCTCTTGATCATATTTTTGCTCATATTTAATTCTCCGCTAAGAACCTCGCGGAGTGTTTTGCCATCGTATTTGTCTTTGACGTAGAACTCTAATTCCATAAACCTACTCTTATTTATAAAGTTAATTATCTTGCTAATATTATAATTACATTTCTATTTTTTCAAACTGATTTTCACATATTTTCGTTAATTAAGTATATCTTTCTAAAGAATGATGAACAAATAAAAAATCTTTCTTTTGTGCTTCCTTTTTTATTGCTTGAAATCACTTATTATGCTTAAATATTCGGTGGGAGGTGAGTCACAGTGTCTAGTAAAAAATTGACTCCGGAAGAACAGTCTGCTCAGTTAGAGTTAGTTCTTTCAAAGTACAGAGGACAGGGACAGAAGGCTTTGATGGCAACATTACAGCAAGCTCAGGAAATCTATGGTTATTTACCACTTCCTGTTCAGCGTAAGGTTGCAGAGGCTTTGGATGTTTCTGTTGCTGAAGTTTATGGTGTAGTTTCATTCTACTCCTTCTTCTCTTTGAAGCCAAAGGGAGAGTATTCATTTAATGTATGTCTTGGTACAGCTTGTTACGTTAAGGGTTCTCAGGCTCTTCTCGATAAGATCGAAGAGTGCCTCGGAATTAAGAACGGTGATTGTACAGAAGACTTAAAGTTCTCTATCACAGCTTGTCGTTGTGTAGGTGCATGTGGTCTTGCGCCAGTTCTTCTTGTAAACGATGATGTATACGGAAGAATTACGCCAGACGAAATTCCTGGTATCATCCAGAAGTATAAGGAGGAAGCATAATGGCTAATTATCGTGCTCAAGTCCTTGTTTGCTGCGGTACAGGATGTACTTCTTCAAGCTCTAATAAGATCCTTGAGAAGTTCCAGGAACTAATTCCAGCAAAAGGACTACAAGATGAGGTTAAGGTTATTAAGACTGGTTGTTTCGGTCTTTGTGCTGAGGGCCCAATTGTTATGATCAACCCAGAAGGTACAATGTATTATCGTTGTACAGCAGATGACGTTGAAGAGATTATCGACGAGCATCTTGTAAAGGGTAATATTGTTGAGAGAATTTCTAAGGCTGGTAACCCAATGTCTAATCCTGCAGATTTCTTCTCTAAGCAGCTTCGTATTGCTCTTAGAAACTGCGGTAGGATTAATCCAGAAGATATCAATGAATATCTTGAACATGATGGATACAAAGCTATTAAGACAATTCTTACAGAGAAGAGATCTCCAGAATCAATTATTCAGGAGATTAAGGACTCTGGTCTTCGTGGACGTGGAGGCGGAGGATTCCCAACAGGTATGAAGTGGGACTTCGCTGCTAAGGTTCAGAATGATGTTAAGTATGTATGCTGTAATGCCGACGAGGGTGACCCAGGTGCATTCATGGATCGTTCCATTCTTGAGGGTGACCCACATAGCGTAATCGAGGCTATGACAATCGCTGGTTACTGTATCGGAGCTCATCAGGGTTATGTTTATATCCGTGCTGAGTACCCTATCGCTGTAGAAAGACTTTCTATTGCTATTGAGCAGGCTAAGGCTAATGGATACTTAGGTAAGGATATCTTCGGTTCAGGATTTGATTTTGATCTTGATATCCGTCTTGGTGCTGGTGCATTCGTTTGTGGTGAGGAAACAGCTCTTATGCGTTCTATCGAAGGTAAGAGAGGTAACCCAACACCACGTCCACCATTCCCAGCTGTTAAGGGTCTCTTTGGTAAGCCAACTATTCTTAACAACGTTGAGACATATGCTAATATCCCAGAGATTATCAACAAGGGTGCAGCTTGGTTTGCAACTCTTGGTACTGAGAAGTCTAAGGGTACTAAGGTATTCGCTCTTGGTGGTAAGGTAAATAACGTAGGTCTTCTCGAGATCCCAATGGGTACAACTGTTCGTGAGATCGTATTTGATATCGGTGGTGGTATTCCAAATGGTAAGGCATTTAAGGCTGTTCAGACTGGTGGTCCATCAGGTGGATGTATTCCTGCATCACTTCTTGATACACCAATCGACTATGATAACCTTGTTGCTGTAGGTTCCATGATGGGTTCTGGTGGTATGATCGTAATGGACGAAGACACATGTATGGTTGATATCGCTAAGTTCTTCCTCGAGTTTACACTTGACGAGTCTTGCGGTAAGTGTTCTCCATGTCGTATCGGTACTAAGAGAATGTTTGAGATTCTTACAAAGATTACTAACGGAACAGGTACGCTCGATGACCTTCAGGCTCTTGAGGATGTAGCAACTGCTCTTAAGAACGGTTCTCTCTGTGCTCTTGGTCAGACTGCTGCTAACCCAATTCTTTCTACAATGGCTCACTTCCGTGATGAATATGTTGAGCACGTTGTTGATAAGAAGTGTCGTTGTGGCGTATGTAAGGAACTTCTTACATATTCTATCGAGAAGGATAACTGCTTCGGTTGTGGAATGTGTGCTAAGGCTTGTCCAGCTGACGCTATTATTAGAACAGATTACATTGCTCCCGGCAAGAAGCTTGCTGCATTTGAAATCGACACTACAAAGTGTGTTAAGTGTGGAGCTTGTATGGGCACATGTAAGTTCAAGGCAATTGTAAAGAAGTAATTGGAAAGGAGAAATTAAATATGAATATGGTTAATCTTACCATTGATGGAGTATCGGTTTCTGTTCCTTCTACTTATACAGTTCTTGAGGCTGCTAAGGAAGCTGGTATTAAGATTCCTACTCTTTGTTATATGAAAGAGACAAATCAAATTGGTGCTTGCCGTATTTGTCTCGTAGAAATTGAGAAGGCACGTGCTCTTGCTGCTGCTTGCGTTCAGCCAGTAGGAGAGGGAATGGTTGTTCATACAAATAGCCCAAAGGTTCGTGCTACAAGAAAGAATACTCTTGAAATGATTCTTTCTGATCACAATGTTGATTGCTTGTCCTGTATTCGTAACAAGAACTGCGAATTGCAGAATCTTTGTGAAGAATATGGTGTTCGTAAGGTTACATTCGAGGGCGAGAAGTCTCCATCATTTGTTGATGATCTTTCACCATCAATTGTTAGAGATTCTTCTAAGTGTGTTAAGTGTGGACGTTGTGTAGCTGCTTGTAGAGAGCAGTCAATCGGTGTTCTTAGCTTCTTGAATAGAGGATTTAACACATCTGTTGGTCCAGCTTACGATATTTCTATGAATGCTGCTCCATGTATTTTCTGTGGTCAGTGTATCGTATCTTGCCCAGTTGGTGCTCTATACGAGAAGGAAGAGACAGAAAAGGTATGGGATGCTATTAATGATCCTTCTAAGCATGTTGTTATGCAGGTTGCTCCAGCTGTTCGTGCAGCTATCGGTGAGGAGTTTGGTCTTCCAATCGGTACAAGAGCAACAGGTAAGCTGTTTGCTGCTATGAAGCGTCTTGGTGCTGATAAGGTTTATGATACAAACTTCGGTGCTGACCTTACAATTATTGAAGAGGGTAATGAGCTCTTAAGCAGAATTAAGAATGGTGGAGTTCTACCAATGATTACATCTTGTTCACCAGGATGGATTAGATTCTGTGAGTACTACTTCCCAGAGTTCATTCCAAACCTTTCTTCTTGTAAGTCTCCACATCAGATGGAAGGTGCTTTGATTAAGTCCTACTATGCTGAGAAGAACGGTATCGATCCTAAGGATATCTTTGTTGTTTCTGTAATGCCATGTACTTCTAAGAAGGCTGAGGCAGCTCGTGATGAGATGGTTAACAAGGATGGTCTTAAGGATGTTGATGTTGTAATTACAACACGTGAGCTTGCTAGAATGATTAAGCAGGCTGGTCTAAACTTCAATAGCCTTCCAGACGAAGGTCCAGACACAGATCTCCTCGGTGAGTACACAGGTGCTGGTGTTATCTTCGGTGCTACTGGTGGTGTTATGGAAGCTGCTATTCGTACAGTTGCTGATATCCTTGAAGAAAAGGATCTTCCAGACTTCGAATATACTGCAGTTCGTGGTGTAGAGAAGGATGTTAAGGAAGCTACAGTTACACTCGGTGGTAAGGATATTAAGGTAGCTGTTGCACACTCTACAGCTGCAGCTCGTGAACTTCTCACAAAGATTAAGAATGGTGAAGCAGATGATTATGCATTCATCGAGATCATGGGATGTTCTGGTGGTTGTGTATGTGGTGGTGGTCAGCCAATCGTTGATGCACAGACTAAGATGAATATCGATCTACGTGCTGAGCGTGCTAAGGCTCTTTATGAGGAAGATAAGCTAATGCCTGAGAGAAAGTCTCACAAGAATTCCCAGGTAAATCAGCTTTACAAGGATTTCCTTGGCGAGCCAAATGGTCACAAGGCTCACGAGCTTCTACATACAACATATCATGCAAGAGAAGTATATCCAGATTCTGTTCTTGAATAATGATATATGTAGATCAAATTAAATAACATACTAGGGCTTCTCGTAAGAGGAGCCCTTTTATATTCAATAAATAAAGTATTTATAGGCTTTTTCAGTTGACTTTTTATGTTTGTATTTATACAATTATCAATGGCAATGTATAAATTGCATTATTTATTATTTTGCATGTAATTTGACAATTTAATATTTGGAGGTGAGTACCAACATGGAGTGGTTATTTTTAACTTGCGGCCTTGTTCTTGGTATTCTTATTGGTGTTTTCGTTGTAAATGTTTATTATAAGCGTGGTTTATCTGCCAAGCAGAAGCAATTACAAGAGGATATTCAGAAAGCTGAAGCTGATAGTGTTAAGCTAATGGGTGAAGCGCAGAAGAATGCTGAAAGCCGCAAAAGAGAACTTTTATTGCAAGCAAAAGAAGAAATTACTAACTCACGTTTAGAACTTGAGAAAGAAGCTCGTGAGCGTAAACAAGAACTTGCAAAAGAACGTAACAGACTTGACCAGAAGGAAGAATCTCTTGACAGAAAGCTATCTAATCTTGAAATTAAAGAAGATGAGATTAGTAAGAAGAAAGCTGAGTTGATTGAGAAGGAAAGAAAACTCGATGAACTTGAAGCTACTAAGTCCCAAGAATTAGAGAGAATTTCAGGTCTATCCATTGTTGAAGCAAAGACATTAGTTCTTGAAGCTGCTGAGCGTGAATATAGCTATGATATGGCTACAATGCTTAAGCAGATCGAAGAGAAGACTAAGGCCGATGCTGATAAGATAGCAAAGGACATTATTGTTAATGCTATTCAGAGATATGCTTCTGATTATGTATCTGAAGCTACTGTTACAGTTGTATCTTTGCCTAGTGATGAAATGAAGGGACGAATTATTGGTCGTGAAGGTCGTAACATTCGTGCTATTGAGACAATTACTGGTGTTGATTTAATTATTGACGATACACCAGAAGCTGTTATTCTTTCATCCTTCCATCCAATTCGTAGAGAAATTGCAAGACTTACTATTGAGAAGCTTGTAGTTGATGGAAGAATTCATCCAGCCAGAATCGAAGAAATGGCTAATAAGGCGAAGAAAGAAGTTAGCCAAACAATTAAGTCAGAAGGTGAAAGAGCTGCTTATGATACAGGTGTTATGAATTTACATCCTGAAATTATTAAGTATCTTGGTAAACTTAGATATCGTACAAGCTTTGGACAAAATGTTCTCCAGCACTCAATTGAAGTATGCTGGTTAGCTGGTATGATGGCTTCTGAGTTAGGTTTGGACGTTCAAATGGCACGTCGAGCTGGTTTGTTGCATGATATTGGTAAGGCAGCAGACTATGAGCAAGATGGTTCCCATATTGAACTTGGCGCTGAGATCGCTAGAAAGTACAAGGAATCACCAGAGATCATTAATGCGATTATGTCGCACCATGGTGATGTAGAAGCTGAGACAGCTATTGCTGTTTTGGTTGCTGCAGCAGATGCTATTTCTGCAGCAAGACCAGGAGCACGTCGTGAGAATCTTGAGACATACATCAAGAGAATTCAGAAACTTGAAGAAATTGCAACAAGCTTCGAAGGAGTCGAGAAGAGTTATGCAATTCAAGCTGGTCGTGAAATACGTGTAATTGTTTCTCCAGAGAAGGTTGGAGATGAAGAGATGATACTTAAGGCTAGACAAATCTGTAAGAAGATTGAGGATGAACTAGATTATCCAGGTCAGATTAAGGTTAATATCATCAGAGAGACTCGTGCAACAGATGTTGCAAAATAATACGAATTTACAATACCTTAGTTAAATATAGTATTTTTGATACCAACTCTTTATGTTAGTCACCTTAAAGCCACTAAGATTTATATCTTGGTGGCTTTTATTTTCTTTATTTAATTTCGTATGATATTATGAATGAAACAAACAAAGGAGTATATTGATGAGTTTTATTGATGTATTAGTTTCAATCCTTTTCGGAATAGTCGAAGGAATTACTGAGTGGCTTCCTATTTCTTCTACTGGACATATGATACTTCTAGATGAGTTTATTAAGTTAAACGTATCGCCGGAGTTCTTTGATTTATATTTGGTTGTAATACAGTTAGGTGCTATTCTTGGAGTAATTATTCTATTCTGGACAGAAATTTGGCCATTTGGCATTAAGAGTGTAAGTCAACCAGTTGGATGTAAAGGTGTTCTCAAATATTGTAAGAAGGACTACTTTATTATGTGGTTCAAGATTGTTGTAGCATGTATTCCAGGTGCGCTTTACGGCGTTTTCCTTGATGATTTGCTAAGTCCTATTTTGTATAACTATGTTGTTGTTTCTTTGTTCCTTATTCTATTTGGAATTGCATTTATTTTTGTAGAAAACTATATCGAAAAGAAGCAAATCAAGCCAACTGTAAACAGTTTGTCGGAAATTACATTCAAGGATGCTTTTATAATAGGACTATTTCAGTTAATTGCTGCCATTTTCCCAGGTACTTCAAGATCCGGTGCAACAATTCTTGGTGGACTGATGATTAGGATCAATCGCGAGGTTGCTGCTAAGTTTACATTCTTTTTGGCTATTCCTGTAATGCTAGGTGCTTCTTTACTTAAGATTCTTAAGTTTGAAGGGACAATTATTTGGCAAGAGGTAATTTTGCTTGTAATTGGTATGATTACTGCATTTGTAGTTACAATATTTGTTATTAAGAAGCTGATGAGTTATGTTAAGAAGCATGATTTTAAGATTTTTGGATGGTATAGAATCATACTTGGAATAATAGTTTTAGTTGTTTTTTCTATTATTAAGTAATAAATCTGAACAAATTAAAAGACTGACTATTAAATATAGCCAGTCTTTTTTGTTTTTGATGATATTTTTATCTTTCTTCTAATGGTATGTAATCCTGTCTTGGTTGAACACACATATATGCTGGACGGATAATCTTTCCTGCATTTGTAAGTTCTTCGATTCTATGTGAAGACCATCCAGAGATTCGTGCAATAGAGAAGAGAGGTGTATATAGCTCTGTTGGTAGGTTTAGCATACTGTAAACAAATCCACTATAGAAGTCGATATTTGCTGAAACACCCTTATAAATACGACGCTCCTTAGCAATGAGTTCTGCGGAAATTCTCTCGATCTTTGAGAAGAATTCGAACTCCTTATAGCGCTTTTTCTCCTGAGATAGCTTTTCGACATAGCCCTTGAAGATTTTTGCTCTTGGGTCAGAGATTGAATATACAGCGTGTCCTAGTCCATAAATAACTCCTGCGTTATCGAAAGCTTCCTTGTGAAGAATCTTAGTAAGATATGCTGCAATTTCTTCTTCGTCTTCCCAGTCATTTACGTTACGCTTGATGTCGTTAAGCATTTTAACAACCTTGATATTTGCTCCGCCGTGCTTTGGTCCCTTAAGAGAGCTCATTGCAGCTGCGATTGCAGAGTAAGTGTCAGTTCCTGAAGAAGTAACAACATGTGTAGTAAATGTAGAGTTATTACCACCGCCGTGTTCTGCGTGGAGAATAAGTGACATATCAAGAATTCTGGCTTCTAACTCAGTATATTTGTGGTCTGGGCGAAGCATGTAAAGAATGTTTTCTGCTGTTGATAGATTGGCCTTTGGTCTATGGATTACAAGGCTACCCTTATCAAGATAGTAATTCTTCGCATGATAGCTGTAAACAGCTAGCATAGGGAAGATAGCAATTAATTCAAGTGATTGTCTTAATACATTTGGGATAGACAAATCATTTGGATTGCTGTCATATGCATATAGATTAAGAATAGCACGAGAAATATTATTCATTAGGTCTTCGCTTGGCTTCTTCATGATAATGTCACGAACGAAATTCTTTGGAAGAATTGTGCGATAAGAGGCTAGTAAGTCTTCGAATTCTTTAAGTTCTTCGTTTGTAGGAAGCTTACCGAATAGAAGAAGATATGTTGTTTCTTCAAAACCAAAACGATTGTCATTAATAAATCCTGTTATTAGTGTATTTACATCAATTCCACGATAATATAGTTCGCCATCACATTGAACTACTTCACCGTTTATGTTCTTAGATGAAATTATTTCAGAAATTTCTGTTAGTCCAGTTAATACTCCCTTACCATTAAGATCACGTAATCCACGCTTAACATCATATTTTGTGTATAGCTCGGATTCAATTTTGTGTGATGAACATAAATTTGCTAACTCTTCGATTTGTGGTGTAACTTTGGAAAAATTGTTTACTGTCATAGAATCCTCCTTATAATAGATATTAATATAGTTTATCAAATATTCTTATTTAATAAAATAAGTAAAATACGGCAGAAATGCATAATATGCAATTAATATGCAATATTTATATAATTACTTATCTGGTATGTAATTAGATGTATAATTATAGAAAAAAGTTATAATTGTGATAGGAGTTTTGTATGGGTATTTTCTCAAAATTAAGAAAACTATTTGACGGTCCTAAGTATAGAATAAACAGAAGCATACTTTCTGAACTTATGAAGAAAGATATTAAGTTTAGCATTGAAGAAAACTTATCTATTTGTTCTGAGTTTTATCTATCTCCTGAAGATGATGCCCAAGAAGAGCATATTATTATTACTAATAATGATGCACCTTGTGATAATCCTTTAGAAGCAGAGAAGGATTTTACAGGAATTACAATTTATGCGAATAGAAGTTCTTATTACGATCCTGAAAAGGATGAAATTTATCGTGATGTAGACCAGTTTATTTCTTCAAAATTAAACAGCTTCCCAGAATGGTTTATATTCAGAGGAGATTCAACAGGATTAGACCAATATAAATTGAAATAATTGACAAAACAAAAACCACGCGTAAAGCGTGGTTTATTAATGGTGGGGCTGGTGGGACTTGAACCCACACGATTTTGAGGTCGGCAGATTTTGAGTCTGCTGCGTCTGCCATTCCGCCACAACCCCGTGACGATTGCTTCAAAAAGCAAAATAATTATATTCATAAGAATATGGTTTGTCAACAGATTTAAAGTAAAAGTATGACAATATACTTACAAAAAAACTTAGCAAAAATGAAGTTTTTTGTGTTGCTTTTCGAGAGGGAAAAGACTAGACTATAAGGGTAACTTTTAAGCGAATCCGGCGAGGTTTGCAAGGTTGATTCTTATGTAGAATAAGAAGTTTAAGAAATAACGATTGTTAAGCATTATGAATTGATTTGTATAGCCGGTAATTCGCATGGATTATCGGCTTTTTTGATTATGAGGAGTTTATTATGAACGAGTTGATTACAAAGGCTACATTGATGGACGAAGCAGCTCTTAATCGTGCGATTGTAAGAATTGCTCACGAGATTACTGAGAAAAATGATGGTCTTCAAAATGTTTGCATTATCGGCATTCAGCGTCGTGGAGTTCCACTAGCTAAGAGGATTAAGGAAAATCTCGATAGAATTGAGAATACTGATGTAGCGATGGGAATTCTTGATATTACATTCTATAGAGATGATTTATCTAAGCTTAATGCTCATCCTGTAGTTAATGGTACACATATTCCTTTTGATATAAATAATAAGAAAATTATTCTTGTTGATGATGTTCTATATACTGGAAGAACCATTCGAAGTGCTATTGATGCGCTTTTCGATATGGGAAGACCTGCTTCTATTCAGCTTGCGATTCTGATTGATAGAGGTCATAGAGAACTTCCATTCAGAGCAGATTATGTGGGTAAGAATGTTCCTACTTCTAAGGCGGAGCAGGTTCACGTTGAATTATTGGAAGTAGATGGCAAGGACCAGGTACTTCTTTGTGAGGAGGCATAATATGGGACTAAAGAATAAAGATTTGTTAGGTCTTAAGCAACTTACTGCTGATGAGATTATGGAAATTCTCGAGACAGCAAAGACTATGAAGATGGTTCTAACTTCTGGTAATAAGAAGACTAGTCATTTGCAGGGTAAGTCAGTTATTACACTTTTCTATGAGAATAGTACTAGAACAAGACTTTCTTTCGAGCTTGCTTCGAAGTATATGGGTTCTGCTTCAGCAAATATTTCTGCTTCTGGTAGCTCCGTTGCTAAGGGCGAATCACTTCTTGATACTGCAAGAACTATTGATATGATGGCAACAGATATCATTATTATGCGTCATAGCCAGTCAGGAGCACCGCATTTTATTGCTCCACATCTAAATGCTTCCATAGTAAATGCAGGTGATGGTATGAACGAGCATCCTACTCAGGCCTTGCTTGATATGTTTACTATGTACGAGAAGTGGGGTACGCTCGAAGGTAAGAAGGTCGCTATTTGCGGTGATATTTATCATAGTAGAGTTGTTCGCTCAAATGCTATTGGTCTAACAAAACTTGGCGCTGAGGTAAGCGTATTCGGTCCAAAGACAATGATGCCTATTGGAATTGAAGGACTTGGAGCTAAGGTTTGCACTAGCGTAGAGGAATGCGTTAAGGACAAGGACGCTGTAATGGGTCTACGTGTTCAATTAGAGCGTCAGCATAAGTCGCTTTTCCCAACTGTTTCTGAGTATGCTAGTTTTTATTCTATAACACCAGAGCTTCTTGCTAAGGCTGCTCCTGGAGCGCTTCTTATGCATCCAGGTCCATGTAATCACGGTGTCGAATTGCCAACATGTGTTTATGACTGCGATCAGTCTGTAATCAATGAACAGGTGACTAACGGTGTTGCTGTAAGAATGGCTGTTCTATATCTATTGATGGCTAGGAGGAATACACTATGAGAATAATTATTGATAATTGTAAGGTTTTTAATTCTAACGCTACTACACTTTATATTGATAATGCGAAGTTTACAGAAAGCTTCGAGGCTAATACTGCTGACAGAATAATTGATTTGAATGGCAAGATGGTTTTTCCAGGACTAATCGATATGCACTGTCATTTGCGTGAGCCAGGGTTTGAGTATAGAGAGACTATTCTTACTGGTAGTATGAGTGCTGCCAAAGGTGGCTTTACTTCAATTTGTCCAATGCCAAACACAAATCCTGTATGTGATAACGCAGCTGTTGTTTCTGGTATCCTTCTTAAGGCTTCAGAAGCAAACTACGCTCGTGTTTATCCAATTGGTGCTGCTAGTAAGAAGCTAGCTGGCAAAGAGCTCGCAGAAATGGGACTTATGAAAGAAGCTGGAATTGTTGCAGTATCTGACGACGGAAAGCCTATTGCTACAGCTGAGCTCCTCCGAAAAGTGCTAGAATACTCTTCAGACTTCGATTTGCCTGTACTAAATCACTGCGAAGAAATGTCTCTAGCTGACGGCGCTATGAACGAAGGTGAGATTTCTACATGTAACGGCCTTCGCGGAATTCCTACAGCAGCTGAAGATATTATGATTGCTCGTGACATTATTATGGCAGAATACTTAGGCTTGCCAATTCATATCTGTCACGTAAGTACAAAGGGTGGAGTTAGAATGATTCGCGATGCAAAGGCTCGTGGAGTTAAGGTTACTTGTGAGACATGTCCACATTATTTCACTCTTACTCATGAGGTTTGTGAGTCATATGATTCTAATTACAAGATGAATCCACCACTTAGAACGAAGGAAGATCTCGAAGCAATTATCGAAGGTCTTAAGGATGGTACTATCGATTGTATTGTAACTGACCATGCTCCACATCATGAAGATGAGAAGGTTATTGAATTCTCTCTCGCAAATAATGGTATTGTTGGATTTGAGACAGCATTTTCACTTGGATATACATATCTAGTAAAGGCTGGACATATTTCTCTTGAGCGTTTGATAGAAGTAATGTGTTATAATCCATCGAAAATATTGAAGCTTGGACGCGGTGGTCTAAATGTCGGTGACGATGCAGATTTAACAGTATTTGATCTTGATAATGAATTTGTTTTCGAGAAGGATAAGATGCTTACTAAGGGTAGAAATACTCCATTTGATGGCTATAAGCTATACGGAAAGACATTGTTAACAATAATGGGAGGTCATATAACATATGAAGAACTTTGCTGATCAATTAGTAACAAAAATTGCTGAGATGAATAACCCAACGGTAATGGGTTTGGATCCTAAGCTAGATTATTTGCCACAGGAGTTGCGCGATGAGTGGCGTAATGAAGTACCTGGTAATATGCAGCAAGCAACGGCTATGGCTTTGTTTGACTATAATAGACTTCTAATCGATGCTGTATGCGATATTATTCCAGCTATTAAGCCACAGTTTGCTTACTATGAGATGTATGGTATTCATGGCATTATGGCTTTAAGAAAGACAATTCAGTATGCTCAAGATAAGGGTATGCTCGTAATTGCTGATGCTAAGAGAAACGATATTGGTACTACTGCAACAGCTTATGCTACTGGAATACTTGGAAATACTGAGATTATTGATGGTACAAGTCCAGCTATGTTTGGTGCTGATTGTATTACAGTAAATGGTTATCTTGGTACAGATGGAATTAAGCCATTTACTGATGTATGTAAGGAGCAGGGCAAGGGTATTTTCGCTTTGGTTCGTACTTCTAATCCTTCTGCTGGAGATTTACAGGACTTAGAACTTAAGGATGGCCGTCATGTTTATGATGCTATGGCTGATATGGTAAATGAATGGGGTAAGGATTTGGTTGGAGAATCCGGCTTTAGTTCTGTTGGTGCAGTAGTTGGTGCTACTTGGCCAGAGCAGGCAGTAGAGCTTCGTAAGAGAATGCCAAATAACTTGATTCTTGTTCCAGGTTATGGAGCACAAGGTGCTGGTGCTGATGCAGCTGTAGCTTCATTTACAAAGGATGGTAAGGGTTCTATTGTAAATGCATCTAGAAGCCTTATGTGTGCATGGAAAAAGCGTACTGATCTTGAGCCACATGAATTCCAGAAGGCTACAAGAGATGAAGCTATCGATATGAGAAACAAGCTTAATGCTGCACTTAAGGATAGAAAATACGTATAATTACTTTATTAGGTGGTTGTTACTATGGAGCAAGATAATTTCAAAAAAGAATATAAAGCCAAGGTAATAAACAAGACAATGCTAAATAGCGATACTTGTCTACTTACTTTGTCATGTAGTGAAATCGCTAGGGTTTCTAAGCCTGGTCAGTTTGTAAATATTTCTTGTTCTTACTTTCTGAAAAGACCTTTTGGAATTGCTTCTGCTGATAGTAAGGCAGGAACAATCAAAATTGGAGTAAAGATTGTAGGTAAGGGTACAAATGAGATTGTTGCATTTGAAGAAGGTAAAGAAATAGATATTCTAGGCCCACTTGGTAACGGTTTTGATTTGGCTTCGATTAAGAAAGAGAACAAGAAGGTAATCCTTGTAGCAGGTGGTACTGGAGTATTTCCAATCAACTTCACTCATGAATACTGTGAAGAAAATGGTATCGAGAACATCGTTGTTCAAGGCTTCCGTAACAAGGAGCAGCTTGTACTTTCTTCTGATGAATATATCGTTTGTACAGATAATGGAGAGGTTGGTATCCACGGAAATTGTTGTAATGGCCTTGATTCCATTAATGAAGAATTCCTTAAGGATGCTGTTCTAATGTGTGTAGGACCTCTTCCAATGATGAATGCTTGCGGAAAATGGGCAACAGAGCACGGTCTAAAATGCTTCGTATCTATGGAACAAAGAATGGCATGCGGAATTGGTATCTGTCTTGTTTGTGTTTGTAAGCTCAAGTCAGAAGCAAACGGTGAAGAGTTTAAGCATGTAAGATGCTGTAAGGATGGCCCAGTATTTCCATATGAGGAGGTGATCTTCAATGATTAATATTGATCAATCTCGCCTTGGAGTTAGCATTGGTAATGTGGATTACAAGAACCCAATTATTCTTGCTTCTGGTACTTGTAATTTTGGTCATGAACTATCCGAATATTATGATCTTTCAATTCTAGGCGGTCTTTCTTCGAAGGGACTAACTATTAAGCCAAGACAAGGTAACCCTGGTTGCCGTGTAGCAGAAACAGCATCAGGTATGCTTAACTCAGTAGGTCTACAAAACCCAGGTGTAGATTATTTTATTGAGCATGACCTTGATTATATGGTTAATTCAGGTATGAAGGTTATCGTTAATGTAGCTGGACATAGCTTTGATGATTATATTCAAATGGTTCAGAAATTAGATTTACACAAAGAGAAGATAGATGCTCTCGAGATAAACCTATCTTGCCCAAATGTTAAGGCCGGCTGTATGTCTGTTGGCTCCGACCCAGTACAGGTTAAAGAAATTGTTTCTCTTATGCGAAAAGAAACTAATCTCCCACTTTATATCAAACTTACTCCAAATGTGACTGATATTAAGTCTGTTGCACTTGCTGCACAAGAAGGTGGTGCTGACGCTGTTGTTCTAATTAATACATTACTTGGAATGGCAATTAATATTAAGACAGGTAGACCTATCTTAAGAAATAATACAGGTGGCTATTCTGGACCAGCGGTTAAGCCAATTGCAATTAGAATGGTTGCTGAATGTTCACAAGTACTTGATATTCCAATTATTGGTTGTGGTGGAGTTATGACTTATGAGGATGTAATCGAGTTTATGATTGCTGGAGCAACTTGTGTAGAAATTGGTACAGGATCACTTATTCATCCTACGCTTCCAGTTCAAGTAATAAATGATCTTGCAAATTATTGTGAAGAAAACAATATTGATATTAGATCAAAAATTGGTACTTTACAGCTTTGGTAAAACAATTCTTAGGAATAAATAGGAGGGACTTATGTCAAACAAAGTAATTGATGCATTATTTAGCACAAACGCAATTCGCGTAGCACCAGAAGATACACCATTCTGGTACACATCTGGTACACTAGGACCATTTTATATCAACACACATTTCTTAATTAAGGACGAGGAAAGTGCAGTTAAGACACTTTCTGTAATTGAGAATCTTATTTCAGAAGACAAGCTTACAATGCCTAAGAAGCTTCTTGATTATCTTCTCGATTACTATAACAATTCTGAATCCTTCAAGATGATTACAGATTTGTTAGTTGAAAAGCTAGGTGAGTACGAATTCGACTATATTTCTGGTGGCGAAAGAAGAGATTTCTTCTTCTCGATTCTTCCAGCATATTTCTTAAAGAAGCCACATCTTACAATCTTCAAGGATATGTCATCTGTTTATTCAACAAATGATTTTACTAATACAGTAAACTCCTCCGAGGCACAACTTAACGGTCTTAAGGCTATTCATATTGCTGACCTTATCACAGAAGCGTCTTCATATGTAAGAGCATGGATTCCAGCAATTCGTAATCTTGGAAGTGATATTTCTGATACAGTTGCTATCATTGATAGACATCAAGGCGGAGACAAGAATCTTTCAGAACTTGGTGTTTCTATGTTCACTTTTGCTGGAATAGATAAGGAGCTTTTCGATAGCGCACTAGCTTCTGGAACAATCAATCAGGCTCAGTTCGATTTAACAATGAGATTTCTAGAGTCTCCTAAGGCTTATATGGCAGACTTCCTCGAAAAGCATCCAACCTTCATCCAAGACCAAATCAACTTGGGTGGAAAAGCAAAGGAAAGAGCGCTTCTTGCAATTGAGAAGGGCCACGCTCATGCCTAAAAAAAGAAAGCCTTTTAGCAGAACAAAATTACGTAAAGCAAATATTCCGGTGCAAAATATTTTTGTGCCGGAAATTTCTTGTTCTTATGAATTAACTTACTATGTTGGGCTTAAATCACAGATTTCTATTCGCTATAAGCAAGAGTCAGACTTGCTGATTGTTCATGCTGACTACCGTATTCCACAAGAAACAGTTCACAGATTTGTATTAAGTAAGCTTGACTTAATTTCTTCATGGAAGAAGACTAACGAGAATAGAATAAGATTAACTCCACCTAGAGATGCCAAAAGTTCTTCTTTCAAGAATAGTTTAATAACAAGAGCTAATAATTTACTTACAACAAGAGGCTACGATGGAAAGCTACCAACGTGCTTCAAGGTTAGTGTGCTAAAGACTTGCTGGGGAAAATGCTCTAGTAAAGGTGAGATTACTATCTCAGCATACTGTCATTATTTACCTGACGATTTATTCTATTACATCCTAGTTCACGAATGCTCGCACTTAACACATATGAACCACCAAACCAAATTCTGGAACCTTGTTGGACTATATGTACCTGACTATAAATATCAACGTTCGCTTCTAAAGCAATATATACTCGAATCCTACAAGGAAGCGTAAATTCACACAAAATTCTTATATTTACTTTTTCGAAAAGCTTTATTTTATTATATGAGTTGTCATTTATTTAGATAATGTATATAATGTTGTTTGATAATCAAAATATTTGATGGTTAAAGAGTTGGCATTGGAGGAATAACCATGAAAAATTATCCATTATATGAGGTTACAACGATTCATAATCTTCGTGATGTAATCAAGAACAGAGTCTCCTTATATCCTAATACACCAGTATTCCAGGAGAAGAAGACAAAGGGTGGCGAATATGTAGATATCATGCCTAAGCAGTATGATGCTGACATTGATGCTCTTGGTACTTATTTCAGAAGCATTGAAGACCAAGGAGCTAGAGTTGCTATTCTTGCAGAAACTAGATACGAATGGTATGTAACATACCTTGCTACAACAAATGGTACAGGTTGTATTGTTCCACTTGACAAAGAACTTCAGACAAGCGAGATTAAGAGCATGCTTAATAGAGCTGAGGTTGATATTCTAGTATTCTCTAAGACTAAGATTGATGTTGTTAATGAAATCTATGGTAATACTGATACAGTAAAGCACTATATTTGTATGGATGAGACATCAAATGAGAATTATCTATATTTCCATGATTGCATTAATAAGGGAAATGAGCTTCTTGCTTCTGGTGATAAGAAATTTATCGAAGCTACAATTGATCCTGAAGAAATGACAATTCTTCTTTTTACATCTGGTACAACAGCACAGTCTAAGGCTGTAATGCTTAACCAGAAGAATATTTGTAAGAATTTGATGTCTATGTTCTCTATGCTTTACATCGCGCCAGAGAAGGATAAGTTCATGTCAGTTCTTCCACTACATCACACATATGAATGTACTTGTGGCTTCTTAGGACAAGTATATCGTGGTACGACAGTAGCTATATGCGAAGGACTTCGCTACATTACTACAAATGTTAAAGAATGTAAGCCTACTGTTATTCTTATGGTTCCAGCTATGATTGAGATGTTCTATAAGGCAATTAATAAGAAGCTTAATTCTGATCCTAAGATGCTTAAGAAGTTCAAGTTCGGTAGAAAGCTTTCAAATATTCTTCTTAAGGTTGGAATTGATGTTAGAAAGAAGCTTTTCGCGCAGATTCATGAGACTTTTGGTGGAAATTTGAGACTTCTTATCGTTGGTGGTGCTCCAATTGATCCAGAAATTCTTCAGTTCTTTATCGATATCGGTATTCTAGCAGTTCAGGGCTATGGACTTACAGAATGTGCACCAATTCTAGCACTTAACCGTGATAAGTTCCGTAAGAATCATGCTGCAGGTATTGCACTTCCTGGTTGTGATATTAAGATCGATAATCCAGACGAGGACGGAATCGGCGAGTTCATCGCTTATGGTGATAACATCTTTATGGGATACTATAAGAATGAAGAGGCAACTAAGGATGCCTTTACTGAGAATGGTTACTATAGAACAGGTGACTTAGGTATTATTGATGAAGATGGTTTCTGTGTAATTACAGGTCGTAAAAAGAATGTTATAATTGCTAAGAACGGCAAAAATGTCTTCCCAGAGGAGATTGAATATCTTCTTAACCTATCTCCATATGTTCAGGAGAGCGTAATTAAGGGAGAGCACGACGAGCGTAAGGATGATATTCTTATCGTTGCTAATATTTTCCCTAATAAGGAAGAAGTAGAAGCAAAGCTTGGTGCTAATCCAGCTCCTGAGAAGGTACAAGAGCTTATTGAAGGTGTTGTATCTGAAGTTAATGAGAAGCTTGTTAACTATAAGAAGATTAAGAAGACAGTCGTTAGAGAAACAGAATTCGAGAAGAATACTTCAAGAAAGATTAAGAGATTCTAATTTACTAGTTTTCTATTAGATTGATATTAACCTCTTTCCTTCTTGAAGGAGAGAGGTTATTTATATGCTTACAGATAAGAATATACAATTAATATTAGAAGCTGCATTGTCAACTGGTGCAGATTATTCTGAAATATTTATAGAAAATGATGAGGCTGATGCTGTTGGAATATTGAACGGATATATTAATAAAGCAAGCACCAGTTTCGTATCTGGTATTGGAATTCGAATTATAAAGGGCGTAAATTCAGTTTATACATTTACTAACTCATTTGATATATATGAACTAATTTCTCTTGCCAAAAATGCTGCAAAATCCCTATGTGATCTTCCGGTTGATAGTAATTTATCAATTGTAATTCCAAATTGTCAAAGAACGACAGCTTCTAGTGTCCAAATCTCACCTAATATTATTAAGAAGTCTGACAAGGCTGATTATCTTAGATTAGCAACTTCTTATGCAAATAAGAACTCGATGATAACACAGACAACAGGTTCTATCTCATATAGCAATCGAACAATTCAGGTTGCAAATTCATATGGAAAAAATGTAATCGAGAATAATGAGAGAATAAGATTAGCTTTTTCTGTCGTTGCTACTAAGGATAATGAGAAGCAAACTAGTTCATTCTCTCCAGGATGTCTTCGTGGATATGAGTTTATTAATGATTTCCCACTAGAAGAAGAAATCAATAGGATAGTCGAGTCTTCGAATAGAATGGTTAATGCTGGTTATGCACCTTCTGGCAAAATGCCAGTTGTTATTGGCAATGGTTTTGGTGGAGTTATTTTCCATGAAGCTTGTGGACACGCATTAGAAGCCACTTCTGTTGGAATTAAAGCATCTTGCTTTACTGATATGATTGGAAAACAAATTGCCTCCGAAGTTGTTACAGCAAGAGATGATGCTCGATTAATTGGTGAATGGGGCTCATACTTATATGATGATGAAGGTAATGATTCCTCTAATCTATTACTTATCGAGAATGGTATCCTCAAGAACTATCTTATAGATGAAATTGGCTCTAGAAGAATGAATATGAAGCCAACTGGTTGTTCTAGAAGACAAGATTATTCTTATTCTCCTACTTCTAGAATGAGTAATACTTATATCGATAATGGTAAAAGCACACCAGAAGAGATTATATCCAATACCGAATATGGATTATATGCTAGTCAAATGGGTGGAGGCTCCGTTGATACCACAACCGGAGAATTCAATTTTGCTGTATCTGAGGGATATATTATTCGTAACGGTAAGCTTGCAGAGCCTGTTCGTGGTGCTACGCTTATAGGTAAAGGACCAGAAGTTCTTATGAATATTGATATGGTTGGTAATGACCTTAAGCTTGCTGCTGGTGTATGTGGTTCTGTATCAGGCTCTGTACCAACTAGTGTTGGACAACCTACACTTCGTGTTTCTTCCATCATTGTTGGTGGTAGAGACTAATTCTTAAATAGGAGATCAAATTTATGCTTGAATATGCAAGAGAAATTACAAACAAAATGATTGAATGTGCAAGTAAGAAATTCGATGTAGCACAAGCTGTATATAAATCTGAAACACTTGTTTCCATAAATGTGTTTGATGAACAAATCTCTAATTACGAGTCTTCTACTTCAAGTGGATATTCGCTTGGAGGCAAGATTAATTCTCATATCGGACACGCTTCTTGTGATGTTATTAATGATGATATGGTAAGTAAGATGGTCGATGCAGCCTACGAGAATGCTATTCTTAAGGACGACGAGGACGAAGAATTCATATACTGCGATAAGGATAATCCTATTTTGTTTGTCGATAACAAAGCTAAGGATGCTATGGAAATTATTTACGACAATATTGCTCCTATAGCCCTCCTTATCGAAAAGAAACTTAAAGCTAGTCACGAGTCGATTATTAGTGTTGACGATGTCGTTATCTCATATAGACAGTCTAGTTTACTTAAGAAGAATTCTTTAGGATTAGATCTTTCTATGAACGAAGAATCTATCTTCGTTGCATGTGAAATTAGAGGTAAACAAGGAGACGATACAAAGAGTATTGCTCATTTCTGGTATGGTAATGACCTAAAGCTTTTCGAGATAGACAAGTTTGTAGAAGAGGCAAAAGATAAACTAATCAGTCGCTATAATGCAAGCTCAGTTCCTTCTAGCACATACAATGTAATTATGAAAAACGAAGCAATGATATCAATGCTAGAAGCTTATTTTGACGTATTCTCTGCAACCTTGATGCAAAAGGGCTTGTCGCTTCTTAACGGAAAGGTGGGAAAGAAGGTTGCTTCCGATATGCTTTCTATTGTAGAGAAGCCTACGTATGATAAGGCTTTAATTATGTTCCCATTTGATATGGAAGGAGTTATTACATCAGAGAAGTATATTATTAAAGATGGTATTTTTGTAAATCCTTTGTATGACCTTAAGGCTGCATATAAGGAGAATAAGACTTCTACTGGAAACGGCTTTGGTGCAATTAGAGCTACAAATGTGACGATTGAATCTAACGAAGAATTAATTTCTTACGATGATATGATTGAAAAACTCGAAAATGGATTAATTATTACAGACCTTAATGGTCTTCATGCAGGAATAAACAAGATTTCTGGTGATTTTTCTTTGCTATGCGAGGGTTATCTTGTAAAGGACAAAAAAATCGTTTCTGCTGTAGAACAGATTACTATTTCAGATAATTTCTTTGACTTTATGAACAAGATTCTTTACATGGGAGAAGATATTGTTGCTAGGCCATCGAATGAAGGTGAGATGTTCTGTCCATCTATCTTCTTCGAAAAAATTGCTATTGCAGGTGAAGGTTAACAATAGTACAATAATTCATCGAGAAAAATTTTCTTAATTATGGAGGTTATTATGGCAAATATTGATACAAAATGTATTCATGCTGGATGGAGTCCAAAGAACGGTGAGCCAAGACAGGTTCCAATTTATCAGAGTACTACTTTTAAGTATGACACATCTGATGATATGGGTAAGCTTTTTGATCTAGAAAGCTCTGGATATTTCTATACAAGACTTCAGAATCCTACAAATGATTATGTAGCAGAAAAGCTTTGTGCTCTTGAAGGTGGTGTTGCAGCAATGCTTACATCTTCTGGACAGGCAGCAAATTTCTTCGCAGTATTCAATATTTGTGAAGCAGGAGACCACTTTATTTCTTCTTCTTCTATCTATGGTGGAACATATAATTTGTTCGGCGTAACAATGAAGAAGATGGGAATTGAGTGTACTTTTGTTGATCAGAATCTTCCATATGAAGAGTTAGCAAAATACATTAAGCCAAATACAAAACTAATATTTGGTGAGACAATTACAAATCCAACTTGCTGCATTCTTGACTTCGAGAAGTTCTCTAAGCTTGCACACGACCACGGATTGCCACTTATTGTCGATAATACTTTTGCAACTCCGGTACTATGTCGTCCATTTGAACACGGCGCAGATATCGTTACACACTCTACAACCAAATACATTGATGGACACGCTTCATCTGTTGGTGGTGCGATTGTTGATTCTGGTAATTTCGATTGGCTCAAGAATCCTGAGAAGTTCCCAGGACTTACTACACCAGACGATTCTTACCATGGTCTAATTTATGCTGAGAAGTTTGGCAAGGGTGCGTATATTACTAAGGCAACAGTTCAGATGATGAGAGACCTTGGCTCAATTCAGAGCCCACAAAACGCATATTATATTCAACTAGGACTAGAGTCATTACATCTTCGCATGGCTCGTCACTGTGAGAATGCTCTTAAGATTGCTACATACCTTGAGAATCATCCGAAGGTTGCCTGGGTAAATTATGCTGGACTTAAGTCTAGTGAATATTATGAGCTTGCACAGAAGTATTGTCCAAACGGCGTTTGTGGTGTTCTTTGCTTCGGAGTAAAGGGAGGACGTGATGCATCTATCAAATTCATGGATGGACTTAAGTTCGTTTCTATTGTTACTCACGTTGCTGATGCTAAGACTTGCCTCTTGCACCCAGCATCACATACACATAGACAGCTTTCTGAGGAACAGCTCAAGGAAGCTGGCATTAATCCTGATTTGATTAGACTTTCTGTTGGTATCGAGGACGCAGACGACATTATCGCTGACATCGAGCAGTCATTGGCAAATATTGAAGTTTAATGCCTTTGATTTATATTTGTTTTTAAATTCCCCTGTATTGTTTATTTCAGTACAGGGGTTAATTTTTCTTGCTCGAAAAAAAGGCAAATCGCACAAAAATTTGAAGTAAATATTAGTAATGCTTTTCGAGAAAGTTCTATATATAGAATTTGTAAATTTATCATTTTTGATGGGACTAAATTTCATATAAGTAGTAAAATAGAAAGTGAAAAAATTTTCAGGAGAATTAGTAGTATGAAGAAAAAAGAATTTGAAAAAGAATTAGACCACATTATTAATTTCTGGTCTAAATTGAATGATCCGGAATTCGGTGGATTTTATGGAGTTGTAGATTACGACCTCAACATTGACAAGAAAGCAGATAAGGGCTGTATTCTAATGTCAAGAATTCTATGGTTTTATTCTAATGCTTATTTACTCAAGAGAGATCCAGATTTGCTTGAATATGCAGCAAGTGCATTCGAGTTCCTAAGAGACTATTGTGTTGATCAGGAGAATGGTGGAGTTTATTGGTCTGTAACTTACGATGGTAAGCCAAAGGATGATTCTAAGCACACTTACTGTATCTCATTTGCAATTTATGCTTTAACGTCCTATTTTGATGCTTCTAATGATTATTCTGCAATTGATTTAGCTTATAAGCTACAAGATGTCATTGAAGATAAGTGCAAGGATGAATTCGGTTACTTAGAAGCTATGGATGTTAAATTTAACAAGATTTCTAATGATAAGCTCTCAGAGAATGGTGTAATAGCTGATAGAACAATGAATACTTTACTTCACATTCTTGAAGCTTATACTGAACTTTATAGAGTTACAGATGATGCAAGAACATATGATTTATTAAGAGCTATTCTATATAGATTAAATACAGATGTATATGATGAAGAGAATAAGTTCTTAAGAGTATTCTTCGATAATGATTATAATTCTATTATTGATTTACAGTCTTATGGACACGACATTGAAGCATCTTGGCTAATTTATAGATCCCTCGAGATCTTACAAGATGAGATTCTCTATGAGAAGTACACACCAATGGTACTACAACTAGCTGATACTACAATCAAAGCTATGTTCATTGATGGTCGTTCTATGCCATATGAGTGCGAGAAGGGCAAGATAAACACAAATCGTGTTTGGTGGACACAAGCAGAAGCAATTATCGGTTTCTATAATGCTAATTCTATTGATCACAAGCGTAAGGATTATCTTGAGGCGTCTGAAGCAATTTGGGAATTTACTAAGGACAAGATGATTGATTCAAGAGAGAATGGTTGCTGGTATAACGAGCTTGACGCTTCTTATAATCCAATCAAGATGGATATAGTGAATGAATGGAAGTGTCCTTACCATAATGGCCGTATGTGCATCGAGATGATAAGGAGACTTTATAAATGATTCACCCCAATTACTATGTTCTTAAGGAGCGACAAGAGCAATTGCTAAGTCGCGCCAATGTTGTTGACGATAATTTCTATAATGGCATTTATGATAGATACCAGAATCCTGTATTAACAAGAGATCATATTCCTGTTGAATGGTGTTATGATTTATCTTCTGATTCTAATCCTTTCTTTGAAGAAAGACTTGGAATAAATGCAGTGTTTAATTCTGGTGCTATATATCACGAAGGCAAGTTCTATCTAATGGCAAGAGTTGAAGGTAATGATCGTAAATCTTTCTTCGCCATTGCAGAAAGTGAAAGTGGCATCGATAATTTCAGATTTGTTGATTATCCTGTTGTTTTTGACGATATTGATGAAGAAGAAACAAATATCTATGATGTACGACTAACAAAACACGAAGACGGGTTTATTTATGGAGTTTTCTGTTCAGAGTGCAAGGGAAGAGGAGCTAAGCTTTCTGACTCAGCAATCGCAAAAGCTGGAATTATACGTACTAAGGATATGAAGAATTGGGAAAGACTTCCATCCCTAATTACTCTTCGTTCAAAGCAACAAAGAAATTGTGTATTGTTACCTGAATTTGTTAATGGTAAATATGCTTTCTATACTCGTCCAATGGATGATTTCATCGAAGCTGGTTCCAATGGTGGAATTGGATTTGGATTATGTGACGACATAGAGAATGCTGTAATCGATGAAGAAAGACTTACAAGTATAAGACGTTATCATACAATCACTGAAGGTAAGAACGGCGCAGGAGCTACACCTATCAAGACAGATAAAGGTTGGCTTCATATTGCACATGGTGTTCGAGAGACAGCAGCAGGTCTTCGTTATGTTATCTATGCTTTTGTTACAAGCTTAGCTGATCCTGGTGAAGTTATTGCTGAACCTTCTGGTCTTCTCATTGGTCCAAGAGGTAAGGAGAGAGTAGGAGATGTTTCTAATGTAGTATTTACAAACGGAGCCTGTGTCGTTGGAAATGATGTTTACATTTATTATGCATCATCAGATACAAGACTTCATGTTGCGACATCTACAATTGATAAGCTTCTAGATTATTGCTTTAATACTCCAAAGGATCCTGGTAGAGCTCTAGATTGTGCTAAGCAACGAATTGATCTAATTAAGCACAATGAAGAATTACTTATGAATCAATAAATTGTCACAAATAATAACCACACTAGACTTTTCTAGTGTGGTTTCTCTTTGTTATATAATCTAAAAGCATCATCACTTAGAACGCACTGAATATATAATCCTCAATATTCATATCACCATCATATGGATAATATGTATACCATTCCTGATAATCATCAAATAATTGGAATTTGATATATTCGCTATTATTATCTACAACTAATAATGCGCCACAGTCAAACTCACCATACATTGCACTAACATATAATAATGTCTCATTATCTTGTACAAATCCATCAGGAACATCATTAAGTATACCTGCACTAATAAAAGAATCAATTGTAATAATCTCATCATAATAAAAACAATATGGATGAAAATTACTATTTACGCCTAACTCCATATCAATTCTATTATTTTCATCATAAAAGAATCTCAAATATGATGCATCTGACTCACAAATCCAATCTCCTTGAATAAGATCATATATATAATCATTTTCATGATTAATAGATGATGTAGGATTTGTAGACACAGAGGTTGTCTCAGAAGTCATGTCTGGAATATCAATAGTAATAGTAGTAATAACGGTCTCAGATTCGTCAACATTTCGCTCATCGTCATTGCTATTACAAGATACTAGTAATAAAAAGCTTAACAATAATACTAAAAACAAATTTCTCTTTCTCATAATAATATCCTCCGTTAACATATTATAACATACATAATTATTGTAGAATTGTTTTATGTAATTAGAAATCGATAATAAATTAATTAGTAGAGAAGACATCGTTTTATCAAAGATTATTGATTATTGACTTCTATACAACAATAACAAGAGATAATAAAAATAGACTGTAGATGTCACTACAGTCTAAATAAGAAATTAGCCTTGGAATTACTTCCTACCAAGTTAGTTAATAATATGATATAAATCATTTGTTGTCATAAAATAAGAGATTAATGGATTACACATATTATTAATCCATATTAACAAATCATATGAGTATTATTGGTTATTATATATGATTGTATTCTATATAATTATATACTCCCCATTACATAAAACTATGGTTATATGTAATTAGTAGTTATAGAAAATTATCAGTAAATGACATCCTACACCTATTACAAGAATAAAAATAGAGCTGCAACAAATGCTGCAGCTCCTCTTTCGTTATGTTATATAATCTCGAAGAAATCTTCGTTTACATATTTATATGCAATTAAGAGCATTAGTATTCCACTCATAACAAAAAATGGTACATAAAGCTTTCTATCATAATCATCAAAACCAGTTTGTGGTGGTTCTGGAGTAAACTCATTTACTATCTCGATGAACTCATCATAGTTACTCTGTGTTAAACTAATTACATATAACTCTTCGTTAAGAAGGTACATTCCACTTAGCGGCTCTCTTATCTCTCTAACGATATATGTTTTATTAACTTCAAGATTATCAAATTCAAATTCACCCGTTTCATCTGTAATTATATAGTCTATGCATGTATCAATAGTAAATTCTTCAGTATCTTCTTCGAAAAGTCCAATAATACAATCACTTACTGGATTCTTATCAGTGTCATCTTTGATTCCCGTAATTGATCCTCTATGATTTACAAAATCAACTTCTTCATCTTGATTATCCATACTGATAGATATTTCAACTATATCATGTGAAATTACATATCCACTTGCTGGAGCAATTTCAAATACAAGGTACTCACCTTCTTCCAAATAATCAAAATGATAATCTCCATTTTCATCTGTTAAAACATATCTGAAACTACAATGATAATCCGTTCCAAGACAATCAAAATATCCACGATGGTCATATTCCCAATTTGAAATCCATTCTTCTGTTATCTGATTACCTTCATCAATATAATTAATTACATCATTTTGAAGTGCTGTAATCATTGTATACGAATCACTCATGTTTGGAATTAGTCCAATATAAGTATTTGAAATAGGATTTCCATTGATATCTGTCTTTACACCTACTAGTTCACCACTATAATTTATAATAGCAATATCACTTATATTCGGTTCATTGTGTGTAATATCAACTTCATATATTTCATCACTTAGAATGTACCCTTCTGGTGCTTCAATTTCTCTTATGTAATAAGTACCAACATCAATTCCTTCAAAAACAAACATGCCGTTTTCATCAGTCGTACATACCATAAGTGCATTCTCATATGTTGGCTCAAGTTCATCGTCTACAAATAATCCAATCACTGCATTTTCTAGCGGTACATTAAATTCATCTATTTTTATACCACTAATCGAACCAAGCCTTCTTTCTACATGATCTACATTAATTACTGTACCTGAAGTTATATCATTAACATATACAGGATTAGGATCAACTAGAAAGCCTTCACATGCATCTTGTTCAAGAAAATACCAACCACTAATATCTTCATAGATTGGCCCTGTCGAAAAGCATCCATTGCTATCCGTTAAATAAGATTGATAATAGCTTCCATCAGAACGATATAGATTATATAATGCACCTTCTAGTGATAAATATTCCGAACTTTGTCTTGTGATGGTATTCTCATCAATCTTAGTAAAATCAATTTCGATATATACTGTATTATTCTCAAATCTATTATTTGCACTTCCCTGCTCATTAATTAGATTAATGGATGGATAGTTTGATGCAATATAATTAGTAACTTCATAAGTTCCAATTTGATTATTTGTGTTTGTATTTGTAATTGAATAAGTCAAAATATCACCTCTAGGATCATATATAAACTCAATCTTATAAACGGAAGTATCAGATATATATTCTCTTTCTATCCAATTTCCATCTTCATTACGATAATGTGTTGGTGGATTTATCTCTCTATAATAATAAGTAAAGCTAACAGCATCGTTACAATAATTTACGGGAATCAAATCATTGGCATAATATACTCCGTTAACACTTGAATAATTGAATCCATGAATAATATTCTGACAATCAATATCAGTATAAATACCAAAGGATGCACCACGTACAAAGTTTCCGTTCTCGTCCGTTTTTGTAAGGTTCAGATTAAGAGTTAATGGTCTATAATAACAATTAACAAATACATTATTATTATTATTAGAATATCTATTAGTAATTACTATTGGAGATGGACTATTCTCGTTATAGTTTTCAATTACATTAGAATTAATTAGATAAACAATATTACCATTATCGTTATATGATACTGAATACGTTAGTCTTTTCGATGAAGCTTCGTAATAAATATCTAGTATGTATGGTGTACTATCTCTCTCAAATTCTCTACTAACCCAAGTACCATCAAGCAAAGATTCTTCTGCTTGTTCTACTTCACGTATATATAATCTTCTTGCAAAATCGACAGGAGAATTTGCATTATAAGATCCTATCTGAATACTATTAGATAAAGTATATGTTCCAGCTGAATTACCGGCAAAGCTTTCAATTAGAGACGTTGATTCGAAATCATCAAAGACTTGAAACGCTGATCCTCTGCATGGATTACCATCTTGGTCCACTTTATTAATCTGTAGATTCAAATATACACTTTGAGGAGAAATTGGTCTTAATGCAATAAAGCCTTGTGGCTTCTTATCAGTAGAATTTGTATGATAATAAGCATTTGCAGAAATATGTCTTAGCATATAATTACCATTACAATAATAAAAATAAGGCTCACCGTTAACTTCTCCTGCATAAAATCCTACATGTACACATAAATGCTCGCTATAATTTAATCTTTCTGGTGCGGGGCCTTCACATGTTCCATTGTAACCAAAAAAGAATACTACATCTCCTGGCTGTAATTCGGAGGTTCTTTGAACTAGATAGTTTATTTCATCTTCTTGAAGACCTACCTGTCCGTTACTTTCACCAGAAACATATCCATTATTTACAACGCTATATTGATTTGTAGACATGCACATATTGTATACATCACTAGCATATGCACTGTTATATAAATCCCACGATGTATAATTTCCTGCTGGTGCAGTCCAGTTTATAATATCTGGATAATAGTCGCAACGGAAAATAATATCAAAAGCAAAATCAGCACACCACTTATATGCGTAACTTGCACCATCATAAGGAATACAACTAGCTATATAATTTAGTGCCTCTTCCCTAGTTTTTGTTGATGCTGCTGGATTTGGAAGAGCTGATGGAACAGCAAATGATAGTTTCGAATATGAGAATAGTATAGTAATTACCATTATTGTAGTAATAACAGAGGTAATTACTCTTTTCATTTTGTTATAGAAATTTATAAACATAATTGGCTCCTTTCAAAATAATAGGCATCTACTTAATGCTTAAGTAAATGCCTTATAAAGATTTATATTAGTCGTCCTATTACTATCCATCTGCTTTTGAAGTTTCCGTTATAGTGACAAGTGATTAAAGTGATAATAGGTTCCTCGCTTGATGATGTAGTGATATAACTATATATATCCTCTTCTTCAATTTCTCTGGATTCATAAACCATATACCTATAAAGTGTTCCATCACTCATTTGTATTTCTATAACATCATTTATCCTAACAGAAGATAACTGATTGAAGACCAATCCGGAACGCCTCATATTATGGCCAAAGATTACACAATTTCCATCCTCTCCTGGCAGATGCGACTCTGGATAAAACCCTGCTCCATATTGTAATGTGTGATTATCGCAATTGTCCCAGACAATTGTCTCTATATTTGATGTCTCACTATTTACACTTAGCGTACACAAAGATACTAATTGTGTAGAACTTGCATTAGAACTATTCTGTTCTCTAGATGCGTCTAATTCCGCTTCATAATCAATTCTAAGCTCGTTTAGTTCTATTTCTGAAGAACAATCCGTATTATCAGAAGAAAGCTGTTCTAGCCTATTCTCATCGAAAATCTGCTGACTTTCTATATAAGAATCATTATTTACGGTAATTACAATAGATTCATTACTAGTTCTAAACTCATCTACATAATTATCAATCTCATTGTCTTTCTTCATAATTCTGTATACATCAGAATTAAAATAATCTAATATTGGAAGAATTATTAGAATAATCCCAACTAGAGAAATACCAACTCTTAATATTGGGAAAAGTATTTTATTATTCTTAATACACACCACTTTGTTTTCCTCCTTAATTTTTGGACATAAAAAAGGACCTATCTAACGATAAGTCCTTTATTTATGAATGAATAATAGTTTTAGATACTAATTAGATAACACCCTGTGAAATCATAGCATCTGATACTCTTAGAAGACCAGCAATGTTAGCACCCATTACATAGTTGTCTTCGTGACCAATTGCTGTAGCTGTAGAGTCAACATTCTTGAAGATGTTAATCATGATCTGCTCAAGCTTAGCATCAACCTCTTCGAATGTCCAAGAAAGTCTCTGACTATTCTGAGCCATCTCAAGACCAGATGTTGCAACACCACCAGCATTTGCAGCCTTACCAGGACAGAAACGAACACCGTTATCCTGGAAATACTTAATTGCATCAGGTGTAGATGGCATATTAGCACCCTCACCTACAACCTTTACGCCGTTAGCAACAAGTGCCTTTGCAGAGTCAAGATTGAGCTCGTTTTGTGTAGCACATGGAAGAGCGATGTCACATGGAACTGTCCATACACCAGCAGAACCCTCATGGTATTCAGCATTTGGATGATCCTTAACATACTCAGAAATTCTCTTACGCTCAACTTCCTTAATTCTCTTAACTGTGTCAAGCTTGATTCCATCAGCATCATAGATGTATCCATTGGAATCACAAAGAGTAACAACCTTAGCACCAAGCTGTGTTGCCTTCTCACAAGCGTAAATAGCAACATTACCTGAACCAGAAATTACAACTGTCTTACCCTCGAAAGATGTGTTCATCTTCTTAAGTACTTCGTTTACAAAATAGCAGAGACCGTAGCCTGTAGCCTCTGTTCTTGCAAGAGAACCACCAAATGAAATCTTCTTACCTGTAAGAACACCAGTAAACTCATTTGTAATCTTCTTATACTGACCAAACATATAACCGATCTCACGAGCGCCTGTACCAATATCACCAGCAGGAACGTCAAGGTCTGGACCAATATGTCTATAAAGCTCACGCATGAAGCTCTGGCAGAAGTTCATAATCTCATTGTCAGACTTACCCTTAGGATCAAAGTCAGAACCACCCTTAGCTCCGCCCATTGCTAGGCCAGTAAGAGAATTCTTGAAAATCTGCTCGAATCCTAAGAACTTAATGATTCCAAGATTTACTGATGGGTGCAAACGAAGACCGCCCTTATATGGTCCAATAGCACTATTGTACTGAATTCTATAACCACGGTTAACCTGGATCTTACCATTATCATCAACCCACGCTACTCTAAACATAATCTGACGCTCAGGCTCAATAATTCTCTCAAGAACAGCCTTGTCAATGAGTTCAGGATGAATATCAACAACTGCCTCAACAGATGTCAAAAACTCATGAACTGCCTGATGGAATTCCTTCTCAGAAGGGTTCTTATCAATAACCTTAGTCATAAGGTCATTAAGATAAGTGTTGTTAATTGTGTAATCCATAAATTACCACCTTTCTTAATTGCAAGAATCTAATTACAAACTTGCAAAGTTTGATTCGTATGAAATACGATATTTCTTTATATTTCTTAGAAATATTATTACTTTGAGCTGAATTTTGCAATATTAAGTTTTGTAAATTGCAAATAAAGTACAGAACAATTCAAAAAAACAAACAAAATCGAATTATTCACAGATACAGTTTAATTATTGGAAGTTACTGAAGTAGTTTCACTTTCTGTATTTGGCGTTAATACAAAAGGATCATTCTCAGTCATCTCATCGATAGATGAAATTCCAAACATCTGCCTATATTGATCAAAATCAAGCTTAGGTAATAACCATTCAATTGAAATCACAAAAATAAGAAAAGCACAAAGAATCAACAATCCTCTTCTAAGACTTATCATTAAGCGTTCAGATCTGTGTCGTTTATCAGCATTCTTCTTGGAAATATATCCTACAAGAACATATACCCTTCTAATATCCTTACGTTTAGGCTTGTCCTTATAGTCCTTAATCTTACGATTGAAATAACCCTTAATACGATTTGGTAGGTTCTTAATAAATCTAACTGTAACATTAAAACAACAAGAAATAACAGATATAAGCTTATCTGTTATTGAAGATTCATTTTGAGAAAATAGTTTTAAGCTATTATCACTATTATCTCTGTTGTTTCCGTCGTTACTAGATTTCATTTCCTACACCTCGTTTTACGAAGTAATTATATCATAAGAATATAATCTAGATTGTGGACAAATTTGAGATATTATTTTCCTTAAGGATTTTGCCAATTTTATTTGTACATTGAATAACTGATATTTTTCTATCCTTTGTCTTGAAGATATACATTTCTGGATTATAGAACAGATCATACATTTCTTGAATTACTGAATAATCAAGTGAAATAGTATTACCCTCATCATCAGTTCCAACAAATATCATTGGACCAGCAATTACGTCAAATAATTCACCGTCTAATGTAAGTGATCTATTTAATGTAAGTCTATTGTTCTTTCCCTCTTCGTTACAAATGATGAATACACCTTTTTTTCCAGGAACTAATGTAAATTCAATTAACCCATCTACAATTCTTTGATAGTTCTCAAGAGTCCTCTCAATTACTGTAAAAATTGGAATTTCTACTGGTTCAATTAACATTACCGGGATGTGTGTATCGTCGATTGTATCAGTTATTTCTTTGGCTTCTTTAATAGCATGAATAAAGTCTTCTGCTTCGAATGACCTTATTTCTTCTACATCATATAAAGCAGCACTTTCTTTCAAAGCATAGTTATTTGCAAGCTCTGAATAGTATATAGAATACTTTGTCATATGTATTCTCCTTTCTATAAGATAAAATTTTGCAAAACAAAAGCACCTACAGCGAAAAACTGTAAGTGCTTTAATTTTGTAGTTTGAATATACTATCTTAGATAGTCTTTTTCAATATCAAATAGTCTCATTTTTATTTTCATATGAAAATTAAGCTGTTACAATCTTACTTTCATTCTGAAGATTATGTCTAACTACAGCAGCTTCTCTCATTTTATACTTAAGAATCTTACCTGCAGCATTCATTGGGAATGAGTCTACAAAGTCAACATATCTTGGAACCTTATGCTTAGCCATATGTGAAAGAACATATTCCTTAATCTCTTCTTCTGAGGATTCTTCTCCCTCATTAAGAATAATTTCTGCAAGAATTTCTTCTCCATATTGCTTATCAGGAACACCGATAACTTGTACGTCTCTAACCTTTGGATGAGTATACAAGAAGTCCTCGATCTCCTTTGGATAGATATTCTCTCCGCCACGAATGATCATATCCTTAATTCGACCAGTAATCTTATAATATCCGTCTGGTGTTCTTCTTGCTAAGTCTCCAGTGTGAAGCCAACCATTCTCATCAATAGCTGCAGCTGTAGCCTCTGGCATCTTGTAATAACCCTTCATAATGTTATAACCACGAGCTACAAACTCTCCGTCTACATTGTCTGGTAGCTCTTCGTTAGTTTCAGGGTCAACAATCTTACACTCTACTCCGAAAATAGCTTGTCCAACTGTATTTACTCGATGCTCAATTGAATCCGTTGTCTTTGACATTGTTGTTGCTGGAGATGCTTCTGTCTGACCATATGTGATACAAATCTCAGACATATTCATCTTGTTAATAACATCTTCCATTGTCTTAATCGGACAAGGAGAGCCAGCCATGATACCAGTTCTCATATATGAGAAATCTGTCTTATCAAAGTTCTCATGATTAAGCATTGCAATAAACATTGTAGGAACACCGTGGAATGCAGTAATCTTCTCTTTGTTAATGCAGTCTAATCCTTTTCGAGGAGAGAAAGCAGTTATAGGAGACATTGTTGTTCCATGAGTCATAGATGCAGTCATCGCAAGAACCATTCCAAAGCAGTGGAACATTGGAACTTGAATCATCATTCTATCTGCTGTAGAAAGATCCATACAGTCACCAATTGCCTTACCATTATTTACAACATTATAGTGTGTAAGCATAACACCCTTAGGGAATCCAGTAGTACCAGATGTGTACTGCATATTACATACATCGTGCTTATCAATAGTTCTTCTTACCTTCTCTACCTCTGTATACGGAACCTTAGAAGAAAGCTTCATTGCTTCATCCCAAGAATATGTACCAGGAATAGAAGAACCACAAGAAATAACATTTTTCAAGAATGGAAGTCTTTTTGAATTAAGAAGTCCTGGAACAGAACTCTTAAGTTCTGGACAAATCTCGTTAATGATAGAAATGTAGTCTGAATCCTTGTAGCCATCAATCATAACTAGAGTATGTGTATCAGACTGTCTGAGCAAATACTCTGCTTCGTGAATCTTATATGCTGTATTTACTGTAACAAGAACGGCTCCAATCTTAGTTGTAGCCCAGAATGTAATATACCATTGTGGTACATTTGTAGCCCAAATTGCAACATGATCGCCCTTCTTTACGCCCATTGCCAAAAGAGCACGTGCAAAAGTATCAACATCATCTCTAAATTCAGGATATGTTCTTGTATAATCTAACTCTGTATATCGGAAAGCATATTGATTTGGGAACTCTTCGCAGATTCTGTCAAGAACATCTGGGAAAGTATAATCAATAAGTGTCTCCTTTGGCCATACATAGTAACCTGTATCCTTATTATTACGCTGTAAGGAATGCTTATGTCTTGTCTTGTATGGCTCCATATACTGAGCATACTGTGGAACAGCAATATTAGCATCACAAAGCTCATGTGACCATCTATATACCCACTCGAATGAAACATAACCGTTATAATTAATAGAATCAAGAGCATCAAACATTTGCTCAAGTGGCATATCACCGTCACCCATTAGCTTATAGGAAACCTTATCACCTTCCATAACGGAATCCTTAACATGAGTATACTTAATGAGCTCACCCAAATTAGCAATTGTAGTTTCAGGTGATTCATTATAATATCTATATGGATGATGCATATCCCACAAAGCAGCAATCTTACGATTGTTTACTTTCTCTAGCAAATTCTTAAGTCTTAAAGTATCTGCGTATACACCATTTGTCTCAACAAGAAGAGTAACATTATATTCTTCTGCTATTGGAACAAGCTTAACGAGAGCCTCGTAAACAATATCATCATCCACTTCACCCATTGGTGCAGGCTCCTTGTCTCCAAGAATTCTAATATAAGATGTATTGAGCTTTCTAGCTAGCTGAGCATATTGTGTAATTTCTTTTATAGCATCCTCGTGATTCTCTCTATCAGAAAGAATTGCACCTGAAGATAGACATGGAATCTCAAGTCCTAGGCTTTGTAGCTTAGCACAAGTCTTCTCAATTTGTGCATCTGTAAAAGGAAGCGCCTTGTAAGAAATAATGTCATTTCCAAGTCCACGCATCTCAATACCATCAAAGCCAAAATCCTTAGCCATAGAATAAATCTCTTGCCATGTCAAATCTGGGCAAGCAAGTGTCGAGAAACTAATCTTCATAGTAAACCTCACATATTTTTTCTAGCATTGATATTTTATCTAACGGAAAACAAATTTCAATGTGAAAAGATTACTAAAAATTACGCAAATTTGCTCTTTTCCTTCTCGAAAAGTCTAAAATACTTAATCGTTAAGAGTCGGTTTCTTGCGTCCTCTCTTCCCTTTTGTATTTCTTTTAATTTTTGCTAAATCGAGCAATACTTCACGAGGAATAGTATCTTCAAAATCTTGAATATAATCATCACCAAATTTTGCAATCATTTGTACTGATAGAACCTTTTTCGCAGAAGCCAAAGCTCTATAAAAAGTTGATCTTGTAAGGAACATCCTATCGATGATAGTTTTGTTATCTTCAAGGTTAATGTATTTACGATAAATAATCTCTCGCTGAGGTGATGGAAGTGTAACAATAAGGTAGAAAAGATATGAAGCCTTCTGATTTGACTCAAAGGCAAGCTTAAGTCTAGCGAAGAATTCTTTCTTATACTGCTCATATCCTTCAACATAATTATCGTAGATTTCATCATACTTAAAGGAGCCTTTTACATCATTGTCTAGCTTAGAAACTTTGACGTATGCTTTATCCATTGTGTACATTTTTTTCAAAGCATCTTCTAGGTCTGATGTAATAGATCCAAAGCTTAGAATTGATGACAATACATCATGATTCGGACTTTTAAGACATGAATATAAGTTCTCTAATGAAATAGAAATATTAGAATTATTTTCCATAGTAGCCTCCAAATAAATTACATTATAATTACATAACAGTTTTAAAATTTATAATCCGGTTGACAGATGTGAACAAATGTTCTAATATTGGAAATAAGAAAATATGTTCGGAGGTATCCTATGGCTGATAGTACAAGCAATAAGATTAGATCCATTGATAAAGTTTACAATTTTCTCGTAGATTATATTAGAACAAATGGTCTTTCTCCATCTGTTCGAGATATTTGTAATGGTACAGGTTTGAAATCAACTTCTTCTGTTCACTACTATTTGAAGCAGCTTGATGAACAGAATAAGATTAAATATCGCCCAGGGCTACGTCGAGCAATACTTATAAATAATGATGATAGAAGTTCATCATATGAAGAATCTACTGACAGCGATACAGTAGTTACTCCAATTGATAACACAAATAGCAATATGACAAAATTACCTTGTCTAGGTAAGATCACTGCTGGTTTACCAATATATGCCTTCGAAGATAATACAGAATCTTATTATGTTCCTACATCTTTAGTTGGTAACAATGAATGTTTTATGCTTAGAGTAACAGGTAACAGTATGATCAACGCTCACATCCTAGACGGAGATGTAATTATTGTTCGTAAACAGAACAGTTGTGATAATGGTGATATAATCGTTGGTCTTATTGATAACGAAGCTACTGTCAAGCGATTTGGGTATAAGAATGACATTCCATATTTATTTCCTGAGAATGAATCTTATTCACCAATTCCATTTAACACTTCAGATTGTAAAATTCTTGGCAAGGTAATTGGTTTACATCGCTATTCAATTAATTAATTGTATTAACTCATATATCATTGGAATCACCTCCAGATTCAGTAAATTCTTTTGGTAATTGCAATAATAACAGATTTATTCTGTAATGAAAGTATCATTAGACATATTTAAATTAATATTTACATTAGTCTCATATGTGAAAAAAAATTAGAGTTGCCTAGATTTTTATCTAAGCAACTCTATTAATTCTTCAATACTTTCAATCATTTTTTGGTCTACAGAATATTCGAAAGTCCCTGTAACATAGTCTTTTCCACATATTATCGGATGAACTAAGTTTAGCTCAGGAAATGTTCTAAACCACGTTAATTGTCTCTTAGCATAATGTCTTGAACGAAGTTTTATGTTATCAATTGCTTTTTCAAGTGAGACAAATGTGTCGAAGTGTTCATAAATTTCCTTATAACCGATTGCTTGTCTCGCAGTAGAATTCACTAAGAGTTTAGCGTCGTATAATTCTCTTGCTTCCTCAAGAAGACCATCCTTTACCATGATATCTACACGTTTATTAATTCTGTCATACAATACACTTCTATCATGATTAATAATAAATACTTTGAATGGATATACTGGTCCTTGTGTTTTGGATTCATTATTCCAATTCGTAAAAGTCTTATTAGTTGCAAGAAACACTGCATATGCACGAATAACTCTTCTAGTATTGTTAGGATGAATCTTTGATGCGGCAATTGGATCAACTTGAGACAATTTCTGATAGATTTCTTCTATACCTTTTTCTTCAAATTCAGAATACAATTTATCTATTATTTCTTGGTCAACTGGGTCCTTTATATAGTTTATGCCTTCATATAGTGCTTGAATATATTGTCCTGTTCCTCCGCATAGTACAGGCATTTTGCCTCTAGATAAAATAGAATCGATTACTTCATGGCACTTTAATACATAATCGTTTACGCTGTAAGATTCATTTGGTTCGATAATATCTATCATGTGATGCTTAACTAGCTTTTGATCTTCAATAGTTGGCTTTGCTGTGCCAATGTTAAGGTATTTATATATTTGCATAGAATCGCATGAGACTAATTCACCATTAATCTCTTGACATAATTTCATTGCTAGACTACTTTTTCCACTTGCTGTTGGACCAGTAATAATCGGAATGTATTCAAAATTTACACCATACTTTTCGCGAAGGTTTAGCATTATACGATTCTCTTAAACTCCTTTTCTATATCTTGTCTAGAGTATTTTATAAAAGTTGGTCTGCCATGAGGACAATGATAAGGATCTTCTAGTTTTGATAGATCAGAAAGTAGCTTCATAACCTCTTCCTTAGTTATGACATCGTGACCTTTAATTGCGGCCTTACAAGCAGCAGTAGCTATTGAGTGATACCACTTGTCATCGCCAGTAGGAAGTTCTTTGCGTAGGTCATTAATAATAGTCTCAACATATGATACTGGATCAGATGACTTGCTGCCATATGGTAATGCTCGTATTGCAATTTCTCTTTGACCCATTAGTGATATGTCAACACCATAAGAAGACAGCATATCAATATTATCTTCAATCAAAGAATAATCTGAAGATGAGAGCTTGATAATTCTAGGAATCAATAATGGCTCAGATATATTGTCTAATTGTTTATTTCTAGCTTTTGCAAGAAATTCCTCATAGAGAATTCTCTCATGAGCTGCATGTTGGTCAACAATAAAGAAGTTTTCTTCAGACTGCAAAAGAATATAAGTAGCAAAAATAAAACCTATTATCTTGGATTTACATAATTCATCGATTTCAGAAGTTGGCTTAAAATCACCATCTTCTTTGCTTCCAATAACTAATGATGGTTCTTCATTAGTAGTAATTGACATTTGTTGATTGTTATTATTTTCCAGATAATCAAATGGATCGTCAGGATTAATGTCAAAACTACCATTATTAATTGTACTATTTTCACTATTCGAATAAGCTTTGTCACTAGACGTAGATATACTAGTAGAAACATTACTTGGTGCAAAGTTCTCTAATGTCATATCAGTTCCAGACAAGATATCTAGAAGCTTAGTAGTTTGACGAATCTCTAATTGTGTTGCTTTCTTCTGTGGAAGATCATAGGATTCTGTATTCTTAACAATAGAAGTACTATTTACTTCTATTTGTGTATTCTTCTTCTCATTGTAATCATTAAGCGCATTCTTAATTCCATGATATACAAGTCTAAATATATCAGAATCATTATTAAACTTTACTTCTATTTTCTGCGGATGAACATTGCAGTCTATAAGACTAGGATTAATGTAGATCATCAAGAAACAAGCTGCATATTTGCTCTTCATCATGACATTACGATATGACTCATCAATAGCTGCAGAAACTGTTGCACTCTTTATCATACGGTCATTTACATAAACAATCTGCATTCTTCTGTTGTTTAGTGAATGCATTGGATTTGAAGTAAAGCCGGAAACCTTTATCCCCTCATGCTCATAAGAAACAGGAATCAAATTAGTTGCAAGCTCCTTACCATATATTGAATAAATAACGTCTTGATAATTACCATTACCTGGTGTAGATAAATATGTTTTACCATCCTTTATAAGCTTAAAGGATATATGTGGGTTAACAATAGATATCTTCTCAACATAATTACAGATATACATTCCTTCGGTTGAATCCTTCTTAAGGAACTTATATCGAGCTGGAGTATTATAGAAAATATCCTTAACTGTTACTACTGTACCATTATCCATAGAACAATCAGTTGTGCTAATCAACTCACCGCCTTCAATGATTACTTTTGTACCAACATCAAATGAAGCCATTTTTGTCTTAAGTTCAACGCGAGAGATCGCAGCTATAGATGGTAGTGCTTCACCACGGAAACCCATTGTAGTTAAATTAAATAAGTCCTCTGTACACGTAATCTTAGAAGTAGCATGAATAGTAAAGCAATTTATTGCATCATCCCTATCCATACCTAGACCATTATCAGATACTCTTATTAGTTCAATTCCTCCGCTAGTGAATTCAACAGTAATTCTTGTGCTGCCAGCATCAATACTGTTATCTATTAACTCCTTAACAATAGAGACCGGACGCTCAATAACTTCTCCAGCCTTAATTGTATTTGCAGTTTGAGTATCTAATACATGAATCCTTGCCACTAATTATTACCTTCCTTATCAACCATTTCTCCAAGCTGGTATAGGATATTCATAGCTTCAATTGGTGTTAACTTAGTAATATCAATCGATGATATCATTTCTCTTATTGGATCATTTTTCTTAAATGACATATTCTCAGCACTAAACAAATTCGTATCTATTTGTCTTTGTTCAGAAATATTTTCGAAAGAGCCTAAGTTAGAATCAACCTTGAAGTCACCTATTCTTTCTAGTTCTGACAAAATGTCCTTGCCTCTATTAAGAACCTCAACTGGAATTCCAGCAAGTCTTGCAACTTCAAGTCCGTAGCTATTAGATGTTCCACCTGAAGAAATCTTATGTAAGAAGACAACTCCTTCGTCGTTTTCCTTGACTTCAACATGCGAATTGAAGACTCCCTTAGTTACACGTTCAAGCTGATTAAGTTCGTGATAATGAGTCGCAAATATTGTTCTTGAATATAAAGTATTTGGATTAATAATATATTCAATTACAGCCCATGCAATAGAAAGTCCGTCATATGTAGAAGTACCTCTACCAACCTCATCAAGAAGCAGCAAGCTTCGTCTTGTGCTATTACGAAGAATATTTGATACTTCCATCATTTCTACCATAAATGTAGACTGTCCAAGAGAAATATCATCAGAAGCACCAATTCTTGTAAATATTCTATCTACGAGTCCGATATGGGCATAGCTTGCAGGAACAAAAGAACCCATCTGTGCCATGAGAACAATCAGTGCTACTTGTCTCATATATGTAGATTTACCAGCCATATTTGGACCAGTAAGAATCATTAATCTGTCTTCTGTATTAATACAAGTATCGTTAGGAACAAAGCCATCATCTTTACTTAGCACTTGTTCGATAACTGGATGTCTACCATCTGTAATCTCAATTACTTCAGAGTCGTCGATAATTGGTCTTACATAATTCTCATTTGTAGCAAGCTCTGCAAGAGAAGTGATTACATCAAGTAAAGCACATGCCTTAGCAGTAGCAAATAATCTATCCTGTTCCTTGGAAACCTTCTCTCTAATAGAACAGAAAATCTCATACTCTAATGTATTTCTTCTAGAAGAAGATGAAAGAATCTTGTCTTCGAGTTCTTTAAGTTCTTCAGTAACATAACGCTCTCCGTTCGTTAGAGTTTGCTTACGAATATATGTCTCTGGTGCATTAACTGTTTGAGCTTTACTAATCTCGATATAATATCCAAATACTTTGTTGTATCCAATCTTTAAAGTCTTTATACCAGTCTTCTCTCTCTCTCGAGCTTCTATTTGCATAATATAGCTTTTCGCATTAGAAGCAATATCAGCAATTTCATCACATTCGCTATTAAAGCCACGCTTAATAATGTCACCTTCTTTTATAGTCAGAGGCGCATCCTCATTAATAGAGGCTTCAAGTAGCTCATAAACATCCTGCATTGGATCGAGCATAGACTTAATATCCTTAAATAGTCCTACTGAATCAAATTCTTGAACACGATCATATATAAATGGAAGCTTAGATAGTGAATTCTTAAGAGATAACAGGTCTCGAGCGTTACAATTTCCAAGTGCTACCTTAGATGCAAGTCTTTCTATATCATATAGGCCAGTTAGACATTCAATGATTTCCTGACGAGCAATAAATTTGTCATAACACAAAGAAACTGCATCAAGACGCGCATTTATTTGATTAACATCAATTAGTGGAGCTTCTACAAAGGACCTTAGAAGTCTACCACCCATCGCTGTCTTAGTTCTATCAATAGCCCAAAGTAACGAACCCTTCTTAGAATTTGTTCTAATAGTTGAAGTTAATTCAAGATTCGTTCTAGTGGAAATGTCTAGTTCCATAGTATCAGTAAGTTTAATTATCTTGAAGTTATCAAGATGATAAACTGTATCCGTTTGAGTCTCGTCTACATATGTAAGTAGTCCTCCAGCGGAACACATAACAAGCTCTGGATTAGTAAAAGAATCCTTGCCGATAATTGACTTAGTGCTAGCATGTTCTTGAATTCTTTTCACAGAAAAGCTTCTGTCATTTCTAGTAGTAAAAGCAATATGGAAAGCCTGCTTAATAGTCTTATAAGCCTTAGTAACCTCAAAATCAGGATTAACTATTATCTCCGAAGGCTTATATTTACCAATAAGATTAATCAGATGCTCATCATTATCTATAAAGGTTAATTGTGTTCCCTCGAATTCACCGGTAGTAATGTCAGCTACACTAACACCATATTGTCTACCAATACAGTAAATACTCATAAGGAAATTATTACGCTTATCATCGATTGCATTAGAATCAGTAAGCGTTCCAGGAGTAAGAATCTTCGTGATTCCTCTCTTAACAATTCCCTTAGCCATAGAAGGATCTTCTAACTGGTCACAAATAGCAATCTTATGTCCTGATGCGAGAAGTCTATTAGCATAAGTAAGATATGCATGATAAGGAACGCCACACATAGGAGCTCTTAGGTTAGAACCGCAGTCTCTTTGTGTTAGCGTAAGCTCTAACGTTTTGCTTACATATATTGCGTCATCGAAAAACATCTCATAAAAATCACCAAGACGATAAAAAAGTATAGTATCGCCAAGTGGCAATCTAGTCTCGACATATTGCTTCATCATTGGAGACAAGATGCTTACATCAATCTTGTCTAATGTTAAGCGATTACCATTAGTATTATCAGTAATTTTACCTTCTGTATTAATTGAACTAGTTATCATACAAACTTCTCTAATACTCCTTCTACGGAATATGGCTTCGCGTTAGTGATTCTAACAATAGCGAGCTTACCCTCAAGCGAATTTCCATCACCTTCAAAACCATCTATTGTAAAATTCACAAGATGATTGCAATTCGTTCTTCCAGTTAATATTTTATCATTAGTATTCGATATTCCTTCAATCAGTATTTCATAGGACTTCCCTACCATAGCCTGATTAGACTCATATGTGATTTTGTTTTGCACATCAAGAAGTCTCTGGAATCTCTTAGAAACAACATCATGTGGAACCTGGTCTTCGTAATCAGCAGCCTTAGTACCAGGACGTCTAGAGTATTGGAATGTAAATGCAGAATCAAAGCGTACATCCTCAACAACCGACATTGTATCCTCAAAATCCTCATCTGTTTCACCCGGGAAGCCAACAATTATATCAGTAGAAATAGTTCCTTCTGGAATTCTCTTACGAAAAGCATGAGCAATTCTTAAATACTGCTTTCTATCATAATGTCTATTCATTCTCTGTAGGATAGTATCTGAACCAGACTGCATTGGAAGATGCAGATGCTTTTCGATAGAGGGATATTGAGCCATAATCTCGATTACGTCATCTGATATATCCTTCGGATGAGATGTCATAAAACGCACTCTAGAAAGGCCTTCAATTTGAGCGATTCGAGCAAGCAAATCTGGGAAACGCTTGTCGCCATCATTATCCTTGCCATATGAATTTACATTCTGGCCGAGAAGCATAATCTCCTTATAGCCTTGTCTAGCAAGCTCTTCAACCTCGGAAACGATTTTATCGAAGTCTCTCGAACGTTCACGACCTCTAGTAAAAGGAACAATACAATATGTACAGAAATTATTACATCCATACATAATCGGAACTAGTGCGCGGAATTTACGCTGTCTAGCAATAGGAAGATACTGGTCTTCAACAATATAATCAATATCGCAGACATCGAGGACTTGCTTTCTCTGGTTCATTGCCTTATACAAAAGACTAGGAATATTATGAATTTGCTGTGGGTCAAAGATTAAGTCAACATATGGATAGCTCTTAGAAACCTTATCAATGTTGGCTTGAACCTTCATCATACAGCCACAAACTGCGATAATCATGTCCTTGTTCTCTCGTGCCTTAGCCTTAAGCATACCGAGATTTCCATATAATCTATCGTCTGCGTTCTCTCTAATGGAACAGGTGTTAAAGAAATTAACATCAGCATCCTCTGTAATAGCTGGAACTAGACCTACTTCTTCGAGGATTCCTGCAATCTTCTCGCTATCGGATTCGTTAAGCTGACATCCGTATGTATGAATAATATATGTTAATGGGCGACCTATTGCCTTAATTCTATTTGATATATGAGACTTAAGCTTAAGTAAACTATCTTCAATAGACTTTGCATCAATATCATCAATTCTAACTATTGGCATGTGTTTTCTCCTAATATTTTTTACCTTACTAAATATAACAAAAAACAAGTGTTTTGTGAATAAATGCAAAAGTGATATTATTATAATAATAATTATTTAGGAGAATTTGTAATGGTAAACAATATGAAGTCTAGAATACTTCGATTAATTTCTTCTTTTGTTTTGTTTGGCAGTGTTTTGTGTTCTTGTTTTACATCTATTGATGTTTTGGCAGAACCTGAGCCGTCTATTAACCAAACTTCACAAGAAAACTCTAGCGAGTCTATAAATGAAGAAACAAATAATACTAGCGAAGACTCAGCAAATTCTATAATCGTAGAAAACGAGATAAATTCACTATTAAACGAGATGCCAGCTGATGCACCAATTGTTTCTGCTAGTAGTTATTTGCTTTTCGATACAGAATCTAATTCATACTTACTTGGAAATAATATTGATACTTTATGTGACCCTGCTTCTACTACAAAGGTTCTTACTTGCCTAATCGCACTAGAAGAATGCGACCTAGAAGAAATCGTTACTGTTACTTCAAGCATGTACACGCCTATCGAAGATGGCTATGTAATACTGGGAATAACAGAAGGCGAAGAATTGCGTGTTGTAGACTTGATTTATGCAGCGTTATTAGAGTCTGCTAATGATGCTGCGCTTGCGCTTGCTGTGCATATTGGAGGAACTGAACAAGAATTTTGCAATATGATGAATGCTAAGGCTGCCGAGATTGGATGCGAGAATCCATGCTTTACTTCAGCTTATGGCTATGGAAATTGTAATAATAGAGTTACTGCTTCTAATATGGCACTAATTGTAGAAGCAGCTGTAAGTAATCCAACCTTCTGCGAGATATCTACTTCCTCTTCATATACGATTAGTCCAACAAACAAATATGGCGATGTAAGAACGCTTACAAATGCGAACAATGTTATTGCTACACAAGAATTCTCTTATGATTACTATATCGGAGGCAAGACTGGATATAACGATACAGCTGGATACACTATAGTTGGTGCTGCAACGAAGCATGACAGAACTTTGGTTGTAGTTATTTTTAATGCGACATCTTCAGGTATTAGATACCAAGATATGATTAACTTATTTGAATTTGGTTTTAACAGATATACAACAGTTGCACTTGATGACTCAGAGTTTGCTTCAATTTATACAGATACAAGAAATCAAATAGAAGCTCTATTACAATCTACTGACTTAGAGATATCGAACTTCTCAATGGAATTATCTGAATATCACACTACTTTATCTTCGAGATCAGCTACTGGTTATGTTCCTTCAATAGATTTATCACAAGTTATAATTGATCCAGAGGCACAATCACAGAATTTTTCTGTACCATTATGTAGAACATATACAGATGGAAGCAGATATGTTGTTGGTTATCTTCAGTTAGAAATATCTACAAAATCCAAGTTTATTGAAATTACTCCTGAGAAAAATACTATATTCGACACGTTGAAAGTTGTTCTTATAGTTTTTATAGTTATTTCAGTAATGGCAATAATTATTATTTCCTTAATCTTCTACTATCGCAGTAAGCATATTAATAGAAAGATTAAAGATTCTAACACTTATTCGAAGATTAAATAAATAAGCCCCTAAGAGAATTAATTTTACTCTTAGGGACTTATGTTTGTCGCACTTTAAGAATCTAGTTTAATTAGCGTTAGCGAAGCATTCTATTAACTGCACTTATAATTGCTCTAATAGAAGACTTTGTAACTGAGCTTGAGACTCCGGCACCAAGATAAATTTGATTATCCTTTTCATTTCTTATCTGGATATATGTAATAGCAGCAGAATCAGTACCTGATTTCATGGAATGCTCGTTATACATATGAATGCTGAACTTAATTCCTGTACTCTTCATGAATGCGTTTACAAATGCATCGAGTAGACCATTACCTTCTCCAGAAATATCAATTTCTTTATCAAGATATTTAATCTTTGCCTCTACGCGAGAGAACTTGTCCGTATGCATTTTCTCAGAATACGATACCATGCTATATGGAGTAAATACATTAATATATGTCTCATCAAACAAATCAAATACTTGCTGTGGCAAAAGCTCAATCATATTAGAATCAGATTCAGACTTAATAACCTGAATAAAGTCTACAAGGAATGGCTTTGGAACACTTAGACCATAATTCTCTTCAAGAATATAAGCAACTCCACCCTTACCTGACTGACTATTAATTCTAATAATTGGTTCGTATGTTCTACCAACATCCATTGGATCAATTGGAAGATATGGTACCTGCCAAATTTCACTGCTTGTATCCTTAAGACGCTTCATTCCCTTCTTAATTGCATCTTGGTGCGAACCAGAGAAAGCAGAGAATACAAGCTTTCCAGCCCAAGGATGTCTATCAGAAACAGTCATCTTAGTACATTTCTCGTATATAGCAACAGCCTCGTCAATATTAGTCAAATCAAGCTTAGGATCTATTCCAAGCATCATCATATTTATAGCAAGCACTACAATATCAGCATTTCCTGTACGCTCACCATTACCAAACAATGTGCCCTCAATTCTATCAGCACCAGCTAGAAGTCCAAGCTCAGAAGTCGCAATTGCAGTACCTCTATCATTATGCGTATGAATAGAAACGTAAATGCTGTCTCTATACTTTGTATTCGTGCAGAAATACTCAACCTGGTCAGCAAAAGTATTCGGCGTAGAAAGCTCTACCGTCTCTGGCAAATTGATAATCGCCTTATTGTCTGGAGTTGGCTGCCAAATATCAAGAACCTTATCGCAAATCTCAACTGCAAAATCACATTCCGTTCCCGAAAAGGATTCTGGCGAATACTCAAGTATCCACTTTGTTGATCCAGTATAATTATCGATATACTCTTTTATCATCTTGGCACCAGAAACAGCAAGTTCAATACATGTTTCCTTGTCAAAATTGAATACAACATCTCTTTGAAGTGTTGATGTAGAGTTATACAAATGAACAATTGCAGATTTTGCACCCTCTAATGCTTCCATTGTCTTATCAATGATATGCTTACGAGACTGTGTCAAAACTTGAATAGTAACATCATCTGGAATCAAATCATTCTCAATTAGGTACCTCGTGAAATTGTAGTCTGTCTCAGACGCAGCTGGAAATCCAATCTCTATCGTCTTAAAACCGATAGATACAAGATACTTAAAAAAGAATACCTTCTGATCAAGACTCATTGGAACTTCAAGAGCCTGGTTTCCATCTCGTAAATCAACTGAACACCAAATTGGTGCCTTCGTAAGTTTCTTCGTTGGCCAAGATCGATTAGGCAAATCGATAGGCGCTGGGCTAACATACTTCTGATAATTCATGTTTTCCTCCATAAAAATGACCCTTCATCTTACTTTAGAGACGAAGGGTCATTCGCGGTACCACTCTAATTCACCCAGAAGCCAGGTGCACTCATCAAATACAAGCAATTATATTGCTGATATTCTGTCCTCTGATAACGGTGGACCTCCGTTCAAATTTACTCTCTATAAGATTTCAACCGACCGCTCCAAGGTGAGTTCTTCAATTCCCAATTACTACCGCCTTCCACCATCGCGACTCTCTGTTAAGCATCAAGAAAAGAATAATATTCCTTATCATTGCGTTTGATATAAAACTATTAAATTTGTTCTATTTATACAATTACTTCGAAGTTATGTCAAGCACTAAATCCTTAAATAGTTTTCCTCTTTCTTCGAAATGTCTGAATCTATCATATGATGTACCAACCGGAGAAAGAATGATAATTTCTCCCTCGTTTGCAAGCTCAATTGCTCGCTTTATTGCATCATCATATTCACTAATTGTCTCACAAAGATATTCTTTTCCATTTGCTTCAGAAGCAAGAATATCGATTATTTGCTTAGTATTTGACTTCTCATGCCTTGCATCACAAATGATAACTTTGTCGCAAACATTAAGTATCGCATCCCCAAGACCAGTATAGATACAATTCTTATCAGCTCCACCAGCGATCAAAACACCCTTCATACCACGAAGTTTGAGCGCATTCATCGTATTGATTGTTCTATTTGGAGAAGTATCAATCGACGAATTATAAATCTTCACTCCATTATATTCAGTTACAAGCTCGATTCTGTGCTCTACTCCCTTGAAAGTCATTGCAACTTTTCGCATATTAGAAGGCTCTACATAGCCAATAACAGCACAAATAGCAGCCAAATAGTTCTCTACGTTGTGCTTTCCAGGAATTAGAATCTCGTCCTCCTTGCAAATCTTCGTAACCTTACCAGCAATCTTCACCATCAATGCGCCATCTCTAACAAAAGCCATATCATTTGAATCCTGGCTTTCTTCTTGCGCGAAAAGCATCACATCTCCATGAGCAAGACTTCTCATGTTATAAGTGATTTCATTCGAAGAATTGAGTACCACCTTCGTATTTCTCTCATGACGGAAAATATTTGTCTTTACATCGATATATTCCTGATAATCCTTATGCACATCAAGATGATTAGGCGTAATATTTGTAACAACAGAAATGTCAGCAGATATAGACATAGTTAGTAGCTGGAAGCTAGATAGTTCAAGCACAACATAATCATCACTACTTATCTCATCAGACTTATCAAGTAGTGGTGTTCCGATATTTCCACCTACATATACTTTATGTCCTGTAGTCTTAAGCATCTCGTAAATTAATGTCGTAGTTGTTGTCTTACCATCTGAACCAGTTACTGCAAATATCTTAGCTGGACATAGCTCCATAAAAACTTCCATCTCAGATGTAAGCTTAGCACCATTAGATATAGCAGTAACAAGCTCTGGAATATCATTTCTCATTCTTGGAGTTCTAAATATTAAGTCAAACTTCTCAGTCGTTAATAAATCAAGATAATTACTACCACATGACCAATTAATATTGATTCCATCTGCTTCAAAATCGCTTATCGTTCTAGACAAAACAATATCATCCTTAGGAAGCGTATCAAATGCAGTAATATTTGCACCAAGAGAATGAATATATCTAATTAGTGGTCTATTAGATATTCCAACTCCCATTACTGCAACCTTCTTACCATTAATATATTTCTTAAAAGCTTCTAGTTTTGTATTCATAATATATGTTTCCTATCTAGTTTAATCGATAAAGAATTATACCACTATTGATCATAATAAGAATGATAAAGTTCGTAGTAGTATCCATTATTCTTAATTAGATCTTTATGATTTCCAACTTCAACAACCTTGCCCTGATTAAGTACGACAATAATATCTGAATTAATTATCGTAGATAATCTGTGTGCAATTATTATTGAAGTCCTATCCTTACATAGCTTTCTAACTGCTTCACTGATTCTTGCTTCAGTAAGTGCATCGACAGAGCTTGTAGCCTCATCAAGAATCAGGATAGAAGGATTACTTAAGTACGCTCTTGCAATTGAAATTAGCTGCTTTTGACCATCGGAAATATTGTCATTACTAGAAGATAATACTTCGTTATATCCATTTGGTAGCTTTGATATAAAGGAGTGACAACCAATAATCTTACACGCCTCATATACCTTCTCTTCAGAGAATTCTTCATTTTTATCGAAAGCATACTTAAGATTATTCATGATAGTATCAGTCTTAAACCATGTTTCTTGTGGAACCATACCAATTTGGCTTCTAAGACTATATTTATCAATATCTCCGATAGCTGAATCATCGATATAAATCGTTCCGAAGCTATTGTCGTAGAATCTCATTAGTAAGTTAATTAATGTAGTCTTTCCACATCCTGTTGGTCCTATAATGGCAACCGTCTTATTAGCACCAATATTAAGCGTAATATCGTCTAGAACGTTCTTTGTGCCATCATAAGAGAAAGATACCTTATCTAGCTTAACATCGCCCTTAATAGGCTTGACAGCACCACTATGCATATCCATTCTCTCAGTTTCTTCAATATCCAAGAAATCAAAAACTATAGAAGCACAAGTAATTGCATCAGAAACTTCAGCGAAAACACCAGAAATCTCATTAATTGGCTTCATATAATTCTGAGCATAAGCTAACAAACTTGTTAAATTTCCGACTGTTATTAATCCAGAAATAACTCTATGAGAACCAGTAAGAGCAATAATCGCATAAATTATAGCGTTAATTAATCTAGTAGTTGGATTTACCATAGAAGATAGGAATGTAGCCTTTGTAGATGTCTTCTTATATTCATCATTTATAATATCAAACTCATTTTGAACATGATTATTATACTTGAATGCCTTTACTACTTTATAGTTATCAACCATCTCATTAATATAAGAAGTTTGTCTATTCTTAATTTCAGACTGTGCCTTGAAATACTTATGAATATTTGTAGCTATGTAGCCAGAAACGAATACAGATATAGGCGTTAGCACAAATACAATTAATGCAACGACATAATCAATATATATCATCACAATAAGCGTACCAACAAGAGATACAAGTCCACTAAATAGCTGATTCAATACAAGCAAAAGTCCGTCAGAAATAACTTCACAATCGTTAATAATAAAACTATTTACCTTCTTACCAGCCTTAGAATCAAGATAAGAAATAGGAAGTCTATTAAGCTTACTATAGCAATTATTACGAATATTCTCGACAATATTGTATGTAATCTTATAATTAAGACGATTCATAATAAGAGTAATAACTGAATTAATTACAATAATTATTCCGCATATCAATAAAATCTGTAGAATTCTATCAAGATCAACATCTCCCTTATCTACAATTAAATCAACTGTATTTCCGAAGAAATATGGTAACAATAGAGATAGTATTCCTGAAACTAATGCACAAAACAAAGACAGCACAAAATATATCTTAGTATTATTAGCAAATGACATTAATCTAGAAATGGTAGAAATATTCTTATTCATGCGCACCTCCTAGATTATCTGAAGCTTCTGGATGTTGTAGTTCAAACAATTCTCTATAAAGATTACAAGTCGATAGTAACTCGTTATGAGTTCCCTTACCTATTATTCTTCCTTCATCAAGAACAAGAATCTCATCACATTTAATAATAGATTTGATTTTCTGAGAAATAATAACGATTGCCAAATCCCAATCAAAATTAGAGATATTATCATTAACTCTCTTCTCTGTGATAGCATCAAGAGCTGAAGTTGCATCGTCCATAACAAGAATATGAGGTTTATTTACGATAGCTCTAGCAATTCCAAGTCTTTGCTTCTGTCCACCGGAAAGATTCTTTCCACCCTCAGACAATTCATGATAGATTCCATCATTTTTCTTAAACACAAAGTCATCGCTACTAGATGAATAAATAGCATTATTAATATCATCTTCTGTTAAATAGTCACGACCTAAACGAATATTAGCTTCTATCGTTCCAGAGAAGAGTTTGTTCTTCTGCATTACATAACCAATTCTAATGTCCTCATTACAATTATAGATAATTTGTCCATTTGTAGGCTTATTTAAGTTTGCAATTATTGCTCCTAATGTAGACTTTCCACATCCAGTCTTACCAACAATACCAAGTTTCTTTCCATAATCTAAGTCAAATGAAATATTCGAGATAGATTCTTTATCAGAGTTAGAATATTTATATGAAACATTCTCAACATGAATTGCGCGTTTTGAATTAGAAGATTCATAAATTGCATTATTATTGTTATCAATAATATCAATTTCAAGTATTTTGCTAACTCTATTACCGCATGCAATAGCTTTACTTAATTGAATAATTAAATTTGCAAGCTTAATAAGCTCGACAAGAATCTGGGACATATAGTTATATAGAGCAACTACATCACCTTGAGATAAATCTCCTACAGATACATCAATAGCTCCAAAGTATATAAGAGTACAAATACTTGCATTAATAATTAGAAATGTTGCAGGATTAAGCACAGAAGTAATCTTAGAAGAAATATTCTGCATTAATTTCAATGTATTATTGGATTCATAAAACAGTTGTTCTTCTTCGCTAGTTTTACAAAAACCTCTAATTATTCTTACTCCAGAAATTGCATCATTTGTCTTTGTAACTACGTTATCTAGAGCTGCTCTAGTCTTGGAATATGAAGGAATAGACTTCTTCAGGTTCAAGAAAATAAATAAAGTTAGTATCAGTACAACAATCAAGAAAATAACAGAAAGTTTCTTACTAACAATAAATGACATAACAATAGCGCCAAATACAATAAACGGAGATCTAAGAAGCAAACGTAGTGTAAGATTTATACCTGATTGTATTTGATTTACATCACCAGTAAGCGAAGTAAGTAGTCTTGAAGAATTATTCTTTTCGAAAGTGGCGTTGCTCATGCCGAAGATATGCTTAAACAAGTCTCTTCTAATATCAGAAGCGATGCCAATAGCAGCTTTACTACTTAAGTACTGAGCAATAGTTGCACATACGTATCCTACTATCGCGAAAAGCATTAGCAATAAAGCGCACTTAATAATATATGAGAAATCTTTCTGCTCTATACCGTTGTTGATAATATTTGCAATTACTAATGGAACGATAAGTTCGAAAATTGCTTCCAGCATTTTGAACATAGGTCCAATAATACATTCTTTGGTATATTGCTTAAAATATCCAAGTAACTTACGCATTAATTATGTCCTTTAATCTTTGAATTCTAGAATTACAATTCATTATTACTTCGTTCTTGTCGATGCCAATGAATTCTCCGTTCATATAGCGAATTTTGCCATCTACCATAGTCATCTTCACTACCTGAGCTGAACCGCTATATACAAGATTATTTGCAATATTTGACAGTGGATTCATACTTGGCTTACTAAGATCAATCATTATAATATCTGCGGCCTTACCAACAGATAAAGAATCTGCTTGTACTCCAATAATAACATTAGCATTAGAAGTAGCAGCCTTAAGAATATCGAACGGATCTATTCCAGCTGCATCGTCATATTTAATATTTTGAAGTACAGACGCTAGATACATCTCCTTAAACATATCAAGAGAATTATTAGAACCAGCACCATCTGTACCAAGAGTAATATTAATTCCATATTCATTAAACTTACGAAGATCAGCAATTCCAGACGCAAGCTTCGCATTAGAACAAGAATTGATTACAGCAGTAAGTCCACGCTTCTTGAAGATTTCAAAATCCTTATCTTCAAAATGAACGCAGTGGAAACCACCTCCACCATAATCAAACAAGCCTAACTCATCAAATAATTGTGTTGGAGTTTTGCCATATTTATCGATACATTCTTTTGTTTCCTTTTTTGTCTCTTGATTGTGTGAATAAACAGGAGCCTTATACTTATGAGCAAGATTAGAAATAGCCTTCAAGGCATCGATATCATTAGTATATTCTGCGTGAAAGCCCATCTTGTAATTGAATAGCCCACCAAGATTATTAATTCTTAGATAATCTTGTTCCATCTTAGGAACATCATTAATTCCTGTACAGGTACCACAGAAAGTTACACGAACACCAGCCTTCTTTGCAGCTTCAATTAGTGAATCAGCAAAGAAGTACATATCAAAGCAAGAAGAAACACCAGAAGCCAAGTACTCCATTAGACCTAATAGACCAAACCAATACACGTCTTCGGAATTAAGCTCTGCTTCCATTGGGAATATTAGTTCAAACAACCACCTTTGAAGTGGTAAATTATCAGAAATAGATCTACTAAAAGTCATGGCAGTATGTGTATGCATATTCTTAAATGAAGGCATTAGAAGATTACCTTCGCAATCAATTTCTTCATCTGCTATTACACCATCTTCTCTCTTAGAACCAACATAAGATATCTTACCGTCATTAACCCAGACTTCTCCATTCATGATTTCTCTATCATTCATGCTAAGAATTCTCGCATTATAAAGTCTAATCATAGTAATATCTCTCCTTGTTAAACAATACTATATTCTATAGTAAATCCGTAATAGTCCAAACTACAAGACATTATTAAAGAAACATCTTCACCATTTAATTCTAAGTTGTGAAAATAATCAACACAATAAGTAGGCCTATATACAGAATCGTCTACATTATACGAATAATATGTCGGAATATCAAAATATGCAGTAGGAAAACTATCGACAATTTGATTATATATTGAATCATGTAATAAATTCGGTTCAAATGCATAGGCATTATAGAAAGCATCCAAAACAATTGGATACTCTGAAAAATTACCAGACAATATATCGAAGTCAATAAGAATAATGTTTCCCGTTGAATCATCTATTTGAACAGTTATCTGCCAAAGCGCTGTCGGAGGGAAAATGACAATATTCCAAATCAATGCTCCCTTATTCATAACATCAGAATACACGAAGAATAAAGATGAATCAAAAGAAGAGAATTCAAATTCACTCATAATCAATGTATCAATAGAGTATAGATTTTGAATATAAGGTTTAATAATACTGTTCTTGATATAAGCTTCATTATAATTGGTACTTACATTATCTGGAGAAATTTCTTGTTTAATATCATAATTTGACCATATAGTGATAGCTTCGCCAAAACTGCAATCAAAATCTACTTGTTCTAGTTCGATAAAAGATTCAACAATCTCTCTATTAGATGTATAAGTTTGCTCTAACAACAAATCATCCTGCTTATTTCCAATAAGCTTTGGAAGTAAAGCAATAATGTAAAAGCATATAACTACAGCAGCAATGACAAATATAAGTAGGAGAATCTTTCTAATATTAATATTCTTCATATTACCTCCTACTAAATATATTCTAGTACAAAACCGACAGAATAATTATTATGATAAATACTCTTCCTAAAGGTCATATAGAAAGTGCTACCGTTATTTACAAATGGAACAGAATATAAAGTATTATATTCTGAACTTTCTGAAAGTAATATATTATCTTCAACATGAATGTTCGATGCAATCATAAACTCTGTATACATAGCCTCAGATATTTCTTCAATATCAATAAGATTAAACCTACTAGATTCTGACGAAGTGAAGGACAAATACAAAATTGCACCTGTCAAATCATCAATAACCATAAAAAATGTCCAATTGCCATCAAGATCATAATAATAGCAATTCCAAGCATAAATAGGATTATAGATAGTATCCGTTTCTTCATAATACATCATTAAGTTAGAAACCATTTCAATATCGCTTTCATTAAAGTAATCATTAGCATTGAATAGCTCCATTGCATTATCGAAAAAAAGCATACTAAACTCATTAATCTCATTAGCAGTATGATTAGTCTCAACTTCTTCAGGCCACAAAGAAAGCGAATTCATCGAATTAATATATGAAATGACTATATTGGGATTATTGATGATACTTGTATTATTATCCGATAACTCATTAAGATACTGATCATATGGATTATATAGTTCGAATTCATGTTTTTGTGTATCTTCTACAAGTCTATCATCAGAATATGCAGTATAAATTTTTGGTAACATAGAAGAAACTACTACTATCAAAATAGTAATTAACACAGAAACAATAGGTACAATAAATTTATTAATTGTCTTCATTCTTTCCACTACTTATCTCATTTCCAAGGTCAGATAGTTTAATATTTACATTATCAACAGATTCCTTCATATCTAAAGGCGTACCAAATAAAGTGACAACTACTCTTGTTCCTTTGTTAGGCTCTGAATCAAAATGTATATGACCATTATGAACTTCAACAATTTGCTTGCATAACGCAAGACCTAAGCCAGCACCACCCTGACTTCTTGAACGCGCTTTATCAACTCTGTAGAAAGCTTCCGTAATCTTGGTTAGGTCTTCTTTAACCATACCTCTTCCATTATCAGCAACATAAAACTCGCAACCAGAATGAATTTGCTTTACACCAATTGCAATCATTCCCTCACCTTCAATAGCCTTAGAAGCATTATCTATCAAGTTATATAACAAGGTCTTAACTAGGTCCGGCTCAAAATAAGCAACACCTCTCGCCTCATGCTTAACTAATTTAATCCCCTTTTTAGCAAGTGAAGGATATAGCGCACTATAAATCTCATTAACAAAATAATCCAAGCGAATCTTACTATATTTAATCTTATCCTTCTTAAGCAAAATCAAATCTAATAGCTTAAAAGAAAGTCTCTCAAGTCTCTTCGACTCCGAAAAAATATAATTAGAAGCCATCATTTGTGTATTTTTATCAAGATTATCCTGACGAAGCAAGTCTGCAAAACCGATTATCGATGTCATAGGAGTCTTAATCTCGTGAGCAAAAGCACCCATAAACTGCTCTTGTCTCTCAATATCATTCTCTAGCTTCTCGATAACCTCTTCTAGCTTCTCTGTCATAAAATCAAAGTCTCTTGAAAGCTCACCAAATTCATCATTAGATTTCAAATTAGAACGAATCTTATAATCTCCACTAGCTATCTTTCTAACAGCGATCTTAAGCTTGTTAAGCTGTCTTGTAAGAACTAACGACAATAAGAAAGATACCAGAATACTTACGAATACAACTATTATATAAAGTCTAAGAAAGATTGATAATTCTTCATCACGCTGTTCATATACATAGCTCAAATCATAGCGAGCAATAAGAACAATATTAGATAGAGACGAATTAATTCTACTTACAACAATGAGACCCTTACCATATTTATCTGACACATGATAATAGGTCGCAGTCTCAGGTTCAATATCTTGTATATTGTCGATAACATCAGATACGGTTCGTAACTGAATTTGATTTACTTTATAAAGAACATTAGACTGCTCTCGTAACGACACAGCATCCCAACCACCAATGCCATTTTCTGACAATTTATCAAGATAATCAGTAAGAGTATTAATATCAAATACAGCTGATGAGGACATTAGTACAAGTATGTTCTGTACATTCTCGAACGATTCGAGCTTAGATTCTGTCTCTAGCTTAAGATTGTTATTGAAAGAAGTAGAAATCAAAACAGTACTGCCGATTCCAAACATTAATGAAATCAGCAGTGAAATAGCTATTGTTAACTTAAGTTTATAGCTCAAACGTTCTCCTCTTTCTCTAGCCTATATCCTATACCATAGACAGGTTTTATATAATCATTCCACCCACACTTACGCTTCATTCGCTGAATGTGTAACTCTACAGTTCTTGTAGATTCAGGGTAGTCACCACCCCAGATTCTCTCATAAATTGTAGTTTTTGACAAAACAACTCCAGGATTTTGTGCGAAAAGCAAAAGAACATCATATTCTTTACGAGTAAATGCAATCTCTTCATCACCACGAGTTACCTTCATAGAAGATGTATTTATAGTTAGACCATGAATGTTAATTATTGTTTGTAGCTTACCATGCCTACGCAAAACACCTTCAACTCTTGCAGACAATTCCAAAATATCAAAAGGTTTAACAATATAATCTTCAGCACCAAGTCTTAAACCCTTTACTCTGTCTGCAACAGCATTCTTAGCAGTAATAAAAATAACCGGTGTACCTAACTCTCTTATATAATCCATTAGCTCAAAGCCATCTATTCCAGGTAACATGACATCAAGAAGTATTAAATCAAATGGGTACTTCTCAACATAATCTGCAGCTGTAATTCCATCATAAGCACATTTACAATTATATCCATCTCTTGTCAATGTGATTCTGATCAAATCACAAATTGGCTGTTCATCATCTACTACAAGAATATTTACCATTGTTAAGTCCTCCTTCACCATTATATTATAAATAGCATGAATTTGTATCAAATTTGCATCTTTTCGTGCTCAAAATGGCATATCTATCAAATTGTAACGAATAAGTAATAAATCCATAGAAGAAGGAAAACAAAATGGTGCGGATAACAGGAGTCGAACCTGCACAAGATTGCTCTTACATGGACCTGAACCATGCGCGTCTGCCAATTCCGCCATATCCGCGTTTTTAACCTAAAGAAGTTTACAATACTAATTTTCAAATTGCAACTTCGCCAAATCGAAAAGAATGATATTATTAACACATGAATAATGTTTATAAATTATCGGTCACCAAGTTAGCCCAATATGTATCAAGGTCTGGAAGCTTATCCAGTACCTCGTTTAATTCTGTCTCAGGATTAGAGGGTACTAGACTTCACCAGAAGATTTTCGGAGAGATTATGCAAATTTATGGTGAGAAAGCTTCATTCGAACACTATCTACATGGAGAATACCTAAGTGAAGTAATCTCACTAGACATATCAGGCAGAGCCGACATTCTAATAGAGGCCTTTGAAGGCAACAACACGAGAATTATCGAGATCAAATCCTTCGCATCAGCGATTAGCTCATACGACAAACTAGTTCGTAGCGAACATTTCACGCAATTAATGCTCTACGGATGCCTATATTTATTCGATAATCCTAATACAAAGTGCGTAGATTTGACGCTTCGTTATGTATCCATAAATACCTTCGAATACTATGAAGACACAATAGTATTATCTAGACAAGAAGCAAAAGACTACTTCATTACTGTTTGTGAAGAATATGCTAAATTTGCTAGAAAGCTTGTTTTCTATGATATTTCAATGAGAAATACAATTAGAGAATTATCTTTCCCATATAATTCAATAAGAAAGGGTCAAAAAGAGTTTATGAAAGTAACTCTCGACTCACTATTATCCAAGGAAGCCTTATTTGTTCAGGCTCCTACCGGAATTGGTAAAACAATTTCTACCCTTTACCCAGCTATCAAGGGACTACTTAAGGGACAATACGATAAGATTTTCTATCTAACCGCCAAAACTGCAACTCGACAAGTCGCGTCTAAAGCAATTAACGATATGCGAAGTCAAGGACTAATCATTAGATCCATTTTGCTACAATCCAAAGAAGCCATGTGTCCATACGGCAAGAAATGCGATGCAAAATACTGTAAACTTGCCAAAGAATACTATTCTCGCGTAAAGCTTGCGCTAGAAGAAAGCTTAACGCATGACGATTTTGAACCAGAGCTAGTAAAACAAATTGCAAGCAAATATGAAATTTGCCCACACGAATTATCGCTTGATATTCTCAATTATTGTCAAGTAATAATAGGCGACTACAATCATGCGTTTGACCCGAGAGTAAGTTTGATTAGATGCTTTTCGGAGGAGGCCGATACAAGAAATGCGATTCTTATTGACGAGGCGCATAACCTAGTCGACAGGTCAAGAGACATGTTCTCTGCAGTGATAACCAACGAATTGATTGACGAGATGCTGCTATTCTACGAGGACAAATATCCACTTAAGAAGTTTTTGCTCGAGCTTAAGCACTACTTCGATGTATGCCAGAAGAAGCTCACAAGTAAGGACAACTTTAGCGGAGATAGATATTCATGTTTTGAGAAATTAGAGCAAATTGACTCGAAGCATTGTCTGATTGCGCCTTATTGGGAGGGCACGAGAATTATCCCGAAGAATTTGTATGCTGTTTTGTGGAGAACTTGTAAGCACTTATCAATCCTTCTAGAAGATCTTGGACCTGGAAGTGTTAGAGCAAAATCCTTGCAGTTTTTCTTCGAGATCAGATTCTTTCTAACGATTCTGGAACGATACTATAACGACGACTACATCACCTGCATCTATTGTGAAAATGGCCTAGTTAACATCAAACTTAGCTGCCTTGACGCGTCATCAAAGCTTGATTCTCAGATAAAGGACAAGATGCCAGTGGTATTTTTCTCTGCAACCTTGTCGCCGTTTGAATACTATTGCTTGTTGGAAAAAACTGCGAATACAGCAGAAAGCTTGATATTCCATCTCCTTTCCCGCCAGAGAATTTGGATATAATAATCGAGACTAATATTCCTACAACATACAAAGAACGTTCATTTACAGCAAATCAAATTGCAGAACGCATAATCAAAGAACTAGAAGGAAGACAAGGAAATTATATGTGTTTCTTCCCTTCTTTCTCATATATGAATATGGTCATGGAGATAGTTAAGAAAAATATTTCTAAGACTATTAAAGACTCACGCATTTTATTACAATCGAAGTCTATGAATAATGAAGAGAAAGCTACATTCCTAGAACACTTCGATTCGAAGTCGCATGGGATTTTACTTGCAGGAACTGTACTAGGAGGACACTTCGGAGAAGGAATTGATCTTGTTGGAGATAAACTATCTGGAGTAATAATTGTTGGAGTCGGAATTCCAATGATAAACCCAGAGCGTGAAATATTATCAAACTATTTCAATGAGAAGTTTGGTAATGGCTATGCTTTTGCTTATAGATTTCCAGGATGGGAGAAGGTTCTTCAGGCAGTTGGACGTGTAATTAGAACTGAAGAAGATACTGGCTTTGCATTATTAATAGACGATAGACTTAACAAGCCAGAATATCTTGCTCTGTTTCCTGATCATTGGGCATTATGATTCAAAAATCAGCAATTATAAAGTTATTTTCCGGTGGTTTTTGATGTTCAATTGGGTTTTCTGATATTAGATTAGTTAGTTGATTTGTAAAAGAGTCCAAGGGCTTCTGTCAACAGTTTTGTCAACAAAATCGGGTTAATCTGTTGACAGATTTGTTGACAAGGCTTCCGTCAACAGTTTTGTCAAC